>NZ_CP033068.1:1850708-2467611 GCF_003668995.1 Flavobacterium sp. 140616W15
ATCTTATTCAATATTCATTTATCTAATGGGAAAAGACAAATAAAAATGAACGATAAATCGTATTTTATCAATATAAAATTATGATTCCATTTTATAATGAATATTTGATTGCTCTCTTAAATGAGCTGCACTTTTTTCTGGAGTTAAATCTCGTTGTGACTCACCTAACATTTCGTAGCCAACCATAAATTTCTTAACAGAAGCAGATCGTAATAATGGTGGATAAAAATGCATATGAAAATGCCATTCTGGGTGTTCGTTTCCATCTGTTGGAGCTTGATGAATTCCTGATGAATATGGAAAAGAGGTATTAAAAAGGTTATCGTATTTTATTGTTAACTGTTTTAATATAGTCGCAAATGCAACAGATTCTTCTGCAGTAAAATCAGTTATTCTTCCGAAAACTCTCTTACTTATAATCATCGTTTCATACGGCCATACTGCCCAAAAAGGAACTAAAGCTACAAAATGATCATTTTCAATAACGATACGAGTTTCTTTTTTAATTCTGCTTTAAGATAATCAGCTAAAAGCGTGGTATCGTATTTGTTAAAATAGTTTTTTAAGCTATTTTGTGTTTTTTCTACCTGAGTCGGCAATGATTCTTGTGCCCAAATTTGTCCATGCGGATGTGGATTACTGCATCCCATAACACTTCCTTTATTTTCAAAAATCTGAACATAATTGATGTATTTAACTGCACCTAAATCAGCATATTCTTTTTGCCAAGTTTTAATAATATTTTCAATGTCCTTAATTTCCATTTCTGGCAATGTAAGATCATGTCTTGGTGAGAAACAAACCACTCTTGAAATTCCTCTTTCTGGTTTAGCTAAGAAAAAAGTATACTTGATATCTTCTTCATATATAATTTCATCTTGCTTCATCGCAGCAAAATCATTATCGAAAACAAAGCTACCTTCGTATTTGGGATTGCTTATTCCGTTAGCTCTTACATTATCTGGACACAAATAGCAAGTTGAATCGTATTTCGGCAAAGGTTCTGTTACAACTAGTTCATTTTGTCCTTGCCAAGGACGTTTTTCTCTATGAGGTGAAACAAGTACCCATTCGTTTAATAATGGATTATACCTTCTGTGGGGGTCTTCATTAATGTTAAAGTTTCTCATTTATTTATCTAAGGTGTAAAGTGATGTTCCAGTTCCGATTTTTACGTCGTAAAATTTTAATTCAATACCAAATATATCTAAATAAAGGGACGAAAACTTATTTTTCACCTCATTTTCTTGTCCTTTTTTAATTAAATTGATTGTACAGCCTCCAAATCCCCCACCCATCAATCTAGAACCTATTATAGCATCATCCTCTTTTGCTGTTGCAACAAGCATGTCTAACTCTTCGCAACTAACCTCATAATCAACAGACAAACCTTTATGAGTATCAAATAATAGTTGTCCTAAAAGTTCTATGTTTCCATTATCAAGAGCATCACATGCTTGTGCAACACGTCTAATTTCATTTATAACATAATGCACTCTTTTAAAAACAATTTTATCCATTTTGTCTCGAATGCTTAATAATTGGCTTTCTTGACAATCTCTAAAACTCTTGATCTCTGGAAAATATTTTTTGATTATCGACAGTCCTTTTTCGCATTCTTCACGACGCGTATTATACTCAGATGTAAATAGCGAATGTTTTACATTACTGTCAAATAACACCAAGGCATAATTATTAAAATTTGCTTCGTGGTATTCGAATTCTAGTGTTTTGCAATCTAATTTAATTACTTTATTTTCTAATCCATGAACACTTGAAAATTGATCCATGATACCACAATTAATTCCTACCCAATGTTCTGCTTTTTGTCCTAATAATGCAATATCTACTTTATTGATAGTAAGATTAAAAAGTTCTTTTATACCAAAAATCATCCCGCATTCTAATGCTGCCGAAGATGATAATCCTGAACCTACTGGAATATTACTGCTAAAAACACAATTAAATCCTTCTAAAGAAAAACCATTATCCTGAAGCTGTTTTACAACACCTAAAATATAATTTGTCCATACAATATCGCTCAATTGAATTTCTTTTGTTAAATCTAATTCAAATTCATCATTTAAATCTATTGCGTAAATTTTTGATTTTTGAGAATTGTTTTTTTCTAAAGCAAAACAAATAATTTTATCTATAGCGGCCGGTAATACATATCCATCATTATAATCAATATGCTCACCAATTATATTGATTCTTCCTGGTGAAAGAATTATTTTTTGAGGTTCATTCCCAAATTTTTCTGTAAAAAAATGGGATGTTTTTTTGATTAAAATTTCATTCATTGTTACTTATTAATATAGTTTGTTGGTTAATTATTATAGACTTATAAAAGTAAATAATCAGAACTTATGTTTTAAGTAAAAACCAGTCTTATAATTATTTACATTTTATAGAAAATCAAAAATATATACTTATCCAAAATAATCCTACTAGTACCTACTGGTTTAAAAAAAATGCCTAAAAAAATTAAAAGTAATAAGATACTCTAAGTCTATTTATTTGTGGTATAAAAAGAGTGTAACAACAGTAAATACAGGTATAATTTAATTATTCATTCAATAGTCTTTTTTCTTAAAAAGATTTAAGCTCCTTCTCTGGTTAACTAACTGGTATAGTTTTACGTGATTTTATTACCTATTAAATAAATTGCTACCTGCGAATTGCACTATAAAATACAATTTATAAATCTTAGGTTTTATTGCATCGAATGCGAATCACATCTAATGGGTTAATTTAATATCTTTATATTTCATTTCAATTAAAATTTATATGATTTTATTCTGGAAATATCTCAAACCATACAGTTGGCTCATAGTTTTAGTTTTGTTCTTTGCTGGTATTTCACAAATTCTTTCTCTTTATGATCCCATCATTTTCGGAAAAATTATAGATGATTATGCTTTAAAAAACAACCAAAGCGACAATAGTAAAGAAAATGGTGTCATAAAACTATTAATAATAGCAGTTGTTATTGCTCTCACGGCTCGTTTATTTCTTTCACTCAAGGACTATGTATTGCGAATGATAGTACAAAAATTTGGAATGCAAATTTTCAATGACGGACTAAGGCAAACACTTAGATTACCTTTTCAGGAATTTGAAGACCAAAGTAGTGGAGAAATATTGTCTGTTTTACAAAAAGTACGCACTGATACTGAGAAATTTATTTCAGCATTTATAAACATCTTATTTACTTCGGTAGTAGGCATTGGTTTCTTAATGTGGTATGCAGTTACTAAGCATTGGGCGCTTATTCCTGTTTTTTTTATTGGTGTTGTTATCTTGGGAGGATTGACTAGTATTTTAAGCAAATCAATTAAAACCTTGCAACGTTCGCTCATTCGACAAAATCGGCAAATGAGTGGTACTATAACGGAGAGTCTACGGAATATAGAACTAGTAAAAAGTCTAGGGCTTACCTATCCCGAAATTCGACGTTTAAAGGTTCATACTCAAGAAATTTACGACTTAGAGATGGAAAAAGTCAAGAAAATGAGAACGCTTACTTTTCTTCAAGGTAGTATTTTGATATTTCTTAAACAGTCTATCCTATTTATTTTATTGTGGTTAATTTTTAAGAATGTTTTATCTCCTGGTGAACTTATTTCAATGCAATTTATATCTTCTGGAATCATTAGCCCATTACAAGATCTTGGAAGTATAATTATCTCATATCGTGAAGCTGAGACTGCTTTATTTTTGTTTAATGAATTAATGCAAAAAGAACCTGAATATAGTCCTGAAGAACCTGTAGAAGTTGGTTCAATTAGTCAATTACATTTTAACAATGTCGTTTTCAAGCATAAAAATGCAACTTATAATGCTATTCAGAACATTTCATTTAAAGCTAAACTTGGAGATAATATTGCTTTTGTAGGTCCATCTGGTTCAGGAAAATCAACTCTTGTAAAACTATTGGTGGGGCTATACCGCCCCGTTGAAGGCGATATCCTTTATGATGATATTTCTATTAAAGATTTACGATACAATCATGTTCGAAGACAAATGGGTTTTGTAACACAAGATACGCAACTATTTTCAGGAACTATTCGTGAAAATCTATTATTTGTTAAGCCAGATGCTACTGAAGAAGAAATGCTTTCGGCCATAAAAAAAGCATCTGCAACTCCAATAATATTAAATTCAGGTAAAGGGCTTGATACTGTTTTGGGTGAAGGTGGAAAAAAACTCTCGGGTGGTGAAAAGCAACGTCTTTCTATTGCTAGAGCTCTATTACGCAAACCAAAAATATTGATATTCGATGAAGCAACTTCTGCTTTAGATTCCCTCACTGAATCTCAAATTACGCAAACTGTTAGAGAAATATCTGTTGACAAACAACAAATTACTATTCTAATTGCTCATCGACTATCCACTATTATGCATGCCGATACTATTTTTGTACTCGAGCGTGGAAAAATTATTGAACAAGGAACTCACCATGAACTTGTTGATAAAAAAGGGTTGTATTATGCAATGTGGAGGCAACAAATTGGTGAACGTAAAGAGGATTTGCCATCATCCAAAAACACAAATAAAAAAAGCAAGATTTAATCGAAATCTTGCTTTTTTTATTATTTAAAACTAAATCTTACTATAATCTCGCTTTATATTCATCGAAACTAAATGGTCCAGGACCAAAAAAAGAAATCATTAATGCAGCTCCAATGATAGATAAGTTTCTCATAAATGTCATAAGTACATATTGATGACGAACAGGATCTACAACATTCCAAAAATCGTGCATGATGAATGTCACGGGCAAAAGAATTAAAATTATCAACCATGCTCCCCATTTGGCCATGAATCCAGTTAAAATACTTAATCCACCTAATAATTCAAGAACACCAACTAAGGGCACTAAGATATAAGAAGAGGGTATTCCTTTTGCTGTCGCTTCATAAATATAATAATCTGAAAAATTTGCGATTGAAGAATACATAAAAATTGTACTGAACAAAATTCTGCCGATTAAAGGGATATAATTCATAGTAAAAAAGTATTAATTAAATTGATATTTTTCATTCTATAATAAAAACTTTAAAATAATAGGAATCCTTAAATTTAGTGAATTAAATTTAAAAAAAACAATCATTTTATAACCAAATAGCTACAACACATATATTTATACAAATTCAAACTGGTATGTATTAAAAAAATAAGGGCTGCCTCATATTGAGACAACCCTTATTAAATAAACTAAATGTAATTAAATATAAGTAACCGAATTTAGAATTAACTAATTTCAATCACTCGCGGCGCTTTATTTTCCTTTGCTTCTTCCTTTTTAGGAATAACAAGATGTAAAAGTCCGTTATCGTAATTCGCTTTTATATTTTCTTCATCAACCACATTGTTAGGCAATTTAAAACTGCGTTGGAATGATTGATAACTAAATTCTCTACGAGTAAAATTATCTTCAACAGTTTCTTTTTCATCTTTTTTACTTGATGAAATTGTCAATAAATCATTGTCAAAAGTAACTTTAAAATCTTTTTTATCCATTCCTGGTGCTGCAAGTTCTACCTCAAAATTATTGTCAGTTTCTTTAACGTTTACTGACGGTAGTGTTGTACTTGTAGCTGAAAAATTATTGTTTTCCCAGTTAAAAAGCTCACGTCCAAAAATATCATCCAATAATGATGGTAATGATTGTGAATTATTTTCGTTTTTTCTGATACTTAACATGATGATTTAGTTTTAATAGTTATACAAATAATTTAATAATCATTAAAATTTCATTCAACACCATGTATATAACAAAATAAATACCAAATTATAAAAAGTGATTTTTTATCCCAAATAAATGATTTTTTGACACATAACTACCCAAATAAAGCAATAATAAATGTCAAAATGACAGTTATCGTAATTTTTATATAAATCACTCTTACTCTAACCTCTTTTAAATCAAGTAAAATTATCATCACCTAAAATTTAGAACCAGTCTAACCACCTAACTGGGGGCTTTACCGTTATTTAATACTAATTTTATTCATTGAATTATAAAATCATTACCATGAGTGCTGTTGAAAATGAAGCCTTATTGAGGAAAGGACTCGCTGCAATAGATGAAAAAATAAATAAGCTTAACGATGAAAAAATTAAGCTTTTTTTTGATGCATTAGGTTTAAACAAACGCAAAGATATTCCTAAAGATTACTTACAATGGGAAACCATTCTTATTGTTGTACCTAACCGACAAATATCGCATGAACTAAAATCATATAAATATTCTATATCCAGAATTACCTTTATTACAAATATTTACGCAAAAGAAATACATATTTTCGATTTTAATGATTGGAAAAAAGCTTTTGGAAATAAAACTCATTTGCAAGTAAAAAATGCTTTAAAAGATAGTTTTGGTGGTGTTCAAAAAATCCAAGAAGAATACATCAAGACTCTTCCAAAAATAACTAAATAGTATGGAGAAAGAGCACCATTATATAAACAGAAGTGGTTGGGTTCGTGCAGCAGTCCTTGGTGCTAATGATGGTATTTTATCAACTACTAGTCTCGCCATTGGTATTGCTGCGGCAAGTACTACTCGTGAACCTATTATTTTAGCTACTATAGCTGGTTTGGTAGCCGGTGCTTTATCTATGGCCTCTGGCGAATATGTTTCTGTAAGTTCTCAATCTGATATTGAAACTGCTGATCTAGAAAGAGAGCGCATTGCGTTAGAAACGGTGCCTGAGTTAGAGTTAATAGAGTTAGCCGACATCTACGAAAATAGAGGATTAACTCCTGAACTTGCCAAAGAAGTTGCTGTACAATTAACTGCCCATAATGCTCTAGAATCACATGCTAGAGATGAATTAGGTATTAACGAAATTACTCAGGCAAAACCCCTCCAAGCTGCTTTTGCTTCTGCCGCATCATTTATATCTGGTGGAATTCTACCTCTCCTTGTTTCAATTTTTGCTCCTCTTAAAGATATTGTGCTATTTCAATATGCTTTTGCTATTATATTCCTTGCTCTTTCTGGTGCCTTAGCTGCCAAAGCTGGCGGTTCTAGCACAATAAAAGCTGTAATAAGAATTTCCGTTTGGGGAACTTTTGCTATGGGAATATCTGCATTAGTTGGATACATTTTTGGGGTAAATGTTTAATTTTTCAATTAATTCTTTAGCACACTTTTAAGTTTTTTAAGCAATATATTATCCGAAATTTTAATTTGTTTAACGGCCAATTTAGCTACTTCAGTTGCGCCTAATAACGAAAGATGAGTATCGTCATCTTTACCATCTGGGTAAAATGCTATCTCCCCTGCCTTATAATGCAAATGAAGTTTTTTAGATTGCTCTGGACCATAAGACTGCTCTAATAATTCAGTATAATATTCTAAGTCGATAAATGGTACTTTTAATTCCTGAGCGACTAATCTAGCCTCTAATGGATACTCTCCATGTGTCCCAATTAAAACTCCTTGTTCGTTAAAATTTCTTCTTGCAATTGATGAAAATAATACCGGGATTGCTCCTTTTTCTCTGCTTTCATTTACAAAGCGGATCAAATTATGGCGATATGCCGTATGCGGATTTGTATAACGTAAAGAATCACCTATTTTTTCATCATTATGTCCAAACTGAATAAATACATAATCTCCTTTTTTTAGTAGTTTGTATATCGTATCCCAGCGTTTTTCGGCTATAAAACTTTTAGTACTTCTCCCATTGACCGCTCTATTATCAACGACAATGCTTTCATTAAAAAAAGACTGCAATACTTGACACCAACCGTATTCTGGATTTCGTTCTGGGTCTTTTTTATTTGCCATTGTAGAATCTCCAATGCAATATAAAGTTGTTTTTTGTGCTGTACCGTTAAGGCTTATTAAGAATATAATTAATAGATAATATTTCAATTTTATTTTTTTTTTAGATTACTTAAATTACTTAGATTTTTAGACATTCTTAGACTTCTCAGATAGTAGTCGCAGCTCTCAGTTTCAGTCTCGGTTTGCAGTCACAGTCTTACATCTTGCTCATTACATCTTTATTCTTTATTCTTTTTTCTTATTTCTTATTTCTTATTTCTTATTTCTTATTTCTTATTTTACAATCGCTATGTCGTCCTGAGGTGGAGCCGAAGGACAGTCTCAGTACTCAATTTCTTAAAACCTTAGCTCCTCAGTACCTTTTAAAACCTCTGCTACTTTGAACCTTTGAGTCTTTGAACCTTTGAGTCTTTGAACCTTGAAAAAAACTAATGCTTCGAAACTGCTGTAGGCACTGTTGCTTTTTCTCCAATATAAACCTCATTTATAGTAACATTTTCGGTATTGCTATTAGAAATTGCATTCTTAGCTGATTTGATTTCGATATTATTCAATGAAATATTTCTAACTTTTTTCTCTGGAAATCCCTGAATAACAATTCCTGTTCCTGTCGCTTTATTACATGAGATATTTGAGAATGAAATATTTGATATTTCTGATGGAAAACCTTTTCCTTCTCCATGATAATTAGCTGTAATATAAAGGCAATCTTCAACTTCGTCTAGCTTAATATTTTTAACAAAAACATCTTTTATATAACCGCCTCTATCGGCATTTGTTTTTAAATAAATCCCTCTTTTTAAGTAACCTACTGTTTTACAATTCTCAACATAAATATTTTTAATTCCTGCCGACATTTCGCTTCCTAAAACTATTCCATGAAGTCCTTTAAAATTGCAATCTCTAATCACAATGTTTTCACTTGGCGTAGCGCTATTTGCTCTTCCTTCGTGATCTCTTCCTGCTTTAATTGCAATATTATCATCGCCATTGTTAAATGTAATTCGTTCTATTAAAACATCTTTTGCGTACTCTGGATCGATTCCGTCGTTGTTATGATTTAATGATTTATAGGTTAAATCTCTAACGGTTATACTTTCTGATTTTAATAAATGTAAACACCAAAAAGGGGAATTTTCGATTCTAATTTTCTCTACTAAAATGTTTTTACAATTAAAAAACTGAATCATTTGCGGTCTCAAAAAATATCCATCTCCAAATTTTCGTTCTTTTAATGGTACATTATTATGATTCATTTTACGACTTAAATTTTTCCCTGCTCCTTCTTTTGCTTTAAAACTTTTCCATATTTTCCCTCCCTCTCCATCTATTGTTCCTTCGCCTGTTATAACAATATTTGTACAATTATATGCATACACTAGCGGACTGTAATTATATAACATGGTTCCTTCCCAACTTGTAAGTACCATTGGCAGATAATGATTGGGATTATCACTAAATTTTATTTTAGCATCTTTTTCTATTACTAATTTTACATTGCTCACAAAATGGATTGGTCCGTTGAGTTTGTAAATACCCTTAGGAACTCGTATTGTTCCTCCATTATTTTTCTTGCACATTGCCATTGCTTTTTCAAAAGCGGGTTTGCTATCGCTTATCGAATCTCCTTTAGCACCAAGCGTAACAACATTTATTTGATATGAAGGAATTACTGGTAACTTGATTCTGCTCACAATTGAATCAACTTTGTTTGTTGGATAATCAATTGTTTGTGCAAAACTATTTAATGATAGTAATAGAACTAAAAGAAAGCTGTATTTCATTTTTTAGACTTCTTAGATTGTTAGATTTTAGATTTCTTAGATTGAGCAAACCTATATTATGTAGACGCACTACGGTACGTCTCTACAGAAAACCTTTGTCGCTCTGTACCTCTGTTACTTTATTTCCCCAATCTTGTCACCTTGAGCGGAGTCGAAGGACATACGGGGCTTCGACTCCGCTCAGCCTGACATGGGATTACTTTATGGGTAAACCTACATTATGTAGACGCACTGCGGTACATCTCTACAGAAAACCTTTGTCTCTCTGCACCTTTGTTACTTTGAACCTTTAAAAAGCCTCTTTGCTACTTTGTCTCTTTGCCTCTTTGAGCCTCGAATCCTAAGACATTCTCACTCGTATATTTTTTAGCTTGCTTTTTACTTAATTGATGTGCCCATAAAACTCTTTTCTCTGGTTTGTATCCTTCGCCACTGCAATTATACTCGGCATAAAAAGCTGTTTTTTCTGCTTCTGGTTTTGACCAATTTTCCCAGCCTTGTGGCAAAATATGACTTCCCATTTTGCATTCTATGAAAACCGTTTTAGCATAAATGCGCCATGGCCTTCCTAAATATACCTGTGTTGCATTTTTATCTGCTGTAAGAGTACAGTTTTTAAAAACAAATCCGAATTCCTTACCTTCAGGCGTGGATGCTGCTGTTATATAAGAATTCTTGATACTGTGAATCTGACAATTTTCAAATAGAACTGTTGCTTTTCCAAAAATAAAATCCGTTGTTCCTTCTATATAACAATCTTTAAAGTATTGTCTTGAATTATTTCCCGATGCGTATAATGTATCTTGATTCCCTAAAATATTACAATTAAATACATATGCTCTGTCTCCCATAATCGATAATGCTACTGCTTGACCAATGTCGCCAGAAGAATTTTGAATTGTTAAATTTGATGCCGAAAAATCATTTCCTTCTACTAGCATTGTATAAGTATAGAATGTACTGTTTCTGCCTAAATTCATTTTTCCAAAATAATCATCGTAGGTAATGATTGTCTTTTCTTTGCTTTCCCCTATTATAGAAATATTGTTATTGAATTCTGGGATTCTTATTTTCTCATAATAAGTTCCGTTTTTAATATGTATCGTTACTCTTTCATAAGGAAATGCTTTTGCGGCATTTATAGCGTCTTGAATAAGCTTAAAATCTCCTGATCCATCTTGGGCTACGGTAATTGTATTTTTGTCTTCAATCTTTTTTTTTTCGCTTTTTCAAAAACGTATTTTTTTTCCCAATTTGGATATTTTTTCAAAACCTCTTTTGGTTCATCTGTATACCAAGCATAGCCGTTTTTACGTTCGGCTCCTATTTCATCTAGAGATTTCTTTTTGACTCCATCTCTATCACAAAAAAAGGTTCATTGTTCTCTAGCTCCATAAATCTTGCCCAAATTGGCAAAGCATTTTGAGTAACAATCATTTTTTTATCTATTACTTTTCCTGCATCATTTAGTATACGTTTTTCCTCAAGATTTGTGATTTTTGTCTTTTCAAACCATGCATAAGCACTTTTTACAGCTGTAATTACTTCTGGAGATGGATTATCGATAGTCATTAATAACAATACAATTTTTGCTGATTCTTTTCCGCTCAAAGAGGGTAATTCATATGCTCTTGCTTTGGCTGGAGCCAAGGTATTTTCATCATGTTGCGCACACCAAGCGGTTAATACGCCATTTTGTTTGTATTGTGTTTTTACAATGCAAATTATTCCTTTATCAAAAGCAACTTTGGCTTTTGATACATAATCTTGTGGAATAGGAATACCATAATAATCTGATGTTTCTGAGATTTGTTTTAATATCGTTAAGATATGAAACATCGAATCATCATTGTAGGTAATATGTGTATAATACCCTTTTTTTAAAGGATAAAATTGTGGCCAACCACCGTTGTCGAATTGTGCTTCTAACAAATAATCAAGACCAGAAAGAAAGGCTTTCTTATATCTTTCATCTGGTTTTTGCTTGTACATTTTTGCAAGAAAAAGCATTTCCTGATAAGTGGCTCCATTATCAGTTGTGATATCGTGCAAATTACTTTTTAGCGCAATTAAACGTTGTTTTTCTGAATCTGAAAGCATTTTTTGCATTTCGATATTCTTTGGCCATCCACCAATATTACGTTGATACAACAACACATTTTCGGCTATATTTTGTGCTTCGGGAGTGGCAAACCAAGAGGCATCGCTCTTGCGAATAATATCACTCCAGTTTTTATAATTATTTTGAGCCTGCAACATTACGCTACACCCCAATAATACAACTAGATTTAATGCTATGAATTTAATATATTTCATTTCTGTTTTTATATGCGAATTAAAACCTGATTTGCTACTTTGAGTTTTAACTCAATATCATTAAATCAAATTTATCGAACTATAATTTTTCTTGTAAAGACGCAAATACTCTAAATTTTCATTCTGACTCTTTGCGGCTTTGCGAGAGATTTATTCTACAAAGTCAAAAACACCAAGTCATTTTGGCTAAAGCCACATTCTTTATCTACTATCCTTTAACCTCCAGCTAAAGCAGGAGGCTATTCAGAACCTATTAGGATATGTATTATCTATTTAATTCTAATGCTGCCAAGATAAACGGACCTGTAGCTTTAGGATCATTATCTTTTTTTCTTTCGTTTATGTAATATTCATATGAACCATCACGATAGGGTTTTCCTCCTAATCCTGCAACTGCACATGCTTGAGTTATCGTAATTTCGCCATCAGAATCTACTTTTATCAATTGTTTAGTTAATCCATCAAAAGATTTATTAGCTAGGTCTTTATATTTTTTAGGCAAATATCCTTTGTTTGCTCCTTTTGCAAAAGCATAAGCAAACATTGATGATCCTGATGATTCTAAATAATTTCCTTTTTTATTGCCCATATCAGTAACTTGATACCAAAGTCCTGTTTTTTTATCTTGAAATTTCACTAAGGCTTCTGACAGTTGATTTAAATAAGTAACTAATTCTTTTTGTCTAGGATGATCTTTAGGAAAATAGTCTAAAACATCTACCAAAGCCATTGCGTACCAACCCAAAGATCGTGACCAAAAATTTGGAGATGTTCCTGTCTCTGAATTTGCCCATGGCATTTTTTTACTTTCATCCCAAGCATGAAAAAGTAATCCTGTTTTTTTATCTAAATCATTTTTCTGAATTAATTCAAATTGTTTCGCAATATCGTTAAGCTCAGCGCCTTTTTCAAACTGAGTTGTATATTGTGCATAAAATGGTTCTCCCATATATAATCCATCTAACCACATTTGGTCTGGATATATTTTTTTGTGCCAAAATCCCCCGCTTGCAGTTCTTGGTTGTTCTTTTATCTGCTTTCTTAATAACTCTAAAGCTTTTAAATATTTTTGATCTTTTGTTGTATCGTACAAATTAAACAACAATCGACCTGCTGTTACCATATCAATATTATAAGTTTCAAATTTATAGCTTTTAATACTACCATCTTCTTGTACCAAAGCATCTACATACTTTTTTATGTAATCATAATATTTAACGTCGCCTGTTTTTTTGTACAATTCTTCAAAAGATGTCAATACTAAACCATGAACATAATCCCATTTTGGTTCTTTTACATCATCTATCATATACGATTCTGGATGACGTTTCATGATTGACAAAGCCATTTTTTCTGACCATTTTAAGTCTTTAGAAATCACAACTGCCGTCTTTGAAGGCTCTTGTGAAATCGTTTTGCAACTCATTAATGTTATCACACAAACCAATACTATTGACCCAAAATAATTTCGTTTTATTGTATTTTTCATTTTAAAATATACTTTATGTTTTATTTATCCAACTTATCGTTGGAGATATTCAGAATCACTACTTACATTTTGCCTTTTTTATTCAATATTTCTAATCTTTCATCTAGATATTTTACAAATTCTTCTTTTGTTTTAATACCATCTTTTTCTTGCTCCCAAGCTCCTAACAAATAAAATGAATTAGCCTTTGTAGTTGGTTTAAAAATCAATAAATAATCTAAATCTGTATCGGCTATATTTTCTATTGTGCTTATTTCATAAAAAATTGCCATTCCCAATTTATCTGGTACTAATGACTGTGTACCATAAGTAGCAAGGTATGCCCACTTTTTATTTTTACTTTCTTTTTTAAGCAATTCTGCATTTTTCTGTTTTACTATCCCTGTACAAATTCCTTGAATTTCTTTTGAAGCCTTAATTGTATGCTGCGTATATAATTGATCTGGTTTAATGGTTAATACTGATGTAAAATCAATTTTGTCAGAAGCTGTTTTCCATCCAAAATAATTCACTTTTACATTTGATTCATTTAACTTATTCTCTACATAAGCTATAGTTGAATCAACTTCGTAAAAATGTAGTTTTTTACCATCTAAGTAACGGTCTATTGAACCTATTCCGATTCCTTTTCCAGCTTTTAAAATATCAGATCCCCAATCACTCATTTCGTGATAGGAATCAAAATTATCTTGACCTACTTGCGGTAAAATCATTTCTGATGTTTTCTTTCCAAAAATATCAATAGCATTTCTCCAATCTAAATATAAACGGTACCCTATTCTATTACTTTCCCATCCTGGTCCTTCGTAGCGAATATCAAATGAATGATCAGTATGCTCAGGAGCTAATTTTAGCTTATCTACATTTTTAAAAACAGTCCCGCCAATATACTTGCGTCCTTCCCATTTTCCGTCAGTTTTCACTGATATTTCGGCGTAGGTTTTGGCTGTTTTTATGTCGTATTTATTTTGTGCTTTACAACTCGTAAATCCTAATATTAATGCTGCTGATAATGTAATTACTGTTTTCATTTTATTCTAATTTATTTAAATATTGTAGCTAAAAATTCTGTTGTGTATTGTACTGTTTCTTCAAACCATGGATTAAAGAACCAAAATGAATGAGGTGAGTTTTGAATTGTTTTTACCTCATTATATATTTTATTCTGATTTAAAATGGCAATCATATCATCTCTTCCTGCATGAAATCTATTGAAACTACTATTGATAAATAGTATTGGCGGTGTGTTTTTATTGGCGTGTGTTAGTGCCGAAGCATTTTCCCAATTTTTAGGATTTTCTTCATAAGTACCATTTAACCAAAGTGCTGCCATTTCTCCTTCTTCAGATTCTGGATGTTTAAAAGCTAAAATTCCATCTATATCGATAATTGCATTTACTGCGGCCGTTGATTTACTTTTATTTAAAGTGTCTTCAAAAGTCGGATCATTGTTTGTTGTACCAATCAAAGCGGCCATTTGACCTCCTGAGGAGCATCCTAAAAGAACAATTTTGTTTGGATCTACATGCAATCTTTTTGCATTATCTTTTATAAATTTTATCGCATTTTTCACATCATAAATTGCCTGAGGATATTTTGCTTCAAGCGATAATCTGTATTCTATTGCAAAACAAGAATATCCTTTCAAGGCTATTTTTTGTCCTAAAACTTGCATTTGATTTTTATTTCCTGATTTCCAACCTCCGCCATGAATCATGACTACAGCTGGATTTAATTTTTGATTTTTATTAATAAAAGCATCCAAATGTAATGCTCTCGTTTTCTCTTTATCATAAACTAAATTATAAATGAGATTAATACTTTCATTCTCTTTTACCTGAGCAATTGTTATAAAAGGATATTTTTTAATTAATTTGGTATACGTGTTTTTTACTCTATACGATGTGTCGATACGATAGGGGGTTTGTGATTTAATCTCATTCATAAATAAAACGAAAACAAGTAAAAATATCTTTTTCATCACATGTGTTAATTCGTGTCGTGATTTAAATAAAATTAGAAGCTTGAAAGTTCATCAAGCTTCTAATCTAAGTCAAAAAAAACTAAAAATAATAAAATTGAATACGATAATCATTCGATTCAAAATACTCAACTTTTTATTACCTAATTATAAGCTGGATTTTGTGGATATGATTTATTCTGATTCAAATCCAAAGCTTCTTGTGGAATTGGTCTTAAAATTTTCTTTTCACCATTTGCTCCATCAAAATTACTTGCTTTAATATTGTAATTGTAAAGCGATGCTCTTTCTATTAATTTTCCTGTACGTTTCAAATCGAACCAACGTGTGTACTCTCCTAACATTTCTCTTGCTCTTTCGTCAAGAATATAGTCTATCGTAAATTGTGCTGCAGTTGCATTTGCCACTCCCGCTCTTCTTCTGACTTCATTAAGTCTGTCCAATCCTGTACTTGGATTTGTATGTAAATAAGCTTCAGCTGCAATTAAATATGTTTCTCCTAATCTAGAAATTACAAAGTCACGGGTACTTGTTCTAGGGGTTGTTGCACTTGTCGCAAATGGCGCTATCGGATCATCAAATTTGCGCACTGGTATCGTTTGATAATCACTGCTTAAACCTTTGGCTGCACCATAAGTTCCGTATAAGTGGATAGTGGTTTTAGGATTTGCTAGTTTATAAGTTGCTAACTCTGCGTCTGTCATCCATTTAGGTACATAAAAATGAGTTACAGCTAAACCTGTTTTATTAGCTACATCATAATAATCGTAATATCTGGTATAAGTTTGTGTCATAAAAGTTCCCTCCCAACGGGTATCTCCTTTTTCATATAATCCGATTGCATAATCTGTTGGCAATAAATTATAAGTTCGATAAGGTGCTTTACCTGATACTTCTGAACCTCCTAAATAAGAGCTGAAATAACTTGCCTGGCCATTACCTGTAATTTGAGTTCCTGGTAACCCTCCTGTAGTTTGTGCTGGTGAGGTATTTGAAGCTGCACTAAACTGAGCCGAAAAAATGGTTTCCTTGTTAATATCTGCAGCTAGCTTAGTTGGTAACCATAAAGCGGCGTAAGTAAGCGTTAGGGGCTCTCCAGCAATTGCATCATCTGCATATTTGGCCGCTGTTGCAAAATCGCCTGTGGCACCAAACTTTTCGTATGCTCTTGTTAAATATACTTTTGCTAATAAATCTTGTGATGCCCTTTTTGTTACTCGCCCTGTGTAAGCACCTGTTGGTAACAATGATAAAGACTCTTCGAGTTCTTTAATTATAAAAGTATATACTTCTTCAGCAGTATTTCTATTAAAAGAAACTACTGGGGATAAATGATATTCGGTATCCAAAGTTACACCTCCATAGGTCTGTACTAATAAAAAATAGGCATTTGCTCTTAGAAATTTTATTTCTCCAATACGAGAATTTAGAGTTGTCGTTTTCTCTGTTAATGCACTATAATAAATTGCGGTATTTGCTCTTTGAATTGCTTTATAACACTCTTTATAAAGATAATCTACATTTGGCGATGAAGACGTTAACTGCGTGTATTGGCTTACTCCTATTGGTTCAGTATTTCTTCCTTCGGCATATAAATCGGTACCAGCAACAAATAGCCATGGCTCTCCACCGTATATTTCTCTTAATTGAGAATAATTTGCATTGATTAGAGATTCAAAGCCAGATGCTTTAAGGTATTCTGTATTTTCGGCATAAGAAAGGTTTTCTTCTTCTATATAATCACTACAAGAACTAAGTGCTAATAATGCTATTGATAAGCTTACTATTATTTTTTTCATTTTGCTGTTTTTTAAAATTTAATACTCATACCAATTTGATAGGTAATTGATGATACACGACCAATCCCCAAACCTGCTCCTGCCCACTCTGGATCATATCCATCATAATGAGTAAATACAAATGGATTTAAAACATTTACATAAAAACGAAGGTATTTCATTTTGAATTTTTCGATCACGCTTTTGTTAAATGTGTATCCTAACGCTATATTTTTAATTTTAACAAATGATGCATCTCTATAATAACCAACTCCATTGGCGTTCCAATATGTACCTTCATTTTTTGCCATTGGATAATCGTTAGAAACCTGAGCAGGAAGACCAGCATCATTTGCAGGAATATACCAGTTGATATCTAATTTTTGACGACCTCTGTCGTCGGTATTTGTAAAGTTGGCGTGAAATGGGCTATATACATAAACTCCTTGACTTGTAATTAATGAAGCAGCCAAGTCAAAATTCCCAACTGTTAACTTAGATGTGATACTTCCTGTCCAGTTTGGATTAGAATGTCCTAAGATCTGCCTGTCAGCTGTAGTAATTTTTCCATCACCGTTCAAATCCTCCACTCTTGCTTGTCCTTCAGATTGACCATACAATGCAGCCTCAGCTTTCTGATCTGCTTGCCATATACCAATAAACTTATAATTGTAAATTGCATCAATAGATTGTCCGATAAACAAGTTGTTTCCAACATCGTCATTTTCTTTATCATAAATAGATACAATTTTGTTTTTATTTTTAGAAAAAACGAAAGTTGTTTCCCATTTTACAAAGTCTGTATTAATGTTTTTGGTTGTTAGCATAGCTTCGATTCCTTTATTACTTACAGAACCTATATTATTAGGATAGGTCTTAGCATAACCGTTTTCAGTTGCTGTTTTTTGTTGAAGTAATAAATCTGTTGAAAGTCTGTCATAAACATCTACACTACCAGTAATTCTATTGTTCAAAAATCCAAAATCCAATCCAACATTTAGCTCTCTCATTTTTTCCCATCCCAAATCTTTATTACTAGGCGAACCCTGTACAAAACCATTAGCAGATGTACCATTAAAATCGTAATAAGTTTGTTGCTCTAATTTATTAAGTGTTGAATAAGAAGCTACTTTATTATTTCCTGTGAAACCATAACTTACTCTGGCTTTTAAATCTGAAACTACTTTTTGATTTTTCATGAAGCCTTCTTCAATAACTCTCCATGCAAGAGCAGCCGATGGAAATGATCCCCATTTACGACCTTCGGCAAACTTTGATGATCCATCCCATCTGTCTGACAAAGTCAATAAATAACGATCTTTATAACTATAATTTATACGTACTGCATAAGATGACATGGTAAATTTATCATATGAAGAGCCTAAAAGAAAAGTAGATTGTTTTCCCGTTCCTAAATTATGATATCCTACATCAAAAGGCTGATCACTAGAACTAGCTGACATAGCATTATAGGTATTGGAATATAAACTTTGAAGTCCTAAAATTGTAAAAGCGTGATCATTATTTAATTTATAATTTATTGTAAACTGATTGTCCCATGTATAGTTGAACCTTTCTGTTTCTAGTAAGCTTGCCGATGGTAAATTTCTATTTGCAACTCCTGTATTTGTCAAAGCTCCCCATGCCTGTCCTTGTTTACTCTGGTTTAATCCCGCAGAATATGTCGATTTAAGACTCAGCCATGAAACTGGTTTATATTCTACAAATAAATTTCCTACACCGTTCCAATTTTTGATTTCATTGGTTGTGTTATCAATTTCCAACAATGGGTTGTAAGTACTTGTTTTATTAATTAAAAAAGCTCCTGCTGCATTTGTTGGCTTACCAGGAAGCGGAATTAAATTTCCATTTTCATCATACGGTTTGTAAAATGGACTTAATCTAAATGCTTCTTGCATAGCAAGTGCGCTACCTAGTTCTTGTTCGGTTCTTGCAATATTCAAATTTACTCCTACAGTAAATTTATCATTTATCTTATGGGTTAAACCAACTTTAAAATTGTATTTATCTAATGATTCATTTTGAATATTTCCAGTCTCATTTTGCAATCCTAATCCTATTGTATATGACAAACCTCCATCTGAACGTCCAGCAATAGATAAATAATTATTTTGTTGCAAACCTGGTTTTAATACTGCGTTGTACCAATTAAAAGTATCATTATTTGCAATTCTTGTAGCTAATAGTGGGTTTTCTGATCCAATTACTGTAGCGTTTAAAGTTGCTGCTGTAACTGTTCCAGTGATTGGGTCTTTCTTTGCTGTAGGTAAATATGCCGATTGATGGTATAGCCACCATTTTTGTCCATCCATCATTTCTGGTAATCTCGCAACTTCTTTTCCACCAATATAAGAATCAAAAGAAACTGTCATACTCGATTTTATATTACTCCCGCTTTTGGTGGTAACAATAACAACTCCATTTGTCCCTCTAGATCCATAAATAGCTGTAGATGAAGCGTCTTTTAATATATCTATCCTGGCAATATCCTGCGGATTCAGGAAATCAATTCCATCTGTAGGAACACCATCAACTATAAATAATGGAGCTGCATCACCACTCATTGTACTTTTTCCGCGAATTGCAATTGTAAATGGATCTCCAACACGACCTGTTGATGCACTGATCTGAACACCAGCTACGTTTCCTTGTATGGATTCCATAACACTTGTTGTGTTTCTCTCTGTCAAAGTTTTAGCATCCAATGTACCTACAGATCCTGTAAGATCTGATTTCTTAACAGTTCCATATCCTACTACTACAACCTCTTTTAGTGAATTTGTGTCTTCAATAAGACTTATATTAATTCTGTTTTTTCCTGCAACACTGACTTCTTGGGTTTGGAAACCCAGATAGCTAAATACTAAGGTAGCTTTACTATTTGTTACATTTATTTTAAAACTTCCTTCAAAATCTGTTGAGGCTCCATTTTTGGTCCCTTTTTCTAGAATATTCACTCCTGGCAGGGATAATCCAGCAGCATCAGTAACTTTTCCTTCTATTACAGTCGATTGAGCCGTCATTATATTACTCAACAGAAAATTCAGGAAAAATAAAAATACAAGATTGTATTTTATTTTTTTCTTTGATAATTGTTTAATGTTCATAGTTTGGTTTTAATGGTTTGGTTAATTGGCAATATCTCTTAATTCATAATTGACTTTACTTCTATTATTTATATTGATAGGTATTAATAAAACTTATGCTTTTAATATTCTTTAGTAAATAAACCTAATCTGCTTTTCATGTGATTAATCCCTCTTTTTCATTGATGGGTTTCAGAAATAGTACAACCTATTTCTTATATGAGTTAACCAACATTGCAGATCACATTAAAATGACAACCATTTAAGATGTTATAAACTTATTTACAACCATCTAAATCAATTATATTGTTTTAAAACAACAATCATGTAATCGATTACACGAAAGTATTAAATTAGTTTCAACGAGCCAAATTAATTTAAATAAAAAATGCATAATTGATTTATATATAAGAATAAAATTATAATAAGTATAAAAAAATAACAATTTATTACTATAATGATTCTTACAAAGTTTAAATAATAAATAAAAGTAATCGATTGTAACATGATTAATACCTTTATTAGGTGGTTATAAACTGAGAAATGAGAAATGAGAAATGAGAAATGAGAAATGAGAAATGAGAAATGTGAGATGTAAACTGTGAGATGTAAACCGTAAACTGAGACTGTGAAAAGTGAACAAAAAAAGAGGTGTACAAATAGACTGCCCCCAAAAAGTTAGACACTATTTGGGGGCATTTTTATGGAAAGAAAAGTCAAGTATGATTACGCATTCAAACTTGAATGTGTAAGGTTAGTTATCGAGAAAGGATACTCCAGTGAAGCGGTATCTAATGAAAAGAGTATTAGTGAGTCAAATATTCGTAGATGGGTTAGCTTTTACAGAGCATATGGAACAATCGGATTGTTACCACGGAAGAATCGTGTCTATTCCATTGATTTTAAACAAAAAGTATTACTATCAATAGATAAGGATTTATTATCACTAAGGGAAGCTCGTTTAAAATTTAACATTCCCTCAGACTCAATTATTATCAGATGGAAAAGAGATTTTGCTAACTTTGGTTTAGAGGGATTATCATCTAAACCTAAAGGAAGACCCAGATCTATGAATTTTAAGAGAAAACAGAGAAAAACAGACAAACCCTTAACTAGGGAAGAAGAACTTTTAAAGGAACTGGAGTATTTACGAGCTGAGAACGAAATTTTAAAAAAGTTCAACGCCTTAGTTCAAGCCGAACAAGCCAATCAAAACAAAAGGCTCAAACCATAATGGAACTAAGGCATAAATATGATTTAGACCTCTTGCTAAATTGTACGAACATGGTTAGAAGTACTTATTATTACTATGAAAAAAGAAGTCAAGTAATTGATAAATACAAAGATGTTAAAGATTTGATTAAACAGATTTACAATCATCATAAGGGTAGATTAGGTTACAGGCGTATTACTTTATTAATCAAGCAAAAAGGAATTTTAATTAATCACAAGACAGTGTTGCGATTGATGAAAATTTTAGGATTAAAAAGTTTAATCAGAATCAAGAAGTACAGATCATATAAAGGAGAACAAGGAAAGATAGCTCCTAATATATTGCAGCGCAATTTTAAGGCTGATAAACCCAATCAAAAATGGGCTACCGATGTAACTGAGTTTAATATCTCAGGTAATAAATTGTACTTATCACCTATAATTGATCTTTTCAATGGGGAAATAATAAGTTATGATTTATCTGAAAGACCAAATTTTAATCAAATCACCAATATGCTTAAAAAGTCTTTTCGAAGAATATCAAATGATACTAATTTAATATTACACTCCGATCAAGGCTGGCAGTATCAAATGAAGCGATATCATCAGCTTTTGAAGGAGAAAGGATTAGTGCAGAGTATGTCAAGAAAAGGAAACTGCTTAGACAATGCAGTTATAGAAAATTTCTTTGGCATATTAAAATCAGAACTATTTTATATTATGAAATTTAAAGACATAAATCATCTAAAAAAGGAAATTATAGAATATATAAAATATTACAATAATGAAAGAATCAAACTGAATTTAAAAGGAATGAGCCCGATACAATATCGAGCTCATCATTATCAAAATTAATTATAAATTTGTCTAAACTTTTGGGTGCAGTCTAAAATGCACACCTCTTTTCCTTAAACCTAATTATAGGATACCGCTATTTAAACCATCGTGGATCTCCAATATTATTATCTTTTAATGTCTGATTTCCAACTGTAAAGTCACCTTCTGCCGCGTTTGCCAGTATAGGATCTAATGTTGTATAATTACCTGAATTATCAAATTTTATAGGAGTTGCCGCTGTAGCATAAAGAGCTCCTGAATTATAGTAATTATTATTTACAAATGTCGGAGCCACTGTTGCTCCTTGATTTGCATAGATTGCTGCCGTTTGCACAAACAATGTATTACGAATAGTTGTTGCATTGGAAACAAAACGAACATATAAAATTCTATTTGAAGCTGTCATAGACTTATTGTAAATCGTACATCCATCAATTAATATATTAGTTGTTAATCCTGTTCCTGTTAATCCAGCGGCATTATCTATACGAATAAAATCACGCCCTGATGCACAGTTATTAAACGTACTATTTTTTAACGTAATCTGACCAATATGAGCAATTCTAAAATCAATAAAATCACCTCCTGTAGTTAGTACATTTGTAACAATAGAATTCTCAATTATAGCAGAAGTAACTTTTGTATTAGCTAGACTGGAAGAAATCAATGACTTTGCAAAATCATGAATTACACATCCACTTATTAAAAGCGAACCATAAGTCACAATTGCCTCATTATATTTAACAACATCAGATAAAGTTTTATCTCCATTTAAATCTAAGTCAATTAAACTCAACATTGAAGATCCATTGCCTAAATTGAAATTCACATGTAATAATGGTTTCTTAAAACTGTATAATCCTCTAATTGTTATTGGCTTATTTACAGCTATCGTTCCTTTAAAAGCAGTGTAGTCACCTGGCATCAATACTAATACTGCTCCTGGTGCTGCATCGGCAATTTTAACACTTAAATCATCTTCTGGTTTTACCAAAATTCCTGTTCCTATATCAATTCCTGTTGTAAATGTAAAATAACCTCTTTTTTTAGAGCCATTAAACAACTCTGCGGTATATAATGTTTCTCCTTTCAATCCTTCAACAATTGCTATTCCACTCGCCTTTTCTGCTGGAGTAATATCATGCTTAATCGCCCCTGGATTAACAATAATTTGCGTTACGTTACTATTGGCTCCCCATCTCAATGTTACTCTATTTGCCTCCACATCTCCATCTTGAGTAGCTAAGAAAATTTGCTCCGATAGCGTTGTTACTTTTCCAATTGTCCATTTAGAATCTTCTAATCCTGTTTTGCTTACTGCTTTTAAACGTACAGAGTAAACCGTTTCTCCTTCTAATTGTACTCGAATAGGCAGTTCTTTAGGACTGACTTTTACTGTTTTATAAATAGTTTTGAAATCGGGATCATCTGCACTGAATTCTACAACATAATGATCTGCACTTTCGTTTACAGTCCAATTTAATTCAACTGCTGTTTGATTTCTAACTACTGCACTAATTCCTATAGGAGAGAATTCTCTTGTTGCCCCTATTCCATCCAATAATCCTTCATTATAACTTTCACAGCTTGAAACAGCTAATGCTAGTAGTAATGTAGCTATTAATCCTTTTAGTATATATTTTATTTTCATAAACATAATAATTTATAATTAGTTTTTAGTACCTATTAATAGCCATAATCATTGAACAACTTTCCGTTGCTTCCATCAAGAATCATTTGCCATATTGGCCAAAATTGTCTCGTATTTGGATCGATTCCTACTTTGTAAATAGAATTTATCTTACTATCTGTAAGCACATTCCAAGCAAAAGAGGTATAATCTGCTCCCGGATTTACATTTTCTCCACGATTCAATCCGTAAATTTCTAAACTAACATTATCCGCTTTATATTTATAATACAAGGTAGTAGGTACATCAGCATACTCTCCTATGTGTTTTTGTAAATCAAACATTTTTTGTTTGGCTTCATCTAGTTTCACTTTTAGTAAATTCCAACGAATCAGCGCTTGTTTACGTTCCATTTCTCCTGTAAACTCATATTTATTTTCATCTACAATAGCATTAAACATGGCTGTTTTACCTCCTAAATTACTTATATAATTATCTACTTTTTGGGCATGATCAGCAGCAGGAAAAGCTCTTCTGCGAATTTCTTTTAGATAAGGTGCTGCGGCTGCGGGCCCTTCTAATTCATTAGCTGCTTCAGCGGCAATTAAAAGTACCTCGGCATAACGCATGTAAATTTTATTTACACCATCATCATTAGTCGAAGTAACCAAACGTTTCATCCATTCGTAACGGTATTTTCCAAAACACCATTTATTTAATGCTCCTAATTCTTGTTTAGCAATTCCGTTTACTGGTTTACCATATATATAAGGAACACATGTTACATCTCTACGGCTATCTGATTTATCGTAATCATAAAAAATAAAAGGAAGCGGTCCTGCCGTACCTCCACGATTAGGCCCGTTTTTATGAAACTGATCACTATCTGTATGTTTAACAGCAAAACTATATAACATTCTTCCTCTACCATCTGCGAAAGGAATTTCCCAAAGCGACTCTCCTCCTGCAGCAATATTTTCTTGGTTGTATTTTCTCCAAAAAGTTTCAAATGAAGACTCCAAATTCGCTTTTCCACTCAGGATTACTGAACGTGATTCATCTAATGCTAGTTTATACATTTTGTCAACCGAAAGCTCAGGATCATTACTTCTGCGCACCCCATCAGGATATTGCTGGAATCCGCTAGCAACCAATGCCAAACGAGCACGCAATCCTTTTACAAAAGCTTTATTAATTCGTTCTACACTACTAGTCGCCGGGCTTTCATTTGGCCATGGCACTAACGTAGCGGCTTCTCCCAAATCCTGAATAATCTGTTTGTAAATTACATCACGATTTGATTTTGCTAAATATATTGTCTCACTATTTACAGGCTCAAAACGTGCGGGTACATCACCATGCGCCTTAACCAAATCTGCATAATAAACGGCACGCAATGTTAAAGCCTCTCCTAATAAATATCCGAATTCAGTTCCCGGCTTTGGATCAGCATATTTACGGATTCCACGTATGCACATATTAGCACGCTCAATTCCAGTGTACATCGATGTCCATGGATTACCTCCTCCTCCCTCAGTTAATGCTACATTCATTTGACCGTTATTTGGCTTAGCATCATAAATACTTAAATCAGGTTTATCATCTGAGGTTGATTCTGAAGCGTTATACCACTCAACATCTGTATTAAATCCATAAAAAGGAAGAAAACGACCTCTATGCCCATTCGTATCTGCAAATGCAATTTTGATTCCATCTACTGCACTTTTGGTTAATCCTTCATTAGAAAAAACTTCTGCTTCTTCTAAAGTCGATTTTCCAGGAGCATCCAAACCTTCTTCTGAAAATTCCTGACAAGCACTAAAAAGACTTGCTAAAATCAATCCTGCTATTATTATTTTATGTTTCATCTTTTGATAGGTGTTAAATTAAAAATTAAGGTTTAAACCAAAAACCAATTGTCTGCTACCCGGATATGCTGAATAATCTACACCCGGAGTTAATGGTGTTTTTCTTCTTGTAGAAACCTCTGGATCTGGCCCTGAATAGTTTGTAAGTAGAAAAACATTAGTAGCAGTAAGGTAAAATCTTAATTTTGAAACTCCCAATGCTGAAATAAGTGAATTTGGTGATGTATACCCTAATGTAAGTGTATTAAGTCTTAAAAATGAACCATCTTCAACTGCCCAATCATTAAAAACATAACGATTCATATACGGTGACCACATTGTAGTGTTAGCATTAAGAGCAGCTAATTCTGTCGGATCAGTTACTAATTGTCCTGTAGAAGGATTTAAATTTGTCCATCTGCTTCCATCAGCCATATCTGTGCTTAAATTTCTATATTGCCCATTTGGTGTAGAAGTAGTAAATTCAACTTTATTTGCATTATAAACATCATTACCTACACTGTAGTTAAATGAAGCTGAAAGATCAAAACCATATGCATTACCATTGATTACAAATCCGCCGCTAAATTTCGGATTTGAATTACCAATTATTGCACGATCTGCTATTGTAACAACTCCGTCTCCATTTAAATCCTTTAATTTCATAGTTCCTGGCTGTACCGTTCCTACAATTCCTGAACTATTTGTAACTCCTGCTTTTAGAGTATATTTTGTTCCATCATAATCAAAATCAGATACCTCATAACGGCCATCATTCTTAAAGCCATACATCGTACCTATTGGTTGCCCTACTTTTACTAGATAATCTCCATCTATAGCTGAATTCCATGTACTTGATGGATTAAAACTATCCATTACTCCAAGTGAATTAATACGGTTTTTATTTACACCTATATTAAAAGAGAAATTTAAGCCGTAATCCTTTTTTTGTATCGCTGTAACATTTAATGTAGCCTCAAAACCTGTATTTTGAGTCTCTCCCATATTTCTATACTGACTTGCATAGCCAGATCCTGGTATAAGAAAGTTTATTAAAAGATCATGTGTTACATTTTTATAAACTTCAAATGAACCACTTACACGACTCTTGAAAAAGTCAAAGTCTAATCCTAAATTTTGTGTTACAGTTGTCTCCCATTTTAAGTCTGGATTAGTCAATACATTAGGAGCTGCCCAATAACTATCTGAACCATTTATCCAAGATGATGTTGTTGATTCTAAACTTTGTACTGTTTGTCCAGTTGGAATATTATTATTTCCAGCCTCTCCATAACTTAATCTAAGTTTAAGTGAGTTCAACCAAGATACTTCTTTCAAGAAGCTTTCTTCTGAAATTTTCCAAGCTACCGCCGCTGCTGGAAAATACCCCCATTTATTTCCTTTTGCAAACTTACTTGAACCATCAGCACGGTACGTTGCTGTAAAAAGGTAACGGTCTTTATAATCGTAATTTATACGTCCAAAAAATGAAAGTAATTTATCATCCGCAAAATAATAATTATCTACAGAGAAAGGCTTAGCCTGTGAAGTCAGCTTTTTTGCTTGATCGAAATCAAAAAACTTCGGGAAACCTTGCAAAACAGTATTTACATCATTTCTTTGGTAATTTATCGATTCTTCTCCCACAAGGATTTTTAAATTATGATTTTCGCCTAATGACTTTTTGAAATCATAATTTAATGTATTTGCATTTCTAAAACGAACATCTTTACGATCGGTCATTGTAAGCGCAGGCATCCCTTGTAGAGTAGCTGCAGGCTTATTAGCAACGTAATAAGTAGAACGCCCGTAGAAACGATTGTCTAAATAGTTATAATTATCTAATCCTAAATCAGTTTTAAAAACCAATTTATCTGTTAGTTTCCATGAAAAACTCCCTAACATATTGAAGTTTTTTCTAAACTGCTCGCGATCATTGTCAGCCACAGCTACAAAAGGATTTACTAAATAACCTGACACAGCTTCATCTGTATCATCTGTTGTTAAACCTGGCATTGGAAGCGGAGAATACCCCACAGCATGCTTTAATCGTGAATCATTCGATGAAACTTCATTTTGCTCATTTGCTCCTCCACCGTTTATCTTTGTATTAGAGTAACGCATTGTAAAAGCTAAATCAATTTTATCAGTTGCTTTACTTTTTAACGCAAGCGATAAGTTGTCTCTTTTAAAATCCGAACCTACCATTATCGCTTTCTCATCGTAGTGTGCATAATTAAAATTAAAATTAATTTTATCCGAACCACCACGTATTCCTAAATCGCGACTCTGTACTTCTCCTTTACGCCCGTAAATTTGCTTTTGCCAGTTGTCCCCTTTCATTCCTTTGTAAATATCATAATCTTGCCATGCTCCAAAATATTTTTCATAAGAGTCTGCATTTCCTTTTGCTAGCAAAGCATATTCATATTGCCACTTTACGAAATCTTCTGGATCCAGAACATCTATTTCATTAGCCATCTTTTTCATACCATAGAACATATTCAGATTTACTGCTATCTTCCCTTCTTTTCCTCCTTTAGTAGTTATAATAATAACTCCATTTGCACCTCTTGATCCGTATATAGCTGTAGATGATGCATCTTTTAAGGTCGTAATAGTTTCTATATCTGAAGCCGAAACATCACTCATACTATTTACAGGAAAACCATCTACTATAATTAACGGTGAGCTATCCTGAGTTAATGATCCTCCACCACGAATTCTAATTTTAATCTCAGAATCTGGTGATCCTTCTGAAGATACCACCTGAACTCCAGCTATACGCCCTGTAAGAGCTTCGGCTACATTTGCAATAGGTGTCTTTCTCACATCATTACCTGATAAAGTAGAAACAGCTCCTGTTAAATCCCCTTTTTTAACTGTACCATACCCCACAACAACAACTTCGTTTAAAGTATTAGCATCTTCATTTAATACAATCTCTAATTTATTTTTTCCTGCTGCAGTAACTTCTTTGGTTTTAAACCCTATAAACGAAAAAGTTAATATTGCTTTTGGATTAATAAGTTTAATTTTAAAGTGCCCGTCAAAGTCAGTAGAAACACCATTTTTTGTCCCTTTTTCTAATATATTTACACCAGGAAGAGTCATTCCCGCCGCATCTTTAACAGTACCTTCAACTGTAACATTCTGAGCAACTATTTGATTGCTCATGAAAATTATCAGAAAAAAGGTCCAGACAAAATAACTTCTTGCCCCTTTTTTTAATAAATGGTTATTGATCATAAATTTGGTTTTAATAGTTAAGGTTTGTTTTGGTTATTATTTTATGTTTTTCATTTTAGTACCATTGATATAGGTATTGTTAAATTTTAAATTCTTTACATGTTTAAGCGAATAGGGCTTTTCTACTTTTTCGATTGTAACATTCGTTAGCGTTATATTCTCTATAGGAGATTCTTCATAACCGTCTGCCAGAATACCGTATTTTCCTCCGTTTTTCACTTTAATATTTTCTAGATTTATGTTTCGTATTCCTGGAATAAAATTGCCTACCTGGCTACCATAAATATTATAAAACATTGTTATTCTTAATACTGATTCTGCAACTGTTCCAACTTCAATATTTCTTACATAAACATTTTCAGTAAGCCCTCCTCTTTTTGAATTGGTTTTGATTCTAATCGCTCTATCAAGATTTGGACTATCCATAATGCAATTTTCTACAAAAACATTACTTACACCAGCAGATATTTCACTTCCCATTACAACTCCTCCATGACCATCTATCATTTTGCAGTTTTGAACTATAATATTCTTACTCGGGATCCCAACTCTTCTTCCATCTCCATCACGCCCTGATTTTATTGCAATACAATCGTCACCAGTATTAAAAGTGCAATTTCTAATAATTACATTTTGAGAATATTCTGGATCACAACCATCATTATTAGGACCATGACTTATAATAGTTACTCCATCTACAATTACATCTCTTGATTTCATTGGATGGATAACCCACGAAGGCACATCGATAATTTTTACATCTTTCACTAAGACGGTATTACATTCAAAAAACTCTAAGAAGTTCGGACGTATATAATGTCCTTCTCCAAAAATTCTTTCAGATACTGGAGTTCCTATTTCTCCCATTTCGACCAAAGTCGGACGATTCAGTGGATCATTTTGGCTAGGCATTCCTTTTTCCCACCCATATCCTTTACCAGCCCATGTCCACCAATTTTTAGTGCTAGACTGCCCATTAAGTGTTCCTTTTCCTGTAACTGCAACATTTGTCTTGTTGTAGGCATATATAAAAGGAGAATAATTCATCATTTCTGTACCTTCAAACGAAGTGTGAACTATTGGATAATCTTTCGGATTTGTGCTAAATAAAATCTCTGCATTATCATCCAGAAATAAATTCACATTACTATCTAAATGGATTGCTCCTGTAAGGTATTTTCCGTTTGGAACGACTACCTTCCCTCCGCCATTTGCTACACAAGCGGCAATGGCTTTTTTAAACGCCAAGGTGTTATCTGTAACTCCATCAGCTACTGCGCCATATTCATTTATGTTAAAGTTTTTATCAGGGAATTTTGTAGTAGGAATTTTTTTAATTATCTCTTCCATTTCCTTCCAAGGATTTTTTTGAGCATGTAATTTTGAAGAAGTCAGACACGATAAAAATAAAGCTGTAATTACTATATAAATATATTTAGTATTCGCTAGTACTGATTTGTTTATAAGCATTGCGGTATGTTTTTTAAAATTCATTTTGAAAAAATTAAACATTATAATGTAATCGATTACACGAAAATATATAATTACATTGAATGCGCCAAATATATTTAGATAAAAATTATATATTTAATTTTTAATCACAAAAAAAAATGTATTTAGTGTAAAAAAACTAACAATTTATTATAATAACACTCATTTACTAACAGTTACTAAAGAAATAAAGTAATCGATAACAACAACAAGTTGTTTATGATAAAAAATTCTTATTTTTGTAACGCATTAATAAATAAACTACTACAGCATGAGCGAAAAAATAACTATCTACGATATTGCAAAAAGATTAAACATCACTGCTGCTACTGTATCTAGAGCGTTAAATAACAATCCGAAGATAAAAGAGAGCACGCGCAAGTTAGTTATAGAAACTGCCGCTGCTATGAACTATAAACAAAACAGACTTGCATTGGCTCTTCAAAGTGGAAGAAGTAATAATATAGGTGTTATAGTTCCTCGTATTGATAGTAACTTTTTTGCTTCGGTAATTAGAGGTATTGAAGAAGAACTACATCCGCATGGTTTTCAGGTTATTATTTGCCAAACTCATGAAGATCCAAAAAGAGAAAACGAAAATCTACATACGTTACTCGATGCTCAAGTAGACGGTATTTTAATGTCGGTTACAGATGTTAGTAACGAAAATGATGCTGCTTTTAGACACATCGTCAATAATAATGTTCCCTTAATATTTTTTGATAGAAAAAAAGACATCAGCGGAGTAAGTTCTGTAACTATTGATGACTTTAAAGGCGGCTACGAAACGACCAAGCATTTAATAGATCAAGGATGTAAAAGTATTGCTCATTTTTCTGGAGATCAATCGCTAGAAATTTTCAAAAATAGGTTTCTTGGTTACAAGCAAGCGTTACTAGACAATGGATTACCATTTGATGAAAAATACGTGATTCAATCCAAAAGTAGCGTCGATGCTGGTAAAATAGCATTAAATACTTTGATGCAATATGATACGCCACCAGATGCAATATTTTCTTCAAGTGATTTTGCAGCCTTAGGAGCTATTCAGGAATTGAGAGCAAGAGAAATTAATATTCCAGCCGATTTTTGTGTTGCAGGATTTAGTAACGAGCCCTTTACTAAATTCATGGAATTATCTATTACTTCTGTGGATCAATCTCCATTAGAAATGGGAAAAATGGCCGCTCGTGTTTTCTTAGAACAAATGGACAAAACTGATAAAATAATGATCGAAAAAAGGTAGTCCTGAAACCTGAGTTACACATTCGTAAATCATCTGCCAGATCTACCCATTAAAATTTTTTAAATATTATTTTTTACCATTAAGTTTTTTCTTTTACCATTAAGGGATTAAGTAAAATTAAGTCTCATGAAGAAATAAATCGTAAGAGTTGTTATTTTAAGTCAAACAACCGCAAACTTGTCTCCCTGAGGGACGAAGGGTCTCCACAAGAAACTAACGCAAAGTATTTTTAGATTGTCGAGCTACTAACGGAGACCCTTCGTCCCTCAGGGTGACAAAACTGAATAGAAATTAAACAAAAAAAAGACCATCATTTCTGATAGTCTTTTTCTTAATTATTCTTAATATCTTAATGGTAAAAAAAGAAAAGATTTTAAAGAGAAACTCCCCTTTTCCAAGGAATAAAATCATTTTGATTTAAGATTGCAGCTTTAGTTTTTATTTTTCCACTAGCAACATTTATTATAAATTCAAGCATTTCATCACCCATTTCTTCAATAGATTTTTCTCCTGTGATAATTCCGCCAGTGTCAATGTCAATAATATCAGACATTTTTGCAGCCAACTCAGAGTTTGATGAAATTTTTACAACGGGTGCAATTGGGTTTCCTGTTGGAGTTCCTAATCCTGTAGTAAACAAAACAATATTAGCTCCTGAACCAACCATTGCCGTAGTACATTCTACATCATTTCCTGGTGTACAAAGCAAGTTCAAACCTGGTTTTGTTATATACTCACCATAATCTGAAACGCCTACAATTGGAGAAGTTCCTCCTTTTTTGGCAGCACCAGCCGATTTCATGGCATCGGTAATTAAACCATCTTTTATATTTCCTGGTGATGGGTTCATATCAAATCCTGAGCCTGCATCGACAACTGTTTTTTCATACCATTTCATCAATTCCAAGAAACGTTTTCCGCTCTCATCCTCTACGCAACGGTTTACGAGTTCTTGCTCTACTCCACACAATTCTGGAAATTCTGAAAGAATTGTAGTCCCTCCTAAAGCAGCCAATAAATCAGATGTTACCCCCAAGGTTGGATTAGCCGAAATTCCTGAAAATCCATCAGATCCGCCACATTCCAAACCTATTGTTAATTTAGATAATGGGGCTGGTGTTCTTTGTAATTCATTCGCTTTTTTAATAGCTTCAAAAGTATCTTTTACAACACTACTTAGCATCGCCTCTATAGTTCCAATTTGCTGTTGATCATAAATTAAAACAGGTTTTTTACTATTAGGATTTATCTCGTCTAATGCATCTTTAAAAATCTGAATTTGAAGATTCTGACAACCCAAACTTAATACTGTTGCTCCTGCTACGTTTGGATTATTTACATAACCAGCCAACAATTTAGCCAAACTATGCGAATCCTGACGAATTCCACCACATCCACCTTGATGCGTGATAAATTTTACTTCGATATTATTGAATAAATTAGAATCATTAGAAGCCGCTTCATTACTGGCTCCACCGCTTTCTGACTTTACCAAAGAACGAAGTAACAACTGATAATCATTCTCTTTAGGCTTCATCAATTCCTTTTCAAAAATATCTTTTAATATTTCGATATTTCTGTTTTCACAGAATACTAAAGGAAAAAACAGCCAAACATTTTCGGTTCCTACCTGTCCATCTTCTCTATGATATCCATCAAAAGTTCTGTCTTTCCATTTATCAATATTAGGAACAGTCCAACCTATTGATTCTGTTTTTTCAAAAACTTTAGCACTTTCATGTTTTACATTATCGGTAGTAAGCACATCGCCTTTTACAATAACTTGACTTGCTCTACCAACCAAAACACCGTACATGATAATTTTTTCGTCTGATGCAAAATCAGACAAAGCAATTTTATGCTTCGATTTAGTATCTGAAACTACTGTAATAGTTTCTCCCTCAAACTGAATAGTTTCTCCAGCAACTAGATTTACTAAGGCTACAGCTACATTATCAGTAGGATTAACTTTTATTAATTTTTTTTGCATCGTAAAATGTATGAGGTTATTATTTTAATTTCTTTTCATAATTGACAAAACCTTGCTCAATTCCGTTCAATTCAATTTCTGATAAGGCAATTGCAATCGTGTCTTGTAATGATTTAATCGATGTTAAATCTTCATCCCAAAAGTTTTTATTTCGCAACACCTGAGTTGCGATTTCATAATAATCATCTGATTTCCATGTTTTAGCAAAAAAGCTAACTATGTCTTCACTGTCATTAACAGGTAAAGTTTGGTTTTGCCAAGTGCCTTTATAAAAACGAATCAAACAAGCAAATGCAAACGTTAAATGAACTGGAAGCTTGTTGTGAATTGCGACATATTCGACTAAACTTGGCAAAACACGAACTTTAAATTTCGAAATAGAGTTCAATGCAATACTAGATAATAAATGCTTGATAAATGGATTTCTAAAACGATCTAAGACTTCATCAGAGAAGCTTATTAGTTCGTCCTTATCCATATTTAATGTTTCGTTTATTTCATCAAAAACAGCTTTATTTACAAACGTTCCTGTAAATAGATTATCTACAGTTTCTTTTACCGTTTCATTTCCATAAAGTAGAGAAAACGGAACCATTGCTGTATGCGCTCCATTTAAAATGCGAACTTTACGAGTTCTATAAGGTTGCATATCGGCTACAATCTTTACATCTAAATCGGTTTTCTCAAACGGAAGCTTAGCTTTTAGTTTATCATCACCTTCAATAACCCATAAAAAGAAAGTTTCGGCACTTACAATCAAATTATCTGAATAATCCAACTGCTTGTTATATTCTTCTATTTCATCTTTTGGATAGCCCGGAACAATACGGTCTACTAATGTATTGTGAAAACTACAATGATTTAAAAGCCATAATGTAAAATCAACTTCTAAACTCCAATCAGCACAATATTTTAATATAATTTCCTTTAAAGTATCCGAGTTATAATTGATTAATTCACAAGGAATAATTGTCAATGCTTTGGTTTTATCACCATTAAAATGCTTGAATCTTTCATATAAAAGCACTGTTAATTTAGCAGGGAATGAAACTGGCGGTTGCATTGTAGGCTTATCACTAGCAATGTATTCTATACCTGCTTCGGTAGTATTAGAAATAATAAAAGCTAATTCTTCTTCTTTGGCCAAAGCCAAAAACTCATTAAAGGAAGCATAAGGATCTATTGCTTTTACAATATTGGTAATCAATTCTTTTTCTTGAATTTCTTCTCCTTTTTTTATTCCTTTCATGAATAATGTATACAAACCATCTTGATCATTAATCATGTTTACCAATCCTTTATCGATAGGTTGCACAACAGCAATTCCTGCATTAAAATTGGCATCCTGATTCAGTTTCTGAAAAGCAAATTCTACAAATGCTCTCAAAAAATTCCCTTCTCCAAATTGAACAATTTTTATTGGAAGCTTATCAGATAACCCTATATTTTCTCTATTTAGTTTTTTCATTATTAATAACTTAAAGTGTTGTATATAATTGAATTAAATACTTTATCCTTTTCAGTTGTAAAAGAAACATTATGCCTATTACAAACAAAACTTGTTGTGAGGACTGGCAGGTTTTATTCTGCAGGAATAATGCTCTATTACAACTTAAAAATCAAAAAAACATTTAAAAACAATCTTTAGGAATAGCTATTCCGTATTTTATTTTCTAATTTTTTTTATAATCTCAAGAACTTCACTGACTTTGTTTTTTAGACCTTCAAAATCATTCTTATCTAATATTTCTTTTGAGATTAATTGCGAACCAAGTCCTACGCAAGTTGCCCCTGCATTTAACCAAGATGACAAACTTTCTTCAGTTGGAAAAACTCCACCCGTTGGCATAATACTCGTCCAGGGCGATGGGCCTTTTATTCCTTTTATAAAATCTGGTCCATAGGTATCTGCTGGAAATAATTTTACAATTTCACAACCTAATTCTTCGGCTTTGGCAATCTCTGTAAGTGTACCACAACCAGGTGACCATAATACTTTACGGCGATTACAAGCTATTGCAATATCTTCTCTGAGTACTGGCGTTACAATAAAATTAGCTCCCAATTGCATGTATAAAGAAGCTGCGGCCGCATCTGTTACCGATCCTACACCCAGAATCATTCCGGGTAATTCAGCTAAAGCGTATTTATTTAAAGCCCCAAATACTTCAAAAGCAAAATCGCCTCGACTAGTAAATTCCATTAATCGGGAACCACCATCGTAACAAGCTTTTAATACTTTCTTACTTAGCGCTATATCCGAATGAAAAAACAACGGAATCATACCATTTTCTTTCATTGTTGTAGCTACTTCTATTCTTGAATATTTTGCCATTTTATATTATTTATCTTGATACTAATCCTGCCGAATTACCATCTAGCATATTTTCAACTTCTTTTAACGTAACCAAATTATAATCGCCTGCAATGGTATGTTTTAAGCAACAAGTCGCAACAGCAAAATCTAATGCTCTTTGGTTATTATTTGGGTATTCCAGTAATCCGTAAATTAACCCGCCCATAAAAGCATCACCACTACCTACACGATCTACAACAGGTGTTACCTCTTGCACTGCAGCATTATAAATAGCTTTACCATCAAATAAAACACCACCAATTCTTTGATGAGAGGCACTTACAGAATAGCGTAACGTGGTTGCTACAGTTTTTAAATTTGGAATCAAATCGAATAACTTACTGTACAAAACAGGAAGTGATTTCTCATCCTGATAATTAGGATTTACTTTAGGAATTCCAAGCATAAAATACGCTGTATCAATATCTCCTAAAATAACATTGCTATATTGTAACATCTCTGGCATTACATCACATGGAGTTTTTCCATATTGCCAAAGTTTTGATCTATAATTTAAATCACATGAAATAGTAATCCCTAATTTATGCGCCACTTTAATAGCTTCTAAACAGGCTTGGGCTGCACTATCTGAAATCGCTGGAGTAATTCCACTCCAATGAAACCAATCAGCACCTTCCAAAACTTTCTCCCAATCGATTAATCCTTTTTCGATAGTTGCCATCGAGCTATGTGCGCGGTCATAAACGACATTGCTCCCTCGTGTTCCTGCGCCAGTTTCCAGAAAATAAATTCCTAAACGTTCTCCACCATAAATTACATTTTGCGATGCTACGTTCATTTTTCGCATTTCTTTCACTGCCGAAGCACCAATTTCATTTTCAGGTAATCTGGTAACAAACTCAGCATTTACACCATAATTAGCCAAAGACACACAAACATTAAATTCGCCTCCCCCGTAATTTGATCCAAATGTTTTAGCTTGAGAAAAACGAAGATGCCTCTCTGTTGAAAGACGCAACATAATTTCACCGAATGCAACTACTTTATTCATATTGTTTTTATTTACCATTAAGATAATTTTACCGCAAAGTTTTGAACCATTAAGAGATTAAGGAAAATTAAGATTTAGCCTTATAACTGCTTTTTTTGCCACAGATTATTATGATTAAAAGGATTTCCCACATTGTCCATAAAGTAACGCGGATGATGCTGATTTGCTAAAGCAAAGACGCTGATAAAAACAGATTTTTAAAACCATTGCGACCTTTGCGTAAATCTTTGTGAACTTTGCGGTTAATTTTTTCACAATCCAATTCTTTCAAACTCAAACCCTTAATTTTTCTTAATGTCTTAATGGTTTTAAGATTAGCGACCTTAGCGTAAACCTTTGCTTCCTTTGCGGTTAATTTTTCCTTAATACCTTTGCGGTTAACTAACCTTTAAAATTTAAAATATTCTTTTGCGTTATTATAAGAGATATCCTGAACCATTTTACCAATCCATTCCATGTCGTTAGGAAGTTCTCCACGTTTTATTTCGTCACCTAAAAGATTACAAAGAATACGTCGGAAATATTCGTGTCTTGGGAACGATAAAAAGCTTCTTGAATCGGTTAGCATTCCCACGAAACAACTAATTAATCCCATATTAGAAAGTGCATTTAATTGCTTGGTCATTCCGTCTTTTTGGTCCAGAAACCACCATCCTGATCCAAACTGTACCTTCCCTTTAATGCTCCCGTCATTAAAGTTTCCTATCATTGTTGCCATAACTTCATTATCAGCAGGATTCAGGTTATAAATGATTGTTTTTGTTAGTTTATCTTTACTATCTAATGCATTTAAAAATGAAGATAATTTTTGTGCTTGCGGATAATCTCCAATAGAATCCCAGCCTGTATCTGGCCCTAAAATTCGGTGCATTCTCGCATTATTATTTCGTAATGCTCCTAAGTGAAATTGCTGTACCCAACCAAACTCATGATAGGTTTCAGACAAGAACAACAATACAGCGCTTTGGAATTTTAAGGCTTCATCGGGCGTAATTGTTTGATTTTCTCTTTTCTTTTTGAAGATGGAATTAATCTCGTTTTCAGTGTAGTTTTCAAAGTAAATTTGATCTAATCCATGATCACTAAGTTTACAGCCATTATTAGCAAAATATTCAATTCTGTTTTTTAATGCACTACATAAATCAGCATAAGAACTAATTGTAGTTCCTGCAACTTCCCCCAGAGTATCTATATATTGATTGTAACCATCATTAGAAATTAATATCGCTTTATCGGGTCTGAAAGCGGTACTCATCTTAGTCCCAATTGGATTTTTGGCTAGTTTTTGATGGTGTTCTAAATTATCAATTGGATCTTCAGTCGTACAAACCACTTCGGCATTTACTTTTTTAAGCAAATTTTGTGTGCTATACGCTTCTGAATTTATTTTCTCAGAAGTCTCGATATAAATTCTCTCAGCCGATTTTTCATCCAATAAATCATAAATATCAAAATAACGAGCTAATTCTAAGTGTGTCCAATGATACAATGGATTACGCATCGTGTATGGAACTGTTTTTGCCCAGTTTAAGAATTTATCTTTATCAGAACCGTTTCCTGTTATAAATTGCTCATTAATACCTAATGTACGCATAGCACGCCACTTATAGTGATCCCCATTTATCCAAACCTGAGTCGTATTTTCAAAAATTTTATTCTCAGCAATAAATTGTGGATTCAAATGATTGTGATAATCTATTATCGGCTGATTCTTTGAATAATTATGATATAATTCTTCAGCAAATTTATTTTCGAGTAAGAAGTTATCGTTTATAAAAGGTTGAGTAGCGCTCATGTTAGTGATTTAAAAAGTGATTATTCGTTTGATGGTTTACCGATTGTGGCTAAAATTCCACCATCAACATATATGATTTGACCGTTTACAAATCGGCTAGCTTCAGAAGCTAGGAAAACTGCCGTTCCTGCTAAATCTTCAGGATCTCCCCAACGTCCCGCAGGTGTTCGGCTTATGATAAATTCATTAAATGGATTTCCGTCTACGCGAATAGGTTCTGTTTGCGAAGTAGCAAAATAACCTGGCCCAATTCCGTTAACCTGAATATTGTGTTTAGCCCATTCAGTAGCTAAATTTTTAGTAAGCATTTTTAAACCGCCTTTCGCAGCAGCATAAGCAGAAACACTGTTTCTACCCAACTCACTCATCATGGAACAGATATTAATGATTTTACCTTCGTTGCGCTCAATCATTTTTCGTCCCACTAATTGCGACATAATAAAAGCTCCAACTAAATCTACATCTATAACACGTCGGAAGTCTTCGATTAGCATGCTTACAGCTGGTTCTCTCTTTATGATTCCGGCATTGTTTACCAAAATATGAATTGGTCCTTGATTCTTCTCGATTGCTTCAATCTGTTCCGCAGCAATTTTTTCATCAGTTACATCAAAAATATATCCTGATGCTTTGTATCCTTTGCTTTTGTAATAAGCAAGCGCTTCTTCTAATTTGCTTGGCGTTGTGCTGCTAATTACTAACTCGGCTCCTGCTTGTGCCAACCCTTCGGCCATAGCCATACCAAGACCATGTGTGCCTCCAGTTATTAGCGCTCTTTTATTGGTTAAATCAAATAACTTCATAATGCTTTATTTAAGTTCATTTGGTGCAACAATATCCATATCTCCGTAATCCAAATTTTCTCCTGCCATTCCCCATATAAAAGAATAGTTAGACGTTCCTGCGCCGGAGTGAATAGACCATTCTGGTGATAAAACTGCCTGATGGTTTTGCATAAAAATATGACGTGTATTTTGAGGCTCTCCAAGGAAATGACAAATGGTTTGTGGCGCTTCTAAATCAAAATAGAAATATGCTTCCATTCTCCTGTCGTGTGTGTGAGCTGGCATTGTGTTCCAAACATTTCCTGGTAACAACTCTGTTAATCCCATTTGTAATTGGCATGTCTGAACGATGCTATTCACAATCAATTTATTTAAAACCCTGCGATTCGCTGTCTTTTCTTCTCCTAACTGAATTACTTCGGCATTTTCTTTGCCTACTTTTTTATTTGGAAATTTAGCATGTGCTGGAGCTGAATTGATATAAAACAAAGCTTGTTCTCCTGTAACACTTGCAAACAAAACCTCTTTACAGCCTTGCCCTACATACAAAGCCTCTTTCTTATCTAATTCAAAAACTTCTCCATCAACAGTAACAGTTCCTTTTCCACCAACGTTTATAATTCCTAACTCTCTTCTGTCTAGAAAATTTTCTGATTTTAAATATGGAATTGTTTCTAATTTCAACACTTTTCCAACAGGCATAATTCCTCCAACAATATATCGGTCATACATAGTGTATGTTAATTGTATCTCATTCTCGACAAATAATTTCTCAATTAAAAACTGGGCTCTTAATTCGTCAGTACCATACTTTTTAAAATCTGTTGGATTAGTCGCGTATCTAAATTCAAAGTTTGTCATAATTTCTTTTTTTAATAATGTAATCGATTACAAATTTATAAATTATATTCTAATTAAATCTATAAACAAATAATATTTTCAGTTTATAGGTTTGTTATAGGTGCGTACTTAGGTACTAAAAGCTTCATTACTGACCATCCAGTTAAATAACAAATAGCACAAATTGAGAAAATGATAAAATATCCCGCTTCAATTCCTTGAAAGCCCATAAAGGACATATTCGTTTCTTTACTATAATCAAATAATAATCCTGACCCTTTATTAATCATTGTAGAGCCTACTCCGCCAGCCAAACCGCCAATACCTGTTATTGTCGCAATGGCTTTTTTTGGAAACATATCTCCAACAGTAGTGAATATATTAGCAGACCAAGATTGGTGAGCTGCACCCGAAATACCAATTATGATTACTGGCAACCAATAACTAATATATCCTAGAGGCTGCGCTACTAAAGCTAATAGCGGAAAGAAGGCGAAAATCAACATCGCTCTCATTCTTCCTTCATATGGGTTCATTCCTTTCTTCTCTACAAAATATGTTGGCAACCAACCACCAATGATCGATAATAAAGTAATCATGTATAAAACAAATAATGGTAAAGCGGCTTCTGTAGAATCCATTCCGTAAACAGAACTCAAATAAGCAGGAGTCCAGAATAAGAAAAACCACCAAACTCCATCGGTCATAAACTTACCAAAAGCAAAAGCCCAAGTTTGCTTGTATTTAAAGCAGTCCATAAAAGATACTTTATCCGTATTCTCAGGAACATATCCTGCTAACTTGCTATCTGCAATATCATCTTGTTGTATATATTCTAATTCTGCAGGACATACTTTTGGGTGTTTTTCAGGCTTATCGTACATAAAAACCCAAAATCCCATCCAAACGAAACCTAATGCTCCAATAATAATAAAGGCCATTTCCCAACCAAATGATTTTGCAATAAACGGAATAGATATCGGGGCCGCCAATGCACCAACGGTAGCACCAGCATTAAATATGCTTGTCGAAAATGCTCGGTCTTTTTTAGGGAAATATTCAGCAGTTGTTTTAATAGCTGCAGGAAAATTACCTGCCTCACCTACTGCCAAAATAAAACGAGCAAAAATGAATAAGGTAACACTCACATTAATTACCATTCCAGTGTCATTAATTGTACTGATAATTTCTTTAGATTCTTCAAAACCTACAAACCAGTGTCCTGTTATTATTCCTGAAGTTGCAATACCACAAAAAGCATGTAAACAAGCTCCTAAAGACCAAATTCCAATAGCCCAAAGAAAACCTCTTTTAGTATCCATCCAATCCACAAACCTTCCAGCAAACAATAAAGAAACGGCATAAAAAATAGAAAATAAAGCAGTAATATTTCCATAATCATTATTTGTCCAGTGGAACTCAGGAGCTATATAATCACTCCATGTTAAGGATAAAACTTGTCTGTCTAAATAATTAATAGTTGTAGCAAAAAATAACAAGGCACATATACTCCAGCGATACTTTCCAGCGGATTTAGTGGTTTGATTCATGGTTTTGGTTTATTATGGTAGTTAAAAATTATTTGCTTTAATTCCTTCGATATAATTGATAAATTCAAACAGAAATTAAATTTATGTAATCGATTGCACAAATATAGTTTTTAATCCTAACTTTGCAAATAAATTAAATATATTTTTAAAAAAACCACTTAAATAAACATATCACACAAAAAAAATAATATTTAAATACTCATTAACCAATATATTTGTTAAATACAGTTTTTCGAAAAAAAATTAAAAATGAAAGATGCCAAGCACTATAAATACAATAAGTAGTTATATGTATTTTAAGACTTAAAAAATAAAACAAACGCATAGAAACATAGTTCTGATGGTTATCAGAATAGAATTAATAATCAAAAATATGATTAGAGAAAATCTAAATTTTTTCACATAGTTATGAAGCCAATTTTAAATGAAACGACTAACGATTGGTAAAAAAAACTATATCTCTATGTGTTAAATAAATATTATTATACTTAACAGCTTAATATCATTAAATTTTATAAAATGAAAAAAATAAGAATCTAAAAAACTACCTTACAATTGTAATCTTGATTGTAACCTTAAAAATAACAGGACCAATATATGCACAGGATAAAATTATTCCGCTTTGGATTACACCTATTCCAAATGCAATAAATAATGCTGAATATACAGAAAAAGAAGTCCTAAAAGATGGAATCGTAACTAGTGTTAGTCATGTTAGCATCCCAACATTAAGCATATTTACACCACATGAAACCAAGTCAAATGGAACTGCTATTTTAATTTTTCCAGGAGGAGGATATTCACATTTATCGATAGATAAAGAAGGTACAAAAGTAGCAAAATGGCTGAATACCTTAGGAATTACAGCATTTGTCATAAAATATAGATTACCCAGCGATTTGATAATGAAAGATAAAACTATCGGGCCATTACAAGATGCTCAGGAAGCTATGCGATTTATTAGAAAAAATGCTAGTCAATGGGATTTGGATTCAACAAAAATAGGTATTATTGGCTTTTCTGCAGGAGGACATTTAGCATCAACTTTGTCAACTCATTACAATGATGTAGTTTACAAAACTGATTATTCAATTAGTGCTCGCCCAAGCTTTTCAATTTTAATTTATCCAGTAATAAGCATGACTAAAGAAGTGGTTCATAAAGGATCACAAACTAATTTATTAGGGACAAATCCTTCTCTGGAATTAATAAATAAGTTCTCAAACGAAAAAACCGTTGCTTCAGATACTCCCACAGCTTTTCTTGTGCATGCAACAGATGATACAGTAGTTCCTTCAGAAAATAGTATCAATTATTATTTGGCACTCAAAAAAAACAAAATACCTGCAGAATTGCATTTATACGAAAAAGGCGGCCATGGCTTTGGATTAGGCGTAAAAGATACTAGTCAGTTTTGGACAAGAGATTGCGTAGAATGGTTAAAAGCTAATGGATATTTATAAAAGATTTAAAAAATACTAGACATTTTAGTCCCTTTAAGCCTCAAAACCCCTTTTACCTCTCCGAATAATTCTCCTTTAGAATAATCTCAAGCGGAATATAATGTGTGTTTTCGACAGGTTCTTGTAATACTAATTTTTTATACAAGTAATTAATTCCCATATACCCTTGTTCCTCTGGTTTTTGGTTGATTAAAAAATCAATTACACCACTTTTTAAATATTCTACATTCTCTTTTAGTAAATCATAACCAATAATTCGAACACCTTTAATGTCATTTTCTTGCAGAAAACGAGCTATGATATAAGCTCTGGAATTCGTTACAAAAACACTATTAACATCTGTGAACATCTCTTTATTCAATTGGGTAATTCCTGAATCTTTGATTGTAACTTCTGAAAATTTAAAATTTGAAAACTCATCACGATCGATAAAAAAAGAATAGAATCCATCAATACGCTGTAAATAAGCCGATGTACTATCAATTTCTCTCGTTATCTTAAAGATTAAAACTTTCTTCTCTTTTTGTAAAGAAAAACTAACAAGCCTACCTGCTAAATACCCGCTCTGAAATGCATCCTGACCAACATAAGCGTATTTTTGATTTCTTACTATATTAGAATCAATCATAACAATTGGAATACCTTTCTTTTTATATTCGCTAAGAAAATGAACAGATTCTTTGTAAAAAACTGGAGCAAATAGTAATCCGTCACATTTAAAATTCATTACTTTTTTGAGGTGTTTTTTAAAAGATGTAGTATTATAATCATAGAAAAAATAATCTAATACGACTCCAAATTTACCAAATTCGATAGCCGCTTTTTCAATTCCTGCAATTTGGCTTTTCCAATATTCTAAATTTTCATATTTAGGTAAGAGCACTGCAAAATGAAATTTTCTATTTAAAGCAAGATTACTCGCTAGAATATTTCTTTCGTATCCATATTCCTCGATTATAGCATTCACTTTTCTAACATTATCTAAAGTAACCTGCCCCCGATTATGAATAATCCTGTCAACTGTTCCGGTAGAAACATTAGCTAATTCTGCTATTTTTTTTATAGTTATGATACTTATTATCTTTAAGTTAAAAGTAATTTTATATAAATGCAAAATTAATTTTTATTATTGAAGATACCTTGTTTTAGATAACATTTTACATACATTTGTTACAATCCGTGTGCGTACACGTAATTTTCTTTTATTCCAATAAGAATCAAACGTTTTATGGAATAGAAATTAGATATACTCCAATAATTTAATCTAAAACATACGAAAAAAATATCCCTCTTCATTATATTCTAAAAAAGACAGTTTAAATAATTAGAAATCAAAAAAATAAAAATGATAATAGACACATTAAATAATGCATCAAAATATTACAATTTACATCCTAATTTTAAAAAAGCATTTGACTACATATACGAAAATGACATAGCTAATCTTACTGAAGGAATACATGAAATTGCAGAAGGTTTAAAAGCTATAGTCATAATAGGTGAAGGAACTACAAAAGAAGAAAGCATCAAAGATTTTGAATGTCATGATAAAAATATTGATATCCAAATTTCAATAAATGGTCCAGAAGTTTTTGCATGGAAACCAAGAGAAAAATGTAGCAAGCCAAACGGAGATTATAATGATGAAAAAGATGTACGTTTTTTTCATGATGCTCCAGATATGTTTTTTCAGCTGCACAAAAAACAATTTGCTATTTTATATCCCGAAGATGTTCACGCTGCAATGATTGGCAATGGAATATTAAAAAAAATTGTAATTAAAGTAAAAATATAACACTATGGACAACATTCAGAATACAATAGACACAATAACAAACCAGGGAATTCTTCCACTTTACTTCAATACTGATGAAATTATTAGTTTAGCAATTCTAAGAGCGCTTTATAAATCTGGAATAAAAGCAGTAGAATATACCAATAGAGGTCCTGAAGCAGTGACTAATTTTAAGAAAATGGTTGCTATTAGAGATCTAGAAATGCCTGGAATGTTATTAGGAATCGGAACAATAAAGAATATTGAGCAAGCCGAACAATATGATGCAATTGGAGCAGATTTTTTTATAAGCCCTGGTTTCGTTCCTGAAGTTTCTCAATTTTTGCAAAGCAAAAAAAAGCTTTATTGCCCTGGATGTATGACACCTACAGAAATTATTACCGCTGAAAATGCTGGAATAAAATTCATAAAACTATTCCCTGGAAACATTCTAAGTCCAAAATTTATGAATAGCATTAAAGATATATTTCCTTCACTACATTTTATGACTACTGGTGGTGTTGACACAACTCACGCAAGTATCAATAGCTGGTTTTCTGCTGGAGTTTCAGCAGTCGGAATGGGAAGCAAACTCATTACCAAAGAACGTACAGACAACGGAGATTATGATGGCATAGAAAATGAAACCAGAAAAGTTCTTCAAATAGTACAGATCATACAAAAGCAATTATAAATAATATGGATTCGATATTTAATCTAAAAGGTAAAATCGCTTTAATAACAGGTGGTGCTGGTGTATTGGGAAGTAATTTTGCCAATGTTTTGGCTAAACAAGGCGTTATCACAGGAATCGTATCCCAATCTATTGAAAAGGCGAACAAAATTGTAGAAAACATACAAAAAAATGGCGGGCAAGCTTTTGCAATACAAGCAAATGTATTAAAAAAAGAAGATCTTGAAAAAGCCCGAGATTTTATTATTGCTAAATATGGCCAGCTCGACATCCTTATAAATGCAGCAGGTGGAAACATGCCTGGGGCAACTATAAATCCCGATCAGGCAATATATAATATGAATACCGATGATTTACAAAAAGTAATAGATCTAAATATAATTGGTACCATCTTGCCTTCTCAAGTATTCTCAGAACTTTTCGCCAAACAAAAAACAGGAAATATTATCAATATCTCATCTGCATCTGCGCAAAGACCCTTAACAAGAGTAGTTGGTTATTCAGCATCTAAGGCAGCTATTGATAATTTTACGCAATGGATGGCGGTTGAACTAGCCTCCAAATATGGTGAAGGAATTCGTGTAAATGCAATTTCACCCGGTTTTTTTATTGGTGAACAAAATAAAGCATTACTATTGAATCCCGATGGAAAACTAACACTTAGAGGTCAAAAAATCATCGATCAGACTCCTATGGGAAGATTTGGAACTCCCGAAGACATAAATGGAGCGCTCTTATTTTTATGTAGCGATATGTCAAAGTTTGTAACAGGAACAATCATTAAAGTCGATGGTGGATTTGCAGCTTCAAGTATTTAAAAAATAAAAAGATATAATGTAATTCCTCAAACATATTTCTCTTACTTTGTGTAAACTATAAAAATAATTACAATTATGAAAAACCCTTATCTACTATTAATCATCTTATTAACAGTTTTTTCCGTAAATGCACAAGATGTTAATTTCGCTCCTTTGGATACTAGCCCAGTTGACATTAGTTATTATCCACATAAAGCAGTTAAATCAAAAAAGACTGATACTCCGTCTGCTGTTATCAAAGTTATTTATTCAAGACCTTCTGCAAAAGGCCGTGCTATTTTTGGTGAACTAATACCATTTGGTAAAGTTTGGCGTGTTGGAGCTAACGAAAATGCCGAAATTAAATTTTACAAACCTGTTACAATTGGAGGTAAAAACATTCCAGCTGGAACTTATAGTTTGTTTGCTATCCCTGAAAAAGACAAATGGACTATTATCATCAATAAAGAAATAGATTTATGGGGTGCCTATGCTTATGATGAAAGTAAAGATATTGCAAGAGTTACTGTTCCTGTTAAAGCAGTGCCAAATACAATTGAAGCTTTATCGATTGCTTTTACGAATCAAGGTTCGGTAGCAAATCTGGTAATTGGCTGGGATAAAACAACAGTTGAAGTTCCGATAACAATTAAATAATTCAAAAAGGAGTGAGAAGTGAAATGCTGTTTGTAAAATGTATATTTCACTTCTCACACATTTTATTTCTTAGTTTTTACATTTTACAAAATTGCCTTTCTTCGCACATCCTTCGGGTTAAGCCCCGTTTGTTTTTTTAGAAATTTATTAAAATGACTTACATCTGAAAAACCAAATTCGTTGCTTATTTCTTTCATTAAAACAGTACTATGTTTAAGACGATTTTCGATCAATTTATATTTATAATCGTCAATGTATTTCTTTATAGAACCACCAGTTTGCCGCTTAAATAAACTGCTTAAATGATTGGGAGCCATATTAAAATGAGCAGATAGAACCATCAGGTTTAAATTAGCTGGTACACGAATTTCTTTATGGATATAATTCATAATACCTACAAGCAAGCCTTCATTCAAAATCGTGTTGGTGCCTAGTGACTGAAATGCATTTTTCTTGATTACTGCAAATACACTTCGTATTAAATAAAGAAGCACTTCATGAGAACCATTTTGACTACCACCATCCCACTCGCTGACAATCAATTGCATCAGATGATTTATTTTATCTAATTCCTGAGGAGAATCAACTAATTTCCCGTCTAAATTACTACTTATACCAAGCAATTGGTCTAAGACTTTATTCCATTCGCTTTTGGCAGTATCTGATGAAGTTCCATCGAGATAACGGTTATTAAATTTTAATACACTAAACTCCGTTTCTTTATCTATAATAAAAAGGTGATAATCTGATGGACATAACAAAAAAATGCAAGGCCCTTTATACGAAACCTCTCCTCCGTTTAATTGATGCAATCCACTGCCTGAGTGAATAAAAACCAACTCAAAATGATTGTGATTATGAACCGGAAACGGCCATATTTCGGTTGTAAAATGCCGAATAAATAAAGGAGTATGCTGAATAAACCGTTCCACTGATTGTTGTTTTTTTACAAAAATACAGTTTAAATGTACAATTTTTAGTTTTAAGCGTACAATAGCTTTGCAAAAAAAGTTTATGAATAAAACTAGTTTCAAACCAGCGGTGATTCCGCTTATGGCAGTCTCAGCGGGTGTAATCGTTGCTAATATATATTACAATCAACCTATACTCCAGGCAATTGCTTTATCTCTTAAAGTAACCGAAACTCAAATTGGAAAAATTTCAATGCTTTCTCAATTAGGATATGGATTAGGAATGTTCTTTTTACTTCCGCTTGGTGACAAAGTTAATCGTAAGAATCTTATTCTGCTATTGTGTGCATTACTGGTGCTAACTTTGTTTTTTATAACATTGACATCTTCATTAACAGCACTATATATACTCAGCTTTTTTGTTGGCTTATTTTCTACTCCAGCACAAATTATACTTCCAATGGCTGCTACTTTAGGTAAAGAAAATAGAGGTAAAAATGTGGGAGTTGTCTTCAGCGGAATATTAGTTGGAATATTAGGAGCTCGTGTTATTAGCGGTTTTATAACCGAATTGCTTGGATGGCGTTATGTTTTTGGAATATCAGGAGTAATGGTACTTGCCGTTACGCTAATGCTAAAATTATACTTGCCAGAAGTGCCTTCAAAATTTAAAGGCAGTTATTTCCACCTCATAAAATCAACATTAGCACTTATTCCAAAATACCCAGTTTTACGACAAACAGCACTTTTAGGATCCTTTACATTTGGTGTGTTTTGCTCCTTTTGGACAACACTTACCTTTCATCTGAGCAGTCCCCCTTTAAATTATCATTCAGGAATAATAGGCCTATTCGGTTTAATTGCTATTGGTGGAGCATTAGTTGCACCTTACTTTGGCAAATTAGCAGATAAAGGAAATGTAAGAAACTCATTAATTACTACAGTTTCAATGATAATAGGTAGCATTGTACTCCTAAAACTCTTCCCTTATTCTATTCCTGTATTAATACTTAGTGTTTTCTTTTTAGATATTGGTGTACAAGCAACCCAAATCACTAATTTTACACGTATATATAGTTTACACGAAGAAGCGCATAGTAGACTAAATACCATATACATGACTACCTATTTTATTGGTGCAGCAATTGGTACTTATTTTGGGCTTTTAAGCTGGAAGATAGGTAAATGGGATATGGCAACATGGCAAAAGCTTTTATGGAGTAGTATTGCATTAATAATAGTAATTTTTTCAAATAAACGTAAAGCATGAAGAACATAGCGATAATTAGTGATATACATGGTAATTTGCCAGCACTAAAAGTAGTTCTGGAAGATATAAAACAAAGAAATATAGATGAAATATATTGCTTAGGCGATTTAGTCGATTTTGCTCCTTGGCACAATGAAGTTATTGAACAAATTAAAGAATTAGAAATTCCTTGTCTAATGGGCAACCATGATGAGCGCATTGCATTCGATTATGAAGTAACACCGCTACCGAAACACAATCCTGAGGAAAGAGCGGCACGCGTAAACGGAATTAACTATACCAAACAAAGCATAAAACCAGAAAACAAAGAATTCTTAAAAACACTTCCTGAAAGGTTTTTATTAAATTTTACTATTTCGGGAGAAAACAGAAAAGTACTACTGGTACACGCCAGCACAAGAAGTAATGATGAATATATCTATGAGAATCATGATCTTAAAGATGTACAGTCGATGCTTGCAGAAGAAAAAGCTGATATTATAATTATGGGGCACACACACAGACCCTACATAAGACCAGTAGAAGCGACTAAAGACTCTCCTGCTGGAATTCTGATAAATTGTGGTTCGGTAGGGAGATCAAGAGAAAATAGTCCGTTGGCTACCTACTTGATATTACATATTGATGAAGAAAAAATTATTCCTGAGATTGTCAAGTTAGAATATCCAGTAAACGAAGTAATAAAGGCTATAGAAAAAAGTCCAATTCCAAATTTTTATGCAGAATTCCTAAAAAAAGACTTGGCTATTTAATTGATTTCTAGAGAAGCTAAACTGATATCAAACAACAAATTAAAATGATTATATTATTTTTAATTTGTCTTAAATAATTTTTTCAAGAAATATCCAACGAGCATATTTAGAATAGAAATAACAAAATTGTTCCAAATAAATAATTATATTGCAATATATATTAATACAATATGATGGGTTTAAAAAACAGTAGTAAGAAAACAAAAGCCGCGTTTATACTGGCAATTGTAATGCTAATTATAATACTAAGTACCTTTAATACATTACGAAACGCCGAAACTACTAACGAAAACATCAATGCAATTTATAAAGATCGCTTAGTTGTTTCGACCTATATCTTTCATTATGCTAATGAATTAAATCTTGTAAAAGCAAATGCTGTAAAAAATAACGATGACACCGAAAAAGCCGATGCTATTATTACATCCATTCATAATATTAAAGCAATAAACTTATTATATCATAACACTGTTTTAACTCCCAAAGAAAAGGAAGATTTTGGTGTTTTTATTGCTATCTGTGACAAAATAAACAAACAAGTACAGGGAAAGCAATGGCAAGAAGTAGAAAGAGCAGCAGATCAAGCTTTAGTTACCTTAGAATCACTTTCTAAAATTCAAGTTGATGAAGCCAAATTACAATTGGAGAATGCCAATAAAACATATAACCAATATAATATGTTGGCACAACTAGAGATTGCCTTATTGATCGTTTTAGGTATTGCAATAATTTATTTATTACTAACCAAAAGACACAAACGCGTTATTAAAATTCCCGAAGGACCTAGTCTTAATTAGTCTCAAAAAACTTATTCATTAAATTATTAAAGCCTGTAAGTGCACAAATTCATTTTGCATTTACAGGCTTTCTTCCTATTTTATTACTTCTACCTCTAAAGAAATTAAATATTAAATCAAAAAAGGTATTTCATGATTTAAATCATGAAATAGAACTAGCCTCGATAATATCTTTACACTGTAAAATCCTAAAATTATATTTTAAATAATTATAATTTAAGATGTTATAAAAACAATTGTAGTATAAATTATTGAATAAATTTCTTCTAAACTGGATACACTATTTAGAAATTGTAAAATGTGTAATAGCCCCCATAAAAAGCAAAAACAATTCATATAATGCGTTTTTCGGTTTGGAAGTTATTTATTTCAAAGTTCCGTTTCTAAAAAAGTAAAAATATAATTTAGATATTCTTCCTATCTGATTTAATAGTATCGATAAAAATAAATACATGGATAAACCATTCTTAATTTCTGAAATAAACCGATTAAAGCAAGAAAAAAATGCAATTATCCTTGCTCATTATTACCAAGAAAAAGACATACAAGATATAGCCGATTTTGTAGGTGATAGTCTTGAATTATCAAAAAAGGCAGCTAATACTGATGCGGCTATAATCGTTTTTGCAGGAGTATATTTCATGGCAGAAACAGCCAAAATTCTCAATCCAAATAAAAAAGTGCTCTTGCCAGATCTCAACGCTGGATGCTCCCTTGCAGATGGCTGTTCCCCACATAATTTTAAGAAACTAAAAGAATTGTTCCCAAAACATGTTGTAGTAACTTATATCAATTCTTCCGCAGAAATAAAAGCGATGAGTGATTGGGTATGCACTTCTTCAAATGCAAAAAAAATCATAGAGGCGATTCCTAAAGAACAAGAAATAATTTTTGCCCCAGATAAAAACTTAGGGATGTACTTAAAAAAAGAAACAAACCGCGATTTATTACTTTGGGATGGTTCATGCATCGTTCATGAAGCTTTTTCATTAGACAAACTAATCGAAATATATAATACTAATCCAGATGCAAAAATTGTTGCACATCCAGAATCAGAAAGGCATATATTAGAAACTGCACATTATATTGGATCAACATCCGGAATGCTCAATTTTATCAAAAATGATTCTGCTACAACATTTATTGTAGCAACCGAAGCAGGAATCCTACATCAGCTTGCAAAAGATGCGCCACAAAAAATAATTATACCAGCCCCATCACACGAGGATAATACTTGTGCTTGCAGCGAATGTGCATTTATGAAAGTCAATACTTTAGAGAAACTATATTTATGCCTAAAAAATGAAAGTCCAGAAATTAGCATTAATGAAGAATTAAGAATAGAAGCCATAAAGCCTATAAACAGAATGCTCAATTTATCATAAATATCTAAATTAATCAAAATGAAGAAAGCAGATATACTTATAATTGGTTCAGGAATAGCAGGTTTATTTTTTGCAATAAAAACGGCAAAAAAACGCCCTGATTTATCAATTGTAATAATGACAAAAGAAAAAGCGCAAAACTCCAACACCCAAATGGCACAAGGAGGTATTGCAGTTGTTACAGATCATATCGAGGATAGTTTTGAACAGCACATTCAGGATACCATACAATCAGGTGGAGGACTTTGTGATGAAGAAATCGTAAGAATGGTAATTAACCAAGCACCAGAGCGATTAAAAGAGCTTATCGATATTGGCGTTTCTTTTGATAAAGATAAATCAGGAATTTGGAATTTAGGCTTAGAAGGAGGTCATTCGCAACATCGAATCTTACATCACAAAGATATATCTGGGGCTGAAATCGAAAAAAAACTAATACATACTATAAACCAACTATCTAATATTACACTATTAGAAAATCATTTGGTTATTGATATAAATACCAAAAAAAACAAAGGAAACCCTTCATGTACAGGAGCTTTTTATTGTGATAAAATAAATAATAAAATAAAATACATTCAAGCTAAAACGATTGTATTGAGCACAGGAGGATGCGGGCAACTATTTAAAAACACTACAAATCCAGAAATTGCAACAGGAGATGGTATCGCAATAGCATCAAGAGCAGGAGCTTTAATAAAAGATATACAATACATACAATTTCATCCTACAGCATTATACGAAGGAGACAAAAATCCATTCTTTTTAATTTCAGAAGCAGTAAGGGGTTTTGGAGCACATATCGTTAATGAAGACGAAAAACGTTTTATATTCAAACATGATACCCGCGGAGAATTAGCAACTAGAGATATTGTTTCGCAAGCTATAAGCGAAGAAATGGAAACTTCAGAGAAACAACATGTTTATTTAGATTGCCGTCATTTGAATTATGAAGAGTTTTATAACCACTTTCCATCTATTACAGATTATTGCAATATAATTGGACTAAATCCAAAAACAGATTTAATTCCTATTGTTCCAGTTGCCCATTATCAATGTGGTGGTATAAATGTTAACGAAAATTCAGAAACGAATATAAAAAACCTGTACGCCATAGGAGAATGTTCTAGAACAGGATTACATGGCAAAAATAGATTGGCTTCAAACTCATTATTAGAAGCTTTGGTCTTTGCACATCAGGCTTCAAATCAAATCGAAAAAACTATCGATGGAGTTTCTTTTTCATCAAAAAAGATCATGTCAGATTTTAATGAACCTCTAATTAATATCCATTCTGATAGTTTTATTCGATTGAAGTCTGAATTGCAATCGTTAATGACAATTTATTATACAAATAAAGATACCGATTTCCGAAAACTATTAGATAAAATAGAGTTGATGAAAATGAAAACAGTCTCATTATTGTATGAAAAACAAAAAATCACAACGCAACTAGTAGAATTTACAAATATGCTTACAGTTGCTAAAATCGTCATTGAAAGTAATATGCGACATTTTTATGAAAAAAGTGCAAGTTATTAAACCACTACAAAAAAGCCTCTTATGAAATTTTCATAAGAGCCTTTTCTTTTTTATACTATATCCCAGATTAGTTTAGTCACAGTAATCAGTGTTCACTAACACCAATAATAATCATTTGAGTATTTACTCTCAATAAAAAACCAGTATGCAAAAATAAGTATTCAGTTTTCATTTCACATCTCACATCCTACATTTCACATCCTACATTTCACATTCCACATTCCACATTCCACATCTCACCCTTAACTTTTCACTGCCCCAGCCTTTTCTTTCGATTTAACAAGTTGATTCACTCTCCAAATAAAAAATATAGAAAAAAGAGAAACAACTGAAATTACATATCCCAGGATATCATAATTTTCTAATGGAGAAGTTTTGGTTTCCTGATGAACAATTAATCCTGCACAAACAGCAGCAATACCACCAGCGATTTGTTGCATCGAAGAAGTAATCGACATATAAGCACCACGATCTTTCATTTCAGGGATACCCGTATTAAGAGTCGTTGCAGGAACCATACGGCTCATAATTCCCATAAACATAATCATAGTAAGACCAACAATCTGCCATAGAGGAACAGGACCAAGATTAGTATAAATTATGATGATAACAATCGTCAATAAAGATCCCGCAGTAAACAACCAAAACTTGTTAACCTTATCGCTTAATTTTCCAATAATAGGCATGATGAAAAGTACCGAAAGTCCGGTATAGAAAAACACCATTGGCAAATCTAATTGGCTTATTTTTATATTATTTACTAGAAAAGCACTACCGAAAGGCTGTAACATAAAACCACCTATAGATAAGAACGCAATAGCCATAAAACCAACTTGATAGTCTTTATTACTTAAAGTATGCCATAAATGTAAAAAAGGGCTTTTATCCGATTGTAACTCGAGGTGTTTCACTACAGGTTTCATCTTGATTACAATTGTAACAAGGATAAGAATTCCTAATCCAGCAATCATTAAAAAAGACGAATGCCAGCCCCAATGATTTGCAAAATAAATCCCTAACGGAATCCCCAAAATCTGACTTGATGCAAATGCCATTTGTATGAATCCCATCACACGGCCTCGCTGATGAATCACAAATAAATCGGTTACAATAGCCAATGATACCGAACCAATAACACCGCCAAAAAGACCAGTTACAATTCTGGCTGCAAGTAACAAAGCATAATTCGTTGCCAAGGCACAACATACAGTACCGATAATAAAACCTGTATAAAAGAAAATCAGCAATTTTTTTCGGTCAAATTTATCTGCAAAACCCGCTGCAAGCAATCCTGATATACCTGCACTGAATGCATAAGCAGAAACAGTCAACCCAAAATTTGCAGTAGTCATATCTAGTTTTTTCATCAGTATATCCCCTAGAGGAGAGATAACCATAAAATCTAAGATTACCGTAAATTGTAAAAGTGCCAATAAGACAATAATGTATTTTTGATAAGAAGAAAATGGGGGGATTTCTAATTTTGTTTTTTCCATTTTGATGATTGTATTTTTTATTAATTTAATTCTTGGCATTCATGTCCAAGACCATTTATAATATTGATTATCGTTTCGGCAGTAAGGGATTCCGAAACAATGCGTAATACGCAATCTACATCTTCAGTATCGATGCTCCATTGCAGAATATTTACATGATTATTTAGCGTTTTAGTCACTTCACAATCAGTACATAGTTGTTCTATGTTTGTTTTAAAAATATAGATTTTATCTAAATCTGTTTCCATAGTGTTATTTTATGGTTTTAATGCTCTTATTGAGGCCTGAAAGGCTTCTTTCATCATTTCTTGAGTAAGTTTAAATGGCTTTCCTCCCATGCTTTTCCCTTCATTATGAAAATTAAGTAACGTATATAAAGGGCCGTAGGCAATGCTCCAAAAAACTTCAAATTGCATCTCAACTATTTCTTTATTTTGCAATGCATTAGTGATAAATTGTTTCATGATTATTCTAAAATCAGAAAATTTGGTAGTAGAATTTAATATATCCTCAGCATGTGGAGATTGCTTTATCACTTCAAAAAAAGCTACTTTCTTAGGATGCTTAAATGTAAAAGCCGCACGATTCTGCCATTGAATCCATAAACCTTCCTCAAAACTCATATCAGGCGAAAAATTCTCTATGGTGGATGTAAAGAATTCTATCGCAATTTCTGCCCCAATTTTTTTAATCAAATCATCTTTATCTTTGTAATAAATATAGAGTGTCGCTACAGAGATTTTGCACGCTTTTGCTAACTTATTCATACTAAAGCCCTGAAAGCCATCCTGAACAATTAACTCAATCGCATTAGTAACAACTAACTTCTCTTTGTCTATATCTCTTACTCTCATTATTACAAATTTTTAGCAAATATAAAACAATAAGTGAATGAACGCTCTTTTATTAATTATTTTTTTATTTATGCTTAAAAATTAACTGTAAAGGGCACAAAGTTTAAAGCTATGGCTAAAAAGTTTTCACCATTAAGGCATTAAGTTTCATTAAGGATAAAACGTAACTTTCTTAATCTCTTAATGGTGAAAAAAATCTTTCTAATCTTTTTAATCTGTGGTAAAAAACAAGGACTAAACTTAATTTTTCTTTATTTCTTAATGGTAAAAAATTATTTAACTCGCAGTTAAATAAAACTTCAAGTCTAAATTTCTTAGCACCTCAGAACCTTTGTCACTTAGAACCTTAAAAAAAACTGGACCATAAGCAAAACTTGAAACTGGATTACTATCATGATCCACACCTACTTACCTTTGCATAATTATGAAAGACACGATAATTTCAAATTTAAAACAGATTCATGACCGCATTGAGAATGCTTGTATATTATCAGGCAGGAACAAATCGGATGTGCAATTGCTATTGGCTACCAAAACTGTTCCTGCTGACAACATACGCATAGCAATAGAAGCAGGTGAAACTCTGATAGGCGAAAATAAAATGCAGGAATTACGAGATAAAGATTCCGTATTAAAAGAATTGCATATCGAACGTCATTTTATAGGCCATCTGCAAACCAATAAAATAAAAGATGTCCTAAAATATGCAACTTGTATTCAGTCTTTAGACAGGCTTAGTTTAGCTCACGAATTAGACAAGCAATTACAAAAGCAAGGAAAAAACATAGATGTATTTGTACAAGTAAATACTTCGTATGAGGAAAGTAAATTCGGACTTGCCCCAAATGATGTCATTCCGTTTATCAAAGAAATTAAAAAATACGACAGACTGAAAATTAAAGGTTTAATGACAATTGGGTTGCTAGATGTACAAAAAGAAAAAATGCAGCCTTCACTCCGATTATTACGAGAAATAAGAGATACTATTTATGCTGAAGGAATAGAAAATCAGACTAAATTACTACTTTCTATGGGAATGTCACAAGATCTGGAACTAGCTATAGCCGAAGGTTCTAATATAGTACGAATAGGCACATCGATTTTTGGCAACCGCTTTTTAGGAAAAGAAATCTGGAATGAGAATATTGCAGAATAAACCATAATTTTGCATCAAATAAAATCAGATGAATCTATACGAACTTACCGTAAACGATACCGAAAAAGTAGCTTTAAATGACTTGCTTTTTAGCGAAGAAAACAAAGTAGCTTTGTCACAAACCATAAAAGAACATCAATATATTGATGAACTAAGAAAATACAACCTTAAAGTAGATAATAAAATATTTTTATACGGGCATACAGGTTGCGGAAAAACAACCACAGCAAAAGCGATTGCAACTGCTTTGAATAAAAATATCGTAATAATAAATCTAAGCACATTAATTAATGCCCGAATTGGAGAAACTTCCAGAAATGTAAAGGCAATATTTGATAAGGCCATTCGCGAAAAAGCTGTTTTATTCTTAGATGAATTTGACCAAATAGGAAAAAGTCGAGAAAGTGACGATAAGGATGTTGGCGAAATGCGCAGGCTTGTAAACACAATCATTCAGTTAATTGATTATTTTCCAGATGATAGTCTATTGATATGTGCAACAAACCATTATAATATCATAGACACTGCATTATTGAGAAGATTTCAGATACGATTGAAATTTGAAATGCCTGATGAAAAACAATTGGATTTATATTATGATAAATTACTAGTAACATTTCCTGTACATCTGCAAGATATTCAACGTAAGTATCAAATCTCTTATGCCGAAGCCAAAGATTACATCCATACTACAATGAAAAAACAAATCATTGAAGAATTAGAACTCCAAAAATAATTTTAACCACATAAGTGATATAAGTAAACACCAATTGCACGAATTCATACTAATTGATTGGTGCAAATTTGTATTTATTTCTTTTCAATAAAGCTCCCCTATCCTGCAAGGCCTTTTTTAAACCTCGCAGGTCTAATTATATCTACAAAAAACAAGGCAACAAATTTCGCGTTGTTTTCCTTAAGAGGTTTTTGATACCAATAAAATCTTAAAATAATTATGACAATACAATTCAAATCTACAAGATTTAAAACCCATTAAAACTTCAAAAAGGCTTTAAATACCCCATATAACACTGACTTACAACAAGTTTTCACACTATTCCCTATCATAAAATTTTCCTAAATACTTTTTCTAATATTGACATATCGGAAAAAGTCGATATATTTGCACTATGGAACATATCGAAATATTTAAAGCATTATCAAACAAGTCCCGACTACTTATGTTGGAATGGCTAAAAGAACCCGAAATTAACTTTCCGAAGCAACAATCTTGTGGCTTTGAGCATGGTGTATGCGTGGGAGAAATACAAGCCAAATCAGGACTTACACAATCGACTGTTTCTGAATATTTATCCATTCTTCAACGTGCAGGATTCATAGAATCAACTCGTGTCGGACAATGGACCTATTACAGACGCAATGAAAAAGCATTTGTAGAACTAAGCAAAATAATTGAATCGAATTTATAAAAAGAATTAATATGAGTACAGATAGTTTATTTACGCCTTTTAAATTAAAGACGTTAGATATTAAAAATAGAATTGTAATGGCGCCTATGACGCGTTCATTTTCTCCTAACGGAATTCCTACTGACGAAGTAGCAAAATATTATCAAAAAAGAGCCGAAGGTGAAGTTGGCTTAATTTTATCGGAAGGGACTGTTATAAACAGACCTTCATCATCAAATGATGCCAACGTGCCTCACTTTTATGGGGATGAAGCATTAGCTGGATGGAAAAAAGTAATCGATGGTGTTCATGCCGCTGATGGAAAAATGGGGCCACAAATTTGGCATATGGGTATCATGGATAATCATCATTCAGGATGGGTACCACCTGTACCATTTGAAGGACCATCAGGATTAAACCGACCAGGTTTTAGCAATGGTAATACGATGACCACAAAAGATATCGAAGATACTATCCTTGCATATGGACAAGCAGCTGCCGATGCCAAAAGATTAGGTTTTGACTGTGTTGAAATACACGGAGCACACGATTATCTTATCGACCAGTTTTTCTGGGATGCAACAAATCACAGAACCGATGCTTACGGAGGTAAAACACTTGCAGAACGTACTCGTTTTGCTGTAGAAGTTATCAAAGAAGTAAGAAAACAAGTAGGAGAAGATTTTGCAATAATCATCAGACTTTCACAATTTAAACCAGCTGATTACACGTATAAATTAGCTAAAAATGCTCTAGAAATGGAAGCTTGGCTTGCTCCTTTAGTAGATGCTGGTGTAGATATTTTACATTGTTCACAACGTCGTTTCTGGGAACCAGAATTTGAAGGTAGTGATTTAAACTTTGCTGGATGGGCAAAAAAAATAACAGGAATACCAACAATTACAGTAGGTTCAGTTGGACTTTCAAGTGATTTCTTTGGTGCATTTGCAGGCGAAAGCTCTCAACCAACATCTCTAGACGAATTAACTAGACGCATGGATAGAGGTGATTTTGATCTTGTAGCAGTTGGAAGACCTTTGCTTTCAGATCCAAATTGGGTTGCCAAAATAAAACATGGAAAAACCGAAGATCTAAAAGGTTTTACTAAAGAAGCTTTAGGCCAATTGGTTATTGAATAAATATAGAAACCTGTACACGTTTCTTAAGAAAGCTGATTACTTTCACCCATTTAAGTAATCAGCTTTTATCTTTTTTGAGATACTGAGAGACTAAGGTTCTAAGAAATTGAGTATAAAAATCTTATTTAACCATAAATTAAATGATTTTTCACCATTAAGAAATAAAGAAAGATTAAGCTTAATCCTTAATGAAACTTAATGCCTTTATGGTAAAACTTTTTTAACCTACAGCTTAAAAACTTTGCATACTTTGCGTAAACCCTTGCGCCCTTTGCGGTTAAATTTAACCATTCAAAATAAAGAAAACTAGGCTTTATCCTTAATGAAACTTAATACCTTTATGGTAAAACTTTTTTAACCTACAGCTTAAAAACTTTGCATACTTTGCGTATCCCGATAGCTATCGGAACTGCATCCTTAGGTTAAACGTAACAAAAATATTAAAATAAAACACCATGGAAATAATAGGAACACCTAAAATGAAAGTAGAAGTTTGGAGCGATATTATGTGCCCATTTTGCTACATTGGAAAACGAAATTATGAAACCGCACTTAACAAATTTGCTGACAATAAAGACATAGAAATTGTTTGGAAAAGTTTTCAACTTGACCCAAACATTCCAGAACAATTCGACCAAAAAGAAAAAGTTTACCAATACCTAGCTAACAGAAAAGGCTTTAGCTACGAAGATTCAGTGAGAATGCATCAAGGAGTTGTTCAAACTGCAAAAAATGCAGGATTAGAATATAACTTTGATAATGCAGTTATCGCTAATTCATTCAATGCGCATCGAATGATACAATTAGCAAAAACAAAAGGACTTGGAGATCAAGCTGAAGAACGTTTATTTTATGCTTATTTTACTGAAGGAAAAAACTTTGGAGATTCACAAATTTTAGAAGAATTAGGAAAAGATATCGGATTAACAGCTGAAGATGTAAAACAATCTTTGACTGATGACCAATATGCTGATAAAGTAAAAAGTGATATCCAGGAAGCTCAAGATCTTGGTATAAATGGAGTTCCGTTTTTTATCTTTAATCGTAAATATGCAATTAACGGCGCACAAGCTCCTGAAACATTTTTGCAAACATTAGAAAAGTCATTTGGAGAATGGAGAAAAGATAATCCAGTTACAAAATTGGATATAATCGATGGTCAGTCTTGTACTCCCGATGGAAATTGCATCTAACTAGCACTCCAATAATTTAGATATAAATAAGCCTTCTGTTTTAAATATAAAACGCAAGGCTTATTTTTTTTATAGATAACTCAATACATTTAAATCTAAATCATTAAATTTATTATTCTAAAGTGAAACTTTAATAGTAATCTTTTCATGCAAATAAAATTCTGATATGAGTGATAGTGATAAAATAAGAAAAGTAGCAATAGTAGGATACAACAGAATTCCTTTTGCGAGAGCAAATACCGCATACGCAAAAGTAGGAAATCAAGATATGATGGTTGCTACTCTTAACGGACTCATAGAAAAACATAAACTGCAAGGAAAACTACTCGGTGAAGTTGCAGGAGGTGCTGTGATAAAACATACTTACGATAGCAATCTTATAAGAGAATGTGTCATGAAAACTTCATTAGATCCAGCTACTCCTGCTTGCGACTTACAACAAGCCTGTGACACAGGAATAGAGAGTGCAATATATATTGCTAATAAAATTGCTCTCGGACAAATCGAGTCTGGAATTGCCGGAGGAGTTGACTCTATTAGTGACATACCAATTGCAGTAAGTGAAAATCTAAGGAAAATAATACTCAATGCAAGAAAAGAAAAAACCTTGGGAGGTAAAATAAAACAGTTTTTTAAACTACGTCCTAAAGATTTTACACCACTAGTTCCTCAAAATGAAGAATCTCAAACTGGACTTTCTATGGGAGGTCATACTGAAATTACAGCCAAATATTACAAAATATCCCGAGAAGATCAAGATAATTTAGCCCTACAAAGTCATTTAAATATGGCAAAAGCATATGATGAAGGTTTCTTTAATGATATGACCACCCCTTTTCAAGGTCTTGATAAAGACAATAATTTAAGGAGAGATAGTACACTCGAAAAACTGGCAAAGCTTCCTCCTGCATTTGATAAAATCAATGGTACGCTCACAGCGGGAAACTCTACTCCCCTTACCGATGGCGCCTCTTGCATTCTTTTGGCCAGTGAGCAATGGGCAAAAGAAAATAACCTTCCTATTCTTGCTTACATTACTTTTGCAGAAGTTGCCGCTATCGAATATGTAAAAAATCAACAGAATCTTCTATTAGCTCCCCTGTTTGCAGCAAGCAGGATGCTTGATAAAGCAGGGCTAACACTACAAGATTTTGACTATTACGAAATTCACGAAGCCTTTGCCGCTCAGGTTTTAGCCACACTAAAAATTTGGGAAAGTCCTGATCTCAGTAAAGAATTGGGGTTAAAGAAAAGTCTTGGAGCAATCGACAGAAACAAACTTAACGTAAAAGGAAGCAGTCTGGCAGCAGCACATCCTTTTGCAGCTACTGGCGGAAGGATAATTGGTGTTATGGCAAAATTACTCAACGAAAAAGGTTCTGGAAGAGGCTTTATATCAATTTGCGCGGCCGGAGGACAAGGAATCACAATGATTATCGAAAAATAAAACAAATGAAAAACACACAACAGTTGGCACAAATATTCCTAAGATTGGCTTTAGGAATTGGTTTTATATTACCTGTAATGGACAGATTTGGTATGCTGGGGGAAGCAGGAGAACCCAACGTAGGATGGGGAAATTGGACCAATTTTGTTGATTATACAAATTCCTTAATGCCTTACCTCAACCATACTATGGCTAATGTCATGGGCATAATTGCAACATTAGCAGAGATACTATTTGGTGTATTATTAATTATAGGTTTTAAAACTAAATTTTCCGCTTATGGAAGTTTTATATTAACATTATCATTTGCTTTAAGCATGCTTATTTTTGCAGGATACAGAGCGCCATTTAATTATTCTGTATTTACTGCAAGTGCTGCTTCTTTACTGTTGGCTACAATTCCTTTTTACAATTGGAGTGTCGACAAATTACTATCTAAAATGAAATTGATCGTTTTATAAATCAACTACATTTCGTTACTTGAATTGCCTTCTGTTTGTTTTTAAAAAGATGATGCGAATTAAAAACAAGTACTGAGATAAAAATAATACTGTATGATAAAATCTGTAATGGTCCACTTTGTTCATGATATACAAAAGTTGCTAACCCAAAAGCTATCATTGGATTAATGTTCAGTAACATCCCAACTGTAGATGAATTAAGCCCTGTAAGAGCAAATAGATTCAGTAACAATGGGAAAATAGTAAAACCAAGTGCAATTATTTCGATACAGAAATAGAATTTAAATTCTGTAGGAACAGGTCCGCTATAAGCAGGGAAAAACGGCAATAAAAATAATGCCGATAAAGTTATATGAAAAGTAAGCACTATAAATTTATCAAAACCAACATTAACTCTTTGGCTAACCAAATAACAAGCATAAGTTAAACCTATAATTATACTAAAAAACATATCCATAATATTAGCATAAGACAAAAGCAAACAGCCTGTAATACTCAACCCTACTGATATCCATTGCGTTTTAGACAGTTTTTCATGCAGAATAAAATATGCCAATAAGGTCGTCAAGATCGGACAAACTAAATAAGCAAGTGATGTTGCTTTAACACTCACATGATTCATCACATATATAAAAGTAAACCAATTGGCAGTTAAAAAAACGCTTCCCCCAATGTTCAATAAAATAGTTCTACGTTTTTTTTCCACAGACAAAGCTTTAAATGCAACAACAGCTTCTTTAAATCTTTTTCTTTTAAAAAGAAACGTTATTAGTAGTAATAATATGCTACAGCTAAAAACACGATAAAACAAAATATCCAACGAAGCATAGGAATGTATTGGTTTTAATACCAAACTAAAAAAACCCCAGATTGTATACGCAGTAATGGCTGCCAAGTAATATTTTGTGTTCTTCATGGAGATTTTTTTGTTTACCTTTTGTGACACTGCAAATTTCTAGAAAATAAAATAGCAATACAGATACAGTTTTGTTAAATTGCAGCGTAACAGTTATCATTTTTAAAATGAAAAATTCCAACTACTTATATCTACAATTTGCTGACCGAATTGAAAAACAAATAAAATCAGGTCTTTTTAATGTTGGAGATAAACTTCCTTCAATACGAGAAGTATGTGCCGAAACTGGATACAGTATGAGTACAGTAAGCAAAGCATATTACGAGATGGAGAGTCGTTCACTTATAGAATCCAGACCACAATCTGGTTATTATGTAAGTAATATTTCATCACGAACGATAGCTGAGCCTTCACCCAGTAGTCCTATAATTAGCAGTGCCAATATTGAACGTGAAGACTTAATTGATCTTGTTTATGGCAGTATGATGGATAAAAATGTGACTATGCTTTCTTTGGGTTTCCCATCTAATGAGCTTCTTCCTATTACCAAATTAAACAAAGGAATGATACAAGCAGTGCGACAGTCTCCTAATAGTGGTACTTGCTACGATGAAGTGCAAGGAAATCTAAATTTGAGAAAAGAAATTGCCAGATGGTCTTTTACTTGGGGAGGTACATTAACCGAAGACGATGTAATTACGACATCTGGTTGTATAGGAGCTATATCTCATTGTTTAATGACATTGACTAAACCTGGTGACACAATTATCACAGAAAGCCCTGTATATTTTGGGATTTTACAACTGGCAAAATCATTGGGGCTATATATAATGGAATTACCTACCAACATGACCACAGGAATAGAGCTTGATGCGCTAAAAAAAGCACTTGCAACCAAGAAGATTACTCTTTGTTTATTAATAAGTAATTTCAGTAACCCATCAGGAAGCATGATGCCTGTGGAGCACAAAAAAGAAGTCGTTCGGTTAATGGAACATTACAATATACCGCTTATTGAAGATGATATTTATGGTGATATGTATTTTGGAACTAGCAGACCAACTAATTGCAAAACCTACGACGAAAGTGGTATTGTGCTTTGTTGTAACTCAGTATCTAAATCTCTAGCTCCTGGTTATCGTGTGGGCTGGGTTTCGCCTGGAAAATTTAAAAAAGAAATCTTACACACCAAACTTTATCACACTGTTTCTTCTACCACTATAACGCATGAAGTAGTTGCTGATTTCCTTAAAAATGGCAGATACGAAAATCACCTTCGAAAAATACGTCAAATTTTGCATCACAACAGTATTAATTATATCAATACCATACTGGAATCTTTTCCTGCAGGAACCAAGGTGAGTCAGCCCCAAGGAGGATTTTTTCTTTGGCTTGAATTGGATAAAAAAATAGATACAGCCGTTTTTTATCATCTCGCAATGAAACATAATATTAGCATAGCCCCAGGCCGTATATTTTCATTTCAAGATCAGTTTTCTAATTGCATGCGCTTAAGTTTTGGGTTACCATGGAGCAATGAATTAAGACAATCAATACAAACATTAGGGATGTTAATTGCTAAAATGTGATTCTAAAAAAGGATATTTAAAACTTTGAAATCTCGATTTAAAATAAAACATTTCTTCCACATACCGATTGGTATTTATTTATTATATTTGTGCTGTAATTTATTCAAAAATCGAACAGAGCTATGAATACTTCTGAATTTATATTAAATAAAGTTGCCCCAATTTTTAATAAACAAGGCTATATTGGTACGAGTTTATCAGATATTACAAATGCAACTGGACTTACCAAAGGAGCTATTTATTGTAATTTTTCGAATAAAGAAGATTTAGCTTTAAAAGCGTTTCAACTCAATATCAGCATAGCTATACTACCGCTCTTTAAACTAATTGCTACCAAGGAAGGTAGTATAAACAAACTCCACACAATAACAAATTACCAACGCAGTTATTATAATCTGGTTAAAGACAGAGGCGGTTGTCCGATGCTTAGGGTTGGTGTGGATACAAAATTTGTTAATCCGTTACTGTTTGAAGCCGCTGAAAAACTTTCTCAAAAATTTATTAATGGTCTAATAGATATACTGAAAAAAGGGATTGAGTTTAATGAAATAAAATCAGACATTGATGTAAATAAATACGCCCAGATAATTTTATCACTAATTGAAGGTAGCTCACTTCTAGCTTTCACTCACAATGACGAAACCTACATAACCAATGCAATGGATTGCATTGATAACATGATAATAGAAACTATAAAAAAGTAAAAAAAATTTAACTCACTAAATACCAATTGGTATGCAGTGTAATTTAACGAACAATGGAAAAAGTATTAAAAACAAAAAGAAAAATCAGATTTCAGGATTGTGACCCATTCAATCATTTAAACAATGCAAAATATTTGGAATACTTCATTAACACTCGTGAAGATCAAATTGCAGAGCATTATGGTTTGGATATATTTAAACTTATGAAAACATCAGCCTTAAGTTGGGTTGTTGCTTCAAACCAAATAAGCTATATGAGACCAGCATCTACCATGGAAACTGTTCTAATAGATTCTCAATTAATTCAATATACTGATAATGTGCTATTGGTAGAGATGAAAATGTGGAATGAAGATGAAACGGAACTAAAAGCTGTACTATGGATTAAGTTTATTCATTATAGTTTTCAAACTAAAAAAGTAGCAAATCACGCCGATGATTTAATGCAATTATTTCAGGCTGTAGTTGTTCCTGTTGAGCAAACTATTTTTGAGAATCGTTATATGGAAATCATTAAAAAGCTAAAAGAAACAGCTTAAGTGTTTTGAAACATTATCTTTTTTTAACCATTAAGAGATTAAGAAATTTAAGTTCTTATTCTTAATCTCTTAATGGTTTATTTTTTAAAACTTTTGCTTTGTGGAGTTACATTAGATAACAAGGTGAGCTAAAAATTGTTTAATCTTCATGTCAACATTCACAAACAAAATCAACAATTAATGACTACCTCAATATTGGTGCTGCGAGGCAACTTTCGGGAATATCAAATGCATTGACCAACGAAACTGCATCGGGTCTGATATCCCAGCAAAGCTGATTAACCATTTTACGAATCGCCTTTGTTTTAACAGCTTCCATATATCCATCTTCAAGATACCATCCTTTATTTTTTTCTATTTGAGCAAGAGCATACAAGTGACATAATTTTGATAAAATCTCTTTAACGTTTACATCTTTAACTGACTCTATTGCAAGTTGAATCTGTTCTAAAACGATTCGTTCCAAATAGGCTTGAGCCACATCAATCATTTGGTGTTGCACCACATTAAATGCATCGTAAGGCTCCAATCCGCTATCAATAAGTTTTTTATACGCTTAGCCGCTGATGCCAATGTTGTTTTTTCTCGGTGCTGAAATGCTAATAAATGAAACTCATTATCAAGCAAATGCACATCGTCTGTTTTACGAGTTGCAATTGGGTTTTTCTCAGAAATAACTGTTTTTGCATTTTCATAAACATAATTAATAATTCCCATTGTTCCCATTTCTCCAAACGATTTTCTAAATTCGGATAAACGATTTTTAGCTACCAATTGCATTAATACAGTATTATCCCCTTCAAAAGTGGTATAAATTTCGGTGTCATTTTTTAACGCATCGATTCTATTTTCAGACAAATATCCTTTGCCCCCACAGGCTTCACGGCATTCTTGTAAAATATCTCTCGTACTCCATGTTGAATAGGATTTCATTCCTGCAGCAAGTGCTTCGATTTCCTGCATTTCTGATTCTTTCTTATTCAGGAAACGATTGGTAAGATATTGCAAAGCAAAATGAACTGCATACGTTTTTGCCAGCTGTGGAATCAATCTGCGTTGGTGCATACGATAATTTAAAATAGGAACTTCTGAACCACCTTCAGGTCCAAATTGTCTGCGTTGATCGCTATATCTAATCGTGATTGCCAGTCCTGATTTAGCTGCAGCCAATGCGGAGCGCGGAATCCCTATTCGTCCTCCAACCAATGTTCCAAGCATGGTAAAAAATCGTCGGTTATCACTTGGTATTGGGCTTTCGAATTCCCCTTTTTCGTTGACAGAAGCAAATCTATCTAACATATTCTCTTTTGGGATAACCACATTGTCAAAGCTAATTGTTCCGTTATCTACTCCGTTTAACCCCATTTTATGCCCACAATCTCCAATAGTAACACCATTTATAGTATTGCCAGCTGTATCTCTTAAAGGCACAATAAATGCGTTTACTCCATAATCAACATCATTAATGAACAATTTTGCAAACACAGTTGCCATCTGCCCGTGTACTGCCGCATTACCAATATATTCCTTTTGTGCAGTTGCGTTTGGTGTATGAATGGTAAATGTCTGGTTATTGTGATTGTAAGTTGCAGTAGTTTCAAGTCCCTTAACATTCGATCCATGATGCGTTTCGGTCATAGCAAAACATCCTGGTAGCTTAAGCGAACCTATATCTTTTAGGTATTTGCTATAATGTTTTTCTGTACCCAACGATTGCACACTCATTCCCCAAAGTCCGAATTGTACACCAAACTTGATTACCAAACTTAGATCATGGTAACTTAGCGTTTCCATAATGGCAAAATAATCGGCTATATTTTCTCCTCCACCATATTGCTTCGGATAGGCCATATTACCAAGGTTTTCCTTAGCAAGGATTTTACACCATTCATATACTTTTGCACGATAAACAGTAGTATCTGTAGAAGTTTCATAAGCAAATTCAGGTTTGCTTATCACCGTTTTTACTCTTTTTATAATTGAAGCTTGTTCTCCATCCAAAATCTCAGTAAGTATTTTGGTATCAAAACTACTCTCGGTTTTATAATTTGAAGTAAATGAAGTCGCTGTTTTTTTAAAAGCTCCTATAGCTTCTTCACCAAATACACCAAGATCATTTTCTAGTTTTGTAAAAACAGGTTCTAATTCTTTTAGACTTTTATCATCTCCTGAAAGAGCTAAAACTATATCAAATATAGATTTAACAGACTGTTTATCCTGAATACTTTTCTCGATATCTATCTTCCATTTTGTAAGCTGTTCTCTAGATGGAGGTGTTGAAATATCAATTTTTGAAAGTAACTCTTCCTGTTCTTCTTTGGAAAGCCAATTTTGCGAACGAATGAATTCTTGCAAGGTAACGAACTCTTTTTGTGTTAAAAGGTCATCTGACCAAACAAGATAAAAAAGTGGTATAAAGGATTTGAGTCTTGAATTTTCCATAGTAAGCTTATTTTTTAACTTTTGTTAAATTAATGAATTTTACCAACTAAAGTGCGTTAAGAATCTCACAATTGTTTATTTCATAGAAAACTATTTGAGATAAATAAGGTTCTGAGGTTCAAAGCTAAAAAGCTTCGTGGAACTTAGAATTTATTGGGGAAGCTATGTGGAATAACTGTCTCATATCATTATAAGTGAGAAAAATTAAGATGTTTTTCTCTTTTACCTCTTTAGCTATTTACTTTTCCATTCATCATTTTACTTACTATATCAATCATTGTTTTTCTTGGTAATACTCTTGGTAAAAATGATTGTAAATAATTTGCAGTACCTACAATCTTAAAGCTTTTATTTTTTAATAATGCTGAAATTCCTTGTTTAGCAACTGTCTCTGGAGTGTCTGCGGCCATACCTTTAGTATTTGCTTTTGCAACCGATTGGAAACCTGTGGCAGTATTCCCTGGACATAGTGCTGTAATGGTAATACTATGCTTAGAATATTCTCCTTGTAATGCTTCTGAAAAATCTAATACAAATGATTTACTTGCACAATATACTGCAACATATGGGCATGGCTGTAATGCGCCGGTTGAAGCTACATTTATTATTCCACAATCCCCTTTTTTCAGCATATCTGGTAATACCAGATGGCATAATTTGACTAATGCATTAACATTTATTTCGATCATGTCTTCATAATCTTCTATACTTTCGTCTAGAAAATTTACCCATTTACCAAATCCTGCATTGTTCACCAGCAAGTCAACAGACAATTCAGCTTGTTTTATCTGATTGTATAATTTTTGTGGCGTTTCTTTTTGCAAAAGATCTCCTGTAAGCACTGTTACTCTTACATTATACTTTTTAGTAATTTTTCGGGCTATGACTTGCAGTTTATCTTCAGATCGAGCTGTTAATATTAGATTTGCTCCTTGTTTTGCTAGTTCATAAGCAAATGCTTCTCCAATACCAGAGGATGCCCCAGTAATAAATGCCGTTTTGTTTTTTATCGTTTTCATTTCTTTAATTATTTCTGACACAAAATTCAGTAATAACCAAAGCAATCTACTTGATCTATGTTAGGAAATTATTTGTTTACGAATTCGACTCAAACTTTCGGGTTTGATTCCTATAAACGACGCTATATATTGAAGTGGGACATTTTGTATCATAGCAGGATTATCGTTCAGGATTTTAAGATAGCGTTTTTCAGCTGATAACGCAATGATGTCATTTGTACGCTGCTCATTATAAATTAAAGATTTTTCATAAATAATTCTGGCAAAATCTGCCCACTTTTGGCTTTTATGGCATAATGTATCCAAATCGCTTTTGGTAATTCGCAACACTTCACATGCAGTAAGACATTCAATATTATCTACCGCAGGAATACCTGTTACAAAACTATTAAAAGAGGTAATGAATCCAGAAGGACAATTAATATGCGTAGTTATCTGATCGCCATTTTTATTATAAAAAGCCCTGATAAACCCCGAATTAATAAAATATAAATATTGAGCTATCTTGTTTTCTTTTTCCAAAATTTCTCCTTTACCGCAACTTACTGGCTCAAAAAAACGTTCAACCAAGATTGCATCCGAATCATCAATGGTAATAATCTCCGCGACAAGCTCTAGTAGTTTTGTATACATTATATCTTTATTGTTTTAGTAAATTACTGTAAAGCTACAAACTCTTTCTGAGTTAAGAGGTTATTCAATTAGAGTGAATTAGTAATTTTAAAAATGAAAAAATATTCTTTTAGATAAACTAAAGAATATAAAAATCTATATTTTTATAGTTGTTTTCTGAAATAAAATTTAATATTAACCAATAAACCAACATTTTATGTCATTTCAAGGATACTTAAAAACAATTAAAGAAAAAACAGCTAATGGTCCAGCTGAATTTAGAACTTTGGCAGAGCAAAAAGGTTTTACATTAAATGGGAAACTTAAACCTGAAATAAAAGCTGGCGATATTACAAACTGGCTTAAAGAAGATTTTGATTTAGGACAAGGGCACGCAATGGCGATTTATGCACTGCTCAAAGGAATCAAGGACGAAAATAGTCTATAAGGTTCTGAAGTTCAAAGCTAATAACTTTGCTAAATGTAATTTTCTTTGCCAAATAACCAAAATACAATAAATTTAAAATTAAGATGAGAATAATTTCGGTAAGGGAAAATCCCGAATATAAAGATAAGGCAATACATTATTTTCAAGATAGCTGGCCAGAAGTACCTGCAGTTATTTATGAAGATTGTATTACACATAGTATTAATGCTAAAGATTCATTGCCTCAGTGGTATATATTAGAAAAGGATAATACTATTATTGGCTGCGCGGGTCTTATTACAAATGACTTTATTAGCCGAATGGATTTATATCCTTGGGTATGCGCCATTTTTATAGATGAAAAACACAGAGGAAATTCATATGGATCCTTATTAATTGAAAAAGCAAAACAAGATTCAAAAAAAGCAGGATTTAATAACTTACATCTATGCACTGATCATGTCGGTTTTTATGAGAAATATGGTTTTAATTATATCGGACAAGGGCATCATCCTTGGGGAGAAGAATCTAGAATTTATCAGATAAGCTTATAAGTTATTACTGCTAAATTCTTCTTTTTAAAACTTTGCAAAATGCTTTTAAGCTATTAAAAAACAGAGACACTACCATTCATCTATTTTGAATTTAGTGTCTCTTTTGTCTATTGAAATATTTTATACTAAAGTTATTCTGATACAGCTACTGTAACCGGTACTGATTCAGTTACTGGAGCTATTGGAACTGTTTTTTTTATTGAAGGTATGATCCATTTTCCTTTTAACATTTGTTCTTTTGGAGAATATACTCGCAATACTATATTAAATTCTCCAGATGATACTGGCAACCAATTATTTTCTCTGATTTTTCCGGGATATGATCTTTGAAAATAAATATCTATCGAACCATCGGCATTTCTAATTAATGAATCACGATTACCTATTGTAAAACGGTTCATAGGATTGGCAACAAATGCTCCTTTAGCATCATAGGCTGTTAATGACCAAAAGGCATTTGCTAATGGAATTTCATCCTGATTAAAATGAATCGTATATTTATTGGATCCATTTAGTTTATCACCTCCCTCATCGACCATACAAGAAGAATTAATTATATCTTGAGGAAGATTAATTTCTAATCCTTTATAGGAAATCATTGCTCTGTGCTTATAATCAGTTCCAAATGCTCCTAATTTTAAATCTATTGGAGTCCATCCGTTCTCTAGTTTTGGAGGCATTGTTATCTCTTTATTTAGTGCTCCTAGCATTTTATCTGGAAGTGCCCTTACTACTGATTGCACTGAACTATTAAAGCCACTTAAGTTGAATTTACTTCCTGGTTTAATTCCAATTGTAGCAAACATTTTTACCGTTTCAGCATCTTTGTCTCTTGGCGGATTATTAGCCATTAACTGATTTACATAATTAAAAAACTCTCCAATAGGTATTTTAGAAACAATTTCACTTGGCGAACCTTTTGGAACCGATGAATCAATTTTACCTTTTGGAGCAACATAATCTGTAGCCCAACCACTCAAAGGAATTAATTTATATTGTCGTTGCAGCTTATACACTTTTAGTCCATCAACATAACTATTCATTTGAATTTGATTAATAATACGTACCATATTGGTAGGAGACTTAATTTCTTGCATTCCTATCGGAACTGGCTCAGTAGATTTTGGTCCTGTAATTAAGAAATTTGCTGCTCCTGTTCCTGTAGTTCTTTTATTTAATGAGGAAAAAATATTGGTGTATGCATCTTGCATCGAAAGCTGATAGTACCTTCCATATGTATCAGGAACTGAAAGCACTATAGGTTCTTTGCTTAAATCTAGCCAAGCCGATGAATAATAAGTATCGGCATTAAGTCGTGTACCATTTTTAAGAGTAGCATCCGGAAACGTTGATTTATGAACAAACTGGTTCATAGGTGCTGCCATACTCCCTACCTCTTCCGCATTAGTTGATTGTCTGCGGGCAATATCCATTAATACTAATGGTAAACCATACAAATAAGCCATTTCGGCTGTTTTTATAATCGTACTATCATCGTTTACAATAGCTGCTTTTTTTTCAGTAGTCGCTTCTTTTTGATCCTTTTTGCAACCTGTGAATAAGCAAATTACAAAAATCATTAGCATAAAGTTCTTCATGTTTTTTGAATTTAAATGTAAAGCAGTGATACTTTACGATTAATAAATATTTTAAGAACAATCAATTAGACTCTTTTATATTATGTATTTCTCCCTACTATTAAGCTCTTACACCTTATAACTAATCCTACTTTATAACTTTAATCTATCTAAACACTTGAGGTTTGTTTCTATTAAAAAAAACAAAAATGGTATAGTAAATTTAAGCAAAAAAATCCCGATTACCACAAAAGGTAATCGGGATTATGCAAACTAACTAACCAACCATTGAAGCACTAATTATAAAGCTTCAAAAGCATCTTTTGTGAAACTATTTTAAAGTAAACTTCACTTTTGTTTTAATATCTGTAGAAGAAGCTCCAATTAACGCTTCGAAGTCACCTGGTTCAGCAACCCAGTCATGCTTAACAGGATCGAAAAAGCTTAAAGCTGCTTTATCAACTGTAATTGAAACTGTTTTTTCTTCTCCTGCTTTTAGATTTACTTTCTCAAATCCTTTCAGTTCTTTGATTGGACGTGGTAAAGATGATTTTAAATCACTTATGTACAACTGAACTGTTTCTGAACCATCTTTAGTTCCTGTATTTTTAACTTTTACTGTAAATGTAATTTTATCAGCGGCAGTTATCGTTTTTGCATCAGCAGTAACTTTTCCGTATTGGAAAGTAGTATAACTTAATCCGTGTCCAAAACTAAACAATGGTTTTACTTTTTGCTTATCTGCCCAACGGTATCCTACAAAAATACTTTCGTTGTATGTTACTTCTTCTTTTCCTGGAAATTCTCCCAAAGCATGTGCTCCGTTATCTTTTAATTTTACAGGGAAAGTAAATGGCAATTTTCCTGAAGGGTTAGCATCTCCAACTAAAACTGAAGCCAAAGCATTACCTGTTTCTGATCCTAAAAACCATCCTTGTACAATTCCAGGTACTTCATTTACCCATGGCATTGCTACTGCATTTCCTGAGATATTGATGAATACTAGGTTTTTATTTACTTTAAGTAATTCAGTTATAATTTTATCTTGATTGTATGGAAGCTCTAAACCTAAACGGTCAACACCTTCAGCATCTTGATAATTACTTTTGTTCAATCCACCTACAAACAATACGATATCAGCTTTTTTAGCAACATCAATAGCTTCTGCTAATAATTGGTCTGCTGGACGTTTCTCTGACAAATCTTGTCCTGAAACAACTCCGTTGTAATTCCCCTCAGCGTCACCTACATATCCACGAGCATAGATAACTTCAGCTTGTGTTCCCACTCTTTTCTTTAAACCGTCTAATGGTGAAATTTCATATTTAGCTTTTAATGAAGAACTACCTCCACCTACTGTCATCATCTTTATTGCATTCTCTCCAATAACAGCAATTTTCTTCGTTTTGTTAAGATTAATTGGCAGTATATTATTTTTGTTCTGCAATAAAACGATTCCTTCTTCGGCAATTTTGCGACCAGCAAGACCATGTTCTTCTGTTCCAAACGAACCATATGGTCTGTTTTTATCCATTGTAGTAAGGAAAGCTAATCGAAGGATGTTACGTATTTTTTGATCTAATTCTTTAGTTCCTACTTCTCCTGATTTAATTAAATCTAGATAAGGTTTTGCTAAGTAATAATTTTGATAAGCATTGCTTGTTCCTGCAGATAAACCATTTGTCCATGTTCCAAACTCCATGTCTAAACCATTTGTAATTGCTTGACGTGTGTTACTTACTCCTCCCCAATCGGCAACAACAGCTCCTTTAAATCCCCATTCTCCACGAAGAATATCATTTAACAAAAACTCATTATGGCAATTAGGCTGTCCTTTATATTTATTATAAGATCCCATTATAGTCCAAGCATCTCCTTCTTGAACAGCTGCTTTAAATGCTGGCAAATAGATCTCGTACAAAGCACGATCATCTACATTTACATTTACAGTATGCCGATTTGTTTCTTGATTATTCAATGCAAAATGTTTTACACAAGCTGCAACACCGTTTTGCTGTACGCCTTTAATATAAGGCACTACCATTTTTGAAGCCAAAAACGGATCTTCTCCCATATATTCAAAGTTACGTCCGTTAAGTGGCGATCTATAAATATTTACACCTGGTCCTAACAAAACAGTTTTATTACGGTAACGTGCTTCCTCACCTATAGATTTACCATATAATGAAGACAATTCTTTGTTCCAAGTTGCTGCTAAAGCAGTAAGAGCTGGAAAAGCAATACAAGAGTCATTTGTCCATCCGGCCTGATCCCATTCATCCCATAAAACTTCTGAACGAATACCGTGAGGTCCGTCTGTCATCCAGAATTCAGGAATTCCTAAACGTGGTACTCCAGGCGAACTAAATTTTGATTGTGCATGAACCATTGCCACTTTTTCTTCTAGTGTCATTCTCGCAAGTGCATCTTCTACACGTTCTTGAATTGGCTTTTTATCATCTAGATAAACTGGTACTTTATTTTGTGCATTCATTCCGAATGTACCTAATAAGAGCAAAACAACAACTGCTTTAATGTTTCTAAACATAACTACTTATTTATTAATAATTTATTTTAATATAATGACAAAACTTAAATCTTACTTAATCTTAAATTAAGATTCATGTAATTACATTGTAAAACTAAAACGATATAGTATAATTAGAAAGCGCTATTAAAGAAAAGTAGCTACAAAAAAACACAACTAACTAAAGAACAAACAGTTAACTATTTTTATGTGATAAAAAAAGTAGTAGAATTAAAATAAATTAATGCGTTTTAACAGCAATTGATCCTATTTTAACAACCATTTCTTCAAAATCATTACGAGAAACTGCCGCTTTATTTCTCGCTCTTGTACGGTAATTATAAATAGTGCTCAAAGAGTAACGAAGGAAAGCAGCAATTTTTACACTGTCATTAATACCAAGTCGTATTAAAGCAAAAATTCGCAACTCTGTATTTAACAATTCTCCTTGCTTAAGTACAATTTGTTCTTCGGTAATAAGCAACGAGTTAAAGTCTTTCACGAAAGTTGGATACAGATTTAAAAAAATCGTATCAAAGTTTTTATATAATTCTTCTAGCTCATTATCAACCAAAGTATTTGATTTTAAAATCTTATACAATTCATCAAATTGTTTGGCTGTTGCTTTCTTATTTAAAGTAATACGATACGTTTCGAGCTTATTGATATAACTAGAACAAAGACTAAAGAAATGGGCAATATATTCCTCTTTAATATGATTGGAATCAGATAATTGAGCATTTCGTTCCTGTAGCTGATTATTTGTTTTACTGATGTCTGCATTTAATTTTACCAGTTCTTCGCTTGTTTTAGAAAGTTCTTCCTTTATTCTGGAAACTCTCTTCATCTGTTTGTAAACATAAATCACTGCCAAAACGAGGAATACTGATAGCACACTTATCAATATCAAATACAATTGCAATTGACTTTTGCTTTTGGCTTCTTTATCTAGATAAGCTGTATTGATAATCGAAAATACTTCAGACATTTGAAGTGTACGGAATTGTACATTACAAAAAATAGCGTCTTCGATAGCTGATTTTGTCAATTTATAAGCCGTATCTACATCTCCTAATTCATAATAAACTAAAGCTAATTCCTGAATTGAAGCGTTGTCTTTTATTGAGTTTTTTAAATCAGCAGTTGCGGATATAGCGAAATACGTTTTTTTTAATTCTAAATTCTCTTTCTTTTTATTAATGCTTCCCAAAAGGTAGCCAATCATAGCATATTGCGGGTTGTCATCCTTTGTTTCTTTTAGCAATTGAATCAGGTCTTTCTCGGTTCTACCAATTTGCCCCTCTGAAATATTCTTTTCGGCAAGATTGATTTTATACTTCAGCGATTGAGGATTTAATATTGCTAACAGTGAATCACGATATTTTACAACTTGCTCAACATACATCGGATTGTAACTATTAGTCGAATAATGCGAGAAAAACTCACGATATGCTTCGTAGTAATCTGGAAGTAATTTCGGTGATAGGAGCTTTTTATTTATACTTTTTAAGATTTCTTCAGACTCACGGTATCTCCCCGATGAGGAATATAGATTTGCTAATTGTAATTGGGCTGTTTCTACTAAATCTTTTTTATGTAACTCATAAGCAATCTTCAGATTCTTCTTGACATACAAAATTGCCGAATCTGATTTGAATTTTTGGTATTCTTTATATAACGTTTGGTTATAATTATACTCTTGATAATCGGATAAATCCGTAGATTTTATTTTCTTAAAATTAGCAATTCGTTCTTCTTTTATGGCATCATATTTCTGTTTGTTTTTCAAAGCCAAATTCAATTTTACAAAAACAGAATCAGCGCTGTTATCCGCAGAAACAGAATGGCAAACAATAACCAGAAAAAAAAACAATAGAGTATTTTTCAAAACCGTTTTCAATATAAAAATTACGATAGCCAAAGATAGTAAAGTGCAACAAAAGAAATATTTTTTTATACTATTAAACCCTTTAGTAAAAAGGTACCTCAAATCATATTTTTTCTAAAAAACAGATAGTCTTTAATAAACTAATATCATATATTTCAAAGTATTTGGTAAGAGTCAATCCAAATTTTAATATTTAAAATCAATAAAATTCAGAATTCATTCAGAATTGAATTAGTAAATTGCGTTATGAAAATTTTGATAATAGAAGACGAATTAGAAATAGCTGCAAGTATAAAAAGTTATTTCAAGCCCAATGGGATTCATTGTGAGACCTCTGGATCTTACAAAGACGCTCTGGACAAAATTAATCTTTATGATTATGATTGTGTATTATTAGATTTAATGCTTCCCGATGGTGATGGATTTGATATACTAAAAGAATTAAAAAAAAGAAATAAAACTGAAGGGGTTATTATTATTTCTGCCAAAGAAACACTAGATACCCGAATTGAAGGATTCAATCTAGGTGCTGATGATTATTTAACAAAACCCTTTCATTTATCTGAATTATTAGTACGAATCCAAGCACTTATACGCCGTAAAAATTTTAAAGGAAATAATACTGTTATCTTTAATGAAATTGTTATCGATATCTTATCTAAAACAGTCACTGTAAACAATACAAAACTAGATATCACAAAAAAAGAAATAGACTTATTACTGTTTTTAATAGGCAATGAAAACAAAGTACTCTCAAAGGGAGCTATTGCCGAACATCTTTCGGGGGATATGGCTGATATGCTGGATAATCACGATTTTGTTTATGCACATATAAAAAACCTAAAAAAGAAGCTAAGCAATGCTAAAAGTGGTGATTATATAAAAACGATTTATGGTTTAGGATACAAATGGGATAATGAATAAAAAACTTTTAAATAAAACGACTGCCAGTTTTTTGTTATTTTCAGTTTTGATACTGTTAATATCAGTTCCTGCTTTTTACTACATCACAGAACGGTTATACATTGAGGAAACTGATGAAACACTCTCTTTACACAGAGATGAATTCTTAAAAGAAGAATTACCTAAAATGAACAGCAATGATATCTCATTGTGGAATAAATACAATCGAAATGTTCAGATTATTCCGTCTCATATTGTTACTAAAGACACCATTTTTGATAAGATTTATTTTGATGAACTCGAAAATGAAAATGAACCTTACAGAGAACTTAATTCTCCAATAGAAATAAATGGGCAACCTTACACCTACGTTGGAAGAATTAATTTGATAGAAAAGGAAGATTTAATTGTAAGTATTGCGTTATTGTTTTTAGTAGTTATTATTATTTTACTTTTAGGCATATTACTAATTACTAAAGTTTTATCCAAAAAACTTTGGGCTCCTTTTTATGATACGCTAAATCAGATTCAGGGATTTGAAATAGATAAAAACAATAAGCCAAAATTTATGCATACTGATGTTGAAGAGTTTAACGGACTTAACAAAAGTTTGGATCGCCTTATCGAAAAAAATACCGACATTTATAACAATCAGAGAGAATTTGTCGAAAACGCAGCTCATGAATTACAAACACCATTGGCGCTTTTTCAGACAAAAATAGATACCCTCTTTCAGCTTGACGTAACAAAAGAGCAGTCGGAAGTTTTAAGTTCCCTAAATAAAGATGTTTCACGATTAAATAGATTAAATAAAAACCTTTTGTTATTATCTAAAATTGAAAATGAAAATTATCTAGACAAACAGCACATCGTTATAAATGAATATCTAAAAAAACATCTTGACTTTTTTACTGAGCAGGCAAAGGCTAAGAACCTCAACATTGTTATAGAATATGCAGAAAAACTAAAAATAGAAGGCAACCCCTCACTAACAGAAGTGCTTATTAATAATTTGTTTCTCAATGCTATTAGACACAATATCAAAAATGGGGAAATCAGTATTATAATTACTAGTGAATCTATTACGTTTTTAAATACAGGTCAGGAAACATCATTGATCGTAGATAAATTATTTAATCGTTTTTCTAAATCTAATCCATCTTCGCAAGGAAACGGCTTGGGAATGGCAATCATAAAAAAAATTACCGAAATAAGTCATTGGAAAATAGACTATGCATTTGAGAATAATTTACACCGTTTTACCGTTAAATTCTAAAAATTCAAACTTCCTACAGAATTCTATTCTAATTTTGAACTGTAGATTTATTAATAGAAACTAAGAATACATGAAAACATCAATAATAGCACTATTCGCAATATTAATTTCAACTTTTGCAATGGCTCAGGACTTAACTCCAAAAGAGGTTCCTGGAATTGTAAAATCAACTTTTTTAATAAAATTTCCAGATGCTACCAATCCAAAGTGGGAGAAAGAAAATGACAACTATGAAGTTACCTTTACCTATGATAAGGAAGTACAATCGGCTATACTAGATAGTTCTGGAAACCTTATTCAAACAGAAGTTAAAATAACCAAAGAACAATTACCTAATAGCATTTTACCATACGTTAAAGTGAATTATCGTCGTAAAAAAATTAGAGAAGTTGCTAAAATCACAGATGTTAATGGTAAAGTTTTTTTTGAGGTAGAAATCTATAAAAAAGATTTAATATTCGATCATAAAGGAAATTTTGTCAAAGAAATAGCCAAATAAACTATCGTGACTTTCATCTTAGATAGGTATCAAAATTACTAATACTGATACATTTAATCTAAATACATTTTTAATAACTGAATTTATAAATGCTATATAGGACACTCACCTATATCTAGCACAGGAATCTTTTTACCTATTTTTTTGGCAAGCAAATCTCTAAATATCTATGAAAGCAAACATATTTTTGTTGCTTACTTTGGCTTTATTACTAGTTTCAAAGACAACAGCACAAACCAAATCGGTCACTATTTCGGGAATCATAAAGGACAAGAACTTAAAAACATCAATTCCTTATGTCAATATTGTTTTAAAATCATCCAAGAATCAAGCATTTGTTGCTGGAGTAGTTAGCAACGAAGAGGGGCGTTTTACATTTTCAAACATCAACTCTGGAAATTATATACTGGAGATTAGCTTCGTAGGATATAAAACCAAAACACAAGCACTGTTTGTTGGAACTTTATCAGACTATTTGGATTTATCAACCCTAGAACTAGACGAAGATATTAATACGCTAAAAGAAGTAATAATAACGGCATCCAAAACAGATGAAGTAAATGCCAAAATGGATAAAAAAGTCTTTTCTGTAGCCGATAATATTACTCAAAGTGGTGGCTCGGTTTTACAATCTATGCAAAGTCTTCCGGGTGTTACGGTTCAAGACGGAAAAGTACAGTTGAGAGGCAATGACAAAGTAATGGTTTTTATTGATGGGAAACAAACGGCATTAACTGGTTTCGGTAATCAATCGGGTTTGGATAATATTCCTGCTTCGGCTATTGAGAAAATAGAAATTATCAATAATCCTTCGGCTAAATTTGACGCCAATGGGAATGCAGGTATTATCAATATTGTTTACAAAAAAAATAAACAAGAAGGCTTTAACGGAAAAGTAGGTATTGCATCCGGATATGGTGCTTTATGGCAACGTAAATCCAATTTACCTACTATAAGACCTCAATATGAAGTTACTCCTAAAATAAATCCTTCGCTTTCGTTAAATTACCGAAAGAACAAAATAAACACCTATTTACAAGCTGATTATTTATATACCGAAACGCTTAATAAAAATGAATTTGTTACCCGAACGTATGATGATGGTACTGTTGTAAACCAGCAAACAAAAAGAAACCGGGATACTCATTTTACAACGATAAAAACGGGGATTGATTGGAATTATAATGAGCAAAATACATTTGCATTATCTGGTATGTTTGGAAGCGAAAAGATTATCGATAATGGAGATCAACCGTTCTTTAATCATGATTATTCTCAACGCTTGCGCTTATGGCAATTTCTTGAAGATGAATTAAAAACAACTGTAATGCTATCAGCTTCTTACCAACATAAATTTAAAGAAGCGGGGCACAAACTAAATGCTGGAATTAATTATACCTATCATAGAGAAGATGAAAAATATTTCTTTGACAATATTATGCCAACTTTTACTGGGAAAGATTCTTTTAAATTACTTTCTGATGAAAAAGTGATCGATATCAATATTGATTATATTCAACCTTTAAAGTACGGACGTTTTGAAACTGGTTTAAAATTCAGAAATAGAGAAATTCCAACAAACATGCAGTTTTACCCTGGTATAAATTCTCCGCTAGATCCTAATGCTGGTGGCTGGGCGACTTACAAAGAGATTATTCCTGCATTGTATGGTAACTATATATTCGAGAATAATAAAATCGAAGCCGAAATTGGTCTTCGCTTGGAATATGTAAAATTACAGTATGATGTAAATCCTAATCATTCTACTTACAAAAGCGATGGTTACGATTATACACAGCCCTTCCCTAGTGTTCGATTTGGATATAAAATTAATGACAATAATAAGTTGACTGCTTTTTATAACCGTAGAGTCGACAGACCAAGTGAAGTAGATATTCGAATTTTTCCTAAATACGATGATGCCGAAATTATAAAAGTTGGTAACCCTGCACTTAAACCGCAATTCACCACTGCATTTGAGCTTGGTTATAAAGCAACTATTGGCAAAGGTTATTTATTTACATCGCTATACCATCGTTTTGTAAATGGTACAATTAGCCGTATTGCAACAACAGCTCCAAACAGTAATCTTATTTATGCTGTTTTTCAAAATGCAGGTAAAAGTTCTTCTACAGGTATAGAAATAGTATATTCTAAAGAAGTTAATTCGTGGTACTCTTTTAACTTAAATGGAAATGCCTATCAAAATAAAATAGATGCATTTACTGTAACAAATTTATATCCTGTTCCAACAATCTACTTTGCCGAAAAGCAAAAGATTATTTCTGGAAATGCTAAATGGAACAATACTTTTCAATTTAATAAAACGGTTAGCGGTCAATTATCAGCAGTATATCTCGCTCCTGATGTCATTCCGCAGGGAAAGATAAACTCTCGATTCTCAATAGATTTGGGAGCTAAAAAATCAGTTCAAAAAGGGAAAGGCGAAGTATTTATTAATGCAACTGATATCCTAAACACACTTGTAATTAAGAAAGATATACAAGGTAATGGATTTAGCTACAACAGTAGAGATTACTACGAAACACAAGTTGTTCGATTTGGATACAGTTATAAGTTTTAATAACTAAAGATGAAAAAATTACCCGAAATCACTATCGCATTTTGGATTATGAAAATTTGCGCTACAACATTAGGCGAAACTGCTGGAGATTTGATGTCTATGACTCTAAAAATAGGCTATGGAGCAAGTTCAATCATTCTTTTATTTATATTTATGGTTGTACTTTTAGGGCAATTAATTTCCAAAAAGTATATTCCGCCACTTTATTGGGCAGTAATATTAGCAACTAGTACAGCTGGAACAACTATTTCAGATTTTATGGATCGTACTCTTGGTTTAGGTTATGCCAAAGGATCTGCAATATTAATCATACTCTTGTTAGTAGTTCTTTTTCTTTGGAAAAAAACTGAAAGCTCATTAAATGTTACAACTATAAGTAGTTTTCGGGGAGAAATATTTTACTGGACAGCAATCTTATTTTCAAATACTCTAGGAACTGCTTTAGGCGATTTCATCGCTGATGATACAGGGCTAGGTTTTCTTGGTGGAGCTGTTTTAATAGCTACCTTGCTCTTAGTAATAGGTCTGTCATATTATTTTCTTAAAGTCTCACATATTGCATTGTTTTGGTTGGCATTTATCCTAACTCGCCCGTTTGGAGCAACATTTGGAGATCTACTAACGAAACCTATCCAAAAAGGAGGTTTAAATTTGGGGACAATTGGTTCGTCTTTAGTCCTTTTTATTATTCTTTCTAGTTTAATATTTTTTTCTATTTTTAAAAATTCAAAACACAAAATAAATACAATTTAAAATTCAGAATTTGATTTAAAATATTAAGCTATTTTATTGATAAAAAATATTAGATTGCAAACAGTATCTTTACAAAAAAATTAAAAAAACTAATGACATATATCCATTTTATAGTAAACCCAATCTCGGGCAATGGAAAACATAACATATCTGCATCATTCATTCAGAATTATTTCCCAAATAATCAATTTAAAACAGTTGTTGATTATACAAAACATAAAAAACACGCCATCGAATTAACCAAGGCGGCTGTAGCCAATACTCCTGATTATATTGTAGCCTGTGGTGGTGATGGTACGATAAACGAAGTTGCTTCTTGCCTTATTGGTACTTCTATAAAACTAGGAATTATCCCCGTTGGCTCTGGAAATGGTTTAGCTTCGAATTTAAATATCCCAAGAAAATTTGAAAAAGCGGTCGAAATAATCCGAAAAGGAGCTGTTTCTACTATAGATGTGGGTAAAATAAATGACCATTATTTCTTTAGCAATACTGGAATTGGGATCGATGCTTTAATCATAAAGAAATACGAACAATCAGGAAATCGTACGCTTATTGCTTATGTAAAAGCTTCTTTGGCTTCTAGTTTAGAATTTAAAACTCGAAATACGCTATTATCTTTTAATGATAAAAAAATAAATGCAAAACCATTTTTATTATTCATTTCTAATTCTAATGAAATGGGCTATAATATGAGCTTAACGCCAAAAGCCAGTCTTAATGATGGTTGGTTGGATTTAATTATTGTTCCTAAATTATCATTTATCAAAAAGATGGCTTTAGGTTATCATGTATTGCGTAATAGTGTTGAGAAATTTAAAAAAGCAGAACATGCATTGATTCAAAATCTTGATATTGAAGTTCCAGATGTTACTCAGCTGGATGCTCAAATAGATGGAGAATCGCACGTATTGAATACAAATAAAATTAATATATCCATTATTAAAAATGGACTTACCGTTATTACAGATTAAAGAGATTTCCATATTCATCAAGCAGCATTCATAAAACTGAATGCTGCCTATTGAGATTAGTACACGCATAAAGCTACTACTAAAATAAAAAGCTTCTAATAAAAATCACAATAGTATTTCCATTCATTCGTTTTTGAGTTTTTAGCTAAAAAAATAGTACCGCTATCTACAATATTCAAATTTGCTTTTTCGTCTGTAGAAATTTGTATCAAAAACTCAAAATCATCTCCAAAAAACACTCCCGATTGACAAAATGTTGGATAACCTCCTACTTTGTGTCCATAGTTGTTTTCGACTATATCATAATAGTCTTCTATTTCACCTGAATCTTCAAGTTCTATAATTCTATCTTCTATTTCTTCAGGTATTCCGCCACCATCCCAAACTGGATAATCTGCAGTTATAATTTGCGGTTGCAATGGGAATTCTTTTAAATATGAACCTTCATTTCTCAAATCTTTTACAACCAATTCGTCTGTATTCTTATACTCTCTAATTAACCAGTTATTACCATTCTCTGTTAAATCTGCTGGCAAATCGGCAGCTATAAAAACTGTAATTACTTTTGTTTGAGATAAAGCACTTGGAACAAAAGGAAGTCCATCTAAACAAAGCTGTATTAGAGGTAACATTAAATTGCCATTAGTATCTTTTGGAATTTCTTCATTTTCTGCGTAGAGATAAACACGTCCAATCCAGCTTTCAGAAATTGAATTTGTTGGTTTAAATCCTCCTGTAATAAATGTAGTAGCTTTTTTAGCAAGCTCGCTCTTTATTAATTCTACGTTGGTCATCTTTTTTAAATAGTGAATGATTACGTAAATATATTTAGAAATTGATAGAAGTTACAACCTTATTATAATTTTTTATTCTATAAATAAATGTTCATATCTAAATGAAGATTCTATCCCAGATAGCAGTATTCTCTAACTCTCTTTATCAGAAAAAGATATAGTGGATAGCAAGAAAAATTCCTTGTTGTTTTTTTAATGAGATACAGCCAAAGAAACAATATTTCTAAGTATTTAATAATGATTGTCTAATAAAGACAATTTGATTAATATAATTTTCAGAACCTAAAAATATCAAACCCCTTTTTGACTATATTTGAAGCCCAAATCGATTTAAAAACAACTATTATTTCATTGTATTTATGGATCTAAAACTTTTTGTTCCCCAAAATAAATTGTTGAAAAATTATATCGATTATTTTTATATTCTCAAAAAATCTCCTGATTCTGAAAACGTACGTTACTATACTTTTCCTTATGTAAATTCTATAGTCTCTATTAATCAATATCCGGAGTTCATATTTGAAAACAACAAACTAACCGTCGGAAAAAACAGTAACAATCCTTTACTTGCTACCTTAATATGCGGTTATACGAAACCTATCGAAATTAATATTCCGGGATATATTCATGAAATAACCATTAGCTTTAAACCATTAGGAATAAATGCTTTTTTAGAAAAAAACCTAAACTTTTATACGGGAAAATCTTTTTCTTACTTTAATCCTTTTAATGATTTTACTGCATCTATGTCGGAAATCATGAATACTACTTTGGGAGAAGAGAAAATAAAAAAATTAGAGCAATACCTCATCAGTAAATTTAAAGGGTTCAGTCACCCTTTTTTAGGTTCTATGCTTGCAGACATGCAACACACTGAAGGTAATTATACAATTAAAAACCTTGCCGATAAATATAAAATTAGCCGTAAAACATTGTGTAAACATTTTGAAATACATATTGGAAAAACGCCTTCTGAACTTCGAAAAATTATTAGGTTTCGCCAAGCCATGCATCAACAAATGAATGATCGCGCGAAGATTAATTTTTCAGATATTACCTATCAGCTTGATTTCTTTGACCAATCACATCTCATCAAAGATTTTAAATCAATAACAGGTTTTACACCAAAAACTTTCTTCAATAAAATAACCTCTCATGAAGATGGAATTATTAATTGGTTGTATATATAATTACGCTAAGGTTACATTTTTACAATTTTAGATAAATCCAACTAGATATTTTTGTTAGATAATTCTCATCTTTTATAATAACAATAAGTATGCTTGTAACATTAATTACGTTCTTGTTTAGAATTATCTTAAATCTGTTTTAGAACAAAAAAAATTTAAAACAGGTTATTTCCAAAAACGCATACAAATTTAACCTCATAATAGACCAGAAAACCAGTAGATTGAAAAAATGCAAAAATAGAACCGCGCTATTTTTGCATTATTATTTTATGGAGGTGTCTAATAAATTTCTTAAAATAAAGTAAGTTCGTTTAAGATTCACATATAAAATTAATATAGTTTAAAACGGTAATCAAGATATTTTAAAATGCCATTGCAAACCCAAATCCTATTTGTTTGCCATTATAAAAAGGAGTTATTACCGAAGAAACATTTTTCTCTTTCTCACCAAAAATCTTCTTAGTAACATAAGGACTAATCCAATAAGCAATTTTTGTGCTCATTATCCCGATCCCTGCTCCTGCTGCAACATCAGTGAGCCAATGTCGGTCATTAACCATCCTAAAAACTCCTGTTCCTGTAGCAATGGCATAACCTGCAATACCATACCATATCGATTTGTCTTTGTACTCCTGATACAGGAATTCGGCTCCTGCAAAAGCTGTTGCAGTATGTCCCGAAGGAAATGAATTGTTAGAGCTCCCATCTGGTCTTTCGACTTTGGTAATAGATTTAAGGCCTAATATTGTAGCCGTCATAATTACATAAGACGTACCCAATATTATAGTTCTGTCTTTTAAATTATTCTTTCCTTCAACACCAAATCCATTCAAAGCATAAACAGAAACTGCCGGAGCATATTGCGAAAAATCATCAATGGTTATTTTCTTATCAATATCCTCTTTTACTTCATTATGAATTTGTGAATTAAATCCTTTTAACTGATCGCTTTCAAGGCCTATAAGTCCATAACCAATTAAAACGCCTGGAATAATAAGCTGTTTGTAATTGAATTTCAAATTCTGTACCGTATCGTTTTTTACAGCTACAGTATCTTTTACAGTATCTTGAGCTTTAAGAGTTAGAACGCTCAACAATGAAAATAGAATGATTTTTAGCATTTTTTAAAAGATTATAAATTAATAATACACAAGTGAATAAATAAACAAGCGTAATTTTTCTTCATAACAACTATTTAAAATGTTTTGGGTTTTATAAATTCAATGCTAAATATTAAACAATACCTATATTATATTACAAATTTCATATCCAATTTTGAATAAATTCTGCATTTTGAATAAACTCTCCTATCTTTTTAATTAATATCTTCGCTAAGTCCTAAATCATATAACAACTATTGCATGAAATTTATTTAAATGAAAGAAGATAGCAATTGGTTAATCAGAAGTATAAATACTGTAATTCCTTTAAGAACAAAAACTAAATGAGGAAACAAAAAAAAGAGTGGATATCGTTTATAATTTTAGTTACTATCATTTATGCTATTTACATATGCTTCAATCCTAATAAAATCAATACAGAAGACCTCGTAGAGATAAAAGCTCAATTTCGAGAAAAACCAACTTATTCTGAATCTACAGGTGATAATATTCCTGAGATTAGTTTTAAAGTAATCGAAGACTCTTATTCCTACTATATAAAAGGATGCGGTTTAAAAAATTTAAGCTTGATTGACAAAAAAACATTCTAAACTCAGTTGCTTACGATTCTGTAATATTTAAGGTAAAAAAACAAAATTCCTTTTATGAAAGATTAAGAAATGAAAAGGAGGTATTTGAATTTAAAAAAATAAAAATGGTTTGAATTTTATGACATTAAAAGGACATAATTCTTGCGAAAAATCAGCTTGGAAAGAAATAGCTCTAATTACTATTTTGCTAATTATAGCATTGGTCTTTGGATTAATAGCTACAAAAAAAGAATAACATAAATCTTTCCATTCAGACCTTAAGTATGATTTCTATTAAATTAATATCTTCGCTAGACTAGAATCCCAGCTCAATCAATAACAAAACCTAATAGCATACAAATTGAAATTAATTCCTTTTTTAAATACCGAAACAAACAAAACAGCCTATAAATGCGAATGTTGTGATGTAATTTATAATGACCTTCCGCTTTGTTTTGGCTCTGGTTATCCCGAATATTATTTCTCAATTCCTCCTGAAGAAAGAGAACAAAGAATTCAACTTGATGAAAGTTTATGTGTTATCGATGATAAATACTTTTTTCATCGTGGCAGATTGACAATTCCTATCATTGACCATTATGAAGATTTAGCTTTTGATATTTGGACATCTATTAGTGCTGAGAATTTTGAAACTAGAATTAATTTGTGGGAAGATGAAAACCGCACCAAACAAGAGCCTTATTTTGGCTGGTTACAGACTATGGTTCCTAATTACGGAGAAACACTAAGTTTAAAAACAATTGCTATCGAACAAGAACTTGGATTTATTCCTGAGATTAAATGTATCGAAGAAAATCATCCATTAACAATTGATCAGGAAAACGGAATAACATATGAAAGAGCAATAGAAATGGTTGAAAATATATTGAGAGAATCACATAATCTATAGTAAACTGAGATAAATCTTAATTTAAAAAATGAAAAGAATTCTATTATTTCTAATATTCTTACTCTTTGTATCATGCAATGAATCCGAACTGAGGATACAAAGAATTAAATCAGGATTCATAAATAAACCAGGGATATATTCTGTTTTTCAACGAGATCTTAAAACTAAAAAAAAAATCTAAAACAATTTAAAGATGGGTCTATAATATTTGCAATAACAGATATTCATAATAAAATATTGTTTCAACAAAATCTAAACCAAACTTTTAGTCCTTACCATTATTGGTGCTTCTATGTTGATGAACATGCCAATGTATGGTTTTATAATTCTGATTATTCTTCTTCAGAAGCTATTATATTCAATCCAAAAACGGAACTATATGAGATTAAGGATTTTTGTAGAACAAAACTATTATTACCAAAAGAATTTAGAAAGGAATTAGAGCTCAAAAGTACATTCACAAATTGTAAATCATTCAATTAATCGAAAAATGATTTTAAGCTGACCCTATAAAACAACCTCATCCTAAACTAGCTCCATGAAAACAAACCATGTATTTTATATTACAATCATCCTGTTCTCATTACTGTTTACATCATGTATAGAACAGAATTCCGATGATCCGAATGAAGCATATCAATTATGGTCTGGACGTGAACCCGAAAAGGATGTAAAAATACTAAATGGACAATATTGGCGGTCAGCTCATTTTACATATGAATATTATGTGTATTTAGAATTATATACAACACCTGAATGGCTTAAAAATTTTATTAAAATAAACAAACTAGAAGTTCACACCTCAGAAATTTATTTACCCGATGATACTCCTTCTTGGTTTCAACCCAAAATCGGCTTAAAGGCTTTTTCATCTCCCGAAGATCTACAAGGTTCAATTTATTTTATAGATTTAAAAACTAGGTATTTACTTTTTCATGAAATCCAATTATAAAAAATCTATTTTGGATAACTTTAAGCTTTAGGTCAACGCATTAAAATTTCTAATTAAATTTTTCATGTAAAGATACCAAGTCGTTAAGTTACCAACACTTTCTCTATGTCTTTGCTCCTTTGCGAGAGATATATTCAGTAAAATATTTAAAGTGTTTTTTTACTTAATGCTTTTATACTTTAGCAAAAAGAAAAACAAAAGCATATCTTTGGAAAATATGAAAAGCAAACGAACCTATCCTAAAAAAATGCGACTTGTCGTAATACTACTTGCTGTAGTGTTTGCGCTTGCTCCGTGTTCGGTAAAAAGTTCTTTGTTTTCAGTTTTTGATATTGAGTACTTCCAGACGCTTAATAAGAACCAAACTACCCCAACAGGAGTTTCTTATTGCGAAGTACAAGAATCAAGCGTTAATCAATCTGAAAATAGCATTGAGAAGCTTAAGAAACAAATTCCTGTTTTACCCATTTCTATTTCTCAAAATCAAATTTTATTAGCAACAGCATTACATAAAAAACATATTTATGTAAATGTTGCCACTGTAAACACTCCCCTTTGTATATTTTATACAAACGATTAAAATCCGATTTGGCATAATCCCAAACAATCGCGTTTTATTTATTATCGTTTTTTAAAATTAAAATATACACTTATGAAAAATATTCATACGAATCAGTCATATAATTTGGCTGGTCTTTTTACGCTTTCTATTAGGCTTGTTATTGGTTGGACATACTTTTCTGCGTTTTGGAGAAGGCTTATTCTCGAGAACAAACTAATCCAAGATGAAGCAGGATATATTGGTGAAAAATTCAATCATTTCCTTCCCAATGCTTTAGGAATAAAACCCATAATCGAATATTTAGTTACAAATCCCGAAGCGCTCTGGTGGTCTATGGTTAGTTTCACCATTATCGAAGCTATTGTAGGATTACTAATTATGTTAGGATTCTTTACCCGATTAATGAGCTTTGGAGTATTTAATTTAGCCATGGGAATTTTATTAGGTTCTGGCTGGATTGGTACCACTTGCTTAGACGAATGGCAAATTGGAGTTTTAGGAATTGCTTGTGGATTTACTCTCTTTTTAAGCGGAAGCGGTTCTTATTCTCTAGACAATTACTTCATGAATAAAAATTATGGTTTCACTAAAACAAAATGGTTCTCATGGCTTGGTTCAGGACCACTTTCTATTCCTAAGCTTAAACCAATTGTTCTAGTTGGATCATTACTAATATTAGCACTTACATTATTTACGAATCAATACTTTCACGGTGGCGTATTTGGAAAATTGCATAACAAATCGGTAAAGCCTAAAGTAGAAATTAGCGATGCAACTATAAAAAATAATGCCTTACAATTTCAAATATATCGTACAGAAGGTGTTGATGTTTATGGTTCGTTTTTAATTGGAATTCAGCTAAAGAATGAACAAGGAGAAATTATCTTGGATTTAAAAGGAGAAGATTTGGCTAAATTTCCTAAAAAAGACATAGCCAACAAATACGTTACAAAAGTAAAACCTGGTAAACACAGTTTGATAATTCCGCTTGGCGCAAAAGCAATTCTGAATTTTGATTTAACGAATTATCATTTGCAAAAAAACACTAATTATACTATAATCCTCACCGACATTAGCGGAACAGAATGGACTAGTAAAGTGACTAATTAATGTGTAAATAATTTTAGGTTTGGCGGAATGGTAACTTATTTTTTATTTGTATTTTCGTACATTAAAAAATCTATATTTCTATTCCGTCAAGCTTTTTCTAATTTAGATGTATTGGTCTTAACTATTATAAATTCGTTATTTAAAATTAATCTCAACGCATAGAAATATAGATTTTGTACTCTCGAAAAGACGTATCACTTATTCAAAAATACAAAGCTAGAGCTAGCTATGTGGAAGAAATATATTTCTTTTTGTATTCTATTTTACGTATAAAAACTATGTTTCTATGTGTTTAATGAGATACACTTAACACATTATTATAAAAATTAAAAAAAATTAAAAATGGTAAAATTCGGTTATACAATATTATATGTTAACGATGTAAGTAAATCAATTTCATTTTATGAAAATGCCTTTGGTTTTACGAGAAAATTTATAACTCCCGAAAATGATTACGGAGAACTTAGTACTGGGGAAACTACAATTTCATTTGCATCAAAAGAATTAGCTAATTCTAATTTAAAAAAAGGTTTTATAGAAAGTGATTTAACCAATAAACCTTTTGCTACCGAATTGGGTTTTATAACCGATAATGTAGAAGAAGTACTTGTAAAATCTAAAGAAGCTGGCGCTGCCATTTTGCAAGAAGCAAAGCAAAAACCTTGGGGACAAACGGTTGCTTATATAAGAGATATTGATGGGTTTTTAATCGAGATTTGTACTCCGATGGGGTAAATATTAGTAACAAAAAATTTTAATTCATCAATCAATTACTCACAAAATAGCCACAATCTTGTCACCCTGACGAAGGAAGGGTCTCATCAAGTAGCTCTACAAAAATTATGGAGTTTCTTACGGAGATTTACTACGTCTATTCACTACCGCTCGAGTCTCTTTCATCGGAATGACAAAATTATCTAAAATCAAGTTATTTCAAAACATAAATTTGAATAACAAATAAATTTAACTAGTAATTATAATACAAAATAGAATATATTCGCTCTGTTAAAAAACCAACCAAACCAAAGTGAAAATAATGGAAGAATTAAGACCTAATGAGCAAAGGGCAAAAAATGCAATGTTATTAATATGGATTGTTTTATCAATTAATATTGTTTCATTAATTTCAAACTTTCTACAATACAATTTACTTCATACTGTAGCAAATGGAGGTTTTATAACTCCAGATGAAGCAAATGCAAATGATAGCACCCAACAAATTATTCTAATCATTTACTTGATTTTTTTCATTATTTCTGGAGTCACTTTTATACAATGGTTTAGACGTGCTTATTATAATCTTCATTTAAAAGTTGACAACTTATCACATAGCGAAGGCTGGGCAGCAGGATGTTGGTTTGTTCCAATTATATCTCTATATAGACCGCTACAAATAATGAAAGAACTATATAATGATAGCGATTTTTACTTATCTAAAAAGGAATAAACATTGGTAAAAATTTCACAACTGGAGCATTGACTCTATGGTGGACACTCTGGATTATTAATAATGTCCTAGGACAAATCATTTATAGATATACCGCAGATGCAACATCTATAGATCAATTAACTACAAGTACAATTCTGAATATTATAGATAAAGTTATCGAAATACCATTGGCTTTAATTACTATAAAAATTATCAAAGATTATTCTCAAATTGAGCCATTATTGATTGAAACTGAAGAGAGTAAAAAACAGCTAGAACCAACACCCATTTTGGTAGAGTCAAATTAGTTATGTCTTCTTTAAAACCATCAATGAGAAAATCCTAAAGAAACACTTACCAGAATAATAAAAATTACAATTAGAGTAATTACTACGTACAAATAATCTTTCTCTAATAAAAAAGAGAATAGTGATAATAATACACGTAATACTGGAGTAAGAAAAAGTAGTATTACTCCAAAAAAGATTATTGATTCACCATTACCTTGAATAACTCCGTTATAAATCGCTTTAATTACTTCAAAGATGTTTCTGTCATTTTCTTTAAATACCGAATAGTCTTCGATATCACCGCCATGATTCATTAAATAAATAATTCCACCAATAAAAGCTACTGATAATGAAATCCATACTCCGTAACGCAATAAGTTCCCTATAATGGATTGAAAATCTTTTTCTCCAAATTTTTCGTGTGTCATAACCTTAGATTTTTCCATTAAGTCCATTATAAATCATATTTATTGCAAGCACAAAAATAAGACAGGCAAAAAAGATACGAAGCTTTTTAGGATTTGTTTTAACTAATAATTTGGCTCCAGCCATAGCTCCAAATAATACGCCTATAACTACAGGCATACATATTCCTGGTTCGATATACCCCTTTTGGATATAAATTACAGAACTCGCCATTGCTGTAACTCCCATCATAAAATTACTGGTTGTGGTAGAAACCTTAAACGGAATTCGCATGATATTATCCATTGCAATTACTTTAAAAGCACCAGAGCCTATTCCTAATAATCCTGACATCATACCAGCAATTCCCATCATACTAAATCCTCCCACAACATTTTTTGTTCCATAGCTAATCACTTCTCCATCATGTGCAGGATAAGTTCCTTGCAATTTCAGTTTTTTAGCCAATGGACTTGACTCTAAAACAATATGCTCTTCCTTTTTTCGTAATGAATTAATAGCCGAAAAAATTAATGTGAGTCCAAATAAAACAGCAATAAAAGATGTTGGTGCAATTGTAGAAAGTAGTGCCCCGCCAACAGCACCAATAGTAGTTGCAATCTCAAGAAAAATTCCCAAACGCATATTGGTAATTCCCTCTCTAACATACGCAGCAGCAGAACCCGATGAAGTTGCAATTACCGATACCAGAGCAGCTCCAATCGCATAATGGATATCGACTCCTAAAACAACTGTTAATAATGGTATAATGATTATTCCTCCGCCTAAACCTGATAATGAGCCTATAAAACCTGCTAAAAAAGCACCAAAAAGCATAATCAAAGTAAATGTAAGTACTGTCATTCGAATGTATTTATATCGCCCCTAATTTACGAATTGATATTAATTATTTGAGAATTCTGTTTCATAACAAAATATTAAAAAACCCTATCCCTTCCGTTTTAATAGTAGATTCCCGTAATTAAGTGTTATTTTTGATAATCATTTTAAAATGTTTTATGATGAACGTTGTCTAAAAATGGAACGCGGATGACGCGGATTCGCCAAGGCGAAAAAACGGAAAAAAACGAATTTTAAAACTGATAGAAAGAAAAAGAATCTGTCTTTATCAGCGTCTTTACGTTAGTAAATCCGCGTCATCCGCATCCCATCTTACACAATCTTTGTCATTAAAATAAATACAAGAAACAACTATCATATGAATGTTTTACTCATCGAGGACGATAAACGCATAAGCGAATTTATAGTAAAGGGTCTGGAAGAAAATAACTTCACAGTGCATTTAGCAGAAACTGGTGAAATTGCCAGAGACTTACTTCAGGAAAACACTTGGGATATTATCTTAATGGATATTATGCTTCCGGGCATTGATGGTATTCAGTTAACCAAATTAATGCGTTTTAAAAAAATCCATACTCCCATATTGATGCTTAGTGCACTTAGTAATACCGATGATAAAGTGAATGCTTTAGATTCTGGAGCCGATGATTATCTTGTGAAGCCTTTTCATTTTCAGGAGCTAATTTCCAGAGTCAATGCATTAACCCGAAGAACAAAATTTAATTATAACAAGGTCGAAACATTATACACCTGCGGGAGCTTAACAATAAACCCTGAAGAACATAAAGTTACCGAGAACAATCAACCAATTGATTTATCGCCAAGAGAATATAAACTGCTATTGTTTTTATTAGAAAACAGAAATAAAGTAATGTCAAGAACCCAAATATTAAATGCCGTTTGGGGAATTAATTATGATAATAATACCAATGTGGTTGATGTTTATATTTCTTACTTAAGAAACAAAATAGAACAAAACCATAAATTTATCCATACCATAAAAGGAACAGGATATATGATTAAAGAATAGTTATGAAAATACGCAACCGATTTACATTAATATCTTCATTTACGTTTAGCATAGTATTTATAATTGCTTCGATTATAACATACTTATCGTTTTACAGCTATTCAGAAAAGATAATGTACAACGAACTTCAAAAAACATGTTTACTTACTGGAATCTTCTATTTAGAAAAAGATGAATTGCCAGAAAATCAACATTTAATCATTGGACAGCAATTCAAAGAAAATTCTCTTGAGATAGTAACCCGTGTTTACAACAAGCAAAACGAAATTGTTTATGGTGAAAAAGAACATGATAAAAATATAACTATTCAAAGACTAGATTATATTCGGAAGAATAGGAAATTAAGTTTTAAATCAAATCACCACTTTTATTTCGGAAGCTATTACCGTGACAATCAAGGTGATTTTGTTGTTTTTGTTAAGAAAAATGATATTGAATTTAAAACTATCACCAACCGATTGTTAATTATCATGGTGCTGGTTTTACTCATTGGACTCATACTAATATACATGGTTAGCCGTAAGTTATCAAACCTTGCTTACAGTCCAATTAAAAACATTGTAGATCAGGTAAACGAAATCGAGGCTTCGTCACTAGACCGACATATTATATCTCCAAATACCAAAGACGAAATACAAGAACTTATAGAAACCTATAATAATTTATTTAAGCGTTTATCGGATACATTTGTAATTCAAAAAAACTTCATCAATTATGTTTCTCACGAATTTAAAACACCTTTAACAGCTATATCTGGAAATTTAGAAGTATTTGCACAAAAAGAAAGAACAAGTGCTGAGTACAAAGAAATGTCTGAAAAAGTATTAGAAAATGTATATCAAATAGAAGATACTCTCAATACACTTATGATGTTGTCCGGACTTAGAGACAATACCGAACTTAATGAAGTTTTTAGAGTTGATGAACTCGTATGGGATATTAATGACCAGTTACCAGATGTACATAAACTAAAGGATTCTCAAATTCAAATCGCACTAGAAGTTACTAATGACAAATTACTTTCGATAAAAGGAAATAGTAACGAAATAAAAATTGCTTTGTATAATATCATAGAGAATGCCGTGAAATACTCGAATGGTAATCCTATAAAAATAAGCTTATTACAACAGGATAATCAATTAAAAATAGTAATCAAAGACCACGGTACAGGCATTAGTGAAAACGACTTAAAGTTTATCAAACAAACCTTTTATAGAGGCAAAAATGTCGATGATATAAAAGGCAGTGGTGTAGGACTTTCTTTGGCAAACATTATCTTCAAGCAAAATAATATTCATTTTGCAATTACTTCAAAAAAAGATGAAGGAACAACGGTAACATTGCTATTTCCGCCACTCTAATCGTTTTCTAATGTTAGTCTAATCCTCTTTTAATATATATCAAATTATGATTTAATATGCCGCAACTAGCTTTGCATCATATTAAAAACAACATAATTTGAAACGTATAATCTTAACCCTACTCGTTATTGTATCACACAGAGGTGTGGCACAAATTACTACAATAAACGATACAATTGTTCTTTCTCGAACACAGGCCGAGGCTTTGTTTCTAGACAAGAACCTTTCTCTTATTTCCGAAAAACTAAACATCGACATTGCCGATGCACAAGTTATTCAGGCAAAATTATGGCCAAATCCAACTCTTAACGTAGGCGAGATAAATCTTTGGAAAAATGCTACAGTTGAAGATTTACCTCCAATGTTAGGTAATTTCGGAAGAACAACACAAGTTAATGTTGAGCTAGAACAACTTATCCAAACGGCAGGGAAAAGAAAAAAGATGATTGCCATGGAAAAAGTTGGTGTAGATATAGCCAAAGAATATTTTAAAACTTTTTTACGTAATCTAAAAATAGAGTTCAGAGGAAATCTAACCGAACTACAATTTGTGCAAGCACAAGAAGCCGTTTATCAAAAACAGCTTTCTTCAATGCAAACATTACTCAAAGCATATAGCAATCAAGTTACGCAAGGAAATATTGGTAAAGGAGAATATATTAGATTAAAAGCTTCTGAATTACAATTCTTAAAAGAAATAAGCGAACTCAAAAAAGAGAATAATTCATTGCAAAAAGAACTTAAAGTTCTTATGAATATGCCTGCTACAAGTTATATCAAAATTACCGATGAAGGTTTTGTTCCCGATAATAAAAACATCAATAACATAAACTTAGGCAATCTATTAGCTTCCGCTATAGAAAACAGACCAGACATGAAAGTGCTTAAGCTGGAAAATGAATACAATACGAATAAGTACAAATACGAAAAAGCCATGCGAACGCCCGATGTAACTCTTGGTGTAACGTATGATCGTGCTTCAAATATAATGAAGGATTTTGTTGGAGTAGGATTCTCTATGGATCTTCCTTTTTTAAATAGAAATCAAGGAAATATAAAAGCCGCAAAAATAAGTATTGACCAAGGCAAGCTACTTACCGAAGAGAAAGCAATAAGCGTACAAGCAGAGGTACTGCAAGCCTATGAAGACTTAATTGTAACCAAAAAACTTTATGATAGTGTGGACTCTAGTTATGAAGGAGATTTAGACAAACTTTTAGAAAGTTATCGTAAAAACTTCATGCAACGAAATACTAGTATACTAGAATATCTAGATTTTGTAGAAGCCTATTTAGAAAACAAATCTATACTGCTAAATTCTAAAAAAGATCTGAATAAAAACCTTGAAGAACTACGCTATATAGCAGGTCAGGAAATTAATTAATTCTCCTAATCCAGAATACTGCACAAATTATCTAAAAATAACAACAAACATAATGAAGAAACATATTTTACTTCCTATCCTTGGATTAATGCTCGTTTACGGGTGTGAAAAAAAAGAAGCAATTAAAGATACAACAGATGAAAAATTTTGTATTGACAAAAATCTAAAAGAAAAAATTACTATCGATCCTGTACAAAAACGTACGGTTAGTGAATCCATAAATCTTACAGGAAATATTACCTATAATAATGACCATGTAGTACAATTTAATAGCCTTGTAGAAGGAATTATAACCAAAACTACTTTTTCATTAGGTGATTATGTGAAAAAAGGGCAAGTACTAGCAGAAATAAAAAGTACAGAGCTAAACGGTATGCAATCAGAAAGTAAATCATTGCAATCACAATTATCCGTTGCTCAACGTCAGTTACAAGCAACAAAATCAATGTTTGATGATGGAATTGCTTCGCAAAAAGACTTAATGCAAGCACAAAGCGAATTAGATGTTTTAAAGTCTTCGTTAGAAAATGTAAAAGCAAATCTTGCCATGTTTAGTGCTAGCAGCGAAAGAGCCGTTTTTCAGATAAAAGCGCCAACAGAAGGATATGTTGTGGCTAAAAATATTAGTCCTGGAATGCAGATAACTGATGGCAGCGAACCTCTTTTTACAATTTCTGATTTAAAAGAAATTTGGGTATTGGTAAATGTTTATACCAGTAATCTAAAAAACGTAACCGAAAACATGCTTGTAGATGTTACTACTCCAGCTTATCCTGGAGAAATTTTTAAAGGAAAAATAACCATGCTTTCTAAAGTTTTTGATGCCGAAGAGCATGTACTAAAAGCCAGAATCGTAATGGAGAATAAAAACTTAAAATTAAAACCAGGAATGACAGCTGATATTGTTATCGATAAAAGCTTAGGAGGAGAAATGCTTGCTGCAGTTCCTGCAAAAGCGGCCATCTTTGATAATAATCGTAATTACATCTTAATCTATAAAGATGACTGCACAATCGAAACCAGAGAAATTAATCCTACCATAAAAAATAACAACTGGATTTATTTTGATAAAGGAGTTAACGAAGGAGAAAAGGTTATTACTAAAAATCACTTGTTAATTCACGAAAGATTAAAAAACTAAGTATCCTCCATAAAAACGGATAAACACAATACAAGACATGAAAAAATTTGTACAAGGTTTAGTAGCATTTTCGTTAAAAAACTCACTCATAGTGTTTTTCTTGACTGCAGTACTACTAGTAGCCGGAATAGTAAGCTATATCAATACGCCTATAGAAGCTTTTCCCGACGTAACCAATACCCGAGCAAGGATAATTACACAATGGCCAGGAAGAAGCGCCGAAGAAGTAGAAAAGTTTATTACACTTCCTATTTCCAAACAAATGAATACGATACCAAAAAAATCCGAAGTACGTTCTATTTCGCTTTTTGGATTATCAGTTGTAACCGTATTATTTGATGATGATGTTGAGGATTTTTACGCACAGCAATATGCATCCAATCGCCTTAACGGATTAGATCTTCCTGAAGGTGCAGATGTTGATATTGAACCGCCATCCGGAGCAACAGGTGAAATATTTAGGTATGTCATAAAAAGTGATTTACCAATTAAAGAAATAAAAGCCATTCAGGATTGGGTAATCGAAAGAGAACTGGTATCAGTTCCTGGAGTTGCCGATGTAGTAAGTTTTGGTGGAGAAGAGAAAATCTTCGAAATAAAAATTAACCCTACACAATTAGAAAATTATAATCTATCAGCACTTGATGTTTACGAAGCTGTCTCCAAAAGTAACGTAAACGTTGGTGGTGATGTAATCCAACGTGGTGATCAGGCATATGTAGTAAGAGGAGTTGGTCTTATCAATAAAATAGAAGATATTGGTAATATACTTATAGAAACTAAAGGGGCGTCACCAATATTGGTAAAACACGTAGCCGAAGTTAAAATAGCGGCTAAACCAAGACTAGGACAGGTAGGCTTAGATGATGAAAATGATGTTGTAGAAGGTATTGTAATTATGCTTCGTGGAGAAAATCCAGGTGAAGTTATAAAGCGACTTAAAGATCGTTTAAACGAACTTAATGAAAGAGTACTACCGGATAATGTAAAAATTGTTCCGTTTATAGACCGTACTGAGTTGGTAAACACAACCGTAAAAACAGTTACAAAAAACCTTGTTGAAGGAATATTACTAGTATCATTAATAGTGTTTATTTTCCTTTACAATTGGCGTACATCATTAATTGTTGCATCGGTAATACCGCTTTCATTCTTATTCGCAATTATAATGTTACGAATACAAGGGTTACCAGCCAACTTAATATCTATGGGAGCTCTGGATTTTGGGCTGTTGCTCGAAGGAACGCTGGTTATAGTCGAACAGGTCTTTGTGTCACTCGAAAAAAAGGCACACAAAGTGGGTATGGAACGTTTTAACAAAATGAGTAAAATGGGACTTATCAAGAAAAGTATTGGTAGTGTAGCTACTTATATTTTCTTTGCTCTAATCATTTTGATTGTAGCGCTTATGCCAATATTCTCTTTTAGTAAAGTAGAAGGGAAAATGTTCTCTCCCCTAGCCTTTACATTGAGTTATGCACTATTAGGATCATTAATTTTGTCACTTACCTACGTACCAGCAATGTGTAAAGTAATGTTGACCAAAAATATCGTTGAGAAAGAAAATATGATTTCGCGTTTCTTTAGAGAAAACCTATTTAAATTATTTAAATGGAGCACTCGAAATCGTAAAGCAACATTATACGGATTCTTGGTATTACTTGCTGTATGTTGTGCCAAATTTGCTTTTTATGGTTCCGAATTCATCCCGAAGTTAAATGAAGGAGCAATTTATGTAAGAGCTACTTTGCCTAACAGCATAAATCTTGATGAAGCGGTACGTCTTACAAAAGAGATGAAAGAGAAAATAAGAAAATTTGAAGAAGTAAAATTTATACTTACGCAAACAGGAAGACCAAATGATGGAACTGATCCAACAGGATTTTTTAATATCGAATTGCATATTGAATTGTTGCATCAGGATGAATGGAAACGTAAAATTAGCAAAGAGGACTTAATCGCCGAGATTAAAAAGGAGCTGGATGTATATCCTGGAATTGGCTTTGGTTTTAGCCAACCTATTCAGGATAATGTAGAAGAATATGTCGCAGGTGTAAAAAGTCCTCTTGTTATAAAGATTTTCGGAAATGACTTATTTCAATTGGAAGAAATGGCAGCAAAAGTTGCTAAGTCAATCAAAGATGTAAAAGGAATAGAAGATATAAATGTATATAAAAATATAGGTTTACCAGAATTAAGAATTCAACTCCATGACGAAAAAATGGCGCGTTATGCTATTACAACTGCCGATGCACAAGCAGTTATTCGAATGACAATTGGAGGACAAGCGGCAACCCAGTTTTATGATGACGAAAAGATATTTGATATTAGCATACGTTTCGAAAAAGAATACCGTGACTCAAAAGAAAAGATAGAAGATATTCTTATTCCAACCATGAATGGGAAAAAGGTGCCTTTAAAAGAAATCGCTACTGTAGAATATAAAACGGGTCCAACGTTTATATATCGTGAAGGAAACAGCCGTTATATAGCAGTAGGATTTAGTATCGAGGGCAGAGATTTAGGAAGCACAATTGAAGAAGCACAGAAAAAAGTAGCTGCCGAAGTAAAACTACCTAAAGAAAATGTAATGAAATGGGCAGGAGAATTTGAAAGTAAAGAAAGAGCATCTAAACAATTAGCGATGATTGTTCCAGTAGTACTAATTCTGATTTTATGTCTATTGTATTTCAATTTCGGTAATTTCAAAGATACTATGGTCGCAGTAAGTGCCATGCCATATGCTTTTATTGGAGGTTTCTTATCGTTATGGATAACAGGAACAGTGTTTGGAATATCAGCAGGAATCGGTTTCATTATACTCTTTGGAGTCAGCGCAATTGATAGTATTGTCCTCATCGGAATCATCCAAGAGAATATGCGATCCGGAATGCATTTAAAGGATGCAATATCGAATGGTATTTATGCAAGAATACGTCCTATTGTAATGATTGCACTTATGGGATCTCTTGGATTATTACCTGCGGCATTATCTACAGGAATGGGATCAGAGGTACAAAAACCATTGGCAATTATGATTGTAGGAGGGCTAATTGTTTGTATGATATTATCTTTAACAGTATTACCACAAGTATTTTATCTAGGGTATCGCAAAAAAGATATGAGCAATACAGATTCATAATCACAATAATTTAAATTTCTAAAACACCTTTAAGCGTAATGTTTAAAGGTGTTTTTTTTTAATTAGATTATCTAGAAATGAAACGCAGATAAAAACGGATCTCTTTAATAATCAAACTAAAAAATCCGTATCGTGTTCCTTTATCGCATACTAAACATGCACTGCTATACACCTCTACAAAAAACCTTTGTAACTTTGTAACTCTGCACCTCTGTACCTTTGAACCTTTTAACCTTAAATACTTAAATCCTCTTCCTAAACTCAGATGGAGAAACTCCGGTACTTCGCATAATGAATTTATTAAAATGACTGCTATCTATAAAACCCAAATCATTACTGATTTCTGAAAAAGTCAAATTGCTTTTACTCAATTTTTCAGTTACTACCTTCAGTTTGGTTTGTACAATATAATCTCTTAAAGTAATATTTAAATGAGTTTTAAAATATTCACCAATATAATGTATAGAAACATTAAAATAGCTGGCCATTTCTTTTTTCTTTAGCAAATGTGGATTAGCAATATTAAAACGAATATAGCTTAGAATAGTATCTATCTTAAGAACCTCAGTAGTTTGGATATTTATATCGCTTTCATTTACACTCGCATTCCTTCTAATTATTTGAATAAGTGACATCATCAAACTCTTGATTATAATTTCGTTCTGCCCCTTTTGCTTTGCTACTTCATCTAATATTTTTAAAATCACCAATTCACAAAATGTCTTATCCTCATCTGGCAAAATCAAATTTCCTTTGAGCTGATTGTGGTAATAAAATAATTTTTCAATTTCTTCAATTTCGCTCCTATTCGAAAAAAAATTAGGCAAGAAACGCAAGCAATGAAACTTTGTAGGTTCTAATGTTTTAAAAGAATGGTAATCTTTTGGCGTAAGCAAATAAGTATCATGCTGTTTATAATTATGATGAATTGAATTCAGAATATGATTGCCTGTGCCATACTCAATATATAACAGCTCAAAAAAGTTATGCCTATGCACCTCTTTCTTCCAAGTTAATTCTTCAACCGAATAAATTTCGAAATCTTTATATATAAAAAAAGTGTTATTCATAATCCTTAAATTATACAAATATAACCTATAATTTTACATCAATATATAAATATAAACCTATTTACTTTGTATCAATAACCTAAAACGGTAAATACTAAAAGATGAACTCAGATACAATAAAAATAGGAATTCTTGGGATTGGTGGAATCGGCGGATTTGTAGGAGCACCATTGGCAAAAAAGTACAAAGACAGTACAACCCAAATTATATTCATTTGCAGAGGCGCAACTAAAAATGCCATCCAAAAAAGCGGATTAATATTTGAATCTAAAGGCACTAAAGAAACTATATTTCCTGATTTAGTATCAGATGATCCAACAGAAATTGGAATCTTAGATGTATTGATTGTTACCAGCAAATCTTATTCATTAAGCGAAATCCTAACTACTTATAAAGATTGCATAGGTACTAATACCATAATAATCACTTTGCAGAATGTTGTAAATGCTAGAGAGATTATTCGTGAAACATTGCCCGAATTAGGACAAATTATGGAAGGTTGTATTTATGTAGCTTCTAATGCTAAAAGCCCAGGACATATTCAGCATATTGGAGGACCAGGAAAAATTTTCGTTGGAGGAGAAAAAGAGAATAAATGGCTAATAGATCTATTAACAACAGGAGGTTTAGACATAGCTTATGTAGCTGATATTAATCAGATACTTTGGAAAAAATACTTATTTGTAGCTCCAGTTGCTGCAATAACTTCAGCTTACAAAGTCACTTTTGGACAACTCTTAGAAGATAAAAATCTAATGCATATTCTAGAAAATATGATGATCGAGATTCAGTCACTTGCACGCAAAAATAATATCAACCTGACGATAGAAGATATCGAAACCTCAAAAGATTTATTGACTAAATTTCCATTTGAGTCCAAATCATCTTTACAATTGGATTTTGAAAACAAAAACCAAACTGAAAAAGCCTTCTTAGTAGATTACGTCATTGAAAATTGCGCTAAAAACAAAATCCCAACTCCCTTTTACGAAAGTGTCAACGAAAGAATTATTTTGCAAAGTCAGCACTAAGATTAATTTTGAATAGATTTCTGCAAGGTCAAAAAGATCTTGCAGAAATAAAATTCACCTATTTTTAATCAAATCTCTCTTTATATTTTTTGAACAAAGTATTCATTATCAAAAGCACTACTCCAACGCCCAATAAAACTAAAGCTCTTATTAGGAAATCCGCATTCGATAAATCAAAAAACATTAGTCGAATTACGCAAACACCCACTAAGGAAAGCGAAACATAACGGAAATATTTTTCTTTCAGAATAATTCCTAGTATTAGTAATCCAAGAGATTCTAAAATCCAGAAGAACGTTAAGATTCCTTTGTCAAACGAAAGAAACAAAAACAATCCAATACTAAAAGTAGCAGGATAGATAATAATACTATTTCTGAATTTGAAATCTTCAATGTATTTATAGATAATAAAAATGTATAGTGCTAATAAGGCAAATATAATCAGGTAAACAAATTCAAATTTAGATTCGTAATAATTGAAACTAATAAACGCCAGATGAAAATTTGCTAATAAATAATAAACAATGCTAATCTCTTTCTTAGTGCCGATTTTTTTATAATAAAGACATAAGTTTATTATAGCTGTTACTGCCCAAAATACAGGAAGCCATTTGTGTTCTAATTGAGAGAACATAATAATCGAAAGCCAAATATTTATGACAATTTGATAATCAATTTTAAATGATTTAACAAAGTCTTTTTTATTCATCAAAAGCACTAAAACGATCAATAAAGCAATACTAGAAAGTTGTAACACCCAGTCTAACAAGCTAAACTTATTTAGTTCTTTGATGCTATATAAAACGGAGATTAAAATAGACAATAACCCAATCATAAGTACCGATTCTGGGACTAAATCTATTTTTTTGTATGCGATTAAACCAAAATTAAGAATTGCCAAAAGCATAAATAATAGCGGTAAATAAGCCATCTCTACCTGAATAAATAATAAAGTTATAATCCATAGGTTTTGAAGAATAGGTAAAATAGCAATAAACATTTTTCCTTTTTCTTTCAAGCATTTAATCTGTAAATAACTATAAACAACAGACAACAAAATGCATGTAGCTTGTGTCACATAAAGCATCGTTTTATTAGCAGCATTTACTTCATCAATAGCTAAATAAACACTTACAAGTATAGAACTCATTAATAATATAAAGGAGTAAATATTATAACGTTTAATTTTTTCAGTTTTTGATAAACCCAAAAAGTAAGCAATGCCAAAGCACCTAAATAAACAGGAATATAGTCGATTTCGATGCAAGAAAATCCAAAAACTAAAGCATTAAAAAGAATAAATTCTGAATTAAGAACACTTAAATTTCCCCAACCAGAGATAATAACATTTGATTTGTTTCTGATTTTATCTGCAAATAAAATATACGTTTCGATTACAGAAAGTCCAATAGCAATTAATCCAATTTCAGTATTATTTAAAAATTGGGTATTGTATAAAAACAAGAAACTTCCAAATATCGAAAGAGCAATACAAAAACCGTAGAGCAAGATTTGGTTGCTAACTGAAAGCGTATTTCTTTTAAATTGAATCCATAAAAATTCGTGATTTAGCAGAGCTATAACAAACAATCCAAAAATTTGAATAATATAATAAAGAACAAAATATTTATATAAAAGTGAGACTAATAAAACATTTACACCAACAATCCCAATTGTTTTGATAGTAGAATCATCTGTGTATAATAATTTTACAAACCAGTTGAATGTTATTACAGAAACAATTCCTAAAGCAAATACAACATCTAAATTAGATTTTGGCTCGGTAAGAATTAATGTTAGTCCTGTAGCAATCGTAATGATTAAAAAAGTGAATCTTCCAAAATCAAAAGTATTTGTTTTGAACTTAAATCGTAAAAAGCACCACAATAAAGCGATAAATAAAACAGGGTAATAAAACGAAATTTCAATCGTATGGTACCAACTTAAGAAAAATAATATTGAAAATAGTACAGAGAAAACTCCGTTTAAACTCAAATCTTTTTTAGCAATAAAAGAATCTATTTTTAAGAACTCTTTTTTAATAGAGCAAAAAACAGGAACTAATAACGTCATGAATATCATAACAATCAAGCAAGCAAAAGAGTTTGTAATATTGGTTTGTTCAGTAAATGGATTAATATGCAGAACAAAAAAGCCGAAAATAAACAAACAGAAAATATGATTGAGTCCTAAGAATATTTTAGACAACAAGACTTCCTTATTTTTATAAACAATAAACAAACAAGTAATTACTAAAGCATACAATCCGCAAGCAATAATATCAGAGCCAACTCTCCAATCATTAAGCATGATGATGCTCAATGCAAAAAGCAAAAACGAAACCATCCCATCTAAATGATACAGCCAAAATATTTTTTTCTTTCTTGCAAAAAGAGCCGCAAAAAGGCAAAGAACTCCTGCAGTAAATAAAACAAAAATTTTGATCTTACTTCCTGTTGAATGTAAAATTAAGCCTAAAGCAAATAAAACCCAGTTAGTAAGATGCGTTACGAAAGCAATTCTATCAAAATGGGTATTAGCATAAATATTTCGATACTGCATATACATACAACTTACTGAAACCAAGATAATACCAAATATTGCAAAAATATTTTGAGAGGCGCTCAACGTATTTGTCCCTTGAGTAAACCAAATATCAAATATGATAAAGCACGAAATAACTATCAATAAATGATATTCCCACTTTTCTTTATAGGATAGAATAATTCCTGCTGTTGCTGTTATCGCCGCCAGTAAGAATGTAATTAAGAGTTTTTCGGGAATTACACATAAAATCAAAATGCTCAAAATTACGTGAAGCGATAAAAAAGTTTGCTGCCTTATAATGTAACCAACATATAAATTGATTGCAATTCCAATTCCGATGAGTGAATAAGCAATTGGAATACTATGTATAAAAGTAAGTGCGGGAATTTGCGAAGCACCAAAACAACCAAACAAAAACAAACTCGCTCCTGCACTGCGAAGCCAAAGTCCTGTTTTAAACCATTTTTCTTTTGTTTTTAAAAAGAAATAGGATCCAACTAAAATTCCGGCATAAAGCCAAAGAATTAAGATTCGGAACATTGGTGAAACTTTTAAAGCAGTATAAATACTTAAATAACCAATTCCTAAAACCATTATTGCAGTACCCAAAATACCTGTCCAATTTTCAGCAAATTGATGTTCTATCTTTTTAATTAGGATAGAAAAAGCACTTTCTACATAAACCTCTTCTTCATAAACCTGAGGCTCAGGCTGAGGTTCAGGTTCGTAAACAGCTTGTGTTTCAAGGTTTTCTTCTAGTTCTGGAGTTTCTTTATCGTTAACGCTTTCTTCTTTATCAAGTATATGAATCGTTCGGGATTCAAAACTAAAAGCAGGTTTTTCTATAGGCTCATCAATAATGATGTCTTCTTCTTGAGGAGAATCATCAATAACATTCAAAATATCTGGAATGATTTGAGGAGAAGCCTCTTGGATCGGTTCTGAAATGATTTGGACTTCATCAGCTTTTGAAGCTAAATTTCCAGTAACAAAATCAGGCTGCATAATTTGTTTTCTGAGGTCTTCAATCTCTTTCTTCAAAGAGTTGTACTCTCCGTTATTTTTTCTATAAAGAGAATCTAAATATTCGTTCTCCCTTTTTAATATAGAAAAATTATAAAACAAGATAACAACACATATAATTAAAGCAAAAACAATAAAACCTACCATAGTTTAAATTTAGAATCGCCAAATGTAAGAATTATTAGCAATTTTAAATTCACCAAACCATTTTATTTTGTTAGAATAAAACTACTCCAAAAATAACCCAACATAATGATTATAAATGAATTATATCAAACAAGTCTAGAAAGTCATAATTAAAAACAACAAAACACGTAATTTTCTAATAATCAGTAAGTTAATACGCTTATTTTCTTAAAAAAATACATTCTTAAATTTTTCTTTATTCAGCAATAAGAAAAAACTATGAGAGAAATATTTTTTAATCCTAAAAATTGCCATACATTTGCCTAACGGTGTTAAACAATTTAATACTCTATCAAAATGGCAAGCAAAGATCGAATTTTAAGACAAAAAGAAGAGACCAGAAAAAACATTCTGGACGCTGCCTGTACTATTGTAAAAGAGGATGGATGGCAAGGTCTTAGTATGCGAAAAATTGCAGACAAGATTGAATATACAGCCCCAATTATTTATGAATACTTTTCGAATAAAGAAGCAATATTACAAGAATTAACTGGTAGAGGTTTTGTTAAGTTAACTATTGAACTTGAAAAAGCAAAAAGTAAATTTGACAACCCTGAAGAGCAACTAGAAGCTATGTGGATGGCTTATTGGGACTTTGCATTTACCAATACCGATATGTATCAGTTAATGTTTGGTGTGCAAATGACTTGCTGTAATGAGCGATGTTCGGCTTCAGAAGCACCTTACAAACTATTTACTGCCGTTATTGCCGAAATAATGAAAGAAAGTAAGCCTACTGAAGATGTAATTAAACAAAAATATTTTACATTCTTTTCAGTAATACACGGTTTAATCTCTATCAATATCATCAATAAAAGTGAAGTTTTAGAAACAATTAACACTCAAATTTTAAAAGACGCCATTGGTGGAATCATAAAATCGATACGTTAAAAAAAATTTAATCTCCACTTAACACTGATAAATAATTTAATGTAGTAAATTTGAACCAAATTTTGTCATCCAAAGCGGATCCAAAATTTTTTTTTTCATCATTCTACTTAACACTGATAAATAATTTAATAGAGTTTCCGAATCCCATCATATCGTTTTGAACTGAATCGGATTTTTTTTAAGGCTTCACTTAACAGTGATAAATAATTTAATACCAATTATAATTCATTATAACTGGAAGGAATAATTATATGAATTTTTACGCTTTTATACTTAACATCGTTAAATAGTTTAATACAATTAAATGTGAATCAAATTAATACAAAACCCAATCCAAATTTAAATAACTCAAATGTTCAACAAATTAAAATCAATGCTAAAATGAAAAAAATAATAATTACCAGTGTCCTTATTGCCTTAGTTGTAATAGGATGTGCAGATAAGGCTCAAGCGCCTGCTCCTACTGCCCCATTATTACCAATACTTGCTATTAAAAACACAAATGCTACAACAGATTCTGAATATCCTGCTTCGATACAAGGAACGATTGATGTAGAAATTCGTCCACAAGTGAGCGGTAACCTAGACCGGGTTTTAGTAGATGAAGGAGCTTACGTTTCAAAAGGACAATCACTATTCAAAATAAACGAACGTCCATTTCGTGAACAACTTAACAATGCATTAGCAAACCTCCACGGAGCCGAAGCTGCATTAATCAATGCTCAACTAGAAATTGATAAACTAACTCCATTGGTACAAAACAAAGTAGTTTCTGATTATCAATTAAAAACGGCAAAAGCCTCTCATAGAATTGCTGCTGCAAACATTGAACAAGCCAGAGCAATGGTAGAATCTGCTAAAATTAATTTAAGTTATACCACAATTACAGCTCCAGTAAGCGGATACATCGGAAGACTTCCAAAAAAACAAGGAAGCTTAGTTTCAGTATCTGATATAGAACCATTAACAAAATTATCAGATGTTCATGAGGTATATGCCTATTTCTCATTAGGAGAGACCGATTTTATCAATTTCAAAACTCAATATTCTGGAAATACTGTTGGAGATAAAATCAAAAACTTACCACCAGTATCTTTAATACTTGCAGATGGTAATGCTTATACACAATTAGGGAAAATCGATATGGTTGATGGCCAATTCGATAAAAATACTGGCGCAATAACACTTAGAGCAACTTTCCCTAATTCAAATGGAACATTACGTTCAGGAAACACAGGGAAAATTCGTTTAGGAATTCAGCATGATGATGCCATTTTGGTACCGCAATCAGCTACTATAGAAATGCAAGACAAAGTTTTTGTTTATACACTAAGTAAAGAAAACAAGGTAAACAAAATGCCGATCACAATTATCGGAAAAATGGGAACAGATTACCTGATCAAAGATGGTGTTAAATCTGGTGATCAAATTGTATTAAGTGGTATCGATAAACTTCAGGAAGGTCAAGTAATTCAGCCCGAGAAATCGACTGCTAAAGTTGCCCAAATAATTAACAAAAAATAATTTAACGAAAATGTTCAAAATATTCATACAAAGACCTGTACTGGCAACTGTTATCTCCATTTTATTGGTGATATTGGGTGTACTTGGACTTACAAAACTACCCTTACAACAGTTTCCCGATATTGCACCTCCATCGGTTTTGGTAACAGCAGTATATCCGGGAGCAAGTGCCGAAACTGTCTTACGTTCGGTAGCACCATCACTAGAAGAGTCAATAAATGGTGTCGAGAACATGACTTATATGAGCTCAACAGCTAGTAATGATGGTACGCTAGCCATTACTGTTTTCTTTAAATTGGGTACAGATGCAGATCAGGCTGCAGTTAACGTTCAAAACAGAGTTTCACAAGCAACAAGTCAATTGCCATCAGAGGTAGTTCAGCAAGGAGTAACAACTGCAAAACAACAAAATAGCTTTATCATGGGTATAGGTTTATATACCGAAGACGAAGCTAAATATGATCAGACATTTATTGCCAATTATGCTCAAATCAATATTATTCCTGAAATAAAACGTATTCCTGGAGTAGGTTCAGCGAGCATATTTGGTGGAGTAAGAGATTACTCGATGCGTGTATGGCTAAATCCAACACAAATGGCAACTTATCAGGTTACGCCAAACGAGGTAATGAAAGCGATACAAGATAAAAGCTTAGAAGCAGCTCCAGGTAAATTTGGAGAACGCAGTAAAGAAGTTTTTGAATACGTTATCAAGTATAAAGGTAAATTAACAAAACCTGAAGAATATGAAAAAATAGCTATACGCGCTAATGCCGATGGTTCAATACTTCGTGTAAAAGACGTTGCAAGAGTTGAACTTGGAGCTTATTCATACAATAGTTTAACTCGTTTAAATGGTAAAAAAGGGGTTGTAATAGGTATCATACAATTAGCAGGATCGAACTCAAATGATATTCAGGTAGCAATTAACAAGCTGATGGAAAAATCAGCTAAAAGCTTCCCTGCAGGAATAAAACAAAATGTATTCTATAGCACAAAAGTTTCATTAGACCAATCTATCGATCAGGTAAAACACACTTTGGTAGAAGCATTTATATTAGTATTTATTGTAGTATTTATATTCCTTCAAGATTTTAGATCAACATTAATTCCTGCAATTGCAGTTCCAGTTGCAATTTTGGGTACGTTTTTCTTCATGCAGCTATTTGGATTTTCGATAAATCTGCTAACATTATTTGCCTTGATTCTTGCAATTGGTATTGTCGTCGATGATGCAATTGTCGTCGTCGAAGCAGTGCATGCTAAAATGGAGCATAAGAATTTATCGGCTAAAGCAGCTACAAATGAAGCAATGCACGAAATTACAGGAGCAATTATCTCTATTACCTTGGTAATGGCTGCGGTATTCTTGCCAGTAGGTTTTATGGAAGGTTCTACAGGAGTTTTCTATCGCCAGTTTGCCTTTACATTAGCAATTGCAATTCTAATTTCGGCAGTTAATGCATTAACTTTAAGTCCTGCACTTGCTGCTTTATTCTTAAAAAATAATCATGCAACGCATGCAACTGATCCTGAAGCTAAAAAAGGGTTTAAAGAAAAATTCTTTATAGGATTCAATAAAAGCTTCAACTCATTAACCAACCGTTATGTTGGAAGTTTAAGATTCTTAATCCGTAATAAATGGGTTAGTTTAGGAGGATTAGCTGTAATAACTGCAGCAACTATCTTAATGGTAAAAACTACTCCTGCAGGCTTTATACCAACAGAAGATCAAGGATTTATTGCAATTGCAGTTAATACACCATCAGGAACATCATTAGATGGAACTCAAAAAGTAATGACTGAGGCAGAAAACACATTAAGAGGTTTAGATCCATCAAGATTTGTAACTGCAATTTCAGGATTTAACCTATTAACAAATTCAACAAGTCCATCATCTGCAGTAATTTTCGTATTACTAAAACCAAATGAAGAACGTGGAGCAGTTAAAAATATCGATCAAATTATGGCCGATGTTCAAGCAAAACTAGGTACAATTTCTGGAGGTAGTTTCTTCGTATTCAGCTTCCCAACTGTCCCAGGTTTCAGTAACGTAGAAGCGTTAGATTTAGTACTTCAAGATAAAACTGGAGGTAAACTAGATAAATTTAGCGGAATCTCACAAACCTTTATCGGTGAATTGATGAAACGACCAGAAATTGCAGTAGCATTTACCACCTTTAAAGCTGATTATCCACAATTACAATTGGATATCGATGATGAAAAAGCAGATCAGCTAGGCGTTAATGTAAAAGACATTCTACAAACAATGCAAGCCTATTTTGGTAGTGCACAAGCATCCGATTTTAACCGATTTGGTAAATATTATAGAGTTGTTGTACAAGCAGATATTGCAGATAGAGCTGAACCATCATCAATTAATAACGTCTTTGTAAAAAACAAAAATGGCGGAATGGTTCCAATCAATACTTTGGTAAAACTGACTCGTATTTATGGATCCGAAACTGCTTCGAGATATAACTTATTCAACTCAATTTCAATTAATGCCATTCCAAAGCCAGGATTTAGTTCAGGAGATGCCATTAAAGCAATTGAAGAAGTTGCCGCACAACAATTGCCAACAGGATATAGCTATGAATTTTCAGGACAAACACGTGAAGAAATATCTTCAGGAGGACAATCAACAACGATTTTCTTACTTTGTCTTATATTCATATACTTCCTACTTGCTGCACAATACGAAAGTTACATCTTGCCTTTGGCAGTAATTTTATCAATCCCGGTTGGAGTATTTGGAGTATTTGTAGCTATCGGATTAACTGGTATCGAGAATAACATTTATGTACAAGTAGCTCTGGTCATGCTTATAGGATTACTCGCCAAGAATGCCATTCTTATTGTCGAATTTGCTTCGCAACGAAGAAAAGCAGGAAAATCATTAGTCGCAGCATCAATAGAAGCTGCAAAACTAAGACTTAGACCAATTATCATGACATCATTAGCATTTGTCGTGGGAATAATCCCGATGATGAGCGCTACAGGTCCATCTGCAAAAGGAAACCACTCTATCAGTATTGGTGCCGCAGGCGGAATGATTTCAGGAGTAATCCTTGGGGTATTAATCATCCCAGTTCTGTTTATCGTATTCCAACATTTACAAGAAAAGGTTTCTGGAAAATCATTAGCCGTAATACATAACGAAGAAAAATAAAAAATGGAAAATTATATAACATCAGTTCTGATAACAGTATTTGTTGTCTTTACATTAATATCCTGGAAAGTTTCAAAAGTACTTGAAGCACCAGAAGATAAATGTCAAAAAAATTAATGATACCATATAAAATGAAAAATTATATAACAAAAACTGTTGTGGTATTGTTACTCATCACAACATTCATATCCTGTAAAGTTTCAAAGGATATTGAAGTTCCAAAAGATGCATTTCCTGATAATTTCAGGGGTGCATCCGCTTCAAGCGATACTACAAGTACTGCTACTATGGAATGGAAAACGTTCTTTACAGAGAAAGACATCGTAAAACTGATAGACAGTGCAATTACAAAAAATAATGATTTGCAAATCGCAACTAAAAATATTGAAATTGCACAATATCAATTAACGCAGGCAAAATGGGGAAATATCCCCGAAGTAAATGCTTTTATAAACGGAAGCATCAATAATCCATCTAAGAATAGTTTCAATGGACATAATCTGAATCAATCTTTAAATAAAAGTCATATCGAAGATTATTCCGCTGGAATAGGACTATCATGGGAAGCAGATATTTGGGGTAAAATTCGCAGTCAGAAAAAAGAAGCTTATGCAGGATATCTTCAGTCAGAAGAAGTAAAAAAAGCATTGCAAACGACTATAGTTTCTAATGTTTCCAAAGGATATTACAATCTTTTAATGCTAGATTCACAATTAGAAATTGCCAAAAAAAACCTGAAATTAAATGATAGTACCACTTTCATCATCAAATTAAAATACGATGCAGGTCAGGTAACATCATTAGCAATTCAGCAATCAGAGGCACAAAAACTAATTGCCGCACAATTGATCCCTTTATTGGAGCAAAATATCGCCATTCAGGAAAACGCATTAAGCGTATTAACAGGTTCATTCCCTAGCTCAAAAGAAAGAACAATTACACTGAATTCAATCGAATTAAAACAAAATTTAACAACTGGAATTCCATCATCATTAGTAAGACAGAGACCCGATGTAAAAAGTGCCGAATTAGCATTGGTTAAAGCAAATGCTACTGTTGGAATTACAAAAGCAAGCTTATACCCAACTCTTAAAATTACAGCAAGCGGAGGATTAAATTCATTCGAAACAAGTAATTGGTTTAATATCCCAGCTTCTTTATTCGGAACTGCACTTGGCGGATTAACACAACCTCTGTTAAACAGTAAAAGAATAAGAACACAGTACAATATTGCTAAAGCGGAGAGAGAAAAAGCAGTCTTAAACTTCAGACAATCAGTGCTCGTTGCTGTAAGTGAAGTATCAGATGCTTTGGTTAAAATTGAAAAACTAGAAAGTCAACAATATTTTCTTAAAGAGCGTGTAAAAACATTGCAGCAAGCAACAACCAACTCAAATATGCTATTCAAAAACGGAATGGCAGATTATCTGGAAGTTATTACAGCACAAGCAAATATATTACAAAGCGAGTTGGAACTAGCCAACATCAAACGCGAACAATTAACCGCCAATACCGAATTATATAGAGCACTCGGTGGAGGATGGAAATAATACCTGTTACCCGTTAATTATTTATTTTTTGAGAAGGCGCTGTAAGACTTAGGTTTTACAGCGTTTTTTATTATCCAGAATTAAGCAGAATAAGGAGCTATCCCGATAGCTATCGGGACCTGCTGTTCACTATATCTTTTATGGTGAACACCGCCACAAAAGGATGCCGTTTCCATCAGGGCTAGAGCACTCGTTTTCATAAAAAACATTGTGCTTAATGGTACACAGATGACATGGATTTGCTATCCCGAAAACGTGGATTAATACAAATTTTTCACCTGTATTTATCCGAATCTTTTATCCGTATTTTTGTCATCCTGAGCGGAGTCGAAGGACCGCAAAACATATCAACAATTGTAATTTGCTAAATTTTTTAAATTGTCTCCAGCTAAAGCTGGAGGCAATTCAAAACTTCAGTATCAAAACCAAAATATTCATATCAACTTAAAATTCATTCAGCATAATTAAATACTTTTGATAGAACATATAAAAACTCATGACAATCAATAAAGATAAATATGGCAGCGATTTAAAATTAAAGCTCCAAAGCTATGCACCTATTACAGAAACCTCTTGGAAATTAATAGAAAACATTGCTGAATTTCAACTTTTAGAAAAGGGCGAAATCCTTTTACGGAATGGACAAATTGCCAAAGAGATTTACTTTATATGCAAAGGTGCTTTAAGAGCTTATATTACCGATATAGAAGGAAATATCTATAACAAGAACATTTTCTTAGAAGGCTTTTTGGCAGGGTCAACAGTTTCATTATTACAACAAACACCTTCTGATTTTACAATCGAAGCGTTAGAAGATTGTGTTCTTATTGCTATTAACTACAAAAAATACAGAGAGTTAATTAACCAAAATGAAGATTTAAAAAACTATTATATTGCTTACCTTGAAAAAAACTGGGTAATCGAAAAAGAACAAAGAGAGATTTCGCTCGTTATGGAAAATACTACCGAAAGATACCTCGATTTACTAGCAAAGCATCCAGATATTTCGCATAGAATCCCCCTACTCCATATAGCATCACATTTAGGAATTACTCCAACACAACTAAGCCGAATAAGAAAAAGTTTAGATCAGAAGACCTAAATCAACATAGGTAAAGGTTTAAATAAAATACCAAACTTATCTTTGACTTAAATTCTTCTAAACTTTATTGAAAATGGAAAAAAATACAAATCTTATAGCAGACAACATTAACAATCTTACCCGTTTATGGAAAACAGTAGGAACTCCTTTTCAATCGAATCATAAAAATGATACTTTCGAATATTGCAAAATAGAAAATTCAGGTTGGCCAAATAAATTATGGTTTAGTCAGGATGTTAATCAACATAGTGCCGAAAAAGCAATTGAAACACTACAAGCCAACCCTAATTTGGTAATTCCATATTGGGATATTTACGGAACAAGTTCTAATGAAATACTAGAAGCCAAAGGTTTGGTAAAAAAAACAGAACAAGTAGCCATGGCATTAAGACTAGACAAACCATTTGAGCTACAAAACACACTAGAATTCAAACGTATATGGAATGACGAAGATGCAAAAATCTGGTCCGACTTATATCCCAATGCATTTGGTTATATAATTAGTAAAGAAATTCTAGTTCATAATTACCATGAAGTACAATTTCATTTAGTTACATACCAAAACCAACCAATCGGTACTTTTATGTTATTCCAAACCGAAAATAATATTGGAATCCATGGAGTTGGTGTTATCCCAGAAATGAGAAGAAAAGGTTTTGCCGAAGAAATAATGAAATATGCACTCAATCTTGCTATAGATTTGAATGCCGAATATGCTTTATTGCAAGCATCTGTAATGGGAAAAGGAATCTATACCAAACTTGGCTTTGAAGACTTGTTTATCATAAAAAATTACATTTTAAAAAACGAGTGATTTTTTTAACCATTAAGGAAAATTAACTGTAAAGACCGCTACGTTTTTGACAATCTAATTCTCATAATATTGTCTTTCTGAGGAACGAAGAATCTCCACCAGAAACTCCATAATCTATGTCGAGCTACTAGCGGAGACCCTTCCTACGTCAGGGTGACAAAAAATGTGAGTAAATGTGAGTGAAAAGATAAAAAATCCTTCTAATGCTATTAATCTCTGGCATTAAACTTAATTTTCCTTAATGTCTTAATGGTAAAAAAACTTAATCCTTTCTACTCTCCCTTTTGTTAGGCTGAGTGGAGTCGAAGCCCATACAACTCTTCGGCTCCGCTCAAAGAAACAAGATTGCGACAAAACCAATAGAGTAAATACTCTATTTTATAAAAATCCTTCTAATCCTTTTAATCTCTGGCATTAAACTTAATTTCCCTTAATGTCTTAATGGTAAAAAACTTAATCCTTTCTTCTCTCCTTTTTGTCAGGCTGAGCGGAGTCGAAGCCCATACAACTCTTCGGTTTCTCTCAGACAAACAAGATTGCGACAAAACTAATAGAGTAAATACTCTATTTTATAAAAAAACCCTTCTAATGCTTTTAATCTCTGGCATTAAACTTAATTTCCTTAATGTCTTAATGGTAAAAAAACTTAATCCTTTCTTCTCTCCTTTTTGTCAGGCTGAGCGGAGTCGAAGCCCATACAACTCTTCGGTTTCTCTCAGAGAAACAAGATTACGATAAGACCAATAGAGTAAATACTCTATTTTATAAAAATCCTTCTAATGCTTTTAATCTCTGGCATTAAACTTAATTTCCCTTAATGTCTTAATGGTAAAAAAACTTAATCCTTTCTTCTCTCCTTTTTGTCAGGCTGAGCGGAGTCGAAGCCCATACAACTCTTCGGTTTCTCTCAGAGAAACAAGATTACGATAAAACCAATAGAGCAAATACTCCATTTTATAAAAATCCTTCTAATCCTTTTAATCTGTGGCAAAACCATTAAGTCCTAAACACTTAATTACTTACAACAATACATAAAAAACACAATCATATAGAATTTATAATACTTCAGAATATTTAAAAACAATAAGAATTCGCTAACTTTATCTCTTCAAAAAATAGAAGAAGATTTATTACACATATCCGAAACTTATGATTTAACTTTAACGTGTCTCAGTTTTGAGATTCCATCATTTGTAAAATTTACAATTTACGAATGGATTAATTTCACACTTATTCATATGCAAAGACATATAAAGCAATTAAATGCTATTTTCCGAGCTGTAACAAGTCAGTGAGTTTATCCAGTATTTTTAAGCGCTAAAAACAATCATTTATATGAAATCAAAAGTTGGAGCAGTTTTATTATCAGGATTAGTTGCTGGTATATTGGATATTGTTACCCCTATTCTCATTTATGCAGTTATACTTCAAAAAACTACTGCAATTAAAATTTTACAATCTATTGCAAGTGGAGTTTTTAAACAAGATGCCTACTCAGGTGATCCAAAAATGGCAATTTACGGATTGATTTTTCATTTTATAATTGCTACTATCTTTGCTTTATTCTATTTTATAATTTATCCATTTATTCCTTTTTTAAAAACGAAAACCATAATCTCAGGATTTGCATATGGCATTTTTGTATGGATTGTAATGAACCTAATTGTTCTTCCAATTGTATTTCCCGTTTTACCTGCCAAAAATTTAGATTTCCCTTTATTATTATCCATTTTAATACATGTTTTTTGCATTGGACTTCCCATTGCATTAATAACAAAAAAATACTATCCAAAAACATCAAACAACTGATTATCGAAGAAATCCCTATGAGATAAAACCTGCGCTTTAAAAAAAAATAACTTAAAAATTATTATCATGGCAACAAAAGATTTAAACATTGTATTGGTTCATGGTGCTTGGGGCGACGGCTCACATTGGCAGCATATTATTCCTGCTTTACATAAAGAAGGATACAAAGTTCGAAGTGTGCAAAACCCGCTAACATCTCTCGATGATGATATACAGAGAACAAAAGATTTAATCGATGCACAAGATGGTAAAGTACTATTAGTAGGTCATTCATATGGAGGTTCGGTAATAAGTGGCGCAGGACATCATGATAAAGTAGTAGGCTTAGTTTACATCGCTGCATTTGCACCTGATAAAGGTGAAAGTCTGGGAGGTATATTTGCGCGCAGAGAACAACCAGCGGGCGGAGCAAGCATATATCCAGATAGCAAAGGTTTTTTATGGATTAAATACGATGAATATCACAAAAGTTTCTGTCAAGATCTCAATGAAAATGAAACCTTAACCATGGCTTTGGCACAAAAACCAATTCATGGTAGCTGCTTTGGAGCAGAATCTGGCGAACCAGCATGGAAAACTAAACCAAGTTGGTATCAAGTATCTAATAACGATCATATGATTCCACCTGCCACTCAAATAGAAATGGCAAACAGAATGAATCCGAAGAAAATAATTCATTTAGATGCAAGCCATGCTTCATTAGCATCACATCCAAAAGGAGTATTAGAGCTAATTCTGGAAGCAGCAAAAGCAGTATAATTTTATAACAGATTTTACTTAAAGTAAATAGTAAGCTGTTATATAAATTTAGGTTAACACATAGCAACATAGCTCAAATAAAATGACCCAGAAGTTTCTAGAAACTCATCTTAGGTTATAATTTAAAATTTATGTTTCTATGTGTTATTTTTTTACACAGACAACAGGCTAAAACAAAATAATCATGTCGAATCAATTAACGATTAACAACAGCATCGAGATAAATGCTCCCGCATTAAAAGTCTGGGATGCATTAACAAATCCAGAGAAAACAAAAGTTTATATGTTTGGTTGTGAAGCTTTATCCGACTGGAAAATTGGAAGCGAACTTCTTTGGCAAGCCAATTACGAAGGTCAAAACTTAGTTTTTGTAAAAGGACATATTGTAAACATCGAACCCAATAAAAAACTTATTTATTCTACTTTCGACCCAAATTCAACAATTGCAGATATACCAGAAAATTATCTGAATGTAACTTATGAATTGACAGAAAATAGCGGAAAAACAATTTTGAATATTTCGCAAGGCGATTACTCTAAGGTAGCAGACGGTCAAAGAAGATATTGCGAGGCATTAAATAATGGCGAAGGATGGAATCCGATTTTGATAGAAATAAAAAAACTAGTAGAAACAAATTAAATGATACCATTATTTTTCGAAAACCAATCTGAATTTAGAGAATGGCTAATACAAAATCACCTACACGAAACCGAATTAGTAGTAGGTTTTCATAAAATAAACACCAATAAACCGAGTATGACATGGTCGCAATCTGTAGATCAAGCAATTTGTTTTGGATGGATTGATGGTGTACGCAGATCGATAGACAAGAATAGTTATTCTATACGGTTTACCCCCAGAAAAGCAACAAGTATCTGGAGTGCTATAAATATCAAAAAGGTCGAAGATTTAACCCAACTAGGATTAATGCAAACCGCAGGAATTGCTAGTTTTAAATTACGAAAAGAAGATAAATCCAGAATATATACACACGAAATTCCCGAAGTACATTTTTCAGAAGAATTTGAGAAAATCTTTAAAGCCAATAAAAAAGCATGGGATTACTTTCAGGCCCTAGCTCCGTCTTATAAAAAAGTTTCTAAAAATTGGGTCATGAGTGCCAAACAAGAAATTACCCGAATAAAACGACTTAATGAACTTATTGCTGCTAGTGAAGCATTCAAGAATAAATGGAAATAGGAATTTAAAACAATAAGTCTTTAGCGCAGATTCAGCTTACTTTACCAATACCCAAATTAATTAAATGATGAATTAGTTTTTTTTAACAAAACTTTTAACTCTTAACGTATTGATAAATACCACTTAGGAAACTACAGTTTTGATTACCTTTAAAAAAAACTAATACTTATGAAAACTCAATCTTATAAGAATCATGTTCAGTACTACCCACCCCATCATTTTGTATATTATCCTGTACTACTAATTTTGCTCCTATTTAGCATTTACTTTTCGTTTACATCAGAAGAAAAACTAATTTGGATATTTATTAGTTTCATTTTTATAGTTTTATTTGGATTAGCATTTATGCTACGTCAGCATTATGCACTAACATTACAAAACCGAATAGTAAAATTAGAACTTCGATATCGGTATTTTGTCATAACAGGTAAAAGACTAGAAGAATTTGAAGAGCAATTAACCGATGAACAATTGTTTGCTTTACGATTTAGTCCAGATAATGAAATGGTTATACTTACCGAAAAAGCATTGAATGAAAATCTTTCTGGAAATTCTATAAAAAAATCAATCAACGATTGGAAAGGCGACTACGAAAGAGTTTAGATTATATTAAACTAAAGAATTTTCAGAAATTAAAGTAATAACTCTTTTGATGAAGAAGATGATTCAAATATTTGAAAACTTGCATTTACAAAAAAATATAATCTTTTAAAAATCGAAACCTATAGCAATTTAAATACCAATGATAAACTGATAAAAATTGCCAGCCAAGAAATTAAAGAAGGTGATGTCATTAAAGAATAACTAGCTTTCTTTTTATAGATAACAGGAACTGTACGCAATTTTTAAATCCCGCATTTTAAAATCTGTTTTTAGAATGCAAATTAAATTTTGCCTTAAAGGGCGATACTTTATTTAGTATCGCTCTTTTTTTATATTTAAAAGGTTTTCAGAGATTCGCGAAAAAGCGCAAAGATTCACAAAGTTTCTCCCCAATCTTGTCATTTCGAGGAACGAGAAATCTTCACGAGTAACTCTACAAAGATTAAATTCTCATTTTTTGCCGTTCTGAGCACAATCGGAAACCCAAGCGATAACGAAATGCCGAAACAATCTTCCCAACTAACTCTACGAAAGTTGGATTCTCATTTTTTGTCATTTCGACACAGGAGAAATCTCCACTAGAAGCTCCGCATAGAAAATCGTCAATCTTTGTAGAGATACTCTCCAAGATTTACTTCGTCTATTCGCTATCGCTCGGGTCTCGTTCCTCGAAATGACATACTTTCTGTTATATTTTTTTAAAATTTTTAATCAAATGAAAGCTCTTAGAGTTTCTTTAGGAGCTATTGTGCTAGCTATCGAGACAGGACTAGAAATCTTGTGTCCATATAGAATAAACAAGTATAAATACGTGGTTGTTTATATTAGAAAATGGTGTTTAATGGAAATTAATTTGCTTTTTTTTTAGAAAATAAAGCTATCAATAGTTTCTCGAAAAGGTATTTTTTAGAGAGATAATATTTGACATCATCGATTTAGATTCCCTACTCGAGTAAATGATAATTTATACAAATTTTCTCTATATTAGCTAAATAAATATTTACATTTAGTGACATAAAGCCAGTCTAAATTGATTAGATTGTAGCCATTTATGAGTGAATAAATTATGAATTAGAGATGATTTTCTAAACGTCTAAAATCAAATTATGTCAAATGAAATTATACTCAATGCAATAACACAAACACTTCGTACTTATTTAAGCTATGATGATTCTTTCATTGAATTTCTTCTAGAGAATCCAAATGTAGTGGACAAACAACGAATAGAAACGATTGAACATCTCGAAATTATTATCTATCCTAACGACCATAATCCGCCTCATTTCCACGTAAAATCAAAAGATTTAAAAATTGACGCTAAATTCTTAATTGAAACAGGCGAATTTTATAAAGGTAAAATTGATACGAAAGACATCAAAAAATTAAAGCATTCTATCAAAGTCCAAAAGGAAAAATTTTAATGGAAATTATTTGGAAGAAATATCAAAATTAAACAGAATTAATAATTTTAATTTATAAATCAATTATGACCTAGGAAGATAACGAAATTTTTTAAATCTCTCAATAGAGCAAAAGAAAACAACTTTAAGCCTCCCCTACCACGAGTATCTCACTAATGAAACAATATCAACTTCATAATTTTTACTGCAATGATTAAATATACAAACACCGATTTTGAAGAGATTACTCAACAGCAAATTGATAAATCAAAAGAATATCATAAGGAAACTTATGAAAATGGAGAACTTAAATTAATTCAGAAATATTGGTTTAAAGGGAGAAAAGGAGAGATATCCTATAGTGGTGGAGAATATTATTTGTCACCAGATGAAAATCTTGATAATATAATTAATCAATATCTCCCAATAGGAATAAGTTGGTTCTTTTATTACAATAAAGAGACCAATGCTAATAATGATGAAAAATGGGAATATCAGTTTTTTTATAACGGTATTTTGGAAAGAAAAGGTATAGAAGTGTATAATAAAAATGGGCAACTTTTAGCTTCTTGTATTAAAGATTTAATAACGAATGAAATTGATGAAAAAGAAAATATTTTTATGGAGATATAAATGTCTTTAAAAGAATAAATTCTAAATATGCATATTATACATTCAATTATGAAAATCATGAAATCGAAACAATATTTGTACATGATGAAGACTATAGACTAAATGAATTTTTAGTAAGTGATGAGATGAATATCTTCTCATGGAATAATCATCCGTATTATCATAATTTTACCCCCCTACTACCTACTGGTCTGAATATTTAATCCAACTCTACGAAATCTTCATATACCTGTCTCGTACTGAAAAAAGTTTGCATTTCTATTTACGCTTAGTCAAAAAACACTACTAAATCCTAGTAATAATAAAAAAAAAATCCTGTAAAATGTCATCAGAAAGTCAATTAAAATTTAGAGGCAGGCAACTTTGGATCAATGATGCATTCTTGTTGCCATTTTATATTTTCCTTTTTGACCAACTTAAAAATGAAAATAAAGAATTTACTGATCTACAAAATGAGTTAGTTACAAATATTGATAATATATTAGAGTATACGTTTGGTTTTCTAAATTTTACTGAATTTATTTTTTCAGATGAAATGAAAGATATTGTAATCAATCATATTGAAAACATAATTACAAAAATAAATGAAGAAGATAATTATTTCTCATTAGAAAACTTAGAAACAATTTTATCACAGGTCAAAACATATCATCTTAAAAATTTAGATTATGAACCCTGTAAAAAAATAATTAATGATAGTTACGGAAATGATTTTTTCCTTGAAAAAAATAATAGCATAAAAGAATTCATTGAAATAAAATCATTACTTGAAAAAGCAATACCCGATTATTATAGATTACTTCTGAAAACACTAAATGATAAAAAATAAACAAAAACCCTCTATTTAATAAAATCGAGGGTTTTAAAAATATGCTAATTAAAACTTATTTTACACTCAAATAAGGATTTAAAGCTTCGGCTAATTCATTGAGCCAATAAAAGCTGTTTTCAAAGTTTATCATTTCGTTCTGAAGATCTTGATTTTCTCTAATAGCACTTATAGCAAGAAGATAGTTTGCTTGCCTAATTACTTTAGCCATCTCTTTTGGTTCTATTACATGGCTAAAAAAATTAATAAGCCTTGTTTTGGCTTCTTCTGAAAGGTGGTTTGTACTCATAACTCGACATTTTAGTGAATATAAAACCCTAGTTGCTAAGATGAACCACATTGTTAAGAGCTTTTTTATTCTTCTCAATGCTATCCCCATATCACAAGGGCAAATTTTATTTCGTTCTTAAGGTCGTAGTTTAAGAATACCAAATATAGGAAATAAATTTGTAATACAAAACTTTCATTTATAATAAAGAAGCAGTTAGTTTTTATATCGACTAAAAAAGCAAAAAAAAGAAACTTCTCCATTAATTCTAAGCATCATATAAAATGATTTATATTGGATTGTAATTAGTAAATTTGCTCCACATTATGATCGAAACAATTTTAACTGACTACATCAATTTCATAAGAGATTTTGAAGCTTTACTAAAAAATAAATATAAACAAGACATAAACCCATGTTCATTTTCTAGAACTTTTTTTGAAAGAAAAGGTACTATCAATGAAATTGAATATTGGTTTCACGGAGCTGGATGCACAGCCCAAAAAAATGGAGTGATTTATGCTTATGATATTGAAATCAATGAAATTCAATTTTCTCAATGGAAATTTTCAGAGTTTATTCGAACTCATCCTGATTATCAAAAATTAAATTATACTCCTGATTATATTGAATATCAATTATATCAACTTATAAATAGAGAGATATTAAGTTGGTTAGTTATAGAAGGAATAGAAGGAACTTCTTTTGGATGCGTATTTATGGAATATAGAGTTATTCAAGAACCACTTTGCGTCCATAAAATAATTTAATATGTGTAAAGTCATAATAAAAACTCCTCCCCTTATTATTTTCTGTTATAATCTTAATTAAATAATTTTGTCTTAACTTTGTTAGCAATGAACATTATTAAAATTTTATATCATGCAAGTAATAAACATCACAGCATACACAGAGGATGCTTCTCAAATTGAAGCTGTAAAAGCTTTTATGAAAGCATTAAAGATAAAATTCGAAATTGCAAATACAAAACCCTATAACTTATCTTCTGAGCAACAGGATATATTAGATAGTCAAATAAACTTAGACAAAAATCTTTACACGGACGCTGAATCACTTTATACTGATTTAAAAAAGAAGTATGAGCTATAAGATTATTGTTTCACCTATAGCTTCCAAAAATATTGAAGACGCAATTGAATATTATATTTTGAAAGCAAATAAAAAAGTAGCATTAGATTTTCTTAATGATTATAAAAAGACTATTAAATCTATACAAAGAAACCCTTTTTACCAATTTCACGATAATAATTATAGCTTTTTACCTTTTAAAAAATTTCCATATATAGCATTTTTTATTGTTGATGAACAATCAAAAACTGTATTTTTGAATGCAATTTTTCATACTTCTCAAAGTCCTGAAAAATATCCTAAAAAATAAATAGCACAGAAATTATCTTCGTGTACGCAAACAAAGTTGTTGTTTTTAATACACAGATTTAAACTATCTAACATCTTATCATAACGGACACGAAAAAAACCTCACGTTTTTATCGCCTAAACCTATTGAGATTATTTAACTTTCAATTCGTTTTTTTACTATTTCTAAAAGTTCTTCTTTCGTCATAAAAATATTTAAGAAATCTTCTAGGTTTCCTTCATTGGTAACTTCTCTAAAAAAGACTTCGTGATCGGTACCAAACAATGTGGGATTCTCAGGATTGGGATCAGATAAGCAGATATAATAATTATCGGGATAACCATAACTAGAAAAAAGGTAAATAAAATCTGGAGTAGTTTCATTCGTTACCTTAGTTATTTCGCTTAAATCAATATCATCTTCGATAAACTCATCATTCCACTCTTCGTAATCTTCTGTACCCTGTTTATAAGGGGTGAAAGGCTGTCCTTCCCAAAACATCTGCCCATAACCTTCAATAGTTAATCGATAATATTTTTCGATTATCTTATCATAAAAAGCTTTTGGGTCTTTTTTAAAAAGTTCATGATTTTCGTTAATAAACTCCGAAATTCCATAAATAGGTTCCGAATCCTCTGCTTTTTCCCATGGAGTATCAATTGGTCTTTTATAAAGAACAGTATCAAAAGTAATAGACAAAATATCGTTATTCGAAGACAATCCTTTTACTTTACTTATGTTCCCTCCTAGTTGTTGAATTCTATCTAAAATTTCTTTTTTCATTTATATCCTTTTTTGCAGACTAATTCTGATAATACATATTCAAAAGTGTTCTAATCAAAAATAAAGAATTATAATATTCAAAAAATAAATTCCTCGTTTATTCTCTGTTTTTATTCGTTTACCAAAAGATATCGGTTTTGAATATTAATAAAACTTAAAATTTCATCTTTGATTTTGAATATATGTAGTCAACTACGTATATTTGCATATAAATTATTTTTTGACAGTATAAAATCAATAAAATGGAGACTAAATCAAATCACACTTTGCCCAATATAATCAAAACAGAATTAGTTAATGACAAAGATCAAATAGATCTGGCTTTCTTTATTCGCAGACAAGTTTTTGTAGAAGAACAGCATGTATCTGTAGAACGCGAATCGATGGATGACAACGAATCGGTTCATTATTTAGCTACTTACAATGAGTTACCAGCTGGTGCAGCCAGATACAGAAAGACAGAAAAAGGAACCAAAATTGAGCGCATTGCAGTATTAAAAAACTACAGAGGAAAAGGTATTGGAGAAGCGCTATTACTTAAAATCTTAGATGATGTAAAATCAGAAGAAAAAATATACTTACATGCTCAGGTTGTTGCTCAACAATTTTATATAAAGAATGGTTTTAAAGTAACCGACAATTATTTTGTAGATGCAGGAATCGATCATGTCGAAATGGATTTCATTAAATAAAACTGATTTTCAGCCAAATACAAAGCCTTCAAAATAGCAATTTTTGAAGGCTTTTTTAATTAAAATAGAAGTAAATTTGGGAGCGAATTATTTCGTCGAAAATAAACCCGAAAATATATGTTATTTCTAATATTAAGTATTTTATGCAGTGTGAGTGTTGGTGTTTTATTTAAAATAGCACGAAAATACAATACCAGCAATACTCAAATTGTGGCTTACAATTATATTTTTGCCTTGTCACTTTGTTATCTGTCATTCAGCCCAGATATTACTGCAATTTCAGCCGCTGCTCCTTGGAATCTTTATATCGTAATTGGAATTTTATTGCCTTCTATATTTCTATTTTTGGCACTGTCCATAAAACATATGGGAATTGTAAAAACAGATGCTGCACAGCGCCTTTCGTTATTTATTCCTATTCTAGCCGCTTGGTTATTATTTAAAGAAGATTTTAATTTCCTTAAAATCATAGCGCTTTTAATTGCATTGCCTGCCTTATTGCTTATCCTGAATAAACCCACAGAAAAAACGACCAATAAATGGATTTATCCAGCAGTAGTTCTATTAGGTTTTGGAGTAATTGATATCCTTTTTAAACAAATAGCAACTCATACCGACCTTCCCTACACTACTTCATTGTTTGCTATTTTTACAATCTCAATGGCTATAATGATAGTAGTTGTTGTTTATGAAACTACTATTAAGAAAGTAAAACTAACTGCAAATAATATCCTTTTTGGCGGACTGGTAGGTATTCTTAATTTTGGTAATATTCTCTTTTATCTAAAAGCACACAAAGAATTTGCCGAAAATCCTTCGACAGTTTTTGCAGGAATGAACATGGGAGTCATCATTTTAGGAAGTCTTATTGGTATTTTAATCTTTAAAGAAAAACAATCCAAGATGAATTACCTTGGTCTTTTCTTAGCCTTAATAGCAATAGTTTTAATTGTAATATCTCAAAACAGCAAATAATCTAATGGAAAGTTATTCCTTTGAACCTATAGCATCACCAAATGCCACAATTTTAATTCTAGGAACCATGCCTGGAATAAAATCTTTGGAATTAGGGCAATACTATGGACATAAACAAAATAACTTTTGGAAATTAGTATTCAGCATTTTTAAAGAAGACATAACAGATGATTATCAAGCTAAAAAAGAAATTCTTTTAAAAAACAACATTGCTTTATGGGATGTTTTAAAATACTGCGATCGAGTTGGAAGTCTCGATAGCGCCATTAAAAATGAAATCACAAACGATTTTGAAGCATTCTTAAAAGAACATTCCGATATTAAAACCATCCTATTTAATGGACAAAAAGCAGCTGCTTTTTTCAAAAAACACATTCCATTAAGTGATGATTATAAACTAATTACCCTACCCTCTACAAGTCCTGCCAATGCCAGTAAATCATTTGAAATAAAACGTAAGGAATGGGAAGTTATTTTAGAATTACAACAGGATTGATTTCAATAAAAAACACAAAAAAATTAAATTCAAATCTAGAATACGCAACTAAATAATTTTGTTTATTTGCAACAGCCATTTACTTTTTTGCATCACAACAAACATGACAGACTATTTCCTTGATAAAGAATACAAAGACATCACTTACAACAGAGATGATCTGAATTTCAAGGATTTTGAATGCTGTACTTTTAGCAATTGTAATTTCTCAGCCTGTACTTTCTTAGCTGTTACTTTTATCGATTGTATATTTAACAATTGTACTTTTAGCGAAGCCAAAATAAATTATGTGGCTTTTAGAACTGCTACTTTTAATGACTGCGAAATTAAAGATGTAAATTTTGCCATGTGCGATAAGCTTATATTCGAAGTAAATTTTAATAATTGTGTTTTAGATTTTTCGAAGTTTTATACCTTAAAAATAAAAGGAACTTCCTTTACCGATTGCAGTTTAGTAGCTGTAGATTTTATGGCTAGCGATATCACAAATGTAGTTTTTGATAATTGCGATTTATACCGCGCCGAATTTGATAAAGCAATTGCAAACAAAGCCGACTTTAAAACCAGTTACAATTATACCATAGATCCATCGAGAGTAAAACTTAAAAAAGCAATTTTTGCTTTAAAAGAAGTCAAAGGATTGCTTTTTAAACATGATATTATAGTTAATTAATATATTTACCTATCTAATATTCAAAACCATATTAAATCATGACCAACCAAGAACATACCATCCGAAATGCTAAAGCAAATGAATTTGAGGAGATCGGAAAATTAATGGTTCTGGTTTATTCGCAATTAGAAGGTTTTCCAAAAGAATCGGAACAGCCCAATTATTACAAAATGCTTGCTAACATTGGTGACTTAACTACCAAACCCAATACAGAACTTTTGGTTGCAGTTACTTCTGATGATAAAATAGTTGGTGGCGTAGTTTATTTTGGCGATATGCAATATTATGGTTCAGGAGGAATTGCAACTAAAGAAAAAAATACTTCAGGTTTTAGATTACTAGCTGTAAATCCGATGAACAGAGAGCAAGGCATTGGCAAGCTCTTAATAAAGGATTGTATTGAAAAAGCAAAAGAAAAAAAACAGCAACAGTTGATTATCCATTCGACTATGGCAATGCAAACTGCATGGAAAATGTATGAAAGATTAGGTTTTAAAAGATCCAAAGATTTAGATTTCATGCAAGGAGAGCTTCCTGTTTTTGGATTTAGACTATTGCTTTAAACCTAAAAAAGCATTCCCTAAACACCTAATATGATTTAAATTACGAAATTATCTCGTTCTATAAATCACAATTCTTTACTATTCTACTTTTAGCTAAGTCAACATATTTTGCATTTAGCATACCCTAATTCCGTTTTTACAAACAATTATATTCGCATTATGTTAATTATATAACTATTTTTTAAAGTTATATAAAGCAAACCGTATATAAAATACTGACCTTTATCAATATGCTTATAAGCATAACTCACACAAATCAATTATTTAAAATACAAACTAAAATAATTTGATTTTTAAAGGCAGCCAATCTTCAATTATAGGAATCTCTAAGAAGGGCATACTTTAGTATAAACACAAGATTTTTTTACATTTTTTATACTCAGGAAGAATATAAAATAATTTTCACCATTAAAAATATATTATGCCAACTTTATACTTTAAAAATACATTTACAGATATAGGTGATGTAACGCTTTTTACTAAAAGGTTCTTCAAGGAAGTATTTATACCTCCTTACGAAACCAAAGAATTTTTTAGGCAATGTTATCTCATGGGATATAAATCGTTACCGTTGGTGGCTGTTACAGGCTTTATAATGGGATTAGTACTCACATTACAAACAAGACCTACATTAGCCACTTTTGGAGCAGAATCATGGTTACCTGGCATGGTCGCTTTATCATTAATTCGAGAAATTGCTCCCGTAATTACAGCATTAATTTGTGCTGGGAAAATTTCATCAGGAATTGGAGCCGAACTAGGTTCTATGAAAGTAACAGAACAAATAGATGCGATGGAAGTTGCTGCCATAAATCCCTTTAAATATTTAGTAGTTACACGCATTTTGGCGACAACGCTAATGGTTCCGATTTTAGTGATTTTTGCAGATGCAATCGGAATATTAGGTGGTTATGTCGGAATAACAATTCATAGTGATGTAAATGCATACCGATACATCTCGCAAGTTTTTGAATCACTAGACTTTATAGATATCATTCCTGCTACTATTAAAACTTTTTTCTTTGGTTTTTTTATAGGAATGATAGGCTGTTATAAAGGTTTTAATGCTTCAAATGGTACCGAGAGCGTAGGTAAAGCAGCAAATTCGGCTGTAGTAACCGCATCATTAACCATTTTTATTTTAGATATGCTCGCAGTACAAATCACAGATTTATTCTTTTAGTATGAAAACCGAACAAGAAAATATAGTAAAAAAAACTACTCCTAACAAACGAACTCCCGTAATCGAGATTAAAGACTTGCATAAGTCTTTTGGCGATAATGATGTTTTAAAAGGGGTAAATCTCACTGTAAACAAAGGGGAAGACTTAGTAATTTTAGGAAGATCTGGCGAAGGAAAATCTATTACAATAAAATGTATTGTAGGATTGGTAATTCCAGATAAAGGAAATATAAGTGTTTTAGGAGAGGAAATAATTGGATTAAAAAGAAGTGAACTAAATAAAATAAGAGTCAAAATTGGTTTTCTTTTTCAAAGTGGCGCTTTATATGATTCAATGTCGGTAAGAGAAAATTTAGAATTCACATTAAAGCGACATTCTAAAGAATTAACAGCGCAGGAAATTGAATCCCAAGTTATGGATGTTCTTGATAGTGTGGGTTTGGAAGATGCTGTAGATAAGATGCCCTCAGAATTATCTGGCGGTATGCGAAAACGAATTGGTCTTGCCCGTACATTAATTCTAAAACCAGAAATTATTTTATATGATGAACCTACTACTGGACTAGACACAATTACATCAAAAGAAATAAGCGAACTAATATTAGATATCAAAAAGAAACGCAAGACAACATCTATAATCATCACACACGATATGTCTTGTGCCAAATTAACGGCCGATCGGGTTATGATATTAAAAGATGGCGTAATACATGCCGAAGGAAAATACGAAGAATTAGAAAAAGTGAAGATGAATGGGTAAGATCATTTTTTATATAAACATTTAACAATAAGAAATTATGAATAAGGAATCTGGATTTAAATGGAAACTAGGAATGTTTGTAACAATAGGTTTAATCCTTTTTATGCTAACCATTTATTTTATTGGAAAACAACAAAATTTATTTGGTTCGACATTCCATATAACATCGACTTTTAAAACCGTAAGTGGTTTACAAGTGGGTAATAACGTGCGTTTCTCAGGAATTAATATAGGTACTGTTGAAGACATACAATTAATAAACGATTCGTCAGTAGTAGTAAAACTGATTATCAAAGATGAAGTCAGACAATTTATAAAAACAGATGCCAGAGCCAGTATTGGTTCTGAGGGATTAATGGGAGACAAAGTCCTAACTATTTCTCCAGGTAATAAATCTAACCGAATTATTGCTAATGATGGAAAAATAGCCTCTATAGATGCCATCGAAATGGATGACATTATGAAAAGTGTAAAGAAAAGTGTAGATAATGCAGGAATAATATCCGAGGAGCTTGCCGTATTTACTCATAATATGAATAATGGAGACGGTGCATTATCAAGATTAATGACCGATCCTAAGCTTGCAAACACATTAACTAAAACAATTACCAATCTTGAAAGTGGCACGCAGGGATTTAGCCAAAACATGGAAGCAGCCAAAAGTAATTTCCTGTTTAGAGGATATTTCAAAAAAAAGGAAAAAGAAAAAGAAGAAGCAGATAAAAAAGCTAAGGATGAACATGAAAAATTAGAGAAGGAAAAAGAAAAAGCGAAAGAAAAAGATAAAAAAGAGGAAGCTTCGAAGGAAAAAGACAATGTAAAAAAATAATATAGGAAACATTTCTACTTAGGCTTCAAATAAAATTATTAGTTCTAAAAAAAGTAATAATAATTAGTATCAAAAGATAATATCATGAAACTACATTCAACCGAAACTTTTTGGCCAATCAAAAATGCTATGGATACAAGTTATCCCTCTTTGAATGCTGATATCAGCACACCAATTTTAATTATCGGCGGCGGAATTACTGGAGCATTAATAGCCTATAAATTGATAACCGAAGGGAAAAAAGTAACTCTTGTAGATAAACGTGATATCTGTAATGGCAGTACAGCTGCAAGCACTGCACTATTGTAATATGAAATTGATATTTCTTTACATCAATTAATAGAAAAAAGAGGTTTTGATTGTGCAGTATCTAGTTATAAGAATTGTGAAAAAGCAATCTTTGACCTCAAAAAAATAATAGATTCAATAAAAAGTGATTGCCAATTTGAATTTAAAAAGAGTGTTTATTTTTGTTCTGTAAAAAAAGATATTCCGTTTTTAGAAAGAGAATTTAAAGCACGTAAAGAAAACGGTTTTAAAGTAAAATGGTTAGATGAAATTGAATTAAAAAAACAGGGAATAAATGCTTTTGCTGCAATAAAATCTGAGTCGGGAGGCGTAATGGATCCCTATAAACTGGCTTATGATCTTTTAAAATATTGCACACAAAAAGGAATGCAAATATATGACCGCACAAATATCATAGCATTTAAACAGCAAAACGGAAAAACACTTGCCATAACAGAAGATAAGTTCACAATTACAACCGAAAATAGTATTCATTGTAGCGGTTATGAAAGTACCCAAACACTTACTGAAAAAGTAGTTGATTTAAAAAGTACTTATGCATTGGCTTCAGAGAGTTTTACAAAAGTCCCAGAAGTATTTAAGAATGCTATTTATTGGAATACATCAGAACCCTATCTATATTTTCGAGCAACATCCGATAATAGAATTATAATGGGTGGTGGAGATGAAGAATTTCACAACCCCGAAAAACGGGATAAACTATTACCACGAAAAGAAAGCTACCTTTTAAAACAATTTAAAAAATGCTTTCCAGATATAAATTTCAAAATTGATTATTCATGGGCTGGTACCTTTGGAGAAACTCAGGATGCACTGCCCTATTTTGGCAAACCTGATTCTCAAAAAAAGAACATTACGTTTTAGGCTTTGGCGGAAATGGAATTACTTTTAGTGTAATGGCTATGAATTCTATTATTGCCTCATTAAACGGCACTTCTCACCAAGATTTAGAGTATTATAAATTTAATAGATAATTTTTAATGTCGTAACAAATCCAGATCATCAAATACAAGCCCAATATAAAACTCTAAAAACGCTTATTTACCTAAATTGATTCCTTGGTAAGCAAGAATAATTATATGTCTTTTAAAAAGATTTAAATGAGATCTTATTTTTTATAACTCCACTAGCTTAGGATTGATCTTTCGTTCTCGCAAAGTAGCAGAGACACAAAGGCTTTGTTTAAACACAAAACAACCATAATTTTACCGCAAAGAGCGCAAAGTCTATTAATTAAACTTTGCGAACCTTTGCGTATCCCGATAGCTATCGGGACTGCGCTCTTTGCGGTATTTTTTTGTCAACCAAAAAGTTACGAACAAAAAAAAATCCTCATCAAATTCATGATGAGGATTCTAAAGAAAGGCGACGACATACTCTCCCACATAACTGCAGTACCATCTGCGCAGGCGGGCTTAACTACTCTGTTCGGAATGGGAAGAGGTGAGCCCCGCCGCAATAACCACCTTAAGGTCGTTAGTTGCTTTAGGCAACTTTTGTAATAAAAATTAACAATTGATAATTAATAATTACAATAATATCTTAACACACTGAGATAAAGAAAAAATAATTTTTTAGAAAGTTTCTCCCCCCGACTTGCGTCGGGGGAAAAGGCGTACATAAGCTTACGGATTATTAGTACTACTCGACTATGACATTACTGCCTTTACATCTATAGCCTATCAACGTGGTCATCTCCCACGATCCTTAAAAGAAATCTCATCTTGTGGTGGGTTTCGCGCTTATATGCTTTCAGCGCTTATCCCTTCCAAACGTAGCTACTCTGCGGTGCTCCTGGCGGAACAACAGATACACTAGAGGTTTGTCCAATTCGGTCCTCTCGTACTAGAATCAGATCCACTCAAATTTCTTGCGCCCACAGTAGATAGAGACCGAACTGTCTCACGACGTTCTGAACCCAGCTCGCGTGCCACTTTAATGGGCGAACAGCCCAACCCTTGGGACCTTCTCCAGCCCCAGGATGTGACGAGCCGACATCGAGGTGCCAAACCCCCCCGTCGATATGAGCTCTTGGGGGAGATCAGCCTGTTATCCCCGGCGTACCTTTTATCCTTTGAGCGATGGCCCTTCCATGCGGAACCACCGGATCACTATGCTCTACTTTCGTACCTGATCGACCTGTATGTCTCTCAGTCAAGCTCCCTTATGCCATTGCACTCTACGCACGGTTACCAAGCGTACTGAGGGAACCTTTAGAAGCCTCCGTTACTCTTTTGGAGGCGACCACCCCAGTCAAACTACCCACCAAGCAATGTCCCCCGCAATAACGGGGTTAGGCCTCAGATAAACAAAGGGTTGTATTTCAACAATGACTCCACAACGCCTAGCGACGCCACTTCACAGTCTCCAACCTATCCTACACATCATTTATCCAAGGTCAATACTAAGCTATAGTAAAGGTGCACAGGGTCTTTTCGTCCCACTGCGGGTAAGCGGCATCTTCACCGCTACTACAATTTCACCGAGCTCATGGCTGAGACAGTGTCCAGATCGTTACACCATTCGTGCAGGTCGGAACTTACCCGACAAGGAATTTCGCTACCTTAGGACCGTTATAGTTACGGCCGCCGTTTACTGGGGCTTCAATTCAATGCTTCTCCGAAGATAACATCTCCTCTTAACCTTCCAGCACCGGGCAGGTGTCAGGCCCTATACTTCATCTTACGATTTTGCAGAGCCCTGTGTTTTTGATAAACAGTCGCCTGGACCTCTTCACTGCGGCCAGCATTGCTGCTGGCGACCTTTCTCCCGAAGTTACAGGTCTATTTTGCCTAATTCCTTAGCCATGAATCTCTCGAGCACCTTAGGATTCTCTCCTCAACTACCTGTGTCGGTTTACGGTACTGGTACTAATTACCTGAAGTTTAGAGGTTTTTCTTGGAAGCCCTTAGGCGCACTATCTCTTCAACCGAAGTCTCCGAGTACTATCGTATTTCCCCAAAATCTGTGGATTTGCCTGCAGATCTTATAGGTAGGTACTTCAACGAACTATTCCGTCAGTTCGCGGCGCTTTCATCACTCCGTCACCCCATCACAGTAATTAGTAGTACGGGAATATTAACCCGTTAGCCATCGACTGTCCCTTTCGGGTTCGCCTTAGGACCAGACTAACCCACAGCTGATTAGCATAGCTGTGGAAACCTTAGTTTTTCGGTGTGCGGGTTTCTCGCCCGCATTATCGTTACTTATGCCTACATTTTCTTTTCTAACCAGTCCAGCATGCCTTACGACACACCTTCAACCCTGTTAGAATGCTCCCCTACCACTTAGAGTAAACTCTAAATCCATAGCTTCGGTAATATGTTTATGCCCGATTATTATCCATGCTCGTCCGCTCGACTAGTGAGCTGTTACGCACTCTTTAAATGAATGGCTGCTTCCAAGCCAACATCCTAGCTGTCTGGGCAGACAAACCTCGTTCTTTCAACTTAACATATATTTGGGGACCTTAGCTGATGGTCTGGGTTCTTTCCCTCTCGGACTTGGACCTTAGCACCCAAGCCCTCACTGTTGTGAAACATTATATAGCATTCGGAGTTTGTCAGGAATTGGTAGGCGGTGAAGCCCCCGCATCCAATCAGTAGCTCTACCTCTATATAACTTTATGCACAACGCTGCACCTAAATGCATTTCGGGGAGTACGAGCTATTTCCGAGTTTGATTGGCCTTTCACCCCTACCCACAGGTCATCCGAAGACTTTTCAACGTCAACCGGTTCGGTCCTCCACTGTGTGTTACCACAGCTTCAACCTGCCCATGGGTAGATCACACGGTTTCGCGTCTAACACTACTGACTAAAGCGCCCTATTCAGACTCGCTTTCGCTACGGATCCGTGGCTTAACCACTTATCCTTGCCAGCAACGTTAACTCGTAGGCTCATTATGCAAAAGGCACGCCGTCACCCCACGAAAGGGCTCCGACCGCTTGTAAGCGTATGGTTTCAGGATCTATTTCACTCCGTTATTCACGGTTCTTTTCACCTTTCCCTCACGGTACTGGTTCACTATCGGTCTCTCAGGAGTATTTAGCCTTAGCGGATGGTCCCGCCAAATTCAGACAGGGTTTCACGTGCCCCGCCCTACTCAGGATACCACTATCATTTACACTCATTACCTATACGGGACTATCACCCTCTGTGGTTCTACTTTCCAGTAGATTCTAATTCTTTGTGCAACAAATATCGTGGTCCTACAACCCCAACATTGCCGTAACAACATTGGTTTGGGCTAATCCGCGTTCGCTCGCCACTACTTACGGAATCACTTTTGTTTTCTTCTCCTCCGCCTACTTAGATGTTTCAGTTCAGCGGGTTTGCCCACCTATCGGTGTACTATGTCTTCAACATAGTGGGTTGCCCCATTCAGGTATTTACGGATCAATTCGTGTGTGCCGATCCCCGTAACTTTTCGCAGCTTATCACGCCTTTCATCGCCTCTGAGAGCCAAGGCATCCCCCATACGCCCTTATTTTGCTTATTGTACCAATCATAAATTAATATGACCGTTTTTTTTTGTTTTTATTATCGCTAATAAAAACGCTTTCTACTTTTATTATTTTCTTATCTCAATATGTCAATGAACTTTTATCGCTCCCAACTAAGGGATTGATCTGTGGAGAATAACGGAGTCGAACCGTTGACCTCCTGCGTGCAAGGCAGGCGCTCTAGCCAGCTGAGCTAATCCCCCATTTTTAAAATGATGATGAATTATGAGTTATGAATTCGCTCATAAATGCTCAACTTCTAAAATTTCCTTTTATTTAAGTTTAAATAGTAGTCCCGGGCAGACTCGAACTGCCGACCCCTACATTATCAGTGTAGTACTCTAACCAGCTGAGCTACGAGACTCTGTTTTTACTTAAATTTATTATTTGAACTAACAGCAGAGTAATATAATCTTTAGAGATGAACCTTTAAATTCTTTCGTCTTCTTTCCCTAACGTGCATTACTGCTAACATATAGGGCTCTAGAAAGGAGGTGTTCCAGCCGCACCTTCCGGTACGGCTACCTTGTTACGACTTAGCCCTAGTTACCAGTTTTACCCTAGGCAGCTCCTTGCGGTCACCGACTTCAGGCACCCCCAGCTTCCATGGCTTGACGGGCGGTGTGTACAAGGCCCGGGAACGTATTCACCGGATCATGGCTGATATCCGATTACTAGCGATTCCAGCTTCACGGAGTCGAGTTGCAGACTCCGATCCGAACTGTGACCGGTTTTATAGATTCGCTCCTGGTCGCCCAGTGGCTGCTCTCTGTACCGGCCATTGTAGCACGTGTGTAGCCCAAGGCGTAAGGGCCGTGATGATTTGACGTCATCCCCACCTTCCTCACAGTTTGCACTGGCAGTCTTGTTAGAGTTCCCGACATGACTCGCTGGCAACTAACAACAGGGGTTGCGCTCGTTATAGGACTTAACCTGACACCTCACGGCACGAGCTGACGACAACCATGCAGCACCTTGTAATTTGTCTTGCGAAAAATCTGTTTCCAAATCGGTCAAACTACATTTAAGCCTTGGTAAGGTTCCTCGCGTATCATCGAATTAAACCACATGCTCCACCGCTTGTGCGGGCCCCCGTCAATTCCTTTGAGTTTCATTCTTGCGAACGTACTCCCCAGGTGGGATACTTATCACTTTCGCTTAGCCACTGAGATTGCTCCCAACAGCTAGTATCCATCGTTTACGGCGTGGACTACCAGGGTATCTAATCCTGTTCGCTACCCACGCTTTCGTCCATCAGCGTCAATCAATTAGTAGTAACCTGCCTTCGCAATTGGTATTCCATGTAATCTCTAAGCATTTCACCGCTACACTACATATTCTAGTTACTTCCTAATAATTCAAGTTTAACAGTATCAATGGCCGTTCCACCGTTGAGCGATGGGCTTTCACCACTGACTTATTAAACCGCCTACGGACCCTTTAAACCCAATGATTCCGGATAACGCTTGGATCCTCCGTATTACCGCGGCTGCTGGCACGGAGTTAGCCGATCCTTATTCTTACAGTACCGTCAAGCTGGTTCACGAACCAGGGTTTCTTCCTGTATAAAAGCAGTTTACAATCCATAGGACCGTCATCCTGCACGCGGCATGGCTGGATCAGGCTTGCGCCCATTGTCCAATATTCCTCACTGCTGCCTCCCGTAGGAGTCTGGTCCGTGTCTCAGTACCAGTGTGGGGGATCTCCCTCTCAGGACCCCTACCCATCGTAGCCTTGGTAAGCCGTTACCTTACCAACTAGCTAATGGGACGCATGCTCATCTTTTACCGTTGTGACTTTAATTATAAAATGATGCCATTCTATAATACTATGAGGTATTAATCCAAATTTCTCTGGGCTATCCCTCTGTAAAAGGTAGATTGCATACGCGTTACGCACCCGTGCGCCGGTCTCTACTTCCGAAGAAGCATACCCCTCGACTTGCATGTGTTAAGCCTGCCGCTAGCGTTCATCCTGAGCCAGGATCAAACTCTTCATCGTATATTTTTTATATTATATTGCGACTTCAGATTCTATCGGTTATATTCAAATCTTGCGATTCTATTACTCTTTATTCTTTGTTTCGAAATCTCTCTCGAAACGGCTGTCAATTCAATATGTCTAAGAACTTTATCTTTATTTCTGTATCGCTTGTTTCTCAAAGCGGATGCAAAAGTAGTCAGTTTACTAGGATCAACAATGCATTCTGCCGATTTTTTACAATCTTTTTCATCACTTTTTCTTAACTTCCTGATAACAGCAAATTTATACATTTAAATTTTATGTTTTTTATGAAGTGTTTTCTTTCTTTATTGTTTTTTAAACAAAAAAACTTTAAAAAAAAGCATTGTATTTATAAAATATTCAACCAGAGCCATATCATCATCTGATTTACACTGTCTGATTCTAATCTTTGAGAACGAACCTTTGTTGTATACTCTGATCGCTACAGTAATTAGAAAAGACTGAGTGCTCATTCTCTGTCTTTATCTGGTCAAAAGAAAGTCTAGTGTATTGCTTAATTTATCTACTGCTCTATATAAATAACACCAAATTCCTTTTACTTTAATATACGTCTCATCCATTCTCCAACTCTTCCCCACTCTGGCTTTTCTATTCTTCCTCTCTGCCTCAATGAAAGGCATAAACTTATAAACCCAGCGTTGGATCGTGGCATGATCAACAATCACACCCCTAATTTTCATTATTTCTTCAACGTCACGATAGCTAAGTGTAAATCCTAATTTAAAATACACTGCCTGCAGGATTACGTATTTTGGATAACAATGACCTTTGGTATTCATTTTTTATTAGTTTTGAAAAACCAAAGATAAAACTTAATCATAGATGCGACAGAACCTACAAATTTTCTAAAAACATATTTAAAAAAAAACAACTAAGTTAAACTTAAATGAAGCTTATTTTTGTACTCCTATTCAAATTTCAACTTTATCAAATGTTTCTGTCACATTATTGACGTACTATTTTCGTATGTTGATAGGTTCCATTACTCTTTATTTTTGCGATGTATATCCCTGTTGCTAAAGAAGCAATATTTAAAGTAATTTCCTGCGTTTTATCTTTAGTACTAACTGTCATCAATACTGTCCCTTTTAAGTCAAAAACTGTTATTTCATCTATAGGTTCGGTGTGACTGAAATGGATAAAACCATCAGATGGCATAGGGAATACCTTTATGCCAGATTTTTGTTTAAAATCCTCAGTATCCAAAGTCTGACCACTAAACTGTACATTACTTACCATTGTGAGATCCATTGGCGCATTATTATAGTAATTATTCATATACCTGCCACAATGTTCTAAAGTAACATCTAAAGCTGTACCTGCATATGCTGTTAAATCATAGTTTAATGTTACATAAGCATCATTATAAGAAGTAGTTGGGTTTCGGCTGGAGCCTTGTTGGACTCCGTTTACCAATACTCTGAACCAAGAAGTATTTTTGCTATAGTAATATTTTTGCTTCATTGTGATTGCCAATTTCAAACTACTTACGTTTGTCGCATCAACTCTAAAAGAAATTCCTGATGTGAAAGCCTTGTTGTCATTCCATGCCTGCTGTTCTGTAGTAGTTGATCCACCAACCCAAGCTGAGCCATTTCCTTGTAGTTTTTGATAGAAGTTTAATGCATTCGAATACAAAAATTGTCTCGAAAAATCTTGTAATTCTGGAGCATAATTAGTTGTAGCGGTTGTGAAAAGCTGTTGATATGGTACTTTTACTGTAGTAGGATTAGTCGATTCTATTATTTTCTTCCATTCACAATAACTGTTTTCATACTTGTTTCTAATATATATATCATAGGATTTGGCAACTGTCAGTCCTGTAATGGTAAAAAACTTGTCTTTTGTGACCGTACCAGAGTTTGGAGCAGTCATATCGTGATCGACCCATGCCACTTCCCATTCGTCGGCAGCAGAAGTCCAATTGAGTGTTATACTATTTTCTGTCCTTGCGACTATGATCTTTTGCGGAGGATTACAAACTGGCATTTCAATTAGTTTTACATTATCTACAAAGGCAGTATTATACGGAGAAGCTTCGGTGGTATATCTACCAAGATGTTGCATAATCAAATCAAATTTAGTTCCATTTGACTCAGATAAATCAATCGTTATGGTTTTAAATTCGTCAGAATTGTCGGTAGTTGATGTATAAACTCCAGAAATTAGTGCGTAATCTGAGTTCGTTATTGTCGCGATTCTGAATTTGGAATCTTTTGTCTGCCTCAGATCAAATTGAAGTATCGGATTTCCAGTATAATTGGTTAAATCAATGGTAAAATAAGCTCTTGAAATGAACGCCGGATTGTCATTCCAAGAATCGTTGGTAGTTGTTTTCCATTCCCCGGACTTTATCACATCATCTGTTCCTCTGAAAAGTATGCCGTTTTCAGAATTTGAAGCCGCAATTGGTGAAATGTAAACTCCGACAGTTTTACTTGCCGTCAGAAAATAGTCGAATGTATTATTACCGTCAAAGGTAATGGTTGTAGGAACCTTAAGATTATAGGGGCCAGTAGTAAACTGCTGAGAGTAATAATTAGTAGGTGTAATGTCACAATCCGTTTTGCGGTAGAAAGTATAGCCAGTAGCAGGTTGCAGATTTTCCAACAGCACATTTTTTCCATTAACAACTTTATAGGTAGTTGGCATAGGATCTCCCAACTTTTGAATCATATAGCGGAAGGCAGGCGATATAACATTACTGGGCCAATTTGCCAATACAGATGTAGCAGTGACGATACTAAACGTACCCCCATAGAATGGTTCGCATCGTTCCAAAGATCCTCCAAATTCGGTACACGCATAAACGTTTTCATATATAGCTGCTCCACCAGACATTGTCATTCGGGTTCTTGTAGGTGGTTTGTTGTAGTTTTTAACCCCTTTGAAAGTTGTAAATTGACTGGCAGTTTTTCCAGGTTCTATTTCCTGTACATCGATCACTAGATTTTGTCGACCATCATAGTAAAAAGGTTTATCGAATGTTAAAATGACAGTATTTCCAGACCCGCTGATTCTACCATTAAAAACTTCGGTAAGTTCACTATCTGGGATATTGGGATCACCTTGAGCAAATTCTGTTTTATTGGTATAACCTATTGCTACACGCCATATAGTGGAGTTTTCAAAAGTAGAAGATGAAAATTCTAGAAAATATTTAAGTGAAGTGATAGTACCTCTAAAACGCATCTCATCAGGGTAATATATTGTTTGTGATCTTGAATATTCGGCCTGCACTGTGATAGGCTCGTAAACCATGTCAAACTTAGTTCCTACAGTTACATTCGACAGTTGTTCTGCTTGAGAAAAAGTATTTGTTGAAATCAATAAGCTTATTAGAAGATAAAATTTAGTTTTCATTGTCTTATTTTTAAAGATGCACGAATTTACAAAAATAAAGTAACTGCGAGGTAGTTTTCATTAAAGTGAGTAATATCTTAAAATAAACATTGAATTTATGTGCTGATAAATATAACAAATGATTTTATGTAAGATATGGTAATGAATATGTATCAAATCAACAATGTATCAAATCAACAATGTATCAAATCAACAATGTATCAAATTAAGGTTTGAAATAAGTTGCAAATTACAACTTTTTCCAAACCAGATCACTTGAATATGTCGACAACGAAGTATGAACGTTTCAGACGGCTCTGTCGCATCTGCGAGAATCAAATATAAGAATTTAAGTAATTTAAAAATTAGCTCACCAGTTTACAGAATGATTTAAACATAGATAATCCTGGCCTAACCATCTGATTCTTTCTTAGCATATGTACAACTTCAATTCCGCTTAACGTCCGTTTGACCGATTCAAAACTTTTAAAACCTAATCCGTTTTGGATGCGCCACTTGATGAACCGATGATCCTGTTCGACAATATTGTTGAGATATTTACACCGCCGAATTTTAATCTTTGAGAAAGAACGCCTGTTATAAACTTTAATTGCTGCGGTATTAAAACCGCTTTTATCAATATTTATTACTCTTGGCCGGTAGTTATTACTAATTGCTTTAATTAGAAATGACTGGGCACTCATCCTCTGCCTTCTCTTAGTTAATAAGAAATCAACTGTATTACCAGACCCTATCTACTGCTCTATATAAATAACACCAAATACCTTTTACTTTGATATAAGTCTCATCTAATCTCCAACTCGTCCCCACTCTGCCTTTTCTCTTCTTCATCTCTGCCTCAAGTGAAGGTGCAAACTTATATACCCAACGCTGAATCGTTGCATGATCCACAATCACCCCCCTAATCTTCATTATTTCCTCAACGTCACGATAGCTAAGTGTAAATCTTAATTTAAAATACACAGCCTGAAGAATTATGTGTTTTGGATTACAATAACCTCTAGTACTCATTTTTTGATCGCTTTAAAATTCTAAAGATAAAAGTTATTCCCAGATGCGAGAGAACCCTGATTTCTCATTGTACCTAAAACTATTAAACTTCAATAAACAAAGGTTTGCTAACTTTTGACTCCAAAGTCAAAAATGCTAAGATGCTACAGGTGATTAATCCTCAATCAGTTCTTAACTATATTTGAAAAAAGGGTTAAACTTTAATTAAAAAGCAAACCCTATATTATTAAATTTCTAAACTTTATAGAATAGGGGCAAATTATATTTTTACTGGATATTAATGAAAAATAACCTTTTATCTTATTATTTTGTTCGATTAACCTTTTTCTTTAATAAAAAGAACAGCTCTGTCTAATATTTCATCTCTTCCTTGTTGAATACCTAAAATAGTACGTTTTACAACTATATCTGGAATAATTCCAATTCTTTGAGTCTCTCTTCCATCAGGATAATAAACGCCAATTCCTGAAAAGGGAGCATTAAAGTCTTTGATAAAATCGATGTGGCTCGTATTACCATCTGCACCTGCTGTTTGACTACCTATTACAGTAGCATTATCTGCGGTTTGAAAACTCATAGTTGCCCACTCAGATTGACTTAACGACTTTTCGTTTACTAATATTATTACTTTTCCTTTGTAGCTGTTTTTGTTATCAATACCACAAAAATGCATTTCTTTTTTCCAATAAAATTTACCTGGATAACTCAAATCTGGAGATGTATATTTAGCAAATGCCCTAGAACTAGAATTTAAATATTTTGAAATTTCTAAATTTGTACCTCTTGGGTAATTTCTAGAATCCAAAATTATAGCTTCTGTGTTTGCAAACTTATCCATCATTTCAGGCACTTCAGACACATTAAGTTTACCCATGTTTACATAACCAATATTATCTTCTAATATGTGAAATTTTTCTGTTTTAGTTTTCTTAAATTCATTACTATGTGATATATTATAATCAAAGCATTCAATGGTTTTGTTACTCGTAATTTTGTTACGAATAACTTCCAAATTCATAGTATCATCATACCCAGAAGAAATCTTAGTAACCAAATTTAACAGATATGCAGATTCATTAGAGGCACTAATATTATTTCTTTCATCCTGAATAATTTGTGACACTGATTTATTATTTACTTTAGTTATTACATCCCCTATCTGAATATCATACCTTTCTGCCAATGAATCACTTAAAATTTCAACCACTACCATTTTCTCATCTAAAATGACACATTTAACAGGAAGAAATTTTCTAAATTTTCCAATAGTTTCATCTGTTTTAAAGTAAAATGTAGCATGTGTATCATTGAGGCGAACGACTAATTTCAGCATTGCCAATTTAAAATCATCTTCGCTCTTTACATTGATAAAATTAGTAAGCATCTGTTCTAAAGTAATATCCCACTTATAATCCATTAAATATTTATAAGGATAGAAATACTCAATTACATTCCAATATCTAAAAAGTGCTACTATCCGTAAATCCTTCTTTTTCCAAGTGAAATTGGAAAAATTTTCATTCATTAAAAATATATTGCCCGCTAGGGTTTGACCAACATAAAATGGCGTACCTTGATATCTATTAGTCTCTATATGCTTAAGTTTTATAGATAAGTCATTAGATAAAAATTCATTTTGATTTATCCAAGATAAATCAAAATTTTGTTCAAAATAGACAATATCTTTTACAGGAACAATATTCACATTTTTCACAATCCCCAATGAGTCTACCCAATTTTCGATTACTTTTGAAAATGTGGCAGTAGTTGTCGCCTTTTCGATTTGTGGTAAAATTTGCAGTAATTCATCATCCCAATTTTTACTTCCATCAGCAACATTTGGATGATAATATTTTAAAAAGCCCCAAACTTTAGCAGTAATTACTAATTTCTTAACTTCTGTTATATTATTATGAGCATATCCAAATTGCTGATATATGATAAATAAAATTAGAATCAATTTTTTCATTATACTTTTTTTTTAAAATTTAATTTGATTTAAATAAGACTTAGCCAGATAGTCGGATTTAATTTCATTAAATCTTTGGTTATCTATAAAATGCCAATTCATACTCCTATGAATCAATGTTGAAACATAATTATGTTTTGATTCTTCATGTTTTCCAAATTCTTCCTCAATATCGCTTTTTATACTTTCGTTATCCAAATATTTTGAATGAAGATAGTCATTAATTTTAAATTTGATGTTTGGTTTGAATACTCTTTATTAAATGATTTTCTTAAATCTGATGTAAAATAAAATTCCTTTTGGAACATATTAATTTAACTTTCACAATGAAGAATCATTTCATCCAAAGCATAATTAAAAGTTTTGTGGTAATTTTTTATTTTTAATACTGCAATTATTTATGATAGAAAAATCACTGACGATTATAAATTTAATGAAGACACTGAGCCTAATAAAATTAAGCGATTAATAGATTGTCCAAAACAGGATTTATTTACAGTCGACGAAATCGACGAATTAATTTAAAATGTCAAAAGGGTTACCAATGCAAGTGGGTGTAACTGCTACCGGAACTATTAGAATTTATAATCCCATTAAAAACTCTGAAGAACATGACAGCGAAGGAATATTTATTAAAAATGGATTCCCGAGCTTTCCTATATTCCCCCGCATCTACTTCATGAACCGTGGAAATTAGGTTTGATTGATCAGCAATTGTATGAATGTGAAATTGTTAAGGATTATCCATTTCCGATAATAGATATTGAAGAGACCCGAAAAAAGGCAAGTACCGCTATTTGGGGCATCAGAAAAAAGAAGAAATTAAAGTCCAGTAATTGAAATAGTAACAATTCTAATGCGAAAAGTAAAAAAAGAAAATCTGCCCACTAAAACTTGTCCCGTTTGTAATCGTCCTTTTTCATGGAGAAAGAAATGGGAAAAAGTGTGGGATGAAGTTAAATATTGCAGTGATAAATGCAGAATGAATAAACAATATGGGGGCATAAAACTTTAAGGCTGATTCTTGGCAACCAATTGAACTACAATCATTCCTCTAATCTTCATTATTTCTTCAACATTTCGGTAATTTAGTGCAAATCTTAATTTAAAATATACTGCCTGAAGTATTATGTATTTTGAATAACAATGATCTTTAATATTCATTTTTTAATCGGTTTAAAGTTCTAAATAAAAAAGTTATTCTCAGATGCGATAAAACCAAAAAAAACAACCCGAAGGTTGTTTTTTTTTAACTACTACAAGTTATTAGTTGTCTCTAAATGTGTTTTGAAAGAATTACGCACCACATATCTGAAACATTACCTAAAGTATGATTTTTATTAAATCTATAAAATTAATTATAATTGATTTCTATCCGTACTAATCTAAAAATAAGACTGTTTACTCATTAATTGTAACACCAAAATAATCAACCTCTTTAGCTATAATTTCCATTTTTTTTAGATCTGACAACTTACTAAATACTAGTTTCTCCATTTCGAAATCACGAAGTGTTTTTTCATCAACACGCGCTCCAATTTTTTTTACTAGTGCAACAGCGTCCGTATAGCATCCTACATTTGTATCTACAAACTGTAAATATAACAGAGCTGTCTTATACTCTTTTTGCGCCTCTGCAACCTGAGCATTTTGCACTAATTTTCGACAATTTTCTTCTTTAAAATCTAAAAATATTTTAGTCATAATTCCTTCTGCTTCTTTGAAACAAGTAACAGTTTCTGGAACATACCTCAGATAATCGAATGCTTTTGCATATTCTTTTCTGTCAACATTAACCTTTACAGTATTCAAAATAACGTTACAATTCTTTTGGTAAAAAGAAACAATATTCTGATTACTTTGATCAAAAAAAGTTATAATTTTAGGATCATTCCTGATTGACAATATAGCTTTAGAAATTGCACTACTTACATTATCTGCAGTTAACGTAAATACTTTAGTAAACTTATTATACACATAATCATTGTCTTTTCCTTGCGCAGTCAATCTTATTTCGAGTTTTACAACTTTTACAACCTGGACTTCACCAGCGACCTTTTCGCTGATAATAGTAATCGCTGGCACAACAACAAAAGGACTCTGATTTGAAAAAAGATTCTTTGATGGATAGGTGTCTTTTACAATCGCAATCAAATTCTCATATTGTTCTTCGCTTGCTATTTGATTCCCCTTTGGCTTGTCAAAAGTATAACTTGCCTTGTAATCCTTAGTTTGTCCAAATCCGTGAAATTGATAACACAAACAAAACAACAGCCCCATCAAAACTTTTTTATTTCTTTTAAATTTCATAAAAACCTATTTAATAGTGACATACATTTTTTGCCCATGTATATTTCTGGTAGCTTGTACACCTTTACTTCTAAGATACTTAATTACCTCCGTTGCAAATCGATTCAAATTATAAGGTTTATTTGTTTCCTGATCGTAGAGGGGTATTCTTACTTCGTCAAAAAGCATTTTATTCTCTAATATGCCACTTAGATTAGCTCTACCTTTATAAGCATTTTTTGCAATCCAATCTTCAATAAGCTCGTTTAGATATTCGCCAGATGCTATCGGGCTATCAAAATCGATCCCTACATTTTCATCTAAATTAAACTCTACCATACAGGCACGACCAATGTCACGTATTTCATCCGTTTTAACCATTAATGTATTTAGAAACTCTTCCTGAATACGTTCAAAAGCTTTCGTAATAAGTTTTTCATAATCATTGCTTGCAAACTTACTAGTACCTGTTTTATTAGAAAAACTTGCACCTGTATGTGTTTCAAATGCCGTAAGGTTCAGTACAGTATTCGTGCCACTTTCATCAGTAGTAATTTGTACATCGACTTGAACATAAAAATCGGCACCAGAAGTTGTTAATAAATCTGATTTAAAATTTGATTGTCTATCAGAAGTAAATGCAGCATTAGCTTGAGCTGCTCTAAGATTAGCCACAAAATCAACAGTAGACCACCCTCTTTGATCAAATGCCTCCTTTACTTTAGAAACTGCTGTTCTTATATGAGGATTATCATCCAATACAGTTCTTATATCTTCATTTTGTTTATTGTAAGGGACAACCATAATCTTTGCCGCTGCACGAGTAGATTCATCACTTTGCGTACCAGCAATTTGTGGTGCCTGCGCAAAAAAACAATTACTACAAAAGATCAAAACAAAAATAAATACAAAACGGTAATTAATGTAATTCTTTAAAATATGCATTAGAAACCTATTTTATTAATTATTTTATTGTTTTCAAACTCTTTACGTAACATATTGTAGTTAACAGTAAATACTGATACCGCACTAATGCATTTTTTGCTTCCTTTACAGTCATAAAAAGTACTGCTAGAATTCGTAACAAAGCGCTCATACCCTTTATTCCAGAACTCATCAAAGTAAGCTTTATGTTTATCCTCTACCGATTTTCCTTCACGAATCATTGGATTTTTAAAGTCTGTCCCCGTAAATCCAAAATAAAACAACTGTTGGAGTGCTTTTTTATGTGCTAGTTTAACTGCTACGGATTTTCCCTCATCTTTTCTGTTATTCTCTACTTCATCACCTTTTCCACTTAAAGTTACTGACCCTTGTGTCGGGTGCGCAACAACCTCAGAATCAGAATACGGGTTATAAACTTTTTTTGAACAACTACCTAATGCTAGGCCAATAACTGCTAATGCTAAGTAAATTTTTTTCATGGTTTTTAAATTTTATATGTAAATAATTATCGTGTTAATACTTTTAATATGCTCTCTGTCTCACGTGCCTTCTTATAATTTTTCTCTGTTGAAATGATAACCGCTTCCGAAAAGTTTGCATCATCAACTTTTACAACACATGCAAGAGCAATTTTTTGATTTCTCTGAATTGTTTTTCCTCCAACTAAAGTTTCTGTTACCTGCACAACATCTAACATCTGACCATTGTGCATCCCGATTTTACTACCGGCTGCAATGGAAAATTGTTTTTTATCCTTAAGATCCCAGCTCAGGATTTCCAAAGAAACTGGAAAATTGGTATTTGAAAACTTTACTACATTCTCTACCAAACGTTCCAATGCCAAGTTAAAAGCATCCTCTTTATGTTTCTGAATTGCTTTTAAGCGTTCTTCTTTTTGTTCTATTGCCTTAATTTCTTTTTTATCAGCATATCTTTGGCGAGATTCTACTACTATTTTTTCAGGCTCTTTAAACTCGCTATTTATGTTTTCTGTTGCTAAAATTTCTCCTGTAGAAACATCTAACACTTTAATTTGCAACTGTAATAATGATTCCCATCCATGACGATTTACCTCTGAATGCCTTAAACTCAATATATTTGTAGCTATTAAATAACTAGCTCCTTTACTAACCCCATCTTGAATACTCGCTTTACTGTCAATAAAAGATTCTGTTTTTTGTAATTTCTTTTCATTTTCTAATTCTACTAATTTCTCTCTATCAACTACCGAGAATTTCTTGGCTGCAACAAATGAATTAAGTACGTATTCTTGTACGAGTCTCGCATCTGAAGTAGAGATTGTAGTTTGATCATAGCTTATTGGAATAAATGCAATTCCAATTCGATCTTGCGCCTGAAGTAATACGCCAGAAAAAAATAAAACTAATAGAGATAGCTTTTTGTTCATAATAATTTTGATTTTGTAAAGTTTTTTTAAACATTTTTTATCCTTTTTTCAAGAAAAAAAAATCATTTTCACCTGTTTTTAAAGGCCTACAAAACTCTACAACTTCTACAACTTCTACAAAATACAACAAGGTAGTTAATGGGTAGTTTAAAGAGAACTACCCTACTACTCTATGGGTAGTGGTAGCGTTAAAACAATAACAAACAACACATTAATAAATTAAAATTTTAAAATGACAGAAAAAACAAATCAAAATTTAGAACATGCCTTTTTTAATTTTAAAACAACGAGTCAAAAAAAGTCAATAATTAACCTCTTACTCTTCGTAATATATTGTAGATACAAGCTTTTTTACCGAACCAGTCTCTTTGAATTAAGAATAAAAACAACCTATATTTGTAAAATACTATTTGAAAAAAAATACCTTGTTACGCACAGCCATCCTTATATTTATTTTTTTATCGTCTCAAATTAGCTTTGGAAATAACGATAAGTATACAAAACTCAATGCACAAATAAATGCTTTCAACGATAGTCACAATTACGAAAAATCTATCATTTACTTAGAAAAGATCATTACTAATCCAAAGTCGTCTCATTACGATCTTTATAATGCATATTTTCAAAAATACCAAACTTATAAAAGATTGTTTAATTATACTGAGGCATTAAACAATTTAGATTTAGCATTAAAAGCTGGACTTCTGAGCAATAAAAAAGAAGAAGTAGAAATACAAATTAAGATCGAAAAACTATTCATCCATTTTGATCTACTTGAATTTGATAAGGTTACACAAATTTTACCGACTATTTCGGAAGAGCAATTAAAACATATCAATCCGCAAACGAAAGCATTCTATTTATCGATATTGGGCACAATGGAGCTTCGTAAGAAAAACTTCAGACAAGGTGAAATATATTTAGATGAAGCCTTAGTGATATTATTGAAATCTGCTCCAAAACATCTTCCTCTTATTTATAAAAAAAAAATAGGGCTTTACAAGCATCTCAAACAATATAAAAAGGCACTAGAAAGCTTTGAGAAAGGATTGTATTATGCAAAAAAATACAAGATGGACATCTATGTTATTGCTATGTATAATGATATTTCTCATTTTTATAATGAAATAGGTGATACTAAAAATGCCGCGCTAGCTCAGCAAAAAATACTTAGTTTATCAACAAAATACGATGCAACCAATAGAAATGGAAAATTACATCTGTTAGAAAAAAAATTTCTACAAAAAAGCAAAGATCTCGATAACGAAAATCAAAATTACACACGTACAGTTCTTACGATATCTATCATTTCCCTTGTAATCATTTTACTTGTTTTATTCTTTCTTTTGAAATCTGCTAAACATAAACGTACAGTTGCAGAACTTAAAATTAATAATATCAGTAATGAATTAGAAAATGTAACAAAAGAGCTAAGTGAATCCGGACAGTCAAAAATAAACCTAGCCAACTATAACTTAACAGAAAGACAAAATCAAATTATTGCTTTGGTAAAACAAGGTAAAACAAATAAAGAAATTGGTGTAGAATTATTCATATCAGAAAACACTGTAAAGTACCATTTAAAGATTATTTATGAAGCTCTGAATATAACTAATCGTTCTAAGCTTTAGCAAAACTTCCGCCTGATTTATTTAAAAATAAATGAGTCACTACAACTTTAAAGACAGGTCGTCTTCATAACACTCCAAAATTAAAAGAACTACAATTTCTTCTTCCAAATATCCTATAGCAGCAAATTTATTAAATCAAGACTCTAAAGTAAATAATCAAAGTCAAGTGTGGGTTTCCGACATTACCTATATCTGGATTGAAAAAAGCAAAGATAAAACTTAGCCTTAGATACGACAGAAACTAATTTCCAGTCCTTCTTCTCTCTTCTTGATTGCCCGTTTGTCTTTGTTGTACTCTTATTTTACTGTTTCCAAATTTATAAGAAACAGAAAATTGGAGATTTCTACTGTCCAAATACATAACAGTCTTATTCAGTACATTATTAACTGTAGCATTTCGACGAGGTCCAGCTGTTTTAAAAATATCATTCACATTTAAAGAGATTTTCAAATTTTTATCCATTAGTAGGTATTGAAATCCAGAAGATAAATTACTTGTTGCCTTATTTTTATATATCCCATTTATTCCGGGGAAATCGTACCAATAATTTGCAAAAAAAGTAGCGTCTTTTTAGAATTTAAAGTAAACTGATTATCAACAGAAACCGAAGAATTGAATCCCTTCTGCTCCTGTGTGGTAATTGCAAGCCTTGATTTAGAAATAGAATAGTTAACATCTAATGAAAATGAACTTTCTAACCATTTAAATTTACTGAAAGAGTAGGTTTCATAAACACCATATCTTTGTGTGTCCAAATAATTTTCAGTACTCGATATAACTGTGTTTGTAGTTGGATCTGTTATTTCGATACCAGCAAATAAATTGTTTGAATAACTAAAATAAACCTTGCTTTGAATATCCTTAAATGTATAATTTAAATCAACATTATCTATAAAAGCAGGTTGCAACAGCGGATTGCCTCTCTGGCTTTGAAAAGGATTGCTGAAAAATATATTTGGATTTAATTGAGCAAAACCAGGTCTTGATATTCTTTTGCTATAATTTATGCTAAGTGAAGAATTATCATTTATTGTGTAAGCCAAGTAAAATGTTGGAAAAAGTTTTAAATAATTATTTTCTGTTGTTCCTGATTCTTCTGCAAATGCTTCAGTTTGCGTAGCTTCCATTCTTAATCCAAATTGTGATTCCCAGCTCTTATTTATTTTTTATTTAAAGACAGATAAGCTGACTGAATATTTTCAGTATAATCGAATTTGGAATAAGTCAAAGGAAAATCTGAAACTGGATTATCAACTACACCACTATTGAAGCTGTAAATGTCATTCTTAGATTTAGAACTGGAAATTTTTCCTCCATAGCTCCATTTGGCCCATGTCGTTGGATATTCAATATCTGCTTTTACAGATAAATTGGTAATATCCTGAATATTTGAATTTTCCCCTGCATAATATTCTTCAGAAGCAGGTTCAGGGTTTAGAGTAACAGATTTACCATCATAAACTCTGGAATCATTATTATTAAAATTAAAGTAATCTAAATTTAAAGTCAGCTTTCTTCCCAATGTGTCAAGTTTGAAATCATTGTAAAAATTATATGACTTAATATTTGGTTTTAATTTTGCATTAACTACTGACGCTAAGTAACTGTTAACGTTACCTGATGTGTAATCATTAATTGATGTGTATGGTTTGCTGTCAAAATTTCGTTTATTCTGTACATATAAAACTTGTGCACCCATAGTCCACCAAGGCTTGATTTTATAATTCACTCCTACATTTAAATTTAAGCTCTTAGCATTAATTTTAAAAGGATTACTCGAATACCACAAATTATCGGAAAAATAAGTCTCTTGATTATTTTTAAATGTATCAGTTGCATCTCTGTAATTAATAACTGAAGTGAAACTTAATTTATTCTTATTGTAATTAAAACTTCCCATAGTAGCTTGGCCAGCATACGTTTTTTGAATATAAGTAGATTGTACTAACGCATTCCACGAATTTTCTTTTGCTTTCTTCATAATGATATTAACTAATCCACTATTTCCTTCAGCTTCGTGTTTAGCAGGAGGGGTTGTAATAACTTCAATTTTTTGAATAGCATCTGAAGGTATTGTTTTTAAATAATTAATAAGATCATCTCCGGAAAGTTGTACAATTTTATCATCAACCAAAACGCCAAGCGTACTTTTTCCAATGATGCTTATAATCTCATTTTGAACTCGTACACCAGGTGTTACGCTAAGTGCTGTCAAGGCATTACCCCCTGAAGAACTAATTGAATTTTCTACATTAAATACTACCCTGTCAATTTTTCTTTCTATCAATTTTTTTCTTGCTCCTGCAACAAGAACAACAGATTCTAACTCAACAGTTTCACTTACAGCAATTTGTCCCAAATCCTTATCTGTAAGTAACTCAAAATTTTGAGAAGCAACTATTTTTGCATTTTGTCTTATCTGTAATGTGTAAAGACCTGGCTTAGCATCCAGTAAAAATTCTCCTTTTTCATTGGTGAGTTCACTTTTAACAAATAATGAATCTGTATTCATTAATAAAGCCTCAATAGATGCTATAGGAATGTTTTCTTTTGTAACAATTCTACCCCTTACCTTAATTTGTGCAAATAGAGCCGTGCTGAAAAGTAGTAACGAAATATTAAAAACTTGCTTCATTGTGTTGTATTAATTATTTTTTATTATAAGGTAAAAAACTGGTTCTATCACATCTATCAGAATCAAATATAAAAATTTAAGTGATTTTAAATAGACTACTAACTTACAAAAATGATTTAAACATAGATATCCCTAATTCTTTCTAAGCATAAGGACAACTTCAATACCGATTAGAGCTCTCTTTGCAGATTCAAATTTTTTAAATCCTTATCCGTTTTGTATGTACCATTTAATAAAATGATGATCCTGTTCTACAATGTTATTAAGATATTTACGCTGTCAGATTTTAATTTTTGAGATGAACTAAACCTAGCGCTGAATAGTAGTATGATCAACAGAAATTCCTCGCATTTTCATAATCACTTCAACATCCCGATAGCTTAATGTAAACCTAAGCTTAAAATATACTGTCTGCAATATAATAAACTTCGGGTAGCAATGACCTTTCGTATTCATCAATTTAAGAATTAAAAAAAGGCAAAAATAAAACTTAGCTTTAGATACGACAGAACCAACAAAAGTTATATTGTTTTTAGGAAAGAACATGCTATAAATCGGGTTTTGTTTTATAGTACAATTGCAAATCACGAGCTAAAACCATCTGATTTACAGTGTTATTTAATATCCAAATTTTCTTTTTTTAACAAAAATAATTCAGCTACTTTTGAAAAGCCTAAACTCATTTTTTTCATAAAATAATGTTTGGTAGCCATTTAACTAAACCGTAAAAAAAACAATGAAACGATTACTTTTATTATCTCTAATAATCTCTTTTTTATTTTCAAATACTTGTGTTGCACAAAAACAAAATCAGCCTCCAAATGAACAAATAGATACCGAGTTTTTTATACCCATTGAAAAATCAAATCTTTATACAAAAGTCGTTGGTAATCCTGATAAATCCATAATCATAACATTACACGGTGGGCCTGGGGCTTTTAATTTAGACCACGAATTTTACAGAGATGTATTTGAAAAAGATTATTTAATGGTCTATTTTGACCAAAGAGGAAGTGGTAAATCAGATGAATGGAAAGATAAAACGATGCTCACAACTGAACAATTTGTAAAAGATTTAGACCTTGTGGTAGATTACATAAAAAATAAATATCCAAATAAAAAAATAAACCTTTTAGGCTCATCTTGGGGTGGAACACTTGGTTTTTTATATTTAATAAAACATCAAGAAAAAATCAATTCATTTATTAGTAATTCAGGTACTGCAAATATCCAAAATAATAGCTTTGCTTTAATTGATCATGAAAAAAAACTAGCAAATAAGCTTATCAAAGAAACAAATGATCCGAGCAAAATAAACAGATATAAAGAAATTCTTGAAAAGTTAGATGTTATAGAAAAAAGCGGATTTAAAAACTTCTTTGCTGATATGGATACAATAAGATACCAATTCCCAAAAGACCTTGGTTTTAATGTTTATTGGGCACAACCTGAAAAGAAAGCAAAAATTGATGAGCTACTGAAAAATCCAGATTTTTATACCAGAAACAAATACACTCCCGAACTTTTAGAAAAATCGATGGTAAGATTTGAATACATAAATGAAGTATTTCATAGCCAAGAAGCATACAATAATCTCAATATTTTAAATGAAATTGCTATTATTAAAACCCCTATCTTAATCATTCAAGGAGAATTCGACTATGCGATCGGTATTGAATCTGGTAGAATGATTTATAAATCTCTTAAAAATGTCCCTAAAAAACATAAAGAATTAGTCTATATAAAGAACGCTTCACACAACGTACCAGCCGAAGCTCCGGAAGAGTTATACAAGTCATTTACAACTTTTTTTAAAAAGTATAATTAAAAAAACTACTATGGCTTCGTTACTCTTAAAAGGCAAAATGAAGCCTTAGTTGATTGGAACCTGTTATAAATTTATTACAATTCTGAAGCTTCTATTTTATCAAACACAAGTCTTTATTCATCATTTAATGTAACTTCCAACCCCTTTAAAAATCCAATAATAAATTTTACTTTTTTATTTTATACGCTAAAACTAAGCAGAACACTATTTTAAGTTAGTACATCTATTCATTCACCTTAAAAAATCGTTTCTTACAAAAAACATTTGTATCTTAGTGGCATACAACCAAATGAGTTTGATACTATCCTAGATTTAGTATAAAACTGAATAGTATAAATTACTGCAACTTCACAAAACTAAAAAGTGTTCTAGGCATTATTAAGTAATCCTATTTAATAAATTAAAACTGACGAATAAAATGACAAAAACATCACTCCTTATTCTATCCTTGATACTATTAATTAGTTGTGGAAAAAAAGAAAATAAAAATTTAAGCGAACAAAAAACTTCTGAATCTCAACTCTATTATAATGGGCACATTATAACTATGGAAACCGACGAAGCTAATTATGCTGAAGCAATAGTGGAACAAAATGGAAAAATTGTCTTTGTTGGTGATCTTAAAGAGGCCAAAAAATTATTTCCAGAAAGCACCAAAGTAGATTTGGATGGTAAAACTTTGTTACCAGGATTTATAGATCCACACAGCCATTTTGGGATGGTTTCAAATACTATGGGACAAGTTGATTTAAATCCTCCTCCAGTTGGCACAATTTCGAGTATTCCTAAGATGCTAGAAGCATTAAAAAAATATAAATCAGACAACAAAATAAAAGATGGTGACTGGGTATTTGGATGGGGATATGACGAAAGTCAATTAACTGAAAAACGTCACCCAAACAAAACGGAGTTAGACGCTGTTTTTCCTAAAAACCCTGTTTATTTACAACATACTAGCGGACATATGGGAGTTGCAAATTCTTTAGGTCTAAAAGAAATGAATGTAACTAAGGATACCCCAAACCCTGCAGGAGGAAATATAGGTCGAATGTCAAACTCAAAGGAACCAAACGGATTAGTACAAGAAACTGCAATGTATCCTTTTGTGGGTAATATGCTTAAGATTCTTAGCACTAAACAAGCAGAGTATTTTGATAAGACTCAAAATTATTACGCAGAAAATGGACTTACAACTGCGCAAGATGGAATGACAGATCGCAATACAATTCAATTTTTCAAAAAACAAGCTGCTAGCGGTAAATTAAAAATTGATTTAATTTCATTGGCTGGGTACGCCGATTTAGATAAAAATGTAGCTGATTCTTCTATTCATTTTAAACAGTATAAGAATAAATTTAAAGTACAAGGAACGAAAATTGTAGCAGATGGTTCTCCACAGGGTAAAACAGCCTATTTTACAAAACCATTTTTAACTCCTGTTCCTGACTGTGCACATGATTGCAGGGGGCTTCCTAGCCTGACGCAAGATGCATTGAACAAAATCTTCAAAACAGCGTACGCTAACGACAATCAAATTTTTATACATTGTAATGGCGATGCTACTATTGATATGCTTATTAAAGCACACGAATATGCTTGTAAGGAGCTTTCTCAGCCATTAGATAAAGACCGAAGAACTATTGCTATTCATTCTCAATTTGTTCGTCCTGACCAATTAGAGATCTATAAAAAATATAAAATCGAACCTTCATTTTTTACTAATCATGCCTATTTTTGGGGAGATGTACACGTAGAAAATTTAGGAAGAGACAGAGCATTTTTCTTAAGTCCGATAGCCACTGCAGCAAAAATGGGATTAAAATATACAAATCATTCCGACGCTACTGTAACCCCTATCAACCCTTTATTTACAGTATGGACAGCGGTAAATCGTACTTCAAGAACAGGAAAAGTGATTGGTGAAGCCGAAAGAGCAACTCCTTATCAGGCTTTAAAAGCCATTACTATAAATGCTGCTTACGAGTATTTTGATGAAAATTTAAAAGGCTCACTTAAAAAAGGAAAACTAGCAGATTTTGTAATTTTAGATAAAAATCCGCTTACAATAAATCCGACTGAATTAAAAGACATCAAAGTATTAGAAACCATCAAAGAAGGAAAAACTATATTCAAAAAATAATCTGTTATAACTTTAAATATTATTGATACTTCATGATCAATTTAAGCTAAAGTAAACACTAGAAATTTTAAAACAAAAAGCCTTTAAAAATTAGATTTTTAAAGGCTTTTAATATTTTATAAAAAATGATTATCAATACATATTGATAGCTAAATTACTCTATTGTTTTATATTTAGAGTTTTATAACTTCTCCCAAAAGGAACAAAATATAATTGTTATTCTATTTGCACATTAACTCTAAATCAGCAATTAGCATCAGAAGTTAAGTTAGAAGTAAGCATTTGTTTTAAGAGCGTGGTTTAGACAAGTTTCTGTCATACATAATAATGGTTCCTGCCACTGCCACGTTTAAACTTTTCTCAGATTTAAATTTGACTAGATTATGGCACTTATCCATTACTTTTCTGGATAAACCATGATCTTCTGCTCCTAACAAATACACACAACGTCTTGGATGTTGAAAGGTTTCTAAATCGGATGCTTTTTCATCTAATTCAACACCTACCAATCGTGCTCCTTTAGGCAAATTTTCAAAAAAATCGTCAAAAGTATCATAATGAAAATACGGAATTGCTTTTACCGCATCATGAGTATCACAGGCTTGTTTGGCATATCGATTGCCTATAGTAAATATAAAAGTAGCACCTAAATTTTGAGCTGATCGCCACAAAACACCTAAATTTTCGGGAGTTTTACCGTTTTGTATTCCTATCCCAAAATATTCATTTATAAAGTTATCATTCATAAAATTACAAAAGTACAAACTGTGAGTATATAAATCAATTTTTATTGAGATGAAACAAAGTTTATCTATTTATCAGTTTTTTGATTTTCTTCTGAACTCATCATGAATTTCAACAAATTCATGTCAAAATTATTCTGTCAACCATCTTGAAGTTTAAATTTAAATTTTCCTTTTCATTTCGTATTGAGACACCCTATTTACAAGTCCTAAATTCTTTAAAAAAGCATTTGTTTCTATTGAATTTTCTTCAATATTGTTCATAGATACTTCTGTAGAATCGATTGTTTCTAACATTTTATTTACCAATTGCGCTCCTACTCCATTACGCCTATGCTTAACAGCTACAGCAATTTGTAAAATTCGTCTTGACATACGATTATAAACTAAATAACCTACAGGTTCATTTTCGATATAAGCCTCTAGGATACCACAACGTTCCTTGCTATTGTCTAAACTCTTAACTGTATTTTGCCAAGTAGGCTCTATAGTCCAAAAAGAAGTAAAAGTATCCCAGTCAAAATTTTTCAATTCTTTAATTGTAGCAACACTTTTTTATTGCTTATTCCAATAGATCCTCCATAGCAATTAAGGGTTCTATGAACTTTATAATTCATTTTTTCATACGCTCGAATTGCTGCATTATTACCTACAATAACTTCGAGTATCATTTCCTTTACATCTAAATCTTTTAGTTTAGGTAGTAGATAATCATACATTTTAGCTACTAAACCTTGTCCTCTATAACCTGGGATAACTCCTGTTGCACCATTATAGGCAATTAATTGCCCATCTAATTCATTTATAGCATGAAGCATAAACCCAACTAATTTACCCGATGACAGAACACCAATTGACAAATCTAATTTTATATTTTCTGCTATAATCTTAGCTTCTAATTGTTCTGAATTGAGTTTAAATGGTACAATATAATCTGAAAATGATAAATTTAATACCTCAACGATACTATCAATTTCAATATTTTCTAAAGTAATAAGCTCCATTTTATTTTTTTAAACTTTTATAAATTCTCTTTTAAAATTATGTGTGTGTGCTCTGATAATCTCTTAAAACAAAAACAACTATTTGTTGTCTACAGATTATAAATACTACTGTGAGCTACTGTTCTTTGGTGGGAAAAAGAAATGTGATGGCTTACTTAGAAAATACTTAATGATTGCGCTTGTCACTTGTTTTAATTCAGAAATTGGAATGTCTCTCGAGCGAAAAGCAAGTCCTAGTGACAAACTAAAACTAACCATAAAGTTGACCAATCCTATAAGACCGATACCTAGAACTGACCAGAAAAACATCCATTCAGTAATAACAAAGTCGGCACCATATAATCCCATAGCAAAATTTCCACTAGCAAAAGTAATGTGCCTGATGTCAATATTTAATCCAAAGAATATTCCAATAAAAACAGTACTTCCCATAAAAACACCAAACCAGAAATTAGATATAATTCCTGCCCATTTTTTTTCATACAATGAAGCTAATTTTTTTGTCATTCTTTTTCCTAAACTTAGCTTAAGCAATGGATGTTCTTGAATACGGTAATAAATATGATTATGCTTGTCACGATTAGCAATACTTCCGGCTATAATTCCTGATAGAAACAGAAAAACTCCAGCTATAGCCGCATGAAAAATTGCTGCAGAATAAATAGGATTCAGGTCATTAATTAAAACAGGCCACTTTTCTTTAGCAATATTATAATGAAAAACTTCATCAATTAGCCAGATTCCTAGTAATGAAACTGGGAAGGCAATAATAACATTCCCAACGAATGCAATAAACTGTGAGCGGAATACACGAGCAAAAAATATAGCAAACTCTTTATACTTGTACTCATTCTTATCTTGATCTTTGTGTTTAAAACCTTCTTGTAAGGCTCTTACCAATGCAGAGGCTGTCATCGCTGGTTGCTTTGTTGCCAATGTAAATCCGAGGATATAAATTATAATAAATCCTATAGAATAATTCATACTGTATAAGAAAACATGACCAAAGCCACTAGCCTCTACTTTTCCTAATAATAGTTTGATGATACACAATAAACCAACTATAAACCCACCACCAGCTGCAGAATAAAACATCTTGTAATATTCCTTACGGCTGTTTGTAATATAATGTTCTCCTGTATTGGCTGTATGCTGTGTTATTTCATAAGATAGAAGCTGCGTACTCTCATTGATTAGTTTATCGATATTATTTTTATCACAATTGTATTTAATCAATATATAAGAGAGGTAAATTGTATTCTTATCAGCATCTTTCTCTTCTGCCTGTATTAAAAGTGGCAATAATGATTTAAGACGATTAAGTTGCTGATGGATTCGTAACAAGCTCTGATTTACTCGTAATGAAATTCCAAATTTACTACTGTTTTTAAAGGCAGTTTCTATATAATCTGTACATTGTTTGTGCAGGATAATCAATTGTTTATAACCAAGATCATCCGGATGCATAAAGTTTTCGCTAGATTCAATCAGTTTCTCACTTATTAGCAACAGCTCTCGCTGAAAGGCAAGAAATGGACTTTCATAATTTTCATATTCAGGTACCATCTGGATTACATCAGTTTCCATCGCACATCCACATATACGATAGGTAATAACTTCCATCGCAAAAACCAATTCGGTAAGCGATGACTTCTCATCGCTCGATTCATAAATAGAACGAAATTCTAATAAAGAGTACAACTCCCATATTTGCTCCTCAGGTATTTTTTTAATCCATAGCGGATCTGTCTTAACAAAGAATACCTGATTTAGTATAAATTGTAACGTGTCTTTTTCGGGTTGTTCAGGAATTAATTTAGCAAATAATCGCCTGCGGACTTCATAAAAGAAATTGGCATTCTGTAGAATACCTGCATCAGAAAGGATTTTATTAAATTTTTTCTTTTCTAAATGGGCACTAACACAGTCCATCAGACCATCACGATAATTTTGATTTCCCTTAAGCAAATCAATAAGTTCTGATAAATCTACAACAGTTGTTTTTTTTATTTTTTTTGGACGAACCAAATTCACTAATTCTACCAGTAACTCTACATTCCCTTTGTTATATTCCCATAACTTTTGGTCTTTAAAGTTTTCTTCAAAATAGCGCTTTAAGGTCATTTTTGGTTTTCTCCTCAATCTCATTCTAATCAAATTTAATTATTACGAATCCTTTTTTATCTGATACAAAAAAGTAGTTCGTTCTTGTTATGCAATATACTATCTAAAAATCACACTCTTTTTAATTTTTTCATAAAGAATTCTTACAACACATTATTTAGATAGAATTTTAATTTCATTATTCCTTTTATTTTTGCCTCCAAAGAATCAAAAAAACAACATATCATCCAACATTTTCTGGAGCTCTTACTACTCTTAAAACAAATCATAAATAGCTAATTTTTAAACCTTTTATGGCTACCAATACATTTTAATAATCTAATAAACATTTATATCGTTAAAAGTGAATTTCAGTTTAAAATAAGTCCTTAAATTTTAAATGATGTGACCTTTTAGATTTTAAATAAAAAATTAATCATCATACCCTTTTTAGTCTAAATAGACAACAAATCACTCCATAAAACATCAAAAGAGGCTATTTCACGTTGGTGAAATAGCCTCTTTTTTTAAAACTTATTCTTTTAATCTTCTATTATCTTATAGGTTCTGCATTAAACCCTTTACTTTTGATAATAGCAACTATTTCTTCTTCAGTAATCCCTTCTGATTGAACTGTGAGGATTTTATCACTACTATCTGTATCTACATTCCATTGACCGATACCATCATTATTATCTAAATCAGACTTTACTTTCGCTACACATCCACCACAATTTAGAGTTGTTTTGAATTGAATATTTTTCTTTTCCATATTTATTGATATTTTTTATTATTATTTGATACCGCAAATTTATGTTGATCTCCTTTCAATTCGTTTACAATATTCCTTGTATGATTTGTGATATTTACTGATTAAGCGATAAATAATTTGGCTTTAGAATTTCATTCTTTGTATTCGAACGGCATTCAAGATAGCTAATAATGCAACACCTACATCGGCAAATACAGCTTCCCACATAGTGGCAAGTCCGCCTGCACCAAGAATCAATACAATTGCTTTTATAGAAAATGCTAATACTATATTTTGCCAAACTATTTTTTTGGTTTGCTTACCAATATGTATTGCCATTGGTATTTTAGAAGGCATATCGTCTTGTATTACGACATCGGCAGTTTCAATGGCAGCATCACTTCCTAGACCTCCCATAGCAATACCTGCATCACTTAAAGCAATAACTGGAGCATCATTTACTCCATCACCCACAAAAGCTACACTGCCATTGCGAGTCTTGATTTCTTTCACCTTATTAACTTTGTCTTCAGGGAGTAAATCTCCGTAAGCATTATCTATTCCTAATTGTCTTGCAACATAATCCACAACGGTACTTTTATCACCACTCAGCATTGTAACTTTTATATTCATACTGTGCAATTTATCTATTGCTATTTTAGCATCTGCTTTAATACTATCTGAGATTGTAAGATACCCAGCAAATTTTTTATCGTAAGAAACAGCAATTACTGTATAGACAATATTTGATGTATCTATATTGTAATTAATATTAAATTTATCAAGCAACTTAAAATTACCAACCAGTAATTCCTTTCCATTTACTGTTGATTTAAGCCCATATCCAGCTATTTCTTCTGTTTCAGACAAATTAATGGTGTTATCAACCTCTCCTACATAATTATGAATAGCTGAAGCAACTGGATGCGTACTTTGACTTTCCAATGCATTAACCATTTTAAGGATTTCATCTTTGTCAAATTCAGGTTTTATTATCACTTCCTGAACTTTAAAAACACCCTCGGTCATTGTTCCTGTTTTATCGATTACCACATTTTGAACATTTGCAAGAATATCCAAGAAATTAGAACCTTTAAACAAGATACCATTATGACTTGCTGCTCCAATTCCTCCAAAATATCCCAAAGGAATAGAGATTACCAACGCACAAGGACAAGAAATAACTAAAAATACCAATGCTCTATACAACCACTCACTAAACACATAATTATCAACAAAAAGAGCTGGTAATAATGTAATTACAATTGAAAGCAACACTATAATTGGCGTATATACCTTCGCAAACTTACGAATGAACAATTCTGTAGGTGCTTTTTGAGCAGTTGCATCCTGTACCAATTCTAATATTTTACTTAACTTACTATCTGAGTAAGCTGCAGTTACTCTTACCTGACTTACCGTATTCAGGTTAATCATACCTGCCAATACCGTTTCTCCTTTTGCTTTCGTATCAGGTTTACTTTCTCCAGTAAGTGCGGCTGTGTTGTATGAAGCAGTTTCTGAAATTAGTTCACCATCTAGTCCCAATTTTTCTCCAGGCTTTAACTGGATAATATCTCCGATTTTTGCCTCTTCTGCTTTTATAACTACCAGCTTACCTCCTTCTAATATCGTAACCTCATCAGGGCGTTGATCTAATAAAGCTTTGATATTTCCTTTAGCACGCGATACTGCAAGTGTTTGAAACACCTCACCTACTGCATAAAATAACATAACAGCTACTGCTTCGGGATATTCGCCTATAACAAAAGCTCCCATTGTAGCGATAACCATAAGAAAAAACTCTGAAAAGAAATCTTTATAACGAATACTTTCTATAGCTTCTTTTATTACTGGTAATCCAACTGGAATATATGCGGCTATGTACCATCCCAATCTTACCCAGTTGGTAAACCAATCCTGTGGAAAATAGTTATCTAATCCTATACCTATAAATAATAAGATTAATGAAATTCCAGATGGCAAGAATAATTGAAATGTGGTTTTTCCCTCGAGATCGTGACTGTGGTCATGATCATGTCCGTGACTATGATTATGATGATCTCCTTTTTTCTCCTTTTTTACGTGACTATGACCATGATTATGCTTATTTTCCTCTTTTGTTTGAGATTCTAAATAAGTATCTGTACTACAACATTGTTTTGACATTTCTAATTATTTTTATAATTCTATGACAAAGTTATAAGTCTGTTTTGGGAACCTAGTTGCAAATACAATATGGTGTGTTTTGATCCAATGAATTGTTATTGATGTAGAATCTAAAATGACTTAGAACATTTTTTACAAATTCCTTTCATTACAAAATTGACACTTTCTAATAAGAATTTTTCAGGAAGTTGAATTGGTGGAATCGAAATGCTCTCAAGACAATAGGTATTATGACAATGGTTGCAGTTAAAATGAACATGTAACTCTCCAAGCGTACACATACAGGATTCCATGCAAATTGAATATTTCATAGAACCAGATCCATCGTCAATAGTATGGATAAGCAAATTTTCATGAAACAAAGTCAAAGTTCTAAAAATGGTCGATTTATTTACGGTTTCTAGTTCAATTTCAAGATCAGTTAAACTAAACGCTTTATCAAATTCAGTCATCCTCTTGAATATTAACAGCCTCACCGAAGTTGGTTTTATATTTCTATTCAGTAATTTTTTTCTAATCTTTCCATTTTTTACCTTTTACTTGCACCCACATAAAAAATTAGGATGAACAAATACAAAATTAGATAATCTGTTCAGTATCCTCTCTACATATTCTCTTTTTGATTTGTAACTTTTACTGATTAACAAAAATTTATAATGGTAAAAAAAGCTCCTATTATTAATCAGTTCATAAATTCAGATTGTCATTTTATAAGTTATTAGCTCTTTAAAGCCTTAAAATATTTTACTCCGTTTACTATTTATAATGAATAGTTAATTGAATTTTAATATTAATTTTGCTAATATATTTATAATATAAAACAAGGAACATGAATACATTATTCGTTAAAAACATGGTCTGTAACCGCTGCATAATGGTAGTTCAAGATGAACTTGAAAAGCTTGGTTTGGACTTTACAAATATTAAGTTGGGAGAAGTTACCCTTACAAAGGAACTAACCTCTGACGAAAGAAGTGCACTAGAAAGTGTACTAGTCCCTTTGGGGTTCGAACTTATTGATGATAAAAAGAGTAGAATTATCGAAAAGATAAAAAACATTATTATAGATTTGGTACATCATCAGGATAATGATTCGAAAAATAATCTATCTGATATATTGAGTGAAAAACTTAACCATGACTACAATTATCTTTCTAATCTGTTTTCGGAAGTAGAAGGTACAACAATAGAAAAATATTTTATTGCTCAAAAAGTCGAAAAGATAAAGGAGCTTTTAGTTTATGATGAACTAACTTTAAGTGAAATAGCAGATCGGTTGAACTATTCGAGTGTTGCCTATCTTAGTAATCAGTTTAAAAAAGTTACAGGATTAACTCCTAGCCATTTCAAACAAATTCGTGAAGATAAAAGAAAGCCATTAGATAAGGTATAAGTAAATATTACAAATCAAATCCATAATTTCACAATAGAATTCATAGATCTTGTCACGAACTTTGCAATTGAAATACAACAAGCAAAATTATGACGACGAATACAACCAAAGAAATAATTTACATTCCTCTGGAGAATGTAGATAGTGAACATTGTGCATTAATTATAGAAAAGGGATTGGCACAAGTAAAAGGTGTCGAAACTTACAAAATAGAATTAAACAACCGTAGAGCGGCTATTACAGTTACCAACAATGAGGTAGTTGGTAATGCAGTTAAGGCTATTAAAGACCTTGGATATGGTGTGCCGACGGTTAAAAATACTTTTCCAGTCCTTGGAATGACCTGTGCTTCTTGCGCAGGTAGTGCAGAAAATATTGCGAAATTTGAATCTGGGGTAGTTGATGCTTCTGTAAACTTTGCAACAGGAAATTTAACTGTAGAGTATCTTCCTACTATGACAGATTCTTCTAAGTTACAGAAAGCTCTTCAGGCTGTTGGTTACGACTTACTCATTGTAGACGAAACGAAACAACAGGAATCATTGGAAGTTATCCATGCTGATAAATTCAGAAAATTAAAAAATAAAACTATTTGGGCAGTTATACTGTCGTTACCTGTTGTAGTTATTGGTATGTTCTTTATGGATATGCCATATGGCAATGAAATCATGTGGTTCTTTTCAACTCCTGTAGTTCTTTGGCTGGGTAAAGACTTCTTCATAAACGCATGGAAGCAAACAAAACACCGCTCTGCCAATATGGATACGTTAGTTGCTTTGAGTACAGGAATTGCTTATTTATTTAGTGTATTTAACATGCTTTTCATGGATTTCTGGCATCAGCGAGGATTACACGCTCACGTATATTTTGAAGCAGCTGCTGTAGTTATTACATTCATTCTATTAGGTAAATTGTTAGAAGAAAAAGCAAAAGGCAATACCTCTTCAGCTATTAAAAAACTAATGGGCTTACAACCAAAAACTGTGATGGTTATACAAGCTGACGGAACTGAAAAACAAATTGCTATTGAAGATGTGAGTGTTGGAGCTATTATTTTGGTTAAACCAGGTGAAAAAATTGCTGTCGATGGAATAGTCACTTCTGGTAACTCATATGTTGACGAAAGTATGCTTAGCGGTGAACCAGTTCCTGTATTGAAAAAAGAGCATGAAAAAGTGTTTGCTGGAACTATAAATCAAAAAGGAAGCTTTCAATTTAAAGCAGTTAAAGTAGGTAAAGAAACCATGCTTGCTCAGATCATAAAGATGGTGCAAGATGCTCAAGGGAGTAAAGCTCCTGTTCAGAAATTGGTAGATAAGATTGCAGGTATTTTTGTTCCAATTGTAATTGGAATAGCCATTATTACTTTTATTACTTGGTTGGTACTAGGAGGAGAAAATGCTGTAGCACAAGCATTAATGGCCGCAGTTACTGTATTGGTTATTGCATGTCCTTGTGCCTTGGGTCTGGCTACTCCTACTGCAATAATGGTTGGTGTTGGTAAAGGTGCAGAAAACGGTATCTTGATTAAAGATGCAGAAAGTTTGGAGCTAGCAAGGAAAGTCTCTGCTATTGTCTTAGACAAGACTGGAACCATTACCGAAGGAAGGCCTCAAGTTACTGGAGTTAAATGGCTTGACGATGAAGATACAACAAAAGAGATCTTAATTAGTATTGAAAAACAATCTGAACATCCTTTGGCCGAAGCCGTAGTAAAAAATTTCGAGGATGTACAAACTGTCCTATTATCAGATTTTGATAGCATCACTGGTAAAGGAGCAAAAGCCTCTTATATGGGGCAAACTTATTTTGTAGGTAACAAAAAATTATTAGAAGAAAACAATATTACTATTGCCGATCAATTATTAAATCAGGCAGGTGTATGGAGCAAAGAATCAAAAACTGTAATTTGGTTTACTGATAGTAAGCAGGCATTGTCTGTTATTGCAATTTCTGATAAAATCAAAGAAACATCTGTTGAAGCTATCAAGCAAATGCAAGATATGGGTATTGAACTCTATATGCTTACTGGAGACAACGAAGCGACTGCAAAAGCTATCGCTGAGCAAACTGGAATTAAACATTATAAGGCTGAAGTATTACCACAGCACAAAGCCGATTTTGTAAAAGAATTGCAACAGCAGGGTAAAACAGTGGCAATGGTAGGCGATGGAATTAATGATAGTACCGCACTAGCAACAGCTGACGTAAGTATTGCAATGGGTAAAGGAAGTGATATTGCTATGGACGTAGCAAAAATGACCATTATTTCATCTGACTTGACAAAAATACCACAAGCGATACGTCTATCTAAACAAACGGTATTAACAATTAAGCAAAATCTGTTCTGGGCTTTTATCTATAATCTTATTGGTATTCCTCTTGCTGCTGGTATATTATATCCCATTAATGGATTTTTGTTGAACCCAATGATTGCTGGTGCTGCAATGGCTTTAAGTAGTGTAAGTGTTGTTAGTAATAGCTTACGTTTGAAATGGAAAAAATAAACATAAATGAAAGAAGCCGTCTAATTTAGACGGCTTCTCTATTTCTTTTCTAAAATGATTATAACTCTACCGTAACTTTTTACATAGATACGGTGGAGTTTTTTTTATATCCGTTTATTCTTTGTGGTAAGGACATCTTGAATCTGAAATGGAATAACTAGCTTTATTACTATCATCCGTTTTTTTAATACCTTTAAATTGCTCTTCTATTACAGCTTTCTGTTCAGCAGGAACGTCTTCTATCTTACGGAGCGTATTAACCTGTATATGAGGCCAACTCGTAGTACCTCCATCATCTCCAAAATTAAATTCGAAAAATATAATTTGTTCATATTGCAGCTGAAGAACTTTCTTATTTAAGATTTTATCATGTACTCTTTGAACCCACATATTCACATTCATTTCAACAGTTGGCACAAAACGATTCACAAAAGGAACATTTAATATTCCTCCTTGTGCTCCAGTTTTATTTTTTGATGACATATGAATTGAGATATATTCATCAATTTCTTCTCCATTTATAGAATCCCTTAATCGCAAATCTGGTCTTACTGAATATGGATATAATTTGTGAGCAAGTATTCGCTGTGTATAAATTTTATTTTCACGAGGATCATTTTCGTGAGTTAGTTTTTCATGTACCCATTTTGGTGCTGGATCATCTAGATTAATTGGTCCGTCGTGACTTGTATCTGCACCTCCCATTGTTTTTGAAATCGAAAGATGATCAAAATCCCAAGCTTTAATGCCTTTTGGAAATTCTGGTGCTCCACCAATTACATATTTCCCTTTTTGAGAAACAAGATCACCTAATAAGGTAATAGTACTTCCATGAGGAATTACACCGCTACGCGAAATAGAATAATCTGGAATAAAATAGGGGCCATCTAAACCAAATCCAGGTTTTAGTTCTTTTGCAGGAACTACCCCATAGTATTTTTGCCCTTCTTTTAATTGACTTATGGCTATATACTCAAATGCGCCTTGATCATTTTTTATTTTGACAAGCGTCTCATCTTTGTATTCCCCTTTAAATTTATACTTAATTCTATCTTCCTCTGATTGAGTAAGAATACCTCGATCTTCTTCAATTGATTTTGCTGTAGCTGCATGATTGTAAAGATCGCTAAGCCAAAGATACATTCCGTTTTCCTCATGAATTGGCGTATATTTTAAATCTTTTTGACCTTCTATTTTATTTACACTTTTAATACTTTGTTCATACTTTACAGCTCCACAAAATTGTTCGCTAACTCCACCTCGATTGCGTATACCACCAGGAACTAAAGAGAATGTTAATGCCTCAATATATTCTTCGCATTCAAAACTATATTTTCCGGGAATCGTTCCTAAGTTTACACCGGGTGAAGGCATAATGGTTGTATGCACTCCTGTACCTATTCGCCCATGTTCCTTATCATTATCACTTTTATAACTTACCCATGTTCCTTCTAATAATTCTAAAACACCATATTCAGCCTTATTTTCTTGAGCTTCTACAGTTTCATCTGTAAAAGGTTTCATTTCATCATTTATGGTTAACTTTCCGTATTCTTTAAATTTTTCCCAAAGATCCGAAGATCCAACTGCCTTGGCATAAAACTTTTTTTCTACAATTTCTTCTTTTGGTTTAAGCATGATATATCTTTTTTTAGTTACAGATTTGGGGATTCACAAGTTGAACTTAAATTATATATAAAAATCCATTGCCTATTTCATAAAAGCAACAAGTTTTTCTTTTACTACATAGAGGCATACAATAATAACGTAAAATTTGAAAAACTAACTAGGTGTTTTTACTCGTTTTATATCATCCTAAATTTGATTTTCTGATATGAATATTTCTATTTTGTCGATATAAATAATCTCTACTTTTGATTTCTATACATAGAGCAAAAAAATATAGCTCTTAAAATGGTATACAAATTGTGCAAGCCTATAATAAAACACAACCAAAAACCAAATCATTCTAATTTTAAAACATTTAAAATGAAAAAAACACTATTTTTTATCTTAACAATAGGAGCAGTTACTATTACGCAAGCACAAACCATAGAATCGAGAAACCACAGCACAGTTGGCTATATTAAAGCAAATGGTACTATTGAGAACAGTAATCATTCTACAGTAGGTTATATCAAAAGTAATGGCACAATAGAAAACAGCAACCACAGTACAATTGGATATATAAAAAGTAATGGGACTATCGAGAACAGTAACCATTCTACTGTAGGTTATGTAAAAAGTAACGGAACTGTAGAGAACAGTAATCATTCGACCATCGGTTACATTAAAGATGACGGAACTGTACAAAATAGTAATCATAGTACAATTGGCTATGCTAGAGGGGTGAGCAAAGAATGGGCAGCTGTAGTTTATTTCTTTTTCAACTTTGATTAAAACCTACAATTTTGTCAAAATAGAAAGTCTAATTGATGCGTTCAAATTCAATTTTAATTAACATAAACTATATAACTATCATCTAAATAGCAGTTCTCAAATAACAATACTATTCAAGATTCTTATTTTTTTAGATTTTTAAATCCCTAACTATAAGTACGATTCATAAAAGCGACTGAGCCAATACAATAGATCAACTAGTTTATTCTATAGTATTCCAACCTTTTTATTTAACTTAGCGCAACCGTTTTTGGATGGCAAAAAACTGTCGACAAAATAGAATTCGGTCTTTGTAACGCATTAAAAAAACAGCATAACTACTCATTATTTCAATGCATTACAAATAAAAACTCACTAATAACTTAGTTAATTTAAAAAACTATGAACACATTTGATTTTGGCATTGTCGGACTCGGCGTAATGGGTCGTAACCTACTTTTAAACATTGCCAGCCAAAAATTTGCTGCTGCAGGTTTAGATTTAGATACAGAAAAAGTCAACTCTTTACAACAGGAGGCTGATTCAGAGCATACATTAGAAGCAACAACAGATGTTAAACATTTTGTAGAACTTATCAAACGCCCAAGAGCGATTATGTTGTTGGTACCTGCAGGTAAGCCTGTCGATAGCGCAATTCAAAGCCTTTTACCTCATCTGGATGAAGGTGATATTATAATAGATGGTGGAAACACTTACTTTACTGATACTGACAGAAGATTTCTTGAATTATCTGCTAAAGGAATTCATTTCTTTGGAATGGGAATTTCTGGCGGTGAGCAAGGAGCAAGATTTGGTCCTAGCATGATGCCTGGAGGTGACAAAAAAGCCTACGAAAGACTTCGTCCTATTTTTGAAGCTATAGCTGCCAAAGTAGATGGAGAACCATGTGTAGAATATTTAGGAAATGGTTCAGCAGGTAACTATGTAAAAATGGTTCACAATGGAATTGAGTACGGAATCATGCAACTTATTTCTGAAATTTATGACCTGATGAAACGTGGTTATAATCTTGATGAAGATACCATAGAAAATACTTTTAATGAGTGGAATCAAACTGATCTTAAATCATTTCTAATCGAAATTACAGGAGCTATTCTTAAAGTAAAAGAACCAAATGGAGAACGATTGATTAATCTAATATCTGATTGGGCTAAATCTAAAGGAACAGGAAAATGGACTTCTCAAAATGCTATGGATTTACAAGTACCAGTTCCTACCATTGATGCAGCAGTTTTTATGCGTGATATGTCAAAAAGCAAGCCTGAAAGAATTGAAGCTGCTACCAAATTAGTTTGGAATGACAAACAGGCCACTGTAAACGCACCCGAAGCAATTAGTGCACTAAAAGATGCATTATTCTTTTCTATCCTAATTACTTATGCTCAAGGTTTGGCACAACTTAAAACTGCTTCTAAAGAATATAATTACGAACTAAATTTAGAGACTGTTACAAAAATATGGCGTGGTGGTTGTATCATTCGAGCAGATGTTCTTGAAGATTTCAGAAAAGCATTTGCAACGAATCCTAATTTACCAAACATTCTTTTAGATACTGATATTGCAGCTAAATTCAATGAAACTCAAGCTGGTATTAGAGAAGTTATTCAATTTGCTGTACAAAAAGGATTACCTGTAGCTGGGCTTATGAACTCATTAGCATATTTTGACTCTTATAGATCTGAAAATCTTCCGACTAATATGATTCAAGCACAACGTGATTATTTTGGAGCACATACCTACGAACGCACTGATCTCCCGGGTACTTTTCATACTCAATGGAATGATTAAGAAACTTTAAGTGAAAACAATGAATAATGTCAAAAATACTGATCCAACTATAATTGTTATTTTTGGATCATCCGGTGACTTAGCAAAAAGAAAGCTTTTTCCAGCATTTCAAAATCTATTCCTCGATGGCCGTATGCCAGAAAAATTTCAGATTATTGCCCTAGGAAGAGCTGAAAAAAGTGATGAAGAATTTCGTAATTATGTAATCGAAAACTTAAAGAGTTTTTCAAGAAAAGGAGCGCTTTCTAACGAAGAAACGCAGCAATTCATTTCTCATATTACCTATTTGAGACATGATATTGACAAAGAAGAATCCTATCACGAATTAGATGCAAAGCTATCTAGTATTGATGCCGATTTTGGTGTACGTGCCAATAGACTTTTTTATCTTTCTATAGCACCTTCATTTATAGCTACAATTTCAGGCAACATGAAAAAGTTACGTCTTGCTGCCAAAGCAAAACGAGATCGAATCATTATCGAAAAACCATTTGGTTATGATAAAAGTTCTGCGATCGAACTTAATGAAATGTTATCACAAACTTTTAAGGAAGAACAGATTTACCGTATTGATCATTATCTAGGTAAAGAAACCGTTCAGAATATCCTTGCATTCCGTTTTGGAAACTCTATGTTTGAGCCATTATGGAGTCGAAACTTTATTGATTTTGTTCAGATTACTGTAGCAGAAGAAGTGGGCGTTGAAGAGCGCGGTGGTTTTTATGAAGGAGTTGGTGCTTTAAAAGATATGATACAGAACCATTTGCTTCAGATTTTATGTATGACTGCTATGGAAGCACCTGCTTCATTAGGAGCTGATGACATACGAAACCGTAAAGCTGATGTACTAAAATCTATCCGACGTATAAAACCTGAAGAAGTTAATCATTACACTGTTAGAGGCCAATATGATGAAGGTTTTATAAAAGGTAATCCCGTTCCTGCATACCGAAACGATAAAGGCATCGCTCCTGACTCGAATACAGAAACCTATGTGGCAATGAAAATTTATCTAGATAACTGGAGATGGCAAGGTGTTCCTTTTTACCTGCGTACAGGAAAAAGAATGCAAGAAAAACAATCTTCGATTATCATCCAGTTCAAACCAGTACCTCATTCCTCGTTTTCATATGATAATCAAGGAATGACTCCTAACAGGCTTATCATAAATATTCAACCTGCAATGGATATTAAGTTACAGTTTATGACTAAGAAACCTGGTTTGTCTCTTTCTTTACAACCTGCAGAAATGATTTTTGATTATTTTCAATGTTCTACAATGTCGCCAGAAGCTTATGAGACTCTGCTCTCTGATGCTTTAGCAGGAGATCCTACACTATTTATGCGTTGGGATCAAGTTGAACAGGCATGGGATGCGATTGATACGATTCAGGAAGTATGGAAAAATAATACCCCAACTGATTTTCCTAATTATAAAGCAGGAAGCTGGGGACCTGAAGCAGCAGATGAATTACTTGCCCGTCAAGGACACGCTTGGGTTGCTAACACACAAAATATTGTGAAATAAAAAGTTTAAAATGATACAGATATATAATACTATAGAAGCCATTAATAGTAAAGCTGCTGCCCTTTTTGTAGCATCTGCACAAAAAGCAATACTTGAAAAAGGAAACTTTACAGCCGTACTTACAGGAGGTTCATCTCCAGCAGGTATATACAAGCTATTAGCTTCTCCCGAATACCAAACTAAAATTGACTGGAATAAGGTCTATATATTTTGGGGCGATGAACGCTGGGTACCTCTAGAAGACGATCGCAGTAATGCAAAAATGTCTTTTGATACTCTTTTAAGCCATGTGCCTATTCCTGAAAATAATATATTCCCAATGTACAAAGATGGGATTTCAGCCGAAGATTATGCAGCCGAGTATGAAGAGTCTATTAGAACTATTTTAGGTCCTGACGGAAAATTTGATCTTATTTTGTTAGGTCTTGGTGATGATGGTCATACTGCCTCTCTTTTTCCAGGTGAAGCTGTATTGCATGAGCAAACAAAATGGGTAGCTGCCTACCGATTAGAATCACAAAATATGCATCGTATTACTTTAACAGCTCCTTTAATAAATAAAGCAGAGAAGATAGTTGTAGTTGCTTTTGGTCAAAAAAAGGCTCATGCCTTGAAAGAAGTATTATACGGAGATTATAATCCTAATACCTACCCAATGCAATTAATTAAACCTGTTTCGGGAGAATTACTGTTTTTAGTAGATAATAGTGCTGCTGGAATAAATAACCAAGGGGCAACTGAAGCTATTTTAGGTCTTTCATAAACTATCTTAATAATCTGTTCGAATAACTATTCGGAGTAAAAAAGACAGACTAAATACTAATCAAGACACTGAAATTCAGTGTCTTGATTTTAACAAACCACACGAGATCTATATCAAATAGAGTAAAATATTGTCTAAAAATTTTAGAAGCTATAAGTTCTTTTAATTGTAAATTAGAATTAAACTAGCTTCTTACTTTCTTCATTTTGAAGATTATTTTATTATATGCAAATCCTTAAAAAAGCAGACTTATTTCTGATTTTAAATTTGATATGATATTACCCTATTTTCTTAAAAACTAGAATTTGAGTACAATTGTCATCTAGACAATGAATTTCTATAGTTGAACCAATAGCCATTATTGAATTGTTTAAATTATTTTTTGGATTACCAATAAATACATTATCTGAATTAATACTGAAGCCGTGGTCTGTTGTAAATTCATGAACAGCATTTAATTTTTTGAATTTATTATAGCCAACTCCTATTGTATTTTGCTGATAACTTGTTTTGATATTCAAAACACGTGTTCTTATTACCCACTTATCTGCTTTCTTACTGCTTTTATAAGATTCCATGTAAAAAGGTACAAGGTATTTGATAAAAAAAAATGAAGGGAGAATTACAAATATAGATCCGAAAAAAAACATGAAATCATAATTAGACAACTGGATTTGATTAATTAAACTTTCAATCATAAAAAGCAACAAAATACACACGGGAAGAACTATAAAAATAATTGCAAATAAGTGTGTTCTAAATCTGCTCTTAAGAATAACTTTTTCGTCTTTTGTTAAAGGAATTTTTTGAATACTCATTTGCAATTAATCTTAATTTGTACAAATGTATTATTTTTTCTACTAAAATTAATTTGAAATTTTGCTCGGTGAAATACCAAATTTATTCTTAAAGGCTGTGGAGAAATGATTATAGTGTTTATATCCAACCTGACGAGCTACTTCTGCAACTGTCCAGCCTGATGAGTATGATAAGAGCTGATAAGCCTCCTCCATTCTTTTATCTACTACAAATTCATGAATAGTCATTCCGAAGAGCTGTTTAAAAGAGCTTTGCAGTTTTGTACGATTCATAAAAGTCAACTCTGTCATTTGTTGAATTGTATATTGTTCCGCTTTAACCGATGCAAGAAGCTCTTTCAGATGAAAAAGTCTTTCCTTATCTATTTTGGATATATTGGTTAAAAGTTTTGTTGGTAAACTATTTGTAGCCTTATGTATTTTTATGGTAAGCAATTCTAGTAATTTACTCTCTATAAAAAACTTCTTTAAATCGCCTACATAAGGGCAATCATAAAGTTGTTTGATGATGCGATAAATATCCGGGCATATCGGATATGCTTGCCCTCCTAAAATAGCGGCTCGACTTCCTTTTAAAGCAAAAGCAAAATCCTGAAGTAAAGACAATTGTTCTCCGAATTGTTTTTTAAGCCATTCTTCAGACAGTTCAATTTCAACAGTTGTAGCACCCGAACAAATTGGAAAAGTCAAATAACCATCTAAATAAGGCTCAAAAAATAACATATGCTGTCCCTGATAGGTAGGTAAAACAGAACCATTGCTCTCACGTGATTCATACAAAGTAGCTCCAGTAGAGAGTTCAAAATGCATTTGGATATAGCCTGATGTACTTAGAACTTTTAATTTTTGTTGTTCAAAAATATTCTTTTTGTAGAAATGAATGAATACTCCATCAATTTGAATTGTACGTTTTTCAATCTTAAATTCCTTAGTTTCAATCTTGGTTTGAGTCTCTAAAATACTTTCTTGACCAGACAATATATATCCCCGATTTACTTCGATAACAGTTTTGGGAAGAGTTAACTGGGTGTTTTTTAATTCAATTTTCATCATAACATACTAATCCTAGATATTACTGCTATTACCGTATATAATGCTGTTAATACCGTATACCTATCTCTTTATTTTTGCACTTGTTTTTATTAAGTCTTAATAATGCAAATTTATAAATTAAATGAAATACTTATACTATACAGCTACATTTTTGATTTTCTTCTGTTCGATAATAACAGAGGTAACAGCACAAAATTTATCTAAACGCATACATGGTCAGGTTCTTTTTGAAAATGGATCGGCAATTCATGCTGCAAATATCATACTAACTGGCGCTAATCTCCATGTACAAACCGATGCTCAAGGTTATTTTAATTTAAACACAATCCCTACAAAGTCTGATACCTTAAAGGTAAGCTATATGGGAATGAAGACTGAATCACGAGTTTTGCACCTCCTAGACAAAAAAGACTTAGAACTTTTATTTATCCTTTCGGATGGATCTGTTCAAATTGATGAAGTTAAAGTTTACGGAAAGAGTGCTAATAAATCAGCTAAAAGTGAAACAGTTAAAGCTGAGATCATCGATACGAAAGCTGTTCAGGGACAGGCTGCTACTCTAGTTGAATTAATGAATCAGGCAGCAGGGGTACGCATACGTCAGTCGGGAGGATTAGGCGCTAACACTAATATCATGCTAAATGGTTTTCAAGGAAAAGCTATTAAAGTCTTTAAAGACGGAATCCCTACAGATTACCTGGGCAATGCATTTAATATTTCGGCAATTCCAATCAATATCCTCGAACGTGTTGAGGTTTTTAAAGGTGTATTGCCTACCAATATTGGTGCAGACGCACTCGGAGGAGCTATTAACATGGTTTCTCGTGCAGATCAACAGCGTTATTTAGCCTTATCCTATGAGTTAGGTTCCTTTAATACGCATAGAGTATCAGCCAATTTATTGTATAATACTCCTGATCGCAAACTTTTCTGGGGTTTAAATTCTTTCTACAATTATTCAGATAATAATTATTCTGTTATAGCAGGTGTGCCTGATCAAGAAACAGCTAATGTAATTCCGACAAAAGTAAAACTCTTCCATAATGCTTATAAGCAAATCTACGCGGAAGCTTTTATCGGGTTACGAGATTTATCTTGGGCAGATGAATTTCGTGTAGGATTGACATCTTTTTACATCAAGCGTGACAATCAGTTTGCCGCATTGATGGAAAAACCATACGGCGCATCATATAATGAGCAGTACACACCTATAATTCCTACTGTACGATATAAAAAGAAATTTATTGATGGCCGTCTTGATGTTGATCAATTTTTAGTGTACAGTAAAATCAATAGTCTTCGTGTGGATACTTTAAGAGGATCGTATGATTGGTTTGGTAAATATCATCCTCCTGTTAATCAAAATCAGCGTGGGGAAAGTGGAAATCCATCTCTTTTAGATGCTTGGTTTGCTAATTTCACCTCTCGAACTGGAATAAATTATTCGCTTTCTGCTAATCATAACATTGCTTTCAACTTTATCTACAATGCTTTTTCTCGAACTGGAAAAGATCCCTATGGAGCCAAAACTACTGGTCAGAATCCTGTTGACTTACAAAGTCTGCCAGCTGATTATAACAAAGCTATAGCAACATTAGGACTGAACTCTAATCTAATGGATGAAAAACTAAAAAATAGCTTTCAGCTTAAATTTTATCATGCCAATATGGTTGGGCAAGAAGTTGATGTAAATACAGCAATGTTAAAAGGAGAAACCTCAAAGGCTACTATCTCTACCTTCGGATTAGCTGAATCCTTAAAATACGATTGGACGAAACAGACCTTTATGAGAATTTCTGGAGAATTGGCTACACGGCTACCTGAACAAAATGAGATACTTGGTGATGGTTCTTTTGCATTATCGAATTTTAATCTAAAACCAGAACGCAGCTTAAATGGGAATATCGGTTTTGGTACTGGTAAAGAAGGTCTTTTTGATTTAGAATTAAATGGTTTTTATCGCATTACCAAAGACTTAATCCATGCAGTACCTATGAACTTAATTTACACACAAAACATAAATGTAGAGCAAGTTAGAGGAATCGGTTTAGAAACTGATCTGCATGTGACTCCATTATCTTGGTTGCGCCTAAATGGGAACTTCACCTATCAAGATTTCCGCCTGTATCATGTTGAAGATCCTCTGTTGCACTATTTGGAAGGTGCAAGATTACGTAATATGCCTTTCTTCTTTGCCAATTTATCTACCGATGTACATCTTTCAAAAGTCTTTAACAAACAAGATCAATTAAAAATCTATTGGAATATGGGCTATGTACATCAATATTACCTCGATTATATTCCTAAAGATACTGAGCCTAACGGATTTTTAGGTCTTTGGGGAGATGCAAAGGTTAATGCTCCTAATGTCATTCCTACACAAACAATTCAAAGTGCTGGAATGCTGTGGACTCCATGGAAAGATCGCTTATTATCTGTGAATATTGAATGCAAAAATATATTTGATAAAACAGTCTATGATAATTTCCGTGTGCAAAATGCTGGTCGCAGCTTTCACCTCAAGCTGAATTATATTTTGAAATATTAATCCTAAAATTAAAATAAATAACGATGAAAAATAGATTTTTAACTACGGTACTATCCTTAACTATGGGTGGTTTAATGCTAACATCTTGCAGTAAAGATGACAATAATGAAACAAGTACAACAGCACCTTCTGCATCGGGTAAATATGTACTCTTAACAGCCGAGAGCACAACAGCAAATGCAGGTTACTATGCGGCTTATACTAATTTGCCTAATGGTCCTGTAGACAACATAGGCGGGTATTCTTTACAAGCTCGAGCTTATGGAGGTTTTAGACATTATAAAAACTGGATCTTTAATAAAGCTACTCTATCAGGAGAAACAGGTGTTGTACGTTTTTCTTTAAATGCTTCTGGGATATTAGAACAATCTGGATTTATAAAATGCGGTACATCGGCACAAAACTTAGTGGTAGATGAAAACACCGGTTTTTATTTTGATGCTGATCGTGGGAAGACAAAAATTCAAAAGTTCAACCCTTCTACTATGAAAAGAACTGGAGAAATTGATCTAACTGAATTAGTAGAAAAAGGCAATGGAATCAGTACTAATGTTACTACTGGAGATCAGACTATTGTTGCAAAAGAAGGCAAATTGTTTGTTAATATTAATTATTCTCGCGAAGGTGGTTCTGGTTTTAATGACAATACTCGCAATTTTACATTAGCTGTTATTGATATTGCAACAAGCAAACCTGAGAAAACTATTGTACACTCTTTTGTCAAAAATCAAGGACATGCTCGTTCTGAATTTCCTGCTTGGACTCAGGCTACTGATGGAAGTATCTACTTGGTAACAACGGGTTGGGATAATAATAATTTAGGGGTTTTAGAACCACAACCTTCAACAATCTTCCGTATCAAAGCTGGGCAAACCGATTTTGATCAGAGCTGGTATCTAAAATCAACAGATCTTGGTATGCCTTCTGGAGCACAACTATGGAGTTTAAGAGTGTATCATGGAAAGTTATTTGTTGATGTATCTGAGAAAAAAGTTGAATTGCCTTCTTATAGCAATCTAATGGATATTATGTACCGCTTTTATGCTGTTGATATTGAAAGTAAATCGGCTAAACAAATTACAGGTCTTCCTTTAACAACTTTTGGTTTTACTATTGGTAATCTAGAAGTAATTGATGACTCTTTGTTTATTCGTATTATCAACAAAACTGAAGGAGTTAATGGGTACTATAAGTTAAATGCAGATGGTGTTTCGGCAAGTCCTGCCTTTACTATCTCACGTGGTGGAGAAGTTAAAGGTTTTGTACGCTTGTCTGGTAATTAATTGATAAATGGCAATACAAGATAAAAAACAAAAAAGTACTTGGCGTAAAATTAATAACTGGCTCCATCTTTGGCTGGGCTTAACCTCTGGAATTATTGTTTTTGTCATCTGCTTGACTGGCGTAGCCTTTGTTTTTCACGATGAAATAAACAATTTTGTCAATAGAGAAGCTCGTTTTGTTAAAGTTGAAGATGGTCTAGAAAAGCTTCCTGTAGATTCTATTTTGGAAAGTGTAAAACAGCAATATCCGAAAATAATGCTGATGCAATATACGAGCTATAAAGACTCCACTAAATCTATAAAGATCATGTGTTTTGATCGCTCAGCAACACCACCGTTGCTGGGTTTAGGAAACATTTATGTGAATCCTTATACAGCTGAGGTATTAAAAATAGATTTTACCTATGGTATCTTTCGCTTTATAGCTGAGATACATGCAAATCTATTATTAGGTAAAGTTGGCGCACAGATTGTCCGTATCTCTACCATTATATTTTTGATTGAGTTGATATCAGGATTAATATGGTGGTGGCCAAAGAAATGGAATAAAACGAATGTTAATAAGAGTTTTAAGGTAAAATGGAATGCTACCTGGAAAAGGTTAAATATTGATCTGCATAATGTATTAGGATTTTATGCTTTACCATTGGGGATTATCCTAACGATAACTGGATTGATTTTAACCTATGAACCTGTGAAAAATGTTTTTTTACGGCTTTTAGCGGTACTACTGAGAGAGCCAATTTACAGAAAACATTGCCGAAGGCTGATAGCACAAAAGTAGCCATGCCTCTAGCAGATCTTTTGGCTCCTTATGAAAAAGCAGCTGTTCCGCAAATTACTATTGGTATTCCGAATCCAAAATCAGGGGCTCTTATGATTCGAACCGAGAATGAAACTAGCATGGTAACTTATAGAGGTGATATTACTTACGTGAATATCTATTCGGGTGAAAAATTAGATCTGAATTCTCAGTTATTAACCGAGTTAAAGATGGAGAATATGAATTTGTCACTGCATCTAGGGACTTGGTATGGCTTACCTGCCAAAATTTTAACTTTTATAGTTTGCTTAATCTGTACCAGTCTTCCTATAACAGGTTTTATAATATGGTACAATCGAAAGTTTAAGAAAAAAAGAACCCCAAAAATTATTAATACATAACATTTAAAATTTATGAAATTATCACAAATCTTATTATTTATTATGGTCGTTTTCGGCCTACAAAATTGCATGGCTCATGCTCTTTGGGTTGAAACTAATGCTCAAGGGAAAAAAGGAGTTTCACAATTAGTTAAAGTCTATTTTGCTGAAGTTGGTGAAAAATGGGAACCTGTTAATGGCCAGGAATGGGCTATGGTGAAAAACTTTGAACTGTGGTTACAAAGTCCTAAAGGGGAACTAAGCCGTTTAGAAGTGAATTCGCAACAAGATTATTATCAAGCAACTTTCACTCCTAAGGAAGACGGAATCTATCAGGTTATTGTAAAAAACACTTCTATTGGTGCGTTAAACTTTCCAAATACGCCACCTTTTATTCCATATTTCTATGCAAAGTCAACTGTTCAGGTTGGCAATACTAAATCAACGGAAACAAATTATGAATTACCTCTTAATTTTAATTTAACCCAGAAGAAAATCAATCTTTCATTACCTGAATATGCTATAGGGAAAGCTGAAGTAAAATTATTTACTCCTTCTGGTGAATTAAAGACTTTTAAGAATTTACAAAATGGAGTTTTAGATTTTGATTTTACAGAAAAAGGAATCTACCAAATCGAGCTTCAGATTAAAGACGAACGCCCAGGAAAGGATTATGAATTTGCTTTTCATAACTTGACTTCAAATGTATTAGTTTCTAAATAAAAAAAATGGCCATCTTACTTAAGATGGCCATTTTTTATTTTACTACTTTTTAAAAGCAGCTACTCCAGTTTTTAACCAATTTTGGTATTCTTCTGCATCGGGAGTGTATGCAATCGGATCTAATAAATTATCTCCGTTATGATTTACTAACACATAAAAAGGCTGTGCGTTTGTTTTATATTTTATAGTTTGAAACTCGCTCCATTTTTGTCCAACATATTTTATTTTCTTACCTGGTCTTAGTTTAGAATCAATTTCATCACCTGGCGCCAATGGCCTCTTATCATCTACAAACAAAGATATAAGGACAACCTCATTATTCAGTATGGATAAAATTTGCTCTTTTGTCCAAACTTGTTGTTCCATTTTTCGGCAGTTTACACAAGCATATCCTGTAAAGTCAAGTAGGACTGGTTTGTTTACTTTTTTAGCATAAGCCATTCCCAAATCGTAATCATTAAAAGCTAAAATATTATGTGGTGCCATTAAATGTGCTCCTTCTGGAATTTCTCTAGTTGCACTTGCCTCACTAACTTTACTCGAACCTCCTACTCCATAAGGTGATTCACTATAATTTTGTGGTGGAGGAAAAGCACTAATAATGTTTAAAGGAGCTCCCCATAAACCTGGAATCATATAAATGGTAAACATTAATGAAACTAAACCTAAACTCAATCTTCCTACAGAAATATGCGTTACTGGTGAATCGTGTGGCAATTGTATTTTTCCAAAAAGATAAAAAGCAAGCACACCAAAAATTGCAATCCATATTGCTAAAAACACTTCACGTTCCAGGAAATGCAATTGCAATACTAAATCAGCATTTGATAAAAATTTAAATGCTAATGCTAATTCTAAAAAGCCCAATACAACTTTAACGGTGTTTAACCATCCTCCCGATTTTGGCAATGAATTTAGCCATCCCGGAAATGCTGCAAATAAAGCAAAAGGTATGGCCAAAGCCAGTGAAAATCCTAACATACCGATTATTGGACCAACTTGATCTCCTCCTGCTGCTGCTTGAACTAATAATGTTCCAACAATAGGACCTGTACATGAAAAAGATACAATAGCTAGTGCTAATGCCATGAAGAAAATCCCGATAAGCCCTCCTTTATCTGCTTTAGTATCTACTTTATTTGCCCACGAATTAGGAAGCATAATTTCAAAAGCTCCCAAAAATGAAACTGCAAAAACCAGTAATAACACAAAGAAAATAACATTGAACCATACGTTTGTAGAAAGTGCATTTAAAGCATCTGATCCAAAAATAGCACTAACTAAAGAACCTAAAAGAACATAGATGATAACAATCGAAAATCCATAAATAATTGCATTTTTAATCCCTTTAGCTCTATTTTTACTTTGCTTTGTAAAGAAACTTACTGTCATTGGAATCATTGGAAAAACACAAGGCGTTAACAAAGCTGCAAATCCTGAAAAGAAAGCGATAATAAATATGGCTAATAAACTTCTGTCTGAAGATTTGTCTTTCTTCTTAGCAATTCCTTTTTCATCCAAAGCTACTTTATTGTCTCCCTTAGAAACTGCATCAACCAAGATTTCTTCTTTTACTATTGAATCAGTTAAAGTTGCATTCGATTCTATTGTTGTAACTATAGCAAGTTCTTTTTTATCCTCTTTTAGTTCAACTACCTCAGTAATTTTAGTCTTAGGAATAGAAAAACTTAAATCTACATAAGTTGGTGGTAAGCAATTGGCATCATCACAAACCATAAACTCTACTTCACCCGTAATTTTAAAAGCATTTTTAGAAAGCACATTGATTCGCTGTTTAAAAACAGCTTTACTTTCAAAAAACTTAATCTTCATATTAAATACAGGGTCATTAATAGTACGACCAATCCCTTCTGTTGGTTTACCAATCAATTCAAAGTTGGCATTTTTGGTAATGGTAAATGCAGTGGGTACAGGTCCATTTTCTGGCACACTTTGAGAATACAAATGCCATCCATCTGCAATGGTTGCCTCCATTACTAAGTCATATTTAGTATCAGAAACAAAGACTACCTCTGTAGTCCATTTGACTGGTTTATAAATTTGTGATATCGCATTAACACTTAAAAGAAGTGCTAACAGTGGTATTATTTTTTTCATTAGAATAATTTTTATACTATAAATAAATAGGGTCATTCTAATAATGACCCCATAAATAAACTTTCGTTGATTGTTTACTAATTCAAAAGCTCCAATATAAAAGCCACAACGAAAACCTTTACTTTATTATTTTTTAGGTTTAAATACAAGTTCATAACTTTGGGCATCCTTCATCAGTAAGGCTGTGAATTTCTGAACATCAATAGGTTTAATTGCTGTAATTATATCCACATTATTTTTTGCATCATTTCTATTATAACCTTCAACAAAGTAGTCGTAAAGTACATTCAGTTCATAACTAGTATATTCTTTTTCTTCCTTTACATCCTTCAAATTGCTAGTTAATGCCTTTTCTAAATCCTCCTTATCAATTTCACCATTTTTAATTTTATTGATTTCTTGAAAAACAATCGAAACTAATTTTTCTGCCTTTTCAGGGTCACAATCAAAATAAACATAAAAAGTAGCTTGCTCTTGCGGTCTTTTAGTTAATGAGCTGTAAACACTAGCTCCATAAGTTCCACCTTCTTGCTCTCTTAAAGTTTCTAATAATTTCATTTCTAAAACATCTTGCAAAACTTTTATTAAGTAGGTGTTTTTTAAACTATATTTTACAGGCTTTTTAAAGGCGATACGTACTGTAGCTTTTGGATCTTCCATTGGCAAAAGCACTTCTTTTTTGTTGTTGTCCTTTAACCATGCAACGGAATTATTTTTCCAGTTTTCTTTATTCTTAGTTGTTGGTAAACTAGCAATATATTTTTCTAATAAAGGCTTAAGTGTTTCTTTTGGAATATCTCCTGTAATAAAAAATATAAAATCTGCTGGGTTACTAAAACGATCTAAATAAATTGATTTTATTTTTTCTAGAGAAACCTCTTTTACAAATTTCTCATCAAACAAACGTTTTTTAGGATTATTGGTTCCGTACAAAGTAGTAGTCAAACTATCTTCCATTTTATAAGCAACATCGCCTTTACGTTGCATTAAACTATTCTGTAAATTATTTTTTAGAACCTGAAAACTATTCTCATCAAAACGTGGTTTTACAAATTGTAAATGCATGATTTGAAACATCGTTTCGATATCTTTTGTTGTAGAAGTTCCTGATATGTTTTCTTCTAAATCTGTAATACCAACTCTTGAATTTGCATTTTTACCTGCTAAAACTTTTGCCAAATCAGTTGCGTTATAATCTCCCAGACCTGACATTCGTACTAAGCTACTTACGAAACCAGCTGATGGAAGATCTTCGTCTTTCAACATTGAATTTCCTCCAAAACTTGCCGCTTCAAATAATACATTGTTTTTTTCGATTGCAGTAAATTTATAGTTAACAACAACTCCATTGCTTAAAACAAAAGTTGTTGCATCAATATCTTTAGTATGTTTTTCTGAAACAATTTTGCCTGGTTTTATAACAACATCTGAAATCAATGTTTTTCCAACAAACTCATCAGTGTAAGCAGTTAAAGTCGCATCGTTTTCTACACTCTTTATAATGTTTAATGCATGTTCTTTAGTAAGGTTATTATCTCCTTCAACTCCCGTTACATCTAAAACTCTATTGTTGTCTGTGTATAATTTTTTAATAAATTCGTGAAAATCGGTAGTATTTGCTTTCTCAAAAATTGATTTAAAAAGTTCATATTCCTTCGCAACATCAGTCATTGCTTGATTTTCTAAATAATTTTTGACAATCGTATTTACAATTTCATAATGAGGAATCTGATCTACTTTGCTAATTTTAGTTTGATAATGATTGTCATAAACAGCAATAGTTCTGTCAATTTCTGCTTGTGTGAAACCAAATTTTACGGCTCTGTTTAACTCTGTTAAAGCAATTTTAAAAGCCTCGTCTTGTTTGTTTGGCTTAGGAGAAATCATTAACCCGAACGTATTTTCTGTACGAGCTAAACTCTGATAACTACATGTAGCTGAAAAAAAAGGTGCATCTGGTTTTTGTGCAATTTCTTTTAGTCTTGAACTTAACATTCCTGATACCATTCGACTAAAAGCTAACTCTTTATAATCGGCAACAGTTTCGTCTTTTAATGATTTAGGCTGATTAATATTAAAAGAAATATTTGATGTTGTTACTTCATTATCGATTCCTAAATTATAAAGCATTTCTTTATTGTCAGGAATATCAATAACCGTTCTCTTAATCGGATTGGCGATTGCAGGAATAGTTGAAAATAATTTTTGAATTTTTTGCTCTATTTCTGCAACATCAATATCACCTACAATTGCTATTGCTTGTAAGTCTGTTCGATACCAATCGTGATAAAAATCTCTTAATGCTTTGTATTTAAAATTATCTACAACGCTCATTAGACCAATAGGCATACGATCTGCATATTTGGTATTGTTAAACATAGATGGTAATGATTTTTTAAAAAGTCTCATATCACCATTTTGTCTGGTTCTCCACTCTTCTTTTATTACGCCACGTTCCGCATCAATTTCTGCATCTGTGAGCAATAAACCATCAGCCCAATCATGTAAGATTAAAAGTGAAGTATCTATTAAACCATCTACATTGGTTGGAATATTATCCATGTTATAAACCGTCTCATCAAATGCTGTATATGCATTGATATCTTTTCCAAAAACAGCACCATGTTTCTGAAGGGTATTTAAAACTCCTTTTCCTGGAAAGTTTTTAGTACCATTAAAAGCCATATGTTCTAAAAAGTGAGCCAATCCTTGTTGATCATCATTCTCTAAAATTGAACCTACATTTTGAATAATATAATAGCTCGCCACATTTTTAATTACATCTGTTTTGTATATGTAATAAGTCATTCCGTTTTTAAGAACTCCTTTTTTTATTTTAGTATTTACTGGGAGCGGGTCATTTAATTTCACCTCTTGTGCGTTGCCATTATGGAATGCCAAAAAAAGAGAAAATACAGTTAATAGTTTTTTCATGTTTTATTTATAGTAATTTTTGGTGTATTCTTGTCTTTAGTAAAATCTGTTTCCATTAAAAAAATTGTCTCTGCACTTTTAACAATTTATAATAATCGAAACTTTTATATTTTTATAAGGAATGATTTTATGCATTACTTATTTTTTAAAAGAGTCAATAGTAATCACTACCCTATTTAAAGATGAATTTAAAAGAGTAAATGAAAATTAAACGACTGTAATTTTAGTTACAATCGTTTAATTAATAGAAAATAAAATATGAACTTCTAATTAAATTAAATATCTAGTGTATTTAATAATTGAGTAAGTTCAGGTTCTGAAGGTCTAGGAGCATCTGAACTAATTATTTTACCTTCCCTGTCTAATACAATAAAGCGTGGTATTCCCTGTATATAGTATGAAGTTATAAATGTAGATTTAATCTCTTTGTCTGCCAAAAGCTGAATACCAGTTAATCCTTGGGCTTTTATCATGTCTCTCCACTTTTTTTCATCAGCTAAGCGGTCAACAGAAATACTTACAAATTTTATATTTTTGCCATGAAATTCTTTCTCTACTTTTGCTAAATAAGGCATTTCATATTTGCATGGTCCACACCAAGTTGCCCAAACATCTATAAAAACATAGCTTCCTTTAAAATCTGAAAGTGAAGATTTTCCTCCTTTATAATTAATATAATTTGTAAAAACTGGAGATGGCATTCCTACTCCTAATTCACTGTTATTAATTTGTTGTTTTGTGTATTCTGATGCTAAACTAGTATTAAACTCTTCTAGTTTTTTTAGTTGAGATGCGGTAAAATTTGGATCTAAAACCGATTTCTTTTTATCTAATTCAACTTTAAAATTATCTGAAAATTGCTTCATTTTCTCATCGAATATCTTTTTCTCAACGTTTAAAAACTCTAGATAATCTGCTCCAAATAAACCGCCTTCTAACTTGGCTTTAAGTCCTAGAAAAGAATTCTCTTCTTCTCCTTTTCCTTTAATTGTGATACTCTTAGAAACATTTTTTGCATCAAAATTAATTTCTAAATCCATATCCTTAGTAAGATACAATGCAATGAATTTATCATAGAATCCATTAAAATAAGTTGCCTTTTCTAATTTAATAGTGTCTCTATAAGTTCCGTCTGCTTCTACTTTGATTGTAAACGATTTTGAACTAACTGGATCAAAAAGTCTAAATCCTAATCCTTCTATTGGATTTGTTATTTTTCCATGTAATATCACATAATCCTTTGTTGGATCTGCTTTCTGAAAAGAAAACAATACAATTAGTATTGCTATAAATGATAGTTTTTTCATTTTTTCAATTTTAAATTATTGGTTAAAAGAGAAGTGTGTACAATCTGTCAGAATCATTTTATCCCCAATTATTTACACACTTCTCATTTTAAAATCACTGTGGCTTAATAGCCTTTATTCTGAATAAGTGTTTTGTTTCCTATAAGTGCATCAAGAGGTATTGGCAATACAAACTGATTTACTGATATTAAGCTTGGCTTAACTGATGAAGCAATAAGGTCTCCTTGTGTATGATAACGTACGATATCAAACCAACTTTCTCCATTTTCAAAGAACAACTCTAATAATTTTTCTTGACGTATGTCATTTATCAAAGTTGCTTTATCAGAAAGATCTTTTTCTGTTACACCTGCACGGTTTCTGATCTCGTTTAAGTTTTGTAGTGCAATTGATAGATCTCCGCCTTGTTTACGAGCTTCTGCTTCTGCTTTTATTAGATATATTTCGGCTAAACGCAAGTGATACAAAGTATTACCTTGTGACGTCAATATATTCAAAAATGGATATTTACCATTGCTATTTGCTCCTTTTGTATTGGTAGCATAGGCAAACTTAAAACGTGGATCGTAACCCGATCCGTTTCCTGTTAATGATCCATCAGTTGGGGTTCCAACTTGTTCATCTGCAAGAGTTGCTAATATTTGACTGTAAGTAGTTCTTGAAACTAAATCCATATTGGTTTTACCTTCATTATCACGTCCAGTATGTGGAGCAAAAATTACTTCTGAAGAATTAAAACTTTTCTTAAAAATACCATCATATTGCGTTTCTAAGACGTATCCTTCATCATTATTAAGTACTTCATCTGCTAAATCTGAAGCTTCAGAAAATTTTCTTTCATATAAATATACCTTAGCAAGTAACGCCTTTGCAGCTAAACTTCCTGAGTAGAAATGATCAATATAAACAGGCCCGTTTACTGATGCGTATAATAAATCTTCTTCGATCTGATTGTACACTTCTGAGACTGTGTTTCTTGGATTTGCATCTAATTTATCTGAAAATTCAACTCTTAAAACCACTCCATAAGTAGAGTTCAAATCATAAAACTCTCCAAAATATCGCAGTAAGTTAAAATGTGCGAATGCTCTTTGAAACTTAGCCTCCGAAATTATTTCGGCCTTTCTAGTCTCCGAGATTCCAATAGCTTTTCCTGCATTTAATTCCTGAATTAAAAAATTGGCTAAATTGATAATCTTGTATTGCCCATTATATAATTTAGACAAAAAGCCGTTATTGACAGGGACATCATTTATATTAAATCCCTTATCACCACTCAAACCACCTTTAATTATTCCTTCATTGCCATAAGCTGCTAAATGCAATGGAAAAAAACTAACATCAAACGTTTTTCCTAAACTATAAACACCATTAAGAACTAGTTGTGCCGAAGCCTCATCTCGTACTGTATTTTCTACTGTTAGTTTATTAATTGGTTTAATATCATCAATATCACAACTACTGATCGTAATTGCTAGCGTAAAGAATAAAATCTTAATACTATTTTTTATAATTAGTTTCATCTGTTTTAAATTAAAATTGAACTTGGACACCTAAAGAGAATGATTTTGCTAATGGATACGGATCATCATTACTGATTTGATCAGTTATATTACCTCTTTCTGAAGAAACTTCCGGATCAATTCCTGGCCACTTTGTCCATGTCAATAAATTTGTACCAGTCAAAGAAAGAGTTGCTCCATCTAGTCCTATTCTGTTTAATAACTTTTTATCAAAATTGTAACTTAGCTGTATACTTTTTAAACGTAAGTATGATGTATCATATAGATATCTATCTGATATTCTTCCGCTTGATGATGGATCTGTATATAACGCTCTTGCATAACGAGCATTGGTGTTTTCTGGAGTCCAAGTATTTAAAGCATATTCACTATATTTATTTTCTCCCAAAGGATTATATGTTCCTGCTGGAATAGCATTCCAAAGTGATTTTGCTCCTACAGAAAATTGAAATAATGCACTCAATGTTAAATTCTTATAAGCAAATGTATTTGAAATCCCTCCAAAGAAATCAGGCTGAATATCACCTATGATTGTTTTATCTGCTTCTGATATTTCACCATCTCCATTAATATCTTCGTACATATAATCTCCAATTCCTGTTGATACCTTGTCGTAATAACCTGTAGGTGATGCAGCATTTAAAGCATCTACCTCATCTTGAGTTTGAAATATTTTGGCCACTTTATAACCTATGATAGTCCCTACTGGTTGCCCTTCTATAAAATAATCTGTTTGGTATTCATTAATATTTGCACCATTTAACTTCGCTAGTTTATTTCTATTAAACGACCAATTTATATTAGTTGACCAAGTAAAATTATCATTCCTTATAATATCTCCACCTAAGTTAATCTCAACTCCTCTGTTTATTACATCTATAAAGTTTGAAAAATATACAGCTGGACCTAACTCTAAAGGAATTGGTGTTCTAACCAAAGCTCCGTTTGTTTTTCTATTGTATACATCTATTCCTCCTTTTAGACGATTATTGAAAAATCCAAAATCTAAACCTAAGTTTACCTCATTAGTCGTTTCCCAACCAACATTTGGATTTGGAAAATTATCATCTGCAATTATTCCCGAATTACCATTATAAACGCTAGAAGAATTATTTTGAAAAAATTGTAGATAAGCAAAATCAGACACATTGGTTGACCCAACCTTACCTGCACTTGCTCTAAGTTTTAAAATATTAATATGATTGTTGTCTGCTAAAAACTCTTCATTAGAAATATTCCAACTTACAGATAATGAAGGGAAATATGCCCTTTTATTACCTGGTCCGAATTTAGAAGAAGTATCTGTTCTGAAATTGAAAGTGGCATTATACAAATCTTTATATCCATAATTCAAACGAGAAAACAATGAATATAAACCTGTTTTATAGCGCAAACTGCTATACCCTATTACGGCTCTAGCTGAAGAAGCATTAGTCAATACTTCATCATCTGGAAAACCTGAATAAAATTGATTTGAATTAGAAAAACTTGTATCATCCCAAGCCGCTCCAGCCATCAATCCAAATTTATGGCTAGCTAATTTGAAATCATAATTTGCAGTCAAGTTTGTTGTGATATTAGACACCATTCCATCTGCTTCACTTAAGAATGAATCATTAGGATAAAAAATAAAGTCCGTATCTGTTATTTTTGGAATAAAAGTACTGTTCTTATTATAAAATACAGATGCATTAACTTCTGTTTTTATCTTCAAATCTTTTACTGGCTGTATTTCTAAATAGCTACTTCCAATAAAATTATACGTTTTGTTATCTGCTTTATTTTTTAAGCGCATCAAAGGATTAGGCTCTAAAGTCATAAACCCATACTGATAATCTGGTTGCCCTAACAACTTCCCATTTTCATCTCTCACTGGCAAGTCAGGACGTGCTCTTGCAATAGAAGTATTAATTGTATATTGGTTTGTTATATCGTTTTCTCCTGAATTAGCTTGAGTATGTCCTAAATTAATCGAACCACCCATCTTTACATATTTATTTATATCCGAATCTAATGAAATTGACACATTATATTGTTTCATTTTATCATTAATTGTCAATCCTTCTTGGTCTATAAAAGAAGAGCTAAACATATAATTTGTATTGCTACTACCTCCGTTAAAGCTAAAATTAGCTTGTCTCGTTACTGCTACACTTCTAAAAACTTCTTTATTCCAATTTGTATCTGAAGTACCAAAATAATCATCTCTTAATCCGTCATAAACCACCATACCGGTATCAAAATCTAAATCAGTCTTTCCGATATTAGCCAAATCAAAAGCATAAAATGAGTCTAATTGACCATTATTCATAGCGGTAACACTATTATTTATCAGTTGGTTATAGAAGTTTTTGTATTGACCAGCATTTAAAACTTGCACTGTGCTAATAGGTGTTGCTAACGTAGTTGTTAAAGAAGCATTAACTTTTAAAGGTTGGTCTTTTTTACCTCTTTTTGTTTTAATTATAATTACTCCATTTGCTCCACGTGAACCATAAATAGAAGTTGCCCCTGCATCTTTTAATACATCTAGGCTTTCAATATCATTAGGGTTTAATGTTAACAATGGATTTGCTCCTTTCATATTATCTAGGTTAAAAGATATACCATCGATTACAAATAAAGGCTGATTTAATCCTCCTGCTGATGAAAGTGGTGAAGTAAATCCTCTAACATTAATTCGAACTGGAGCCCCCGGACGACCTGAATTTTGTGATACCTGAACTCCCTTTGTTAATCCGCCTAGCGCTCTGTCTATTCCAATACTTCCAGTTGCTGCTTGTACTATATCTTTTGAATCTATAGAAGAAACTGCTCCCGAAAACTCTGAACGTTTTTGTTTTCCATACCCTACAAGTACTACTTCTTCAAGTTCATTAGTTTCTTCTACAAGAACTACTTTCATCAATTCATTACTAACAGGAATGCGTTGCGTTTTAAAACCCATAAAAGATAGGATTAGGAATTTTCCTTTCGCATCCTCATTAAATTTGAATCTTCCTTCATAAGATGTAGAGGTGACGAATTTTGTACCTTCTACCACGACAGTTACTCCTGGTATCGGTATTCCCAGAACATCAACTACAAATCCTTCGATTGGTCTTTGCTCAATAACCGAAACAGTTTCTTTCTCTAACTTATTATTATACCCTGCTTGTTTTTTGAGTATTATTTGATTTCCTAAAATCTGATAAGAAATATTGGTTTTATTAAATAGTTTACCTAAGACTTCTACTAGTTGTTTTTTTTCTACGTTTAAATCAATTTTTTGATTCACGTTTAATTCATTCTTATTATAAAAAAAATGAAAGTCGGTTTGGTCTTCAATAATTTTAAAAACATTTACTAAAGCTACCCCGTTTACATCCATGGTAACTTTTTTATTTTGTCCGTAACTACTTGAAGCGCTAACTTGTAAAAGACTGGTAAATAAAAATAAGATTGTAAATTTCATTTTTAAGTTTGCATTATTAAAAATGCGCGGCCACGCACCTGAAATTGGTTGTTTTTTCATAAGTTTACACTGGTTTAGTTTTACTGGTTTAAGATTAAATCACTTTAAAATGATTGGAAGGTGTTGGCGCACCTTCCTTTTTTTTGGTTTAGTTAATTCTATTTCATTTTTGGTTTATTTATGGTTATTATTCTATTGTTAATAGTAAAATCAAAAGCTTCATAGGTTTGAAAGGTCTTCAAAACCTGATAAATATTTTCATTTTTAAATGTTGCAGTTATTACTATATCATCTAAATCTTTATAATTATTTATAATCTCAACATTATATTTACGTTCTAATTTATTGGAAATAACATCAAATGAATCGTCAATAAACATAAGTTCTCCAGAAACCCAAGCAACATATTTTCTAACATCTGCTACCTCTGTTTTTAATTTTTTATCTTCAAAATAAGCACGATATCCAGGTTTCAGAATTACATTATCATTCTGCTCCAATTTGCTAGAAGCGGCTATACTACCCTCTACTAAAACTGCATATGTTTTTGCGTCTTTCTTATAAGAAGTAACATTAAACTTGGTTCCTAAAACCTTAACATTCATGTCATTTGAACTAACGATAAAAGGGTGTTTTGCGTCTTTAGTAACATCAAAATAGGCTTCACCATCTAAGAATACTTGGCGTTTATCTTTCTCTACAAATCGAACAGGATAACGCAAGCTACTTCCTGAATTTAAATGGACATTTGTTCCGTCTGATAATTTTAGCTCAAAGCGCTTTCCATAAGGAATTTTTATAATATTATAAGCTAAGGTATCTTTTGCAACTGAACTACCATACTCCAATAGATTCCCTTTTTGTTTGCCTACAACATTTCCGTTAACATCTACAACTTGTGTAGTGCCATCCTCTTTTATTATCTGAATAGCTCCATTCTCTAATTGTAGTGTTATAGCTTCCTCAGGAACTTTAAAAGTTGATTTAGCATCATCGTTCTTTTGATAATATAAAAAACCAATTGACAATAAAACAATCACTATTGCTGCATATTTCAAAAAGACTTTTTTATGCTTTAAAATTCTTAACAAGAGTGTAGGTTTCTCAGAATATTCAAGTTCTATAGGTCGTTGCAATTGAGATACAATGTTTTCCCAAGCCTTATCTTTATTTATTTTTTCAGCAAATCCAATTCTTCTTGATTTTTTGTAAAACAACAGGTACTCAGAAAAAATAAATTCATTTTCTGAACTGCTCTTTATCCATTCGTTAAGGGTATTAAATTGACTTTCGCTAATTCCTTCTTTTGAAGTATAAGCTAAAAGTATCTCTAATATATTTTGTGGAATATCATTCATTATTTAGATCTAATTATTGTATAGATTATAAAAAATGAAAAATGGGTGACAAAAAATCAAACTTTTTTTAAACTATTAGTACTGTTATAATTATATCCAATGAATTTCGTAGTTGTTTTAAGGCTCTTGAGTAATGTGTTTTAACTGTATTTACTGATATTCCGAGCTCTAAAGCAACTTCTTTATACTTTAAATTATTCAGTACAATCGCTTTAAAAACTTCTTTACTTTTTAAAGGTAAAGCTTCGATTTGTTCGTAAAGTTTCTTTTTTTCTTGCTCTATAAAATCCATATCTAGATGATCATCATCTAATAACGTATGAATCTGATCTTCAATTTCTTCAAATATGTATCTGTTATTTTTTTAGTTGCCTGTAAAGTATTGTTTTTTACAGAACGAAAAAGATACGGACCAATGGCTGTATCAAGATTCATATAAAGCTTTTCATCCCAAAACTTTATGAATAAATCTTGCACAATATCTTCGGCTAATTCAAATGAATCACAATACTTAAAAGAATATATACTTAAAGGCATATAATATAAGTCAAATAATTCCTTGTAGGCTGAAGAATCTCCCAACCTGAGTTTTTCAAGGATTATTATATCATGTGACTGCATAAAGAATAATTACTTTTTTTTGAGTATAATTAAAGCTGGAGCGCTTCGTTGTAAGATAAAACTTTATCATTATTAAAAACTTTCGAAATATAGTATATTTTACTATAACATCAATTTATGTTTTTTTTAAAACTACGTCTATCATAAAGTGTTGTGTGTTTTTTTCTACAAATGCATCTTACTAAATACATGTAAAAATGGAAAAAAAATTAATCCTTTCTATCCAAATAAATAAAAATCAAACTAATAATTACATTCAGACTAGGAAATCCAAATTTTATTAATAAGTACAGCTATTCACAAATAATAAAAAACAACAAGAATTGATCCCTCTTATTTTATTTTTATTGAAACAATGTTGCATTTATAGATAAGATTTTTATATTTGCAACACTATTGCGTTAACAAAAGGATTAAATGTGAAAATTATATATTTTCAATCACTTTGATTAGCTATAAATAGTTGAAAATTGATTCATTCAGAATGAAAAAGAAATTTAAAATTATTAATCTTCTTATGCCGTTGGTGGTAGTATTTGCAATACTATTTCCAATAGTCCATTCTTATGAACACATTCAAAATCATGTTACTTCACATAAACATACACAAAACTATAGTGAGAGTAAAAGTGAGCTTATAACACACAATCATTCTTCTGAAGAATGTGCTATATGTCATTTTAAATTTACTCCTGTTAGTACTTTTACTTTTGTGTCTTTTGAATTTTATAAAAATAGTAGCATATCATCTTATGTTTCTTATTATTTCATAACATACTCCTTTTTTTTTAAGGGATCTTTATTTGCCCTTAGAGCACCTCCTACAGTTTAAAGTAAAATCAATTGGCACTTATGTCACTCGTATTAAACTATTTTAAATAATTTTTATTTACATATTTCTACAAAACGGATTATACCAATTTGTAGGCGTCTATAATCCAATTATTTATAAAAATTATGTTTTCTTACATAGCCTATATCGTTTAAAAAGTTCTATTGAACCAAAAAGATAACTACGAGTTTTGCTTATCACATAAGCCAAGTTTTTACTATCGTTTTTATTGTTATTTCATTTTTAAAAAATCTTTGATTTCATAGAATAAGCTTCTATGAATACATCCTCCTATGTCCATTTTTTAAGTTGTCATTGCTTATAGCTATGTCATCTAGAAAATCGCATTCTATAATCCGTAATCCAAAATTAATACATATGAACAGAGTAAAACTCAAACAAGGCAAAACGAAAACAATACGATTAATGCTTGCTGGATTTGCACTAACTAGCACATTAATAGCTTGTAGTGGCAGTGATGATGACAAAATTGATACAGAATATCCCGTTATCGATATCTCAGTTGCAAATGCATTCCCGATACAATGCAGTGAAGTCACACGGGGTCAGAAACTTACGTTTAAAGCAAAATTTACTGACAATGCACAATTAGGCTCTTACAGTTTAGATATTCATCACAATTTTGACCATCATAATCATAGTACTGAGGTAAATGACTGTGCTGCTGAAGCTATAAAAAAGCCTGTTAAACCTATGCTCTATATTAATTCTGTAACGATTCCTGATGGATTAAAAAGTTATGAGGCATCTCAGGAAATCAACATTCCAGCAGATATCGATCCAGGCGATTACCATTTCCTTATTCGCTTGACAGATAAAGAAGGCTGGCAGACTATTAAAGGAATAAGCATTAAGATTAAATAAAGTGATTTTGATAAAAGAATATAAATCAAATCGATTACAGATTGTTTATCTGTTACTATTTTGTGCTGGTATTTTTACGAAAGTAACTGCACAAAGTGTTAGTATATCAGGTAAAGTTTTTTCTAATAGCAATAAACCATTAGAGAGATCTACTGTAACGATTTATCCCTCATTTGCAAACGCTTTTACAAATAAAGAAGGAACATTTTACTTTAGTCAAATTCCTAAAAACTCAAAGAAACTCATTGTTAGTTATTCGGGTTATATCCAATCTGAAATAGACCTTTCTTTAGAAAAAAACCAAAATATTCTGCCTGATATTATATTACAGCAAGAAATCAAAGAATTAGAAGAAGTTGTAATAAAGGACAATTATGAAGCACAACAGAAAAAAGAGAAATCACTTAATGTAGCTATTGTAAGCAGCAGTTTTATCCAGCGTAATCTTGGTGGCAGTCTTATGCAATCACTCCAAAGATTACCTGGTATTAAAACCATATCTATCGGTTCTGGAGGTTCAAAACCTTTAATTCGAGGATTAAGTTTCAATCAGGTTATTGTTGTAGAGAATGGTATTAAACATGAAGGCCAACAATGGGGGGCTGATCATGGTCTTGAGATTGATCAATATGCTGTAAATCGTGTAGAAATAATCAAGGGGCCATCCTCATTCATTTATGGATCTGATGCTATTGGAGGTGCTATTAATATAAAACCTTTACCATTTCCTGCCAAACACGTTTTGGGAGGAAGTGCTATCCTCACTGGCAAAACCAATAACGAACAATACGGAAGTTCTATCAATTTATTTGGCCGCAATGACAATTGGTTTTTTGATACCCGAATGACAACAATGGATTACGGAGACTATCGTGTTCCTACAACTGTTGTTCATGTATATAATTATGCTGTTCCCTTGTATAAAAATCATTTGCGTAATACGGCTGGGCGTGAACTCAATTTGCATGCAAGTACAGGATATATAAGTCAGAAGTTTAAATCGGTTTTGTATCTAAGCAATGTATATAGTAAAACTGGCTTTTTTGCCAATGCGCATGGGCTTGAACCTCGAAATGTAGATCTGGAACTTCATGATAAATCCAACCGCGATATACAGATGCCGCATCAGGAAGTAAATCATACCAAGATAAGCAACACTACTTCTTTTCAATTAGGAGAACATCGACTAGAAACTCAAGTGGGTTTTCAAAAGAATTTTCGTCGTGAATGGAGTCATTATGTGAATCATGGTTATATGCCTCCTATATATCCTGATGATATGTATGCTCCACGTGATCTTGAGCGACAATATGATAAAGAAGTTTTCTCTGCATCTGTAAAAGATGAATTCTCATTGGGCAATCATCAGTTTATTGTAGGGGTGAATACTGAATTACAACAGAATAAAATTGGTGGATGGAGTTTCTTAATTCCTGCTTTTTCTCAAATTAATGCTGGTGCATTTGCTTATGACAAAATTCAGTTAAATGAAAAATGGCTGCTACACGCTGCGCTGCGAATGGATTATGGTAGAATTAAAATGAAACAATACACCGATTGGTTTGAAAGTGAAGTAACTACTAATGGACAGACCAATTTTGAATACTTAAAACGCTCGGAAGAACTTACACGTACTTTTAAAAGTTTCACCTGGTCGACTGGAGTAAATTATAATCTGGAAAAATTCTCTTTGAAAGCCAATGCTGGGACTAGTTTCAGAATGCCGATTGCCAAAGAATTAGCATCAAACGGTGTTAATTATCATTATTTCCGATTCGAAAAAGGTGATCCAAACTTAGCTGCCGAACAATCCTATCAGTTAGATCTTGGATTAGAATGGCAGGATAATAAATGGTCTGTACAACTAAGCCCATTTTTTAATTACTTTCCAAATTACATCTACCTCAACCCCACTTCGCAACATGATATTTATTATGGTGCAGGTAATCAGATTTTTGAATATGAACAAAGCAAAGTCATGCGCTATGGGGGAGAATTACAAACACGTTATCAATTCTTAAAAAATTTAAGTGGTGAAATTCTAGTAGAATATCTTTATTCTGAACAGCTTTCTGGCAGCAAAAAAGGCTATACACTCCCCTTTTCTCCTCCTGCTTCAGTGCTATTGGGACTTACTTATAGTCCAGAAATCAAGAATCTAAGAGATAGTTATTTCTCATTGGATTATCGTTTTACTGCCGAACAAAATCAAATTGTACCTCCTGAAAAGAAAACTGCCAGCAGTCATGTTTTTAATCTTGCTCTAGGAACAAAAGTAAAAGCAGGACAACAAGATTTAGATATTTCACTGCAAGTACAAAACTTGTTTAATACTAAATATTTAAATCATACCAGTTTTTATCGATTAATAGAACTTCCTGAGGCAAGCAGAAACATAATCCTATCACTCAAAATCCCTTTTTTAATTCTTAATCACAAATAAATATGAACCCTTTAACACAAACCCCCTTTATGAAAAAAACAAAATTATTCCCTTTGTTCCTGCTATTTGCAAGTGCATTTACTGCATGTAACAGCGATGATGATAATGCCACCACCGAAGTTGCAAAGCCAACCATGACCAATGTAGAAATTGGTTCTGCTAATAATAAGCAAGGTGTTATTGGTCGTGATTTTCACTTTAACGCCGATATTAAAGCTGGAGACAAAATTGCTGCTGTGCAACTTAAAATACTTCCTAAAAAAGGAGAAAAATATGCAAGCGATTGGAAATTAGAACTTAGCTGGGCTGAATATGTTGGAGCCAAAAATACCACTGTACATAAACACTTCAACATCCCAAATGAAGCTCCCGAAGGCAAATATGATTTTTTCTTTATACTATTAGACAGCAATGGATCTAAGCTAGAAATTAAAGAAGATTTTACGATTGTCGATGCTGCAAATTTACCTACGGACCCATTAATTGGCAGAGATATGATTTCTCGTAACGAAAATTTAATTTATCATATGGGAACTTGGGTAGAGCCCGAACTAATCTTTAAAAAGAACGATGAACTAACGGCTCATGTTCAGATTAGCCAAATTAAAGGCGATGGAATATTGTATTCTGTACTGATTAAAAAAAGTGCTAATTATCATCCAGAGAGCATTGACAATCTTGATTTTAAAAAAGTAATCGTCATCTCTAAAGTCGAGCATAAAGGCCTTGCTTCTGCATCAAAGATTTCGACTTTGCAAAAAGTGAATGATGTTTGGGGAGGCGAAAAAATTGTTATCGGTGCAGCAACTGATGCAAACCTACCTAATGCAAACCCAATAACAGGTGAAAAAGCATGGGAATCTGGTGTATATAATTGGGTGGTTTTGTACAAAAATACAACCTACAATCTCAATGTATACAAATCAATGCCTATTACCATTAATTACTAATTTAACTATTATCTTAAATACCTATTTACAATGAAAAACAATTATTACAAACTGATTTTCCTATTTGCTTTATCCTCTTTTACAATCTCTTGTAGCAATGACGATGACGACAATACTAATGAAACTCCAAAGGAAACTTTAACTGAATATAAATTTTTGAGAGTATTACTTTCTGATGAAAAAACAACAGAAATCACACTCGTAAATCCAGTTGATGGTACCTCTAGTTTTTTTAATGCAAAATTTGCAAAGTCAACTGTTTACACTACTGAATCAGGCAGATATGCAGGCATCATTCATGGAGCAAACAATACAGTAGAAACTTTTGACAGTGGATTTGAAGGTCATGGTGACCATGTTGATGTAGACGGAATTCCAAAATTTGGTGCTTTAACAGGACAATCATCTAAGCCTACTCATTTTAAAAGTAAAATAGGAGAGCTATTAACTTTTAATGATGGAGATGGGACGCTATCTGTAGCCAAAGAATCTGAGGTTAATACAGCTGGAGCTAAATTTAAAGTAATTAATGCTGGTTTATTAGCTCATCATGGTGCTATGGCAACTTTTTCTAATGGAACTTATGCCATTACCGAAAAAGATAATTCGGTTGCAGGAACACTACCTGAAAAAGTAAAAATCATAGATAATATTGGTAAAACTTTGTATGAAGCTACAACTCCAACAAAAGGAATTCACGGAAACGCTTCAGACGGAACCTATGCTGTTTTCGGCTCAGCAAGCGGTGTACTTGTAGTTGAAAGTTCAGGAAAACAAAAACTTATCGCTCTTCCTGAAGATTTTGGGACATCATGGTTTGGAAGTATTTTAGAAACAAAAGCCAAAGGAAAGTTTATAGGTTATACTGCAGCAAAAGGCGCCTATCTAATTGATGTTGCAAGCGGAACAATTAAACCAATTTTACAAAGTGTAGATATTGTACAATGCAAAGTAAGTTACAACAAAACTAAACTGGGCATTTTATTGCATAACGGTGAATTTAAATTATTTAATTTAACTACGTTACAAGTTGAAAAACAAGGAAAAGTAATTGGTGAAACAGCAAAAGATGCTTCTATGAAGCCCCAAATTGAACTAACAGAAAACTTTGCTTACATTACTTCTCCAACTACTGGAGAATTATTACAACTGAACTTGCCTACTATGTCTATTGCTAAGAAAATGAAAGTCACTAATACTCCTTATAGAATTACGATTCTTGGCTTCGAAAACAGTAAAGGTCACTAAACTTAAGTTCTTATTTTATTACAAATAATTAATAATAGAAGGCGATAAACTATTTCCTATCGTCTTCTATTATTTTACTTTATCCCTAATAGGTTAAAAAGCTCTTCTTTTTTATTTAAAGCTATTGCAATTGACTTACCATTAGTTAGCTCAACTGTATTGCCATTAATGCTTCTCACAGCTTCTAAATTAAGAATAAACGAACGCTGTACTCGAAAGAAATTTGGAAGATTAAGAATCTCCTCCATTGCTTTAAGAGTGACCTGTGTTGTAAAGCTTCCAGAAGGGATAATAATTTTGAGATAATCTCCCTGAGCTTCTATATAAAGGATTTCATTGAATAAAATTTTCACCAGCTTTCCTTCAGATTTAATAAATATCCTGTCAGTATGAATTTGTTGCTGAAGTGTTGCTATCTGACTTGATGTAACTTTATCTTTGGCTCTATTGACAGCCTTTAAAAACCGATCAAATCGAACCGGTTTTACCAAATAATCTGTTACACCAGCTTCAAAACCATCCAAGGCAAAATCACGATGCGCTGTAATAAAAATCACTACAGGCGGATACACTAACGAGCGTAACAATTCCATTCCGCTAATTTTAGGCATTTGAATATCACTAAAAACAATATCCACCGCATTATTATGTAAGTACGCCAACGCTTCAACTGGATCTTCAAATGAAGCCGACAGCTCTAGATATGGAATTTCTTTCACGAAAGTTTCAATAACCACTCTCCCAAGTGGTTCGTCATCTATAACAATGCAAATTAATTTATTCATTAGTCTAAATCTATTTTTAAATTGACTTTAAATTTTGTTTCCAAATTTTCAATATCCAGTTGGTGTTTGTTAGGATACAATAATTGCAGTCGTTTACGAGCATTTCTAACTCCTATACCGCCAAATTCATTATCTTTTATCCCTTGCTCTACATCATTTTCAAGTTCAAAATAAAACGTTCTATCCTGAACTTTTATGTTCAAATAAATAAACTGTTCCTTATTTCCTTTAAGCCCGTATTTAAATGCATTTTCTATAAATGTGAAAGTCAAAAGTGGCGCTATGTACAATCCTGATAAATCTTCTCCTTGAGGAATATGAAATTGAATATTTTTATTAGCCGAATATCTCATTTTCTCCAATTCGAAATAATTTTTTATAAAATCCAATTCCTTTTCCAATGCTACTTTTTCGGTATTCGATTCATAAAGTGTATAACTCATAATATCCGAAAGATTTAAAATAACTTCTGGTGTACTGTCGTCTTTTTTTATCGAAAGGCCATACAAATTATTTAATGTATTAAATAGGAAATGTGGATTGAGCTGTGCTTTCAAAAAGTTTTTTTCAATATTAATGTTTTGAATTTCTAATGCTGCTTTCTGACTCTGAATATTTAAAGTTTTATTATAAAGCTTCGAAATTTCAAAAAGGATTTTCACAAAAAAGAAAGGAGACAAAATTGAAATAATGATGAAGGCTTGAGAAAACATTCTCTTCATTGAGATTGCTTGCAAAAACGTTTGACTTGCACTCATTCCTATAGCCCCCTTCAATTCTCCTTTAAGAATTTCGAAACCGAGTGAATGATACAGCAACGAAAAAAAATAAGTTACTGCCATCCAAACAAAAATAGATATGATAAAAGTAAACAATAATAGAATTACCATTCTGGCTTTACCTCCCGAAAAAATCTTTGGTAGCAATAAATAAAAGAACATATAAAACACAATCATATTAACAGTTGTCATCCTGATGGTAAGAATAAAAGCATTGAAATATGAAAGTTGATAAGCTAGGACATAACTCAAAATTAGCAATATTGAAAAACTCAGCCACATAAAGACATGAAGTAGAATCCGATTGCTCTTGGTATAAAATTTATCAAAATTAAATTCAGCTATTTTACTTGCCAAGTAATTTGAGAAAATCTTTGTGTCTTGCATTAAATACATTTTATATGAAGCAAATTTAAATATAGTTTTAGAAGTTGTTACTTTAATTATAATATTCTGATGATAGCATTTATTATATTAATCGTATTGTGACCTAGAATTGGATATATAATATTACCAGAAAATTTTCGCAATACACCAAGACTTAAAGATGAGATTAGGGTTAGGTAAATTATCGTAATAATATCAATCTTAAATTGATAGTCTTCTGTTATAAATACCCCGTGACCAACACCAAATAAGATGGTAACGATAAAAAATCCCCAGCCAAATTTAATTCCTTTAACATTCCATTTGGGTAAAAATGCTTTATCCAGAAGCCATAAACTGATTCCTCTAAATACAATTTCTTCTGTTAAACCGGGCATAGTAGCCTGAAAAGCAAACGTTTCAAAATCAAACGTCCCCCCTTTTGGAAACAAAATTAGCTTGAAAACAACATCAAAAAGTAAAAATCCAAGGAAAAACAAAATTCCGAATTTCAGTTGTTGTTTTGAATTGCCTTTTGACGTAAATCCAATTTCTTCACGGTCATTTTTACTTACCGAAAAGACAATTCCTAGAGCTAAAATTAAACTTAGTATTTTCCCAATCCATGTGAATTTTAATCCAATAAATTCAAGACTGAGATAGCGTTGGCTAAACTGTTGCAAGTAGCAATCTGCTAAAAAGTAAAGCACAAAAAACAAGAGAAATTTCAGGTTTACTTTCTTAACATTAATAAAAGCAAAAATGAAAAGTGGCAAAATTGTTAAAAGCCAGATAAGTGGTGTAAGTGATGACATATGTTATATTTTTTAATCAAAAGTAATAGCACAATACCTAGATTAAAAAACCTACCGACGAAAGCCCTCCTGCCACCGATGAAAAATAGTTGCTAGTCGATGAGTAATTTTGAAAAACTAAATGCTTCCTAATTTAATAAATTATAAATTTTTCAAATCATCAACTGTATAAAACTTAAGATTATTATCTATTGCATATTTACATAACTCTTCTAAAGCTGCCAGTGGTGTTTCTAGCTTTTCATCTGCTTTGTCTACTGTTTTATGACCATAGAAAACAACAATTTTATTATGCTTTTTGGCATAATCCATTAGGGTTTTATAATAATCAACATTAAACTGTTTATAATCATCATCGATTCCTAAACCGTAAATAACTCTATTTCCTTCGTAGTAGCAATACTGTGATTCGGGTGGAAGCATTCCGTAGGTTGTACCTCTTATAATATCAAAATATTTCAATAATTCCTTATCTAAAGTAGCATCACGGGCTCCATCAGGATAAGCGAATGAACGGATGTTAAATCCATCTTTATCCATAATTTCTTTAAGAGGTATTATCTCATTATCGATATATTTATTAATTCCATATGCAGCAGAATATTTAAGTGCATTCTCATGATTATAACCATGTGCAGCGATATCATGTCCCATATGTTGTAAGTAGTGCAGTTTTTTCTTTTGCTGGGTTGTCAAAGAATCATATTTACACACAAAAAAAGTTGCCTTCCATCCTAGATGACGCAATCTTTTTTCGGCATTATACCAATCTTCCACATAATTATCATCAAACGATAATAGTATTCCTGGCTGATATTCTTTTGCTTTAGACACAACAGATTTAGATTTTTCTTCTTCAGAATAAATACGTGCAGTAATAAATAAAACACCTACAGTAAAAAGCCCAATAAGAGTATATGTAATTTTATTCATAAGAGAGATTTTGCTATCTAAATTTAGTTATTATTTTATAAAACGAATACCAACAATCAATTATAAATAAAATTATTATTACGATAAACTACTTTACCCAAACATTATGATTCTGGTATAGTTATATTATTACATCTATAGATTAAAACTTAAAATAAAAAACTACTTTAGAGGCGATAGAATAAGACTTCTTTCTGTTTAAATTTGCAACTCAATAATTACTTCATGGATTCTTTTACTCAGATTGTGCTAGGAATTGCAACTGCCGAATTATGCGCAGGTGATAAACTGCAACGTAGAACTATTTTATATGGGGCTATTCTAGGCACTATCCCAGATCTCGATGTTGTTATTGGACAATTTTTAAATCCTGTTGATGGTGTAGCAATACATCGGGGACTAAGTCATTCCTTATTATTTTTCGGATTACTTTCGCCTATCTTAGGTTGGCTTATTGCCAAAATAGAACGAGGGAAAATTAATTTCCGAACTGCCTCTCTGATGGTGTTTTGGTGCTTGTTTACCCATGTATTACTAGATATGTTTACTTCTTGGGGAACGCAAATTTTCTGGCCTCTTCCTGATCGTATTGCCCTGAAAACTATTTTTGTAATTGATCCTCTATATACACTTCCGCTACTTATTTGTTTGATTTTAGCTTGGCGAAAACCTACTTCCGCTTTGAGGAAAAAATATGTTTTACGAGGTATATACCTCAGTTCGTTTTATCTATTGCTAACTTGTGTACTAAAACTTTATGCATTACAACAATTCAAAAATGCACTACAAGAACAACATATAACCTATGATGATCTCATCGTAAAACCAACTGCATTTAATTGTATTTTATGGAATGCCAATGTAGCGACTAAAGATGCCTATTTATTGGGCGATTATTCACTTTTGATAGCCAGCCAATTACTTTTGAAAGCTATAAAAAAAACAATAATCTTTCACAACAACTTAGTGGAAACTCTAATTTTGAAACCTTGAAAAAGGTAAGTGAAGGATGGTATATTGTAACTAAAAAAGATAATGAGTATCACTTTAATGATTTGCGTTTTGGTTTACTTACTAAAGATCCTAAACAGCCCCAATTTGCTTTTAGTTATGTTTTTAAAGATGAAAATGGAAAACTAAAAGCGCAAGAAGTTCCTAAAGAAAAACGTGATGGAAAAGCCTTAATGAAAGGAATATTAAATCGAATTAAAGGGAATTAAATTTTACTTTTTCTACCTGATATACCAATTTTTCACGCAAAGTCACAAAAGAAATTGTGTATAAACTTTGTTGCTTGGTGACTTTGCGTAATAAATTTATTCGGTACAGTATTAAAAGTTTTTTTCTTGATTTAATGACATTCTCCGGACACTTCTGAATCTGGGCTGTGTATCAAATTAATCACACCCATACACTACTTTACATACTTACTACAAAGCAGTTTATGTAATTATACATCGTATAAATATTATTTGTATTTTAGTAGTTCAAAACTACTATATGACCAAAAACTTCCTTTACTCCGTTTTGTTCAGTTGCTTTTTTTCTTTTTGCACTTTTGCACAAGGGCAATCTCTAAACTGGATAAATTCTCATGCAATACCCATTACTAACAATGAGAATGATAATAAAATCTTTTATTCGCGGTTAACTAATCTACTTAAGGATAACAAAATTTGTGGATTGGGTGAAGCTTCTCATGGCACTCATGAATTCTATACTGAAAAGAATCACATTATTAAATACCTAGTTACAAATTCCCAATATAAAACGATTGGTTTCGAGTTTGGATATTCGGCAATGGCACCAATTAATACGTATTTACTAACTGGAAAAGGAGATTTAAAACAACTCATGAAACCGTTACGCTTATTTAATACAAGCGAAATATATGATTTGTTTGAATGGGTAAAAACATATAATGCCTCCAAACCTCTGAAAGATAAAGTTACTCTTTTTGGTTTTGATACTAATTATATTAAATCGGATGTTGACGCTTCTGCCAACTTTTGTTCCGCTTATTTAATTAAAAATGTTTCTCATTATACTAATGGGCAAGCAGCGATACCAGTTTTAAAAAAGATAGCTACTCCCGATTTTCCTATATATGAATTATCTGATGAAGAAACAGAAATTATCTCTAAATTAAATGCTGAAGTAAAATTGAAAGGAACGGCAACTATTAAAGATCATAACGAATTTAAAAAATATGTATCTCTTTTATATCAAAGCACGTTAGTATCTAATCCTTTGGCTAGAGATAAATTTATGTCCGAAAATCTTATCGACTTTCAGCAAGAAAATAAAAATAAAACGATCATTTGGGGACATAATATCCATTTTGCAAAAGATACTAATATGCCTAAAGCCGAGGGAATGGGATATCATTTAAAGCAAAAATATGGCAATGAATATTATGCAATTGGTTTCGATACTTATAAAGGAAATGTTACTGTATTAGAAGGTAATAATTATGTACAACAAAGCTTTGAAGCATTACCAAAATCATATTCGGCGTTGTTTGCTGAAGCTAAGTTCCCTAATTTTTTTATATCCTTCGATTCTTCTGAAGAAAGTCCTTTCTACAATGCCAACGGAAATATAACCAATATTTATTCAAGTTGGACCAACGCGATAGCGTTACCAATGAAGCCCGGTATTGATTTTGACGCTTTGATTTTTATAAGAGAAACAACTCCTTCAATTATATTGAAATAAATATAAACTTAACCATTGATCTTTTTTTTAAGCGTATAGAGATATAGTCTAATAAAGCCTGAAAATACGTTTCACTTAAAATAAATCACATAAGGCTATGCGAAAAAACTTTTTTTTATTGAATCGCCTTTAGTTATAAATTCTATTCCAATAGCTCAAATCCATATCTCTATGTGTTAAATGTTATTTTTATAACCCGAGCGAAGCGAATTGACGAAGTAATCACATCTAACAGATTAAACTTATTTTCATCTAATAAAAAATGCTCGAATATACAACTGATGTACATTCAAGCATTTTTATTTATACTTACTTTTTTATCTATTTTCCTTGAGCCAAACCACGTGTTAACCAACCACTTTTATTTGCTGTAAGGATAGCATAAGGTGTTATCCAAAATAATCCAAAAGTGAAAAGAATACTATATGAATACGCCCAAAATGACTCTGATATATTATGTCTTTTAGCATAAAATAAAGCTGAAAAACTGGATACAATCATGATGCTTAAAAGTGTAGAACCAAAAAACAATATTGGATGTACTGCTATAAAGAAAAACATAAATAAGACAAATGGAAGTGCCATAACAATCTTTAATGATTGATCTAAAAATAACAGTCTTGTACCAAATTTAGATCCTTTTCTAAAATCTTTAAAAACATATTTTGCCATCATTAAACTCTCACGTACATTACTTCTCCCCCATCTGATAAACATTTTATACAATCCTGTATATTCTTCAGGTACATTAGTTAATACGTATGAGTTTCTTTGAAACAATACTTGACGTCCTTGTTTTAAAATCATATTCGTCATTGCACGGTCTTCACCAATATCAGAAGGTTGTCCCATAAAAGTTTGGTTAATCCATTCTGGAAGGCACTCATAAACTGCCTCACTACGATAAGCGGCTAAAGCTCCCGGAGTACATAACACTGAACCTAAAACACTTTCGGCAGAACGAGCAAATTCAAAACTCATTACAAAACTCACATTAAGCATTTTTGGAAGTATCGCTTTTTTGTTATTTAAAACGAGAACATTTCCTGCTACAGCTCCACAATTTTTATTTATAACAAACGGACTAACCAAATTTCTCATTGTGTCTTTTTTCACAACTGAATCACTATCTACAGTTACAAAAATTTCTCCCGTTCCTAATTCAAATCCACGGTAAAGTGCATGACGTTTTCCTTTGTTTTTAGGTTGCTGATAAATTGACAATCTATCTCCTAATTTTACTTTTGCTTGTTGCATCCAGTACCAAGTATCATCTTTACTTCCATCATCAATAGCAAGTATTTGCATTTTTTGCTCCGGAAAATCACTTTCTGCTAAACTTATTAAAGTATCTAAAACCAACTTCCCTTCATTATAAGCTGGAACAATTATCGTACAAGTTGGTAATAACTCATCGCTAACTGATTCGATAGGCTTGTAACGAAAATAAAGGAATAAATTATATAGAAAAACTCCTGTCTTAAATATAAAAAAGACTGTAGCTATTACCAGAAAAGGATACCCCCATGTTGAGTTTATTCTTTCTATTTGAAATTGATCAAAGTCTGCTTGGTATTTATAAACTAAAAATGCCCCAGTTAACATTAATATAAAACTGCTTATAAGTACAATAAAACCTAATGGACTTGAGTTTAATTTTAATGCTTTCTTTAAAGATTTACTGTTAATACTAAAAAAAGAACTTGCTAAAGAGTGTTCACTATCATTTGTACCGCTGTTTGTAGCGTATAGTTGTTTTGAGATTGTTTCAGTTTTCATGCTTGTATTCTTGTATTACTTTCGATTTCTATTTTACGGCTCTTATTAAAATGCCCTTTCTTTTTTCATTCATTTTGTCGTAAATAATGAGATACAACGATCAAAATAAAGTGTGTAAAAGTTTAGACAAATCATAATTAGCAAGCCTTGTGCCATTTTCATTTTTAATAGAAAATGAGGCAATTACGATAGTAATTTCAAATTTAAAGTGTGTATCCGTTACCCAAATTGTGTAAAAATTACACACATTGTATCTTTATACAAAACAATTAGAGTCTGTACAAAACACACGAAAACTTGTCTTTCTGAGGAACAAAGAACCACATCTGGTAGCTCGACAATTTAGGAATACATTGTGTTAGCATCTTGCGGAAATTCTTCTTTCATCAGAAATCACAAGATTGTGCAAAAAAAATTATTTATCAGTAGTTAATTCTTTAATCAGTTCTTCTAATTTGTTTCCATGAATATTCTTGGCAAGAATAATTCCGTTTTTATCAATTAGCGCATTAAAAGGAATAGATTGAATTTTATAATCTAACACAGCTGGAGAATCCCATAATTTTAAGTCACTTACTTGAATCCAAGGCTGTTTTAATTTTGCTATAGCTCCTAACCAAGCCGTTTTTTTAGAATCTAAAGAAACTCCATAAATCCTAAATTTGTTAGGATACTTTTGATACAATTTTAATAATTCGGGTTGCTCTTTAACACAAGGACCACACCATGATGCCCAAAAATCGACTAATACCAATGAGCCTCTCAACGAAGAAAGAGATATTACATTGCCTTTTGCATCTGGAAGATCAATATCTGGAATTATATCTCCTATTTCAAGGCCTTCGGTTTGTGCATTAGAACTAGTATATGAGCAGATTAAAAATGCAAGCGTAAAAAATAAGTTTTTCATAGGTAGGCGTTAATTTACAAGTATTTGGGATGCTTCGTTATATTATAAAATAAATTATTATTAATATCTCTTTACTTCTTGTGGCGAATTTAGAACTATTTTTTACTAATAGAAATTGTTTTTACCTAAACAAAGTAGTTTTTATATTCATTAACCCAACGCTATTAATACCGTTTATTTAAAATATAACTCCAAATAAAAAAATATTTTAATATTGAAAATCAAATTCTCATCATTGTTTAAAAATTACATTAAGTTTGTAATACATCTCTGAATATAAATAGCACTACGATGAATTTAAAAGACTTATTAGACATTAGCAAAGACAAAAGCCTTTCTGGACAAAAATGGCACATGCTAAGACAGGCAATTACAAAACGCTTATTATCTGAAGGTAATGCAACAATTGCTGAATTAAGTGCTGAATTACAATCGAGTGTTCCTACAGTTACCAAAGCTGTTAATGAATTATTGCTAGAAGAATACGTAGTCGATATGGGTAAAATTACCAATAGCGGCGGAAGAAGACCTTCTTTATATAGTATTAACCCAACCAGCGCTTACTTTTTAGGAGTCGAAGTTGGTATTTCGGGAATGTCTATTGGCTTGCAAAACATCAAAAATGAACTTGTAAGTGTTGATTTAAGAACCCCTTTTGTTTTACAAAACACACAAGAATCATTATTAAAATTTTGCACTTTAATTAATTCATTTATAGAAGATAGTTCTGTAGAAAAAAAATTGATTGTAGGTGTATGTATCAACTTTTCTGGACGTATTAACTCTATGGAAGGCTTTAGCTACAATTACTTTTTTAGTGAAAACCGACCATTAACAGAAATCATTTCAGAACAATTAGACTTACCTGTTCACTTAGAAAATGATACTCGAGCCATGACTTTTGGTGAATATTGTGAAGGAGTTGTAGATGATGAACAAAACATCATATTTGTAAATTATAGCTGGGGAGTTGCAATTGGTATTATTACTGAAGGAAAGCTTTATTATGGAAAATCAGGCTATTCTGGCGAATTCGGACACAGCACCATTTTTGATAATGATATCATGTGCCAATGTGGAAAACTAGGATGTTTAGAAACGGAAATTTCAGGTTGGTCTCTAATAAATCAATTTAAAGATGCTATAAAAGAAGGAAAACAATCAAAGGTAATTCTAGATGATAGTACTCCTGCTCTACAACACAACGCTATTATTACTGGTGCTGTAAATCTAGAAGATACTCTTTGTATCGATCTGATTACAAAACAAAGTGAAAAAATGGGACGTTATTTATCTATACTTCTTAACATATTTAATCCTGACTTATTAGTAATTGGTGGTGACTTTGCACAATTAGGTGACTTTGCACTTTTACCAATTCAAACTGCATTAAAAAAATATTCTCTAGGTTTAGTTAACCGAGATATGAAACTTAAAAAATCTACTTTAGGGCGTCGCGCTGGCGTAATTGGGGCTTGTTGCGTAATAAAGGAAAAAATGTTATCTCCTTTAATTAACAATTAAATTTCACATCTTCTTTTAATTATTAAAAAAATTTAATAATTAAACATCTGTTATTAAATATATTTATATATTTACACCATGATAATAAATTATGGGAAGATATTCTATATAATAGATTTAGTAATCTTCATTTATACTTCTCATTTATAATCGTCTCAGATTAAACCAAAAATGAGTATCGTTTATAAAATAATTTAATATTAAAAAAGAGAGGTCTCTTAAAATAGTATAGCAATTAAATCAAAATTTAATTCGACATATATATTATTATTGGAAAGATACTATCTTGAAAAAATTAAATACAGTACGTTCTCCAGATTAAAGGAAGTTTGAGGAACATTAACGATAAGACATATAAATAAAAAGGAAACACCCTTTTACAAAAGATTCATTTGTGATCTATAAAAAAAGCCAGCAGGTCGAGAAAACATTGCTGGCTGAGATTCTTAACAAAAAGAATTACGATTAGAAATCAAATAAATAAACCAAGAAGGAAAATTATTACTAACTAACCATTACAAAAGTATGAATTTATTACCAAAAAGTAAGCCTAAAAATTTTAGACTTACATCTAAGTTCGTAGATGTTATGAAATTAACCTCTATTTTTCTACTCGCCTTAAATGCACAAGAGGCGGCGGCTACAGTATCTTCAAAAACTATTTCAGTCTCAGAAAAAAACGTAACTACTAAATTAAATCCAATTCTAAAAAAGGTTACTGGAACTGTAACTAATGAAAAGGGTGAAGCTTTGCCTGGTGTAAATATTGTTGTTAAAGGAACCAATATTAGTACACAAACCAATTTTGACGGTAGTTTCATTCTAGAAGCACCAGATAATGCCACTACATTAGTAGTATCTTATATTGGTCTTCAGGATCAAGAAGTTGCTATTACTTCAGCACCACTTACTGTTGTTCTAAAAGAAGTAGGTGAACAAATGAATGAGGTTATTGTTGTAGGATATGGTTCTCAAAACAGAAGAACTTTAAGTACAGCTGTTTCTAAACTAGACAAAAAAGTTTTAGAAAACGTACCTTATTCAAACGTTACACAATCATTGCAAGGAAACGTTACAGGTTTAGTCGTTCGTACTTCATCTGGTCAACCTGGTAAAGCATCAAACATTTTAGTTCGTGGAGGTACATCAATTGATAATCCATCTGGAGCTACTCCTTTATATATAGTAGATGGTGTTATTCGTACTCAAATTGACGATATCAACTCTGCAGATATTGCTTCACTTCAAGTATTAAAAGATGCGGCGGCAACATCAATCTATGGTGCAAGAGCTTCTAATGGGGTTATCATTATTACAACAACTACTGGTAAAGCGGGTAAACTTAAAATTACTTATAATGTATCTACTCAAAATAGCCAAATCGGTAAAAAATACGATTTTATGGATGGCGGTGAGTATATCAGATTGCAACGTTTAGGTTTGTACAATGCAGCCGAAATTGCTGGACTAAATACAACTACCGGTATAGCTAGATTAGGACAACTAACAGGAGCAACTCCTGCTGGAACAGGTAACAACCTACAAAACAATACTCCGTTTGCTACTTTATTAAAATCTAACTTAACGCCTGAAACAATTGGACAATTGCAAGCAAAAGGATGGCAAGAAATACAAGATCCTCTTAATGCTAGTAATACAATTATGTATAAAAGCACCAATTGGAATGACGTTTTATTCCAAAATGCAATTACTCAAAATCACAATCTTGGTTTTAGTGGTGGTGGCGAAAGCGGTGTGTTTGACTTAAGCTTAGGTTATTTAAAAGGAGACGGTATTACTATATTTACTGGATACCAAAGATTTACAAGTAAATTAAATGCCTCTTTAAAATTAGCAGATAATTTCACAATTAATGGTCGTGTATTATATTCTAAATCAAGCAACAATCAAGTTGTGGCTAATAGCGTTGTTTTCAACAGATATTTAGGAAACTCTCCTACTACAAAATTATACTTAGAAGATGGAACTCTTGCTCCTGGGCAAAATAACATCAACGGAAATCCATTGTACCAAATGGGAAAAGTAAAAGGTATAAACGAAAATAATAAATTACAAATGAGCGTTGATGGTGATTTAAAAATCACAAAAGATTTAACTTTCACTCCATCTATGTCTCTTTATAGTGAAAATGAAAACGATAACACTTTTCAACAAGCATTTTTAAGCGGTAATAATGGTCTAGTAGATAATACTCGTACAGCAACAAGATTAAGTAATCAGATAGCACAATTTCAGTACGAAGGGGTTTTATCTTATAACAAATCATTAGAAGCAATTGGAGATTTTGATGCTAAATTAGGAGTTTCTAAATACGACAGAACAATAAAATCTTTTAATGCATCTGGAAAAGGAAGCCCGTCAGATTTAGCTCAAACTTTAGATTCATCTCCTGTTCCTGTTTCTGTTTTTAGTAACAATACAAAACTGGTTTTAAATAGTGTTTTTGGTCGTGTAAATTATGATTACAAAAGCAGGTATTTCGCAACAGCATCATTCCGTTACGATGGTTCATCAAGTTTAGGACCAGACAATAAATATGGTTTCTTTCCTGGAATCTCTGCAGGATGGAATATACAAGAAGAAAAATTCTGGGGAAAAGTTGCTCCTAAATTTGTTTCTTCTCTTAAACTTCGCGGAAGTTACGGGGTGAATGGAAACTTAGGTACATTGGGCGATTTTCAAGCAGGAGGATTATACTCAGGTACGACAAACGGACTTCCTAATAGTTACAACGGTCAATCGGCAATTGTAAATTCACAAATTGCAAATCCAGGTCTAAAATGGGAACAATCACAAACAATAAATGGAGGATTTGATATAGGATTAAATGAAGATAGAATTAGAGTTATTGGGGATTTCTATAATAAATTAACGTCTGATTTATTAACCAACTTAACGCTTCCTTCTAATAGTGGTTTCTCTACCGTATTAACTAACCTTGGAGGATTAAGAAGCAAAGGTTTCGAATTAGAAGTTATTGCAAATGTTTATAACAAAAATGATTTAAGAATCAATGTTGGGGCAAACGTTTCTCACAATAAAAACGTTATTGAAAAACTTCCTTTCAATGGAAATTTAAATAATAGAATTGGTGGAACTGAAATTTGGGATGCTGGAAGTGGTACTTACAAATTTGTTGGAGGATTACAAGAAGGTCAAAAAATTGGAGATTTCTATGCTCACAAGCAATTATACATCCTTTCTACTCAAGCAGAAGCTGATGCATACAATGCAAAAGTTCATGATACTTATGTGACTAAAACAGCTGGTGGAAACAATCCAACGGGTAAAAAATTTGCTGGAGATGCTGTATTTGAAGATACTGATAATAATGGTGTCATAGATAGTAGAGACAGAACGTATATGGGAAATATGTTCCCGAAATTTGTAGGTGGTTTCAACTTCGATGCAAGCTACAAAGGATTCTCAATTGCAGTAAGAACAGATTATTCATTAGGAGCTACAATATACAACGAAGCAAGAGCACGTTTCTTAGGGCAATTTCAAGGTAACTACGGATTATTGGCAGAAAGTGCTCAATCTTGGCAAAAAGAAGGTGACATTACAGATGTACCTCGTTACCGTTGGGCAGATCAAACAAATCAGAATAACTTATTCCGTTCAGAAGCGGGAGGAGCTGCTTATAATACCAATATGTTTCAAGGAAATAGCCGTTACTACGAAAGTGGAGATTACCTATGTATAAGAGAAATTACATTTAGTTATAACCTTCCAAAAACACTTGTTGAAAAAGCAAAATTAACATCTGTACGTGTATATGTAACAGGAAGCAACTTATACTACTTTACTAAATATAGCGGTTTAAGCCCAGAAGTACAAGGTATTGATGGAGGTTCTAGTTTAGGACTTAATGCTGCTGGTTCTACAGGTACTTATCCAGTTCCTAGAAATATTATACTTGGTTTAAATATCGCTTTGTAAATTTTAATACTAAAATCATGAAAAAGAAAATTCTTTTATACACAATACTTCTTTCTAGTCTTTCTCTATTTAACTCATGTCAAGATGATTTAGACTTAAAATCTGATAGCGTTATTACCTCAGACAATTTCTGGAAAACAGAAGATGATGCCAAAGCTGGTGTAAACGGTATGTACGTTAATTTTAGAACACAAACCCAACAAACGTATTATTTATTGGGTGGAGCCAGAAGTGCAGAAATAACTTCAGGTGTACAATCGCCTTTAAATTTGGCTTTCTACTACAATAACACCCTAACTCCTGCAACTATAGATGTAGACTGGGCAGGTTTATACACGGTAGTACATCAGGCAAATTTAGTTCTTAAATATGTTCCAGGAATTCAATTTAGCCCATCAACAGTAAACGAGCAAAAAAGATATATTGCACAAGCATACACAATGCGCGCAATGGCTTATTTTATTATGGCTCGTTCATGGGGAGGTGTGCCAATTGTTACTAAACCAACTGAAAATACAAATCAGTCAGAATACATCATTCCTCGTAATACAATTCAAGAAACATTTGCATTTATAAAATCAGATATCGAAGCGGCAATCGCTAATTTTCCCGATGCAACCAATAATAAAATACAGCTTTCGCTTCCGTCTGCTTATGCGCTAAAAGCGGATGTGAATTTATGGACTGCTAAACAATTAAATGGTGGTACTGCAGATTTAAATACTGCTTTAGCGGCAATAAACGCAATACCAAATACTGCATCATTATTACCTAATTTTAAAGATGTTTTTGCTTACGATAAAAAAGGAAATGCAGAAGTATTATTTGCAGTTCGTTATTCACTAGCAGATTTACCTTCAAATTTATCAGACAACTGGAACTCATTTATGTTTATTGGTCCAAGTGATTTTGCTCCATTAACAACTGCAACTGCAATTGCTACTTTTGGAACTTTGGGTAGTGGTGCTGGTAATGCAGGTATCTCAAGAGTGCAACCAGATATTACAAGATTTAATTTCGATGCAACTGATACTAGAAAAATGCCACTTATTTAACTCTATACAACGGATCAACTCCAGTAGTAACAGGTTTGGTAAAATACAACGGAACTGTTGATGGTACGCAAAGAAGATTTGTAAGTGATATTATCATATACCGTTTGGCAGACATTTTATTAATGAAAGCTGAAATTAAAAATGCTTTAGGTCAAGATCCTACAACAGAAATGAATCTTGTTATGCAAAGAGCTGATCCTTCAGCTTCATTTACTAACAGTTCACAAACTGCAAATGATGATGCTATTTTAAATGAGCGTTTAAAAGAATTGGCTTTTGAAGGAAAAGCATGGTGGGATTTAGTTCGTTTTAATAAAACAAGCTTAGTACCATCGATGACAGCTAATAAAGAAGTTTTATTTCCTATCTCTCAAAATACTATCAATTTCAATCCGAAAATTGTACAAAATCCACTTAGCAAATAAATTCTAAGAACTAAAATTAAAAAAATGACTGGGAATTTAACCGTTCCCAGTCTAATAAAAATAAAAGACAACAACACTTAAAAATAATCTCATGAAAATCGAACATTTACAAGGTCTTATTTCAGCACCTTTTACCCCATTTAACAGCGATGGAAAATTAGACGTTAGCCTAATTCCAGCCTATTATACTTTTTTAAAGAAAAACAAAATCACTGGTGCTTTTATCAATGGTTCTACAGGAGAAGGTGTTTCGATTACATTAGAAGAAAAGAAAGCGGTAGCACAAGCTTGGGCAGACTGTTCTAATCATGATGCCGATTTTAAAGTAATGGTATTTCTTGGAGGTACTTGCTTAAGCGATTGTATAGACTTAGCCAAACACGCTTACGAAATAGGTTTATATGCCGTTTCATTAACAGCGCCTTTCTATTTTAAACCTGCCAATGTTGATATGCTGGCTGAAGCTTGTATAGAAGTAGGTAAAAGCGTTCCAAATATGCCTTTTTATTACTACCATATTCCAGTATTAACAGGAGTTAATGTAGCTATGTTTGATTTAGTAAGAGCACTAGATGGCAAGCTCCCAAATTTTGCTGGAGTAAAATATACGCATGAAGATTTTATGGATTTCCAAAGTTGTATGAGTTATGAAAATGGGAAATTCGATATGCTTTGGGGACGTGACGAAAATATGTTATCTGCATTAGTATTAGGTGCCAAAGGTGCTGTAGGAAGTACATTTAACTATGCAGCTCCTTTATACTACGATTTAATTGATGCATTTAATGCCAATGATTTGGTTAAAGCACGTGTTTTACAACAAAAATCAATCAATATGATTCGTTTATTAGGTAAATATGGTGGAATCTCAGTAGGTAAATCATACATGAAATTAGTAGGTCATAATTTAGGAGAATTTAGATTACCCGTTAAAAACATGTCAGCTGAACAATTCGAATTATTTAAAAAAGACGTTGACAGTTTGAACTTCAATGAATTTAAATCAAAATAATCCTAGTTAGTTTTTTAAACAAACGCTATGAATAAATCCTTTTTTTATATAATCCTTATCTCTTTTATTATGTCAACAACAGTTGCTTTTTCTCAAAAAACAAATATTAGCCACGTCGAATGGAAAAAAGCTGCGCAGTTGCTGAATCCTGATGGAAGTTTGTCATTAGGTTTTGCAGGGCCTATTAACGGTATTAGCAACAATGCCTTGATTGTTGCTGGCGGAGCAAATTTTCAGGAGAAAATGCCTTGGGAAGGAGGAAAAAAACATTATTCAAAAGAAATTCATGTATTACAGAAATCAGGAGATCAATACACTTGGGACAAAAACGTACTAACTACATTACCAGAACCAATAGCGTATTCAGGAAATACAGTTACAAATTTAGGAGTGGTTTATGTAGGTGGAGAAAATGAAAATGGTCTTTCGAATAAGGCATATATTTTAAATTGGAATGCCAATAAAAATGAAGTCGAAATTAAATCTTTACCAAATTACCCAATAGTAGTTACAAATATTGCCCTTACCCATATCGATAATGTAGTTTATGCAATAGGTGGTGATGAAGTAAAACGATCTTCAGATTTAGTTTTCAGTATCGATTTAAACAAAGCTAACCCTGAATGGAAAGCGTTGCCAAAATTACCAATGCCTCTTGCAAATTCTGTTGCAGTAGTACAGAATGATAAAAACGGAAAGAACATATATATCATAGGCGGAAGAACAAAAACACCATCTGGCATAAGCGATTTACACAATACCACTTTTGTATTTAACTTTAAAAAACAAATCTGGGAAAATCGCGCCAATATATCTGATGGAGAAAACACAACCAACTTTTCGGCTGGTGCTGGAGTAGCTATAGGAAATGAATATATTTTAATCGTTGGAGGAGATAATGGAAAAACTTTCCATAAAATAGAAACCTACTTATCACAAATTGCTAAAAGCGATTCGGATGAAGAAAAAACAAGGCTTATCGCCGAAAAAAATAAATTAAACACAACACATACAGGTTTCTACAATGCCATCTTATTGTACAATACCCATACCGATAAATGGTCAAAAATTGGTGAATTACCGTTTCTTGCACAAGTAACAACAACAGCAACAATCTGGGATGATAAAATTGTTTTATCCAATGGAGAAATAAAGCCTGGGGTACGTACACCAGATGTAATGTTGGGAACAGTGAAATAGCTTTGGCTTAAACAATTTAAAACATAGTGCTTTTCGTTTTATTTTTAAGTAAAACACCTGATTAACCACCAGTGAAAAAAAACTATGTTTCTATGTATTATCAAAAAAACTAAAAAACTAAAGATTTTAAAGTATATCAAAATATGAAAAACTCTAAATATTATCCTTGGGTAATAGTAGCGTTACTATGGATTGTAGCACTACTAAACTACATGGATAGGCAAATGCTCGCTACCATGAGACCATCGATGGAAGCTGACATTCCTGAACTTGTTTCGGGTGAAAATTTCGGACGTTTAATGGCTATATTCCTTTGGATTTATGCTTTAATGAGTCCAATATCTGGTATCATCGCTGATAAATTAAACCGTAAATGGTTAATTATAGGCAGTTTATTTGTTTGGTCAGCAGTAACCTACGCAATGGGCTATGCAACAACCTACAATCAGGTTTATTGGTTAAGAGCGCTTATGGGAGTTAGTGAAGCTTTATATATACCTGCTGGTTTATCATTAATTGCCGATTATCATCAGCAAAAAACAAGATCCTTAGCTATCGGTATTCACATGACAGGACTTTATGTAGGTTCGGCATTAGGTGGTTTTGGCGCTACTATTGCTGCAAAATACTCTTGGCATTCTACCTTTCATCATTTTGGAATTATAGGAATCGTTTATTCTTTTATTTTGGTTTTTCTGTTAAGTGAGAAAAAAGTTTCGGAAGTAATAAAAACAAATAAAAAAACTGGAGAACAAACGCTATTTAAGGGCTTAGCACTATTGTTTACCAATATTTCCTTTTGGGTAATCTTATTCTATTTTGCCATTATTAGTTTGCCGGGCTGGGCTACCAAAAACTGGTTACCTACCTTATTCTCTGATAACTTAGGAATTTCGATGGATCAAGCTGGGCCATTGGCAACAATTACAATCTCATTCTCCTCATTATTAGGAGTTATTTTTGGAGGAATATTATCAGACAAATGGGTACAAAAAAACATTAAGGGTAGAGTTTATACTAGTGCAATTGGTTTAAGTTTAACCATTCCGGCATTAATGCTAATTGGTTTTGGAGATTCACTCTTTCATGTAGTGGGAGCAGTATTATGTTTTGGAATTGGTTACGGAATGTTTGATGCGAATAATATGCCAATCATTTGCCAATTTGTTTCATCTAAGTATCGAGCAACAGCTTATGGAGTACTAAACATGACAGGAGTTGGATGTGGTGCGCTGGTAACCTCATTATTAGGTAAATCTGCCGATACAGGAACTTTAGGTTTAGGCTTTGCGTTAATGGCAGGAGTTGTTTTGGTAGCACTAATAGTCCAAATAAGTTTTCTTCGCCCCAAAGTCAATGACTTTGTAGAGGCATAGCATTAATTAGTTCACCCTACATTTTTAAAGTTTAAAATAATTAGTTGGCTTTTGTTTTTTATGAGCTAGGGCGGAGCCTTACATTCCGCCCAGCCTATATTATGCCTTATTTTTAAAAATAGCTGAGAAAAAATGAATACAAAAAAACGATATCTATTTTTTTACATATTTTTTATTTCGATGATTTCAACCTTTGAAATCATTGCGCAACAAGCAATTGTAAAAATAGCATGTATTGGCGATTCGGTAACCGCAGGATATCTTTTAGCCAATCCCAAAACTCAATCCTATCCTTCACAACTACAAGTTTTGATGGGTAAACAATATGAAGTCAAAAACTTTGGACACAGTGGAGCTACCTTATTAAAGAAAGGAAGTACCCCTTATTATAAAACTACAGCATGTGCTGAAGCAATTTCATATAGACCTGATATTGCTATTATTCATTTAGGCCTAAATGATACCGATCCAAGAAATTGGCCTAATTACAAAGAAGATTTTAACGCCGATTATTCTTGGTTATTGGATACTTTAAAAAAGCAAAATCCAAATGTAAAATTATATATCTGTCGCATGACACCTATATTTAATGAGCATCCCCGATTTAAATCAGGAACTAGAGATTGGTTTTGGCAAATTCAAGAACATATTGAAGAAATTGCTACAGCAAATAAAGTAAACCTGATAAACCTACACGAAAAACTATACAATCGTCCAGAACTTTTTCCAGACGCTTTACATCCGACAACAGAAGGTGCTACAATTCTGGCACAAACTGTTTATGAAAATATAACACAAGATTATGGCGGACTAAAACTCGCTCCCATTTTTACAGATAATATGGTCTTGCAACGCAATCAACCAATTGTTATTTATGGCAATGCCAATGGTGGTGACAAAATAGAGATAACTTTAAACAGTCATAAAGAAGTTGTCACAACCAACCTATACGGAAAATGGAAAGCTACTTTTCCTGCCATGAAACCAGGAGGAAAACATGAGATAAATATCTCTTCAAATGGCAAAAAATTAGTTTTAAAAAACATACTAATTGGTGATGTTTGGTTTTGCTCCGGACAATCAAATATGGCATTCCCATTGCAAAAATCTGAGAATGGAGTTGCCGAAGTTAAAAATGCCATTAATAATACAACTCTTCGTTTATTCAACTACAAAGTGATTCAGGAAACCGATGATATTGCTTGGGATTCTACCACTTTAGCAAAGACCAATCAATTAAAATACTTTTCTGGAAAATGGGCAATTAGTGATTCCATTAGTGCCAAAGATTTTTCGGCAATAGCCTATTATTTTGGACAGAATATCATTCATGAAGAAAACGTACCAATAGGATTAATACAAGTTGCAGTAGGCGGATCTCCTATAGAATCCTGGATAGACCGATATACTTTAGAACATGATGATAAAGTAGTTGATGTATTAACCAACTGGCGCAAATCTGATTTTATTATGCCTTGGGTTAGATCACGTGCTGATGTAAATTTAAAAAATGCCACAAATCCAAAGCAACGTCATCCCTATGCTCCTAGTTATAATTATGAAGCGGGCGTAACACATTTTACAGCATTCCCAGTAAAAGGAATTCTATGGTATCAAGGAGAAAGCAATGCGCACAATGTTGAATTATACCAACACTTAATGCCAACATTAGTAAAAAGTTGGCGCAAAGCATGGGGAACTTCCCTACCCTTTTATTACGTGCAGCTATCCAGTATTGACCGTCCTACTTGGCCTTCATTTAGAGAAATGCAGAATAAATTGCAAAAAGAAATTCCAAATAGCAAAATGGCAATCAGCATGGATTATGGCGATTCCATCAATGTACATCCTATTAAGAAAAAACAGATTGCAGAACGTTTGGCACTTTTAGCATCGCAACATACTTATGGAAAACCTGTTAATGCTAATGGTCCATCTGCTTTAAAAGCAACTCAAAAAGCAACTCACATTGTAATAACTTTTTCAAATACCAAGCAATTAGCTACTGCAAACCAAAAGGAATTAGTTGGCTTTGAATTAGTAACCGACAAAGGAATTCGTATTGAAAGTAAAGCAATAATCGTAAAAGATCAAGTTCAAATTGAGATTCCAAAAAACGAACAAATAAAAAAGATTCTATACGCATACAAACCATACACAAAAGCAAATCTTGTGAATGAAGCCAATTTGCCATGCTCCACTTTTCAACTCGAAATAGAGACTAATGTAAATAGTGTGAAAGATGAAATGTGAAAGATGAAAAATGTGAGATGAGAGATGAGAGATGAGAGATGTGAGGAATCAAAAAAGAATGCTGAAATCTGTCTAATCTGCATAAAAAAACAAACAAAATAAAAACCTACACTTAGTAAATACAAAAAACACTAAGTATAAAACATATATAAAATGAGCTATTCAAAAACTGATCTGTTACACTTAAAAGATTTTTATCAAAGTCAATTATTAAATGATACGATACCTTTTTGGTTTCCTCATTCGATAGACACCAAATACGGAGGTTATTTATTAATGCGCGACCAAATGGGTGAATTAATTGATGATGATAAATCGGTTTGGTTTCAAGGGCGAGCAGCATGGCTACTTGCCACACTTTATAATACAATCGAACCTAAACAAGAATGGTTAGAAGGAGCAAAATCTGGTATTGATTTCATAAACAAATATTGTTTCGATACCGATGGCAGAATGTTCTTTCATGTAACACGTGATGGAAATCCGATTCGTAAACGCCGTTATTATTTTTCAGAAACATTTGCTGTAATTGCTATGAGCGCTTATGCAAAAGCTAGCAAAGACGAAGCAAGTGCTGAGATGGCACGCTCCTTATTTGGAGAATGTATAAAATATTCGACCACTCCCGGTTTATTAGAGCCAAAATACACATCCGTTCGCCCATCAAAAGGAATTGGTTCACCAATGATTATGATCAATACGGCACAACAACTAAGAGAAAATATTGGCGACCCGCGTTGTGATGAATGGATTAGCAAATGGATTGCCGAGATTGAGCGTGATTTTGTAAAAGACGATATAAAATGCGTTATGGAACAAGTAGCTCCAGATGGTTCTATAATAGACCATATCGACGGACGCACGCTGAATCCAGGACATGCCATTGAAGGAGCTTGGTTTATACTACACGAAGCAAAATACAGAAATAATGATCCGCATTTAATAGCATTAGGATGTAAAATGCTTGATTATATGTGGGAACGTGGTTGGGATAAAGAACATGGAGGAATTTTATATTTCTGTGATGTATATGGTAAACCCGTTCAAGAATATTGGCAAGACATGAAATTCTGGTGGCCACATAATGAAGTTATCATAGCTACCCTTCTAGCTTATACAATGACAGGTGACGAAAAATATGCAAAATGGCATAAAATGATTCATGATTATTCCTATAGTAAATTCCATGATAAAGAAAATGGAGAATGGTTTGGATATTTACACAGAGACGGAAGCATTGCGCAAACTGCTAAAGGAAACCTTTTTAAAGGACCTTTTCATTTACCACGTCAAGAATGGTATTGTACACAAATACTAACTGAATATTTAGAAAAAACTAATCTAAATTCACTTAGATTAATTGGACACATCGTCTAGTTATTCGAGATTAAAACCTTATGCTAACTAACCAATTTCAACCAAATATCAAAAACTATGAAAATTTATTACTCTTTTTTTGTTTGTGTTTTATGTATTTATCCTGCTTAAGTACAAAAGCACAAAGTGGTAAGGTTTTAAACCTCGACGGTGTTTCTAATTATATGACGGTAGCCGATCATACCGATTTAGACTTTGGCTCAGGTCAAAATAAAACCATTACCTGTTGGATAAAAACAACAATGGCAACAGGTACACCGCGTATTTTTGCCAAAAGAAATGGAGCAACTGGCAACGGATATGAATTCTGGACAGGCAATGGCACAAATGCAGGCAAGTTTGCAATGAATATAAGCGGTACAGGAACTCCTGCTAATATTAGTACTGCAGGATATTCACCAAACGCTATTTCCGATGGTACTTGGCACCATATTGCTATGGTAATAGATGCCTCAAGCAATAGAACTATTTATGGTTATATAGATGGTGTTTTGGCAAATACAGCCAAAACATTCACCTCTGTTACTTCCGATTTTTCTAATGCATTAAACTTTGTTATTGGTGCCACATCTGACGCTAGTAACAGTTATAAATGGGCTGGACAAATAGATAATATCCGTGTATGGAATAAAGCTATGACACCTACAGAATTACAAACAGATATGACTGCAGTGATAAATACGCCTACAACTGACCTTCTTGCCGCCTGGGATTTTGAAAATATAACAGAGAATTCTGTTGCCGATATTTCTGGAAATAACCATACGGGAACTCTTTACGGCTCTCCAACAACTTCAAACGCTTTCCCTATGGTACTTACTCTAGATGGCGTAAATGATTATATGTCGGTTGTTAATCATAGTGATTTTAATATAGCTGCAGGGCAAAGTTTGACTGTAACCTGCAAGATAAAAACAGGAGATAATGCTAAGCGTATTATGAGCAAACGACCTAATGGCGCAGGAATCGGATATGAGTTTATAAATAACACAGCTGGTAACGGACAATTTGGAGTTAATTTAACAACTAGTGGCGGAGCTGCTGGGCCTCCGTATGGTACATCGAATATAGCCAATAATGTTTGGCATCATCTAGCAATGGTTATTGATGTTGCTACAACAAGTTGTAAAATTTATGTAGATGGTGTTTTACAACAAACCAAAACAACAGCAAATATAGGAGGCGCAAACACTGTAACTAATACAGGAGATTTATTATTCGGAACTGTCAGTAATTTTGCCTCGTATATGAATGCACAATTGGATGATATACGCTTTTGGAACAAGGCAATGACAGCCACAGAAGTAGTTACTGATAAAATAACTACTATAACAGGTACGGAGACGAATTTAATTGCTGCATGGGATTTCGAAAATATAAATGGGGTAACTGTCCCAGATATTTCTGGGAATAACCATCCTGGTACACTAATTAATGGAGCTGCAGTAATTGCTCAAACAAACGAAATGCATATCAATACAGTTTCCTTAGTGCAAACTGAATTACCAACAGGTTTAGGAGACATAAACCAACGAATTGTTGCAGTAAAAGTTTCAGCCACTGGCGCTCTTAATCCACTTACTGTAAATACTCTAAAATTTACAATGGCAGGAACAACCAATATTGCCGATGTTACTAATATCAAAATTTATACTAGCGGAGCAAATGCACTTTTTAATCCAGCAACTGCAACATTATTTGGAACTATTGCTCCTGCAAATGGCAATCTAGCTGTTAACGGATCACAAGCATTGGTATCTGGTGATAATTACTTTTGGATTGCATATGATGTTGCAGCCAATGCAACCGAAGGAAACATATTAGATGCTACTTGCGAATCTATCATTGCTAATAACATCACCTACACTACCCTAGCTAATACAATTGCAGGTAATCGTGTGATTTTATTAGCCAATACACTTTTATTTACACCTGGAGATGCAGGCTCATCTAACTATCGTATTCCAGCAATTGTAACTGCCGCCGATGGTTCACTGGTAACAGTTACAGATAAAAGATGGAATCATGCAGGAGATTTAGCAGCCAAAATTGACCCAGTCGTTCGTCGTAGTACTGATAACGGAAAAACTTGGTCGACACCATTAACTATTGCAAATTTTGGTGCTCCAACTGGAGCGGGAGATGCAGCATTAGTTTTGGATAAAACTAATGGAGAATTAATATGTATCGTTTCGGCGGAAAAAGGTTTTAAAGCTTCTACAAATGTGGCACCAGCCAAAGTTTTGATAATCAAAAGCTCTGATAACGGAATAACTTGGGGAGCAGCTGTAGATATCACCAATCAAATTTATGGTCCAAATCCTGGTTGGAAAGGGCTATTTGTTGCCTCAGGAAGAGCACACCAATTACGTGATGGAAAAATTGTTGCTGCAATTGCAGTACGCGAAAATGTTTCTGGAACTGAGTATATTAATAATTATATGATTACTAGTGCAGATCATGGAGTTACATGGACCGCATCGATAGGAAGAGCGGAGCAAGATGGAGATGAAGCCAAAGTAGTAGAATTAAACAATGGGAATATCATGATGAGTATTCGTAATTCGGGAACACGCCGATTTAATATTTCTACAGATAAAGGAGCAACTTGGGGAACAGCATACAACCAAGCAAGTATAACAGATCCTAATTGTGATGGTGATTTTATACGCTATACTTCTACTCTAGATGGTTATGATAAAGACCGTTTATTGCATTCTATTCCATTTGCAGGAAGTCGAAAAAATGTTAGTGTACAACTAAGTACCGATGAAGGAACAACTTGGGGAGCACCTAAAACTATTTTCTCAGGAGCCTCAGCGTATTCAAGCTTAACCATATTGCCAGACGGAACAATTGGTATTTATTATGAAAATGGAGAAAACTCAACATACCAAATGTATTTTGTACGTTTCAGCCTTAATTGGTTAACCAATGGAGCAGATACATTTGTTCCTGCAAATAATCCTCCGCTGGGTTTAGAAACAGAAGAAAACACAACATCAAAAGAGCAAAAATTTAGTGTTATATTAGAGCCAAATCCGATAGATGATTTAGTAAAGCTCAAAGTTAATAATGCTAAAGGGGCAGTAAATATAAAAATATTTGATATCTCAGGTAAAGTAATACGTACTGAAACTATAAAACCTAACGAAACAGAAGCTACATTTTCACTAGGAAATCAAGCACAAGGTATTTATATTTTAAAAGCAAACGATACAAATTCATCTATTAGTAGTAAACTAATAAAGAAATAAACTATAAAAATGAAACAAGCAATTATAAATACCACTGTACATACTGGCGATGAAATCATTAATAATGGAGTCATTATTATTGAAAATGGAACTATAATTTCGGTTCAAAAAGAAATTCCAAATGATATTGAAACGATAGATTTACAAGGAAACCACATTGCAGCTGGATTTATAGATATTCAAATAAACGGTGGCGAAACACTATACTTTAGTCAGACGCCTACTGAAGAAACAATTCAGGATATATACGATACAAGTCTTAAATATGGGACAACTCATGTGCTTCCGTGTTTAATTTCATCATCAAAGGAAACAATTCTACAAGGGATTGAAGCTGTTCGTAATTACAAACAAAAACATAACAATGGAGTAATCGGAATGCATCTTGAAGGGCCGTTTTTAAATCCTTTAAAACGTGGTGCTCATAGTATTGACCAAGTTCGAAAACCAACTAATGCAGAACTTGAAGAAATTATACGTCACGGGAAAGATGTTATAAAAGTAATCACGATTGCCCCAGAATGTTTTACAGATGAGCAATTAAATATGCTGCTAGAAAGTGGTATTGTGATTTCGATAGGACATTCGACCGTTACACATAAAGAAGCACAAGTTTATTTTTCTAAAGGCATAAAACTTGTAACTCATTTATTTAATGCTATGACACAATTCGGTCATCGTGAACCTGGTTTAGTTGGTGCAACTCTAGAAAATGAAAATGTATATGCTCCAGTGATTTTAGATGGCGCACATTGTGATTATGCTGCAGCAAAATTAGCATACAAACTAAAACAAGATAAATTTTTCTTAATTAGTGATGCTACATTCTTGGGACGCAAAATAGCCGACTTTAAATGGGGAAATTTTGATGCCCATCTAGAAAATGGCTTCTATAGAAACAACGAAGGAAATTTGGCTGGCGCTACAATATCAATGCAAGAAGCAGTACAAAACGCCTATAATCATTTAAACGTATCGGCTGACGAAGCTATAAAAATGGCAACTAGTCGTGTAGCAAGCGCTATTGGTTTGGAAGATAAAATAGGTAAAATCAAAACTGGATTTCCTGCAAGTTTTGTCAAATTCAATACTGATTTATCAGTAATAGAAACATTAAATTTCAACACCATTTAAACAATATTACAAATGCTAACCAAAAACAAACCACTCATTTAAATAATGAAAACCCCATAAGTTGCTATGCTTTTTGGGGTTATTTCATTACAAACCACTAAATATTAGCCTATACATAATTACCTAATCCCCAATAGGTTTACTACTTAAAAAGTCTAAAAAGGCGTTTCGATCAAAGTGAATCGCGTAGAAAACTATGTCAAAAAACAAATTAAAGGCTACAATTAATTTATAAAATAACCAACTCAAATAACACAAAAATGGAAATCGATTTAGATATCAAACCAGATATTAGTTATAAAAGTGCTGGTAAATTTGAAGAGACACGATTTGAAAAAATCCACAACGAAATCTTCAAGAATTCTACCGAAGCATCGATAATTGTTGCGCAGGAAATTGCTCAATTAATTAGATCAAAGCAAGAAAAGAACAAATCTTGTGTACTAGGTTTAGCCACAGGTTCTTCACCCATAAAGGTATATGAAGAATTAGTTAGAATGCACAATGAAGAAGGATTGAGTTTTAGCAATGTTATCACTTTTAATTTGGATGAATATTATCCGATGACTAAAGAAAATAATCAGAGCTACCACCATTTCATGCATCAACATTTGTTTAATCATATCGATATCAAACCAGAGAATGTAAATATTCCGGATGGTACTGTTTCGATTGATGAATTGAATCAATATTGTATTGATTATGAAATGAACATTAAGAATGCTGGAGGACTAGATTTTCAATTATTAGGAATTGGCCGTACAGGGCACGTAGGGTTTAACGAGCCGGGATCGCATATAAATTCAGGAACACGTATTATTACTTTGGATCATATCACGAGAGTAGATGCTTCTTCCGATTTTAACGGGATTGATAATGTGCCAAAAAGGGCCATTACAATGGGAGTATCTACAATTCTCAGATCCAAAAGAATAGTACTTATGGCTTGGGGACAAAACAAAGCCGATATTATCAAGAGAACTATTCAAGGTGATATTAGTTCTGAAGTTCCAGCAACATTTTTGCAAAATCATGGTAATGCAACTTTTGTTTTAGACCAATCAGCGGCATCTGAACTAACTCGTTTTAAAACGCCATGGTTAGTTGGTGAGTGTATTTGGAATCAGGAATTAAAAAGTAAAGCGATTGTTTGGTTGTGTCAAAAAACAAAACAATCTATTTTAAAATTAACCGACAGAGATTACAACAATAACGGAATGTCCGATTTATTGGCTCAAGAAGGTTCTGCTTACGATTTGAACATTAATATGTTCAACGTATTACAGCACACGATTACAGGATGGCCAGGAGGCAAGCCCAATACTGATGATTCACATCGTCCAGAGAGAGCTAATCCAGCTAAGAAAAGAATTATTCTTTTTAGTCCCCATCCAGATGATGATGTTATCTCAATGGGAGGAACATTCTCAAAATTAATAAAACAAGGGCATGATGTGCATGTTGTATATCAAACCTCTGGAAATATTGCAGTTACTGATGATGAGGCGTTAAAGTTTGCTGAGGTAAGTAATGATTTTTTTGCTGATTCAGACACAAAAATAAATTTCAAATCGGTGATTGATTTTCTAAATAACAAGTCAGAAAATCAAATTGATTCCTTGGAAGTAAGAAAGTTAAAAGGACTTATCCGCCGAAGAGAATCGTATGCCGCTACGAGATATATTGGGTTAAAAGATGAAAATACTCATTTCCTGGATCTACCGTTTTATGAGACAGGACAAATTAAGAAAAATCCGTTAGGTCTTGAAGATATTGCTATTGTAAAAGACATTATCGACCAAATAAAACCACATCAGGTATTTGCAGCAGGAGATTTAGCAGATCCGCATGGAACGCATGAGGTATGTTTGAATGCCATTTTTGCTGCAATGAAGGAACTAAAACCACAACCTTATATGGATGATTGCTGGCTATGGTTATACCGAGGTGCTTGGCACGAATGGGATATTCATGAAATAGACATGGCTGTACCGTTAAGTCCATCTGAAGTATTATTAAAACGTCATGCTATTTTGTATCACCAATCTCAAAAAGACAGAGTGATGTTTCAAGGAAATGACTCAAGAGAATTTTGGGTTAGAGCCGAAGATCGTAACAAAAACACAGCGATTTTATACGATGATTTAGGTCTTGCAGAATACGAAGCAATCGAAGCTTTTAAACGTTTTGATTATTAATAAGAAGTATCGATTTTAGCAATTAACACAGATTAAAAAAGGGGCAATAATTTTAATCTGTGGCTAAAATCCTAAAGCACTATTTCCTCTTCTTTTTCTAATATCGTTTTTAACTGAGGAGCAAAATTCATTCCCCACTTATCAAGGGCAACAATTAAAGGTAAAAGAGATATTCCTGTTTCAGTAAGATAATATTCTACTCGTAGAGGAACTTCAGTATAAACTGTTTTTGCCAAAAGCCCATGTAACTCCAATTCTCTTAGTTGGTTTTGCAATACTCGTTTGCTAATGCCATTAATCGCCAGAACCAAATCTTTAGGGCGTTTTATTCCTTTATGAATTTCATCCAACAAACAAAATTTCCATTTAGAACCTACCACCTCCATGGCAACACTAAGACCACAATTATAATCTATCGGAATTTTTCGTTGATACATATCTTTAGTTTCTTTATTAATCTACAAAAGTAAAAATAAACGAAGTAACTGCTTTAATTATCAATGGTGATTAATTTATCACTATATGATTAATTTCCCCCTTATTGGTTAATGCTTGAATGAGTTTGATATTTGCACAAGCAAAATTTTAAAATTTATAGCATGAAGACCTTAGTAATTATCATACATCCCGATTTAAAAAATTCAATAATAAACAAACGATGGATTGAAGAATTAAAAAAGTATCCCGAAAAGTATCATTTACATGATTTACATAGTGCGTATCCTGACGGAAACATCAATATTGAGAAAGAAAAACAGCTTGTAGAATCACACGATACAATTATATTTCAGTTCCCTTTTTACTGGTTTAATTGTCCGCCACTTTTCAAAAAATGGCTAGATGAAGTATTAACACACGGATGGGCATATGGCTCAAAAAGTGGATATAAACTAAGCGATAAGAAAATTGCATTAGGAATAACTGCTGGAATTAATGAAGAAGATTACAGCGCAACGGGCAGATACAAATACACCCTAGAACAATTAACAGCTCCGTTTGAAGTTACTTTTAATTACATAAAAGCCGACTATAAACCATTATTCGCTTTCTATGGTGCAGAACATAACGCTACTACTGGAAGGATAGAAAAAAGCGCACATGATTATATTTCATTTATAGAAAATTTATAAAATCATATTTTATACAATCATAATTCTCATTTTTGAATTGACTCCATATTAGACGCACTACGGTGCGTCTCTAACTTAATATGTAATCGCACAAAATATATCCGTAAAAAAACAATCATAAAACAGATTACAATCTACTCTCTTTTAATTGTAATGCTCTTTGCAGAAAACTCTGATTGGCAATTTTACTTTCGGCTTCATTTATGGCTTTTAGTAAATTATTCTCATTATCTGTAATTTCATTAAGAACATCAGAAATAATATCCCAAACAGGTTTCATTTTTAAGATAAGATCTTGTCCTTTTGTGGTAAGTACAATTAAACGTTTACGCTCATCTTCCTTATCCTTTTTGGAACGAATAAGCTTCTGTTTTTCTAATTCTTTTAGTAAACTAATTGTAGATGGATGCGTATAACCAATCTCATTGGCAATTTCTACAATGCTTAATACGCCTTTGTTATGAAGTGTGTAAATTACTGGAAACCATTTAGGTTCAAACTCAATGTCAAATGATTTGTAGAGCATCGCACCGTCTTTACGCAGTTGTTCACTAAGACGCTGCAGTCTTGTCGATAAAGCCAAAATACCCGATTCATCTATAATATTTATCATTACTCGTTTAATTTTAAATGACAAAACACATTGTCAGCCCCCATTACAGGAAATGCATCTGGAAGTGTTTCTTTCTCAATTCGTACAAAATTATTTCTTTCATAAAAACGCAAAGCTGCTTCTAATATCGAAACTGTTCCCAAATATAAATCATTAAGATCATTTTGTCTGCTAAAATCAATCAATGTATCCAGAAGTTGTTGAGCAATAAATAACTCTTTTCCTCGGTATTCTTTTTTTACAAACATCTTCCTTATGGCACCTTCCCTACTATCATCATATTTTACCAATGCGATAGTACCAACCAATTCTCCATCAGCAAAAGCACCCCAAAAGCACCCTCCTTTTTTGTGATAAAATTCATTTATTTCTAAAAGATCAGGTTGGTCTTCTAAAGTTATCGGAACATTAAATTCCTTTTGCTGGATATTTAAAATCAAATCAACGACTGCCACTGAATGATCATTTTCGATAGGAACAATTAATATATTCATAGCTTATTATTTTACACAATTCAAAACTACGTAGTTAAATACATAAATAAAAATTATTTCATTAAAAAATTCAAATCCAACAACCAAAAAACAGGACAAAAACAACCATTTATCCTGTTAAAAACATTACAATTCATTTAACTTATAAGGGAGAAATTATGAGAGATTTTTTTTGTAATTTTGCAGCCTCATATTTTGAACCCTTCCTATGAAAAATAAACTAGTTAATATACCGCCACTTCCAGCAATACTCCTAGCAATCATTAGTGTACAGTTTGGAGCAGCGATTGCAAAAAGTCTTTTCCCTGCTATTGGAGCAGCAGGAACAGCATCGTTACGAATAGGAATTTCAGCGTTAATTCTATTTTTGGCTTACAAACCAAACTTACGCAAAATAACTCCTCAACAATGGAAACTTGTAATTCCTTATGGATTGTCTTTAGGAACAATGAACCTTATCTTTTATCTCGCAATAGAGCGAATTCCTGTTGGTTTAGCAGTTACTTTAGAATTTGTAGGGCCTTTAGTATTAGCCGTTTTTGGTTCAAAACGCTTGATAGATTATCTATGGGTATTTATTGCCGCGATGGGAATTGCACTTATTGCACCATGGTCTGGTAATGGAATTGACATTGTTGGAGCTTTATTTGCTCTATTAGCCGGAGTCTTTTGGGCAACATATATTGTATTGGGAGGAAAAGTTTCTAAAGTAATGAAAGATGGTGACGCAGTATCAACCGGAATGTTATTTGCATCGCTACTTATAATTCCTTTTGGAATTATGGAAAATGGATTAAGCAACCTAACACCTAATCTTTTAGGAATGGGAATTGCACTTGCACTATTATCAAGTGCTATACCGTTTACATTAGAAATGAAAGCACTTGGTCAACTTCCACCACGCACTTTTAGCATATTAATGAGCTTAGAACCTGCTGCCGCATCTATTTGTGCCTTCTTGTTTTTACAAGAACATCTTCGTTTTAGCGAAATAGTTGCAGTATTTTTTGTAATAATCGCATCTGTTGGTTCAACAATGACAGCAAAAAAAACAATTCCAATTAAGGACTAAGAATCCTATTATGAATATTTAGAAGCATTTTCCAGCTATCCACTATATCTTTTATTTGTTAAAGAAACAAAAACAAATGTCGTTACTATCTGGGCTAAGTTAAGAATATCATGTGGCTTTTATGAAACACTTCCTTCGTCAGTGAAACAATATTGTGGTTGTTTTGTGTGTAAACGAATCCTTTGAACCTTTACAACTTAGAACCACCAAACCTAAAATAAAAAAAGCAGCGATTCAAAACGAATCGCTGCTTTTTTAGTAATGGTAGATAAACTACTAGAATATACCAATGTAGTATTGATCTGCACCTGAAAATACTTTAGCCCCTACAGTACTATCAGCGTTTTCAGAATTAACATCAAAAATATAAATATTACCTTGTACTCCAACTGGAGTTAATGCAATATAGAATTTTCCATCTCTCACAACTGAATTTTGGTATTGTTGCAACCATAATCCTTTAGGAACAGTTAAATCAATGATTTTTCCATTTTTAAAATCCATTCTTGCCAATCCCCATGAACCTGAATAAGTTGGTTTACCATTTGAATCAACACCAACCTGAATTTCATCCACACCTACTTTTTCATAAGGGATATAACCAATTCCGTTACCAGCATAAAACCAACCACTACTTGAAACAACTTTATTTAATAATCCGCTTACGCTATATTTATAAGTCTCATCATATTTACCATCTTTAATTTTTACGATGTTTAACTCTTTTCCGTTTCCAACCATTTGCATGATTTCACCAGCTTCATTAATGTGTTGTGTAGGAGTACGGTAACCATTTGTAGCTCCTTTAACATGCGAAGTACTAATTACAGTAGCATTAGTTAAACTTGGATAATCAAGTACAAGCGTAAAAGTTTTATCCGTTTCTCCTGCTTTACCAGTTGCTGCGTTAAACTTGCTAACTGATGCTCCATAATACAATTTATTACCAGAAATAACAGGACAGTCAATACGAGAAATATAATATCCTTCGCTAGCCAAAGTTCCTGGAAGAATTAAATCAATATCTTTTTTGAAATTACTCCCGAAATTCATTGCCTCTAAGTCTAAAATACCAATAGCAACAGTCATTTTGTGCTTTAAATAATCTTTTTTATCAGCTCCACCATATTGTTCAACAGCAGCAATATTATGCACAGATGCTACTTTATCATTCATTTTTGTAAAACGAACAGCTTTTACTCCTAATGGAATAGAAGCGTCAAAAGTGATTATTTTTTTATAATTTTCTCCACCATGATACGTTAACTTATCGATAGTACCAACTGTATAATTAAGGCTATAAACAATAGAACCATCTGTAGATGTAAATACTCTGGCTGTACGTGATGAAGTCATTGAATATCCTTTTCCAAAAAATGACACCTCTCCTTTAGAAAGGTCAGAGATACCTTGAAGATAAGTTCCAGAAATACTACCTGAACCACTAGCAAATGCTAATTGAAAGTCTTTTTTTACTTCTGGTAATGTAGGAGCAATTTCCCCTTCACTATCATTATTGCTACATGAGCTCAATAGAGCTATTGCAAAAGCACCAGAAAGTAATGTACTTTTTAAATTTCTAAATTTAATTTTCATTGTGATTAATTATTTTGAAGTTAATGAATATGTTAGTTTGGCATAAAATGCACGACCTGGTTTTTGTAAACCAAAATTATCAAAGATCTGTTGATCAAATATGTTTTTTGCATCCACACTAATTGTGAATTTATTAGATGGAAAAGTGTAAGCAACTCCTATACTATTAGAAAATTGTGTCGGAATATAGTCTAAGTTTTTGCCTCCAACATTAGCCCAATTCCTAAGAAATTCATCTACGTAGCTGATGTTATAATAAATAGAAGTCTTAGATTTTTTCGCGAACAAATCATCCTGATAATAAACTGCATTAATATTAAATTTAAACGAAGGCTCGTTTCTTATTTGCATACGATAAAACAGGTATGGAGCACCATTGGCATCAAATCTGGTATTAAACAAAGACTCAAATTTTGAGATATTAAGAGAAAGATTAAACTTCTTAGCGTAATCATAAATTATCTCAGCATCTATACCACGAGACATAACATTCTCTAAATTTTCAAACTGTGAATAAGTAAAACTTCCCGCTCTTATCGATTCTCTAATCATTCCTTTTGTGTCTCTATAAAACAAAGAGGTATTTAATCTAATAGAATGATTATGAAATTTTAATCCAGACCAATTTACTCCAATGTTAACATTATGACTCGTTTCAGGTTTTAGTTCTCCTGCCGGAGCAAGTAAGTTATCATTAACATTACCAAACAATTCGTTGGCACTTGGCAAGCGCATTGCTTTCTCTGCAGATCCTAACAAGTATAAATTAGGGTTTAACTCATAAGATAAAGTAATACCGTAACCACTAAAATCAGATTTTTTAGTAAATACTCTCTTTTCATAATTAGGAATACCCGGAGTTATATCTTGTCTATATGGTTCATTTGAAGTAACCTTTTGAAAGTAATGTTTATAAAAAACATTAGTTCTCAATTTTTGAGAAAAAGCTAAATTCTCATAGGTAAACGAAACAATATTTTTTTGTAAATCTCTTGTATTCTCTAATAGTTGAAGTCCTAAAGGTTGTAATTCATCAGATATTCCACGTATAAAGTTATTATGCATATAATTAGCATATATCGTGTTGTTGCTATTTATTGTATAACCTAAGTTTGTACGAACAAATAAGGTCTTATCAGTATTAATTCCCAGTGTTTTAGCACTTGCAACCTCAGCCCCGCTAGTATATTTTACATAAGTACCATCAGGATACATTAGTGGCTTACCTGACCAATCATACATAATCCCTACTGTATCTATTGCTTGTCTTTTTAGATAAGAATAACTAGCATCCGTTTTGAATGACAATCCTTTTGTCAAAAAATCATTTTTACTATATGTTAATGTAGCTATACTAGAATTACGTCTCGTATGACGATCTCCATACACATTATCCATTGTAATACCATGCTGGACCTCTTTATAATCCTTCGATAAAATACCACCTATCATAAATCGGTCAGCCCATTTTACATCAGTAAAACCAACTTCTACCTTAGTCCCATATGATTTATAAGCATCATGAAAACGTTTTGCACGATGGTTCGTTGTAGTTTTACCTGTATAATCTTTAAATGTGATGCTCTGACCCCAAACTTCATAATTATTATCACTATAATTATAAAAACCAGAAGCATCAACCGTAAAACCATTCTCTTTACGGTAGTTACTTGCTATATTCCATTGATGTGTATTAAATGATCCTAGAGAATAAGATGTTACAAGTGAATTTTTAGTTTTTTTCTTCAAGATAATATTGATTGCTCCACCCAATGCATCCTCAGAAAGGTTAGCAGGAACAACTCCTTTATAAACTTCAATACGATCAATTAAAGCTGGAGGAATACTATTTAATGAATAAGAAGAACCAAAATTAGAAGAAGGAATACCATCAATAAAAACCTTTACAGCATTACCTGATAAACCATTAATATTGTAATCAATTCTAGATCCCAATCCCCCATCTTGCCTAATACGAACCCCTGCCGAACGGTCTAACAACTCATTAGTCTGTATCGATTGCAGTGCCATCTTTTGAGTCTCAATTACATTAACAGCAAATCCTTTAGTTTCAACCTCTTTTTTCTCAGTCTTAACATTAATTACAACTTCTTTTAAACCTAAACTTGCTGAAGGTTCTACAATTAGTAAAATTCTTTCACTGTTCCCTTTAAAGTCTACTTTAATACTTTTTTTGGTGATTTCTATAGAACTTACTTCAATTTCGTAATGCCCATGTGCCAAACCTCTAAACTCAAACTTACCTTCATCATCGGTAATAACCTGATGTTTAGTATTTTTAACAGCAACAGCGGCATAAGTAATTGGCGTACCACTATCTAATTTTAAAACCCCCGAAAGAGTTCCATTTTGTGCTAATAACCCAGATGGTAAAAAAAACATACAAATAAAAAATATGCCTAATTTTAAAGACTGTGATAAAGAACCATTTTTTTTTAAAATCAATATATTTAAATTAGTCGAAGAGAAAATCGTCTTCCTTAATCCGCAACAAGTTAAAATACAAACTGTTATTATATTTTTTATTGCTTTAAAACAATCTATGTAGTTTTTGAAACCCATTACAAAGTAAAATTGGTATTATTAATTCATTTGCAAACTTAACCCGACTCACTCAGCATAAGGGTTTCAAATACGGATTATAACATACACAAAAAGGATTGTTTTTATTTAGACTCAATACACATATCGATTTTATAGTGTATATTTGCTAAATAATAAAGTAAGAATTTCCATGCAACTTAAAACCACGATAAAAGATATAGATTATAAACTCTGTGACCAGATGTTTTTTAGAGAAGAAGACCAAGTTTGTGAACTTATAGAAGAAACCAATACCTTCAATCACCCTGAATATGGCAATATAAAAGACAGCCATACGCTAGCTGGGTCGTTCTTTATAAATTATATTGAATTAGATTTACTTAAGCCGATTAAAATTGAATATTATACAGATGAACCAGCCATACAAATGTTCTTTTTTATGAAAGGATGTTCCAATCTGATGCATCATCAAATACATCTCTTACCAGCTGGCACTAAACTGGCAAAGCTACCAGCAACCTCAACTGTATCTGAATACTTATCGATATTAATTCCACAAAATACATACACTACTCTTGTTGATTCATTAGATTTAAACCTTCAATTTATTGAAACTTGCACTAATGAAAATCCTGCAAAACAAATAAAATATAGCGAAATTATGTCACCAGAAATTCTGACCGCAGTAAGAGATATAGCTTCTTGCGAAAGAACTGGACATTTCCGCAGGATGTATATGGAAACAAAAGTGACAGAATTAGTATTGCTACAAGTAGAGCAGTTAACACAAATACAAGATCTTACTATTAAAATTCCAAAAATTGATGTAAAAAGAATGCATCATGCCAGAGAATTGGTCACTCAAAATATCATTACTCCTTGTTCTCTAATTGACCTTGCCCGTAAAGTAGGAACCAACGAATTCAAGTTGAAGAAGTACTTTAAAGAGCTATTTGGCACAACCGTTTTTGGTTATTTAAACGAACTAAAAATGAACGAAGCCAAACAAAAACTACTAAAAGACGAGCTAAATATTTACCAAGTAGCAGAATCATTAGGATATAAAACTCCCAACCATTTTAGTACTGCATTCCGTAAACATTTTGGTTATCCACCAAGCCAAATTAAGAATCAGGCTAATCAAATAGGTGCAAGTTTTACAAAAGCAAAAGAAATAATAATCGGTATGTTCTGTCCCTTTTTTGCAGAACTATCAGTTCTAGATTTATTGCTTATTCATTAATCAGGAGCAACCATCCCCCTTCTATTTAATCTTGTTGAGTTCCAGCTATTCGCTATATCTTTTCTTTGCTAAAGAAACAAAGAAAAGGATGTCGCTACTATCTGGGCTAGCTAGGACTTTAATCTTTGTTCACAACCAAAACATAAAAAACACTGAAGCATTTCCTATTTACTTTTCTACTTAGAACCTCAGCTTCTAAGAGCCTTTCTTTCTATAGTATTATTTCTTAGAGAACAAATTCTCTACTACCCATGCAGGGCCTATCATTAAAAACTGAAGATCTTTTAGAAAAGAAGGTTTTTTGCCTTCAATATTGTGCCCGTAGAATTGTCCAACCCAAGCAATGACAAAAACACCAATTGAGAAAATCCATAACGGAAAAACTTGTCCAATGTAGTAATTTACAATCAGACAAATAGCTGACAATATTGCAATCTTAAAAGCCATTGCAACTGACAATCGAATATAAAAGACAAGTACAAAAAGTAATATTACCGTAGCCCAATTTTCGATTATTGGAGCATTGAGTTTTAAAATATTGGCAATAAAACTACTTGGAATACTCATTAATAAACCTACAATCGAAAAGTAAATAGCAGGTACACATATATAATGTATCGCTTTATTTATTGGGTTCTGATGACTCACTGCATATTCTTCAAACCATTGCTCTAACGTTCTCATATTATAGGATTTAGATATACGTAAATCTAATAAATTTTATGCAAGATGCAAAGAGTTTTGAAAATAAGGTACTGAGGTTCTGAGGCTCTAATATTTAAAGGTTGTTTTGTTTGGGGGTAAAAATGACTGTGATATTATTCTAAAATTCATCTTTTCTCACAATTGCCATTCCGACGCAGGAAGAATCTCATCAAGGAATTCCACAAACTAAACAACTTTTAAACCTTTTTTCTTAGTGTCTCAGAAACTTAAAACCTCTGTATCTCGACGATTATAATCAAAAACACTGTCCCATAATTCATCAATTTTGATGAGTGCCTTGTCAAGTGGAATTACTTCCCACTTTCCATTTTTTTCTATAGCAAGTCCGATACTTTTTAATTTCAACAATGCATCATTTACATCAAAATCTAAATCAGTATCTAATTTTGTCAAGAACCAAGATTCTATTTGATTGTCAAGTTCTTCAGCTGTTAAAGGCTCCTTACTTCTGTTTAAGAATGCATAAGCCAAAATAGTTTCTTTAAGCACTTCTTCCTCCGAAGAGTTCAATAATGAATAAAATGCACCACTATTGTTTCCTATATTCTTAAAGTAAAGACTATCTGAAAGCATTTTGGAATATTTAATCTTCTTATTTACAAAATTACTATACTGGCGAAATAAGTATGCAGAAAGTATTCCTAATGCAATTAAACCTTGATTAAGTGAGGTTTTACTATTTAGTAAATCAATTGCTTCCCCCGATTGGTAGGCTCCATACATACCAATTAATGCTGGAATTACAGTAGTACTCAATAAAGAGACTCCTCCAAAAATTCCAGGAACCCAGAGCAATAATTTATCTGTAGTCGACATCATCGGAATCGCATTTGGAAATATCGTTTCCAAATCATTTTTAGGAACACGCTTAAAGATTTTTAAAACTATGGAGCCTGGGTCAATAGGCATTTTTCCTAATTTAACTTTTTTCGAATTAAGATAATTGGCATCGTTATAATTGAGATAAATCATAACACGATCATAGTATTCAATCACTATTTCTTTCTTCCAAAAAATAAATTTTGTTACTGTTTCTTTAGCCTTATAACTTCCACGAACATACAATTCATAATCCTTAAATGCATTGAAGTCTATTGCAAGATTTAACCCTATTAAATCAGAATCATTAAAAGCTTTATCTAAAGTTTCTTTATCAATACGTCTGTAGTTACCATGCTCCAGAACAGTATGAAGTGTTTCTTTAAAAACTCTAAAATCACTTTTACCAATAAATCCTTCTCGCTCTTTTGGGCTTAAATCTGGGTCAAATAAAGCGTAATTCTGTTTTAGATTTCGGTTAAGATTAAAAGCTTCATAATGATAATAATGTTCGATTATATCAAATAACTTTTTAAATTCATCAACCTTTTTGGGGTCTTCACTAATAGTTGCTATTTGTTCTTCGAGTAAGAATTCCTTATTAAAAGGAATATAATGTTCTCGTTTCATATGGGGTTTTAGGACTTTTTTAAAGCGCCAAAGGTACAAAGCTTTTCCTTAATTTCTTTTAGGTTAAATGGGCTTTTTAAACTCCCATACCCAGATTAGAATTCTTTTACACATAATAAAAAACCTTACCTAATCCCGAAACTTCGAAAGGAGGATTAGCTCCTAATCCTCCTTTATATCTTTTAAATATCTTGGACCCTTGCTAATCAGTATCTCAGAACCTTTAAGCCTTTAAAAACTATTCACAAAAAAAGCATAGTATAGCATGAGCCATTTCTATTAGCCTACCTTACACAAAAAAATGGCAATAGAACATAAAGTTCGGCTCGTTGAAGCATTGTTTGACCGCCTTGAAATTGAAATTACTGCTTTTAAATCTGAAACCCATTTGTTTTGCAACGCTGGTTGTGGTAAATGCTGTTCAAACCCAAGTATAGATGCCTCTCCTTTAGAATTCTTACCTTGGGCATTTCATTTATTCTTAAATGGTATTGCCGAAGAAACCTTAGCCCAATTAAATAATTCTTCTAGTAAAAATTGTCATTTATACCATCCATTGTCTGTTTTAGAACATCACAAAGGAAATTGTACCAATTATCGCTATCGCGGATTAATATGCCGTCTTTTTGGTTATGCAGCAAACACGGATAAATATGGAAAATTACGATTAGCAACCTGCAAAATCATAAAAGAAGAACAACAAGAAAACTTTCAAACCGCCGAAGAATTAATCAATAAAGGGAAAAACGTTCCAATTTTTACTGATTATTATATGCGTCTGGCACAAATTGATCTTAAAATGGGAATTACCTTGCTTCCTATAAACGAAGCGCTAAAAATGGCTATCGAGGAAGTCTTGCATTATTATGCCTACAGACCTTTTCCGGGAGGTTTGGAAAATATTGCTTAGATATGTATCTACAAATCTTATATTATCTAAACCAAAAAATGCGCAAAGTCTAAAGACTATTGCGCATTACAAAACAATTAACTCTTCGTGAGCTAATTACTATTTTACTTTAGGAAATAATCGGCATCGATTAATTTATTCCCTGTGTCATCATAAACTGCATAATTAAAACCTCCTTGAATACAATAAGAACCATATTCTCCTGCTTTATTCAAGGCTATAAATCCTACCTGAATATCCTTTAAATCTTTGTTTCTGTTCTTGGTTAATTTTACGATTCTTGCTACTGCTTCTTCACAGGCTTTTTGAGGTGATTTTCCTTGTCGCATTAACTCTACAACAAGATGACAACCCGAAATTCGGATTACTTCTTCGCCATGTCCTGTTGCAGTTGCTGCTCCAATTTCATTATCAACATATAAACCAGCTCCGATAATTGGAGAATCGCCAACACGCCCATGCATTTTAAAAGCCATTCCACTGGTGGTACATGCTCCCGACAGATTTCCATTGGCATCCAGAGCAATCATCCCGATAGTATCGTGATTTTCAATATTGGCAATGGGTTTGTATTTGCTATCTTTCAGCCATTCTTTCCATTCATTTTCCGACTCTTCTGTCAGCAGATTTTCTTTTTTAAATCCTTGTGTCAATGCAAACTGTAAAGCTCCATCTCCGACCAACATTACATGAGGCGTTTTTTCCATTACGGCTCTTGCTACCGAAATTGGGTGTTTTATATATTCTAAAGAAGCAACGGAACCAATATTAGCATTTTCATCCATGATACAAGCATCCAGCGTAACCCGACCATCTCTATCTGGACGTCCGCCATAACCTACGCTTCTTTCTTTTGGGTCTCCCTCGGGGATTTTAACTCCTGCTTCAACAGCGTCTAAGGCACTTCCGTTACTTTTTAATACTTCCCAAGCAGCTTCATTTGCAGGAATTCCAAACTTCCATGTAGAAAGCACAATTGGTTTCTTTACTTTCTTAGATACTATATTTTTTTCTTCCTCTCTTGAATCTGAATTGAAAGATTGCAAGGCTACAGCTACTGAAGCTATAGCTGCTGTTTTTATGAAATTTCTGCGGTTTGAATTTGTCATATCTATTATTTTGTTTGCCACAGATTAAAGGATTCTAAATGATTTTTAATCTGTAAAAAAATATTTTACTCTTACATTAAACACTAAAATAAATTTAAACCATATAAGTGATATAAGCTCATTAAAGTAAACTGCTTAGAAAACGTATACTCCCTTAAGTAATTTATATGGTAAAAAACAGTTACTTAATCATAACTTTATAAATATTGAAAATCAAACCTACAAGATTGAAAAAAACTTGCAGGATAAAAATTCTTATCAATAAATCTTTTTAATCCTTTAATCTGTGGCAGAAAAAAACAACTAATATAATCAAAACTACGATTTATAAAGCATACTGCTAGCTCCCAATAAAGCAGCTATTTCATTGTCTGTAGAAATTGAAACTGCAACATCACTTCCTGCTTCTTTAATTTTTTGGTTGAAAGCTGGTAAGAAAAATTCACTGGCATTTGCGATTTTTCCTCCTATAATAAAACTATCAACAGAAAAATTATCTAACCACGGAAGAACAATTGCTGCTAAATCCTCTCCCATTTGTTCAAAAACTTTTTTAGCCATTGTATCTCCAGTTATAGCCAGATTAAAAAGCTCTAGACCATTGTTAATTTTTTTTCCGCTTAAAGCGAAATAACCAGCTATAAGTCCGCGTGCAGAAACATAATCTTCAGCTATTCCTTCTTTATACGGAAGATCGTATATTTCACCATCTTTTGGTACTAAATCTCCTGTACTAATTGACTCTCCCCTATTTATAAAACAAGCGCCAAGTCCGGTACCAAGCGTGATTGCCATTACTTTTTTAGAAAGATTATGAGCGTCTTTAAAAACTTCTCCTTTACCAAAACAAACGGCATCATTCTCAAAAAGAATTGGAAATTCATTGGAAAGATTCAATTTATCTTTAAATAAATCTCTAACATTTAAACCATAAAAGTGTTCATATTTAGATTGTCCTTTTATCCAGCAAACTCCATTGTTATAATCAAATGGTCCTGGCATACAAACTGCTAATCCTATTGTGTTTCCTACTTTTGAATTTTCGATAGAAGTACGAATTGCTTTTTCCCATATAGTCATTACTTCTTCTACTGGCAAATTAGAATCAAATGACTCTTTATGCAATGAAAAATCAATCACTTTCATATCTTTTATATCGATAACCGCTGCGGTAATATGTGTGCCCCCAATGTCTAATCCAACGGCATATGTTTTATTCATTCTTTTTTATTTTGGAATTGAACCATTAAGAGATTAAGATTTGTTTTTCAACATTAAGAAATTAAGATTATTAAGTCTGGCTGCTTAATTTTTCTTAATCTCTTAAGGGTAAATATTTTCTTAAATTTTAAAAAACTTAATTTTCTTAATTTCTTAATGGTATATTTTTAGCTTTTATTTTTTTTATCACCAGTTATAGAGATTTTAAAAACTTAATTTTTCTTAATCTCTTAGTGGTAACTATTTTTAGATATTTTTATCTTTTAAAATCTGAGGATAATGGATACTGGTATGTACTATCATTTCTCCAAACAATGTATTTGCCCAAGCAAACCATTTTCGGGTAAACTTGGTAACATCATCTTTATGAAATGACTCGTGCATAAATCCTGTATCGGCATTTGTTTTTATTAAATTGCTAATACATGCTTTTATCTCCTTTTCATCAACACTAGTAATCGCTCTCAAAACTATACTCATAGGCCAGATGGTATCTGTTCCAGTATGTGGTCCTCCTACGCCTTCTCCTGCTTTTCCTTTGTAGAAAAACGGATTATTGTCTGAAAGTACTACTTTACGTGTATTCAAATATAATGGACTATCTGGCTCAATAGCTCCTAAATACGGCAATGATAATAATGAGGGAACATTAGCATCATCCATCATATGGAAACTTCCATATCCATTAACTTCAAAAGCAATAATTTTTCCGAATTTTGGATGTTCGATGATTCCATTTTCTTCTAATCCTTTCTGAACTTGCCCCTGTAATTCTTTTGCTTTAGCAACTAAATCATTGTCTTTTAATGCTGGCAAAGAGAAAATTTCCTGAAGATATCCAAGTACTTCGATGGCAAACATATTACTCGGAATCAAATATCCAAATAACGTACTATCATCACTTGGTCTAAAAGTCGAAACAATCAATCCGCATGGTTTTACAGGATATCCATAACCGCTTAATGGTACTCCATCGGTAGCCCAAGCTGTTACTCTCTGGAAATTGTATGGCCCTTTATCCGTCCATCGTTGTTGTTCTTTAAAAGTTTGCAGTACCAAAAGCATCGCTTCTTTCCACTTACTGTCAAACAAACTTATATCTCCCGTTTCTTTCCAATATCCGTGTGCCAGTCTTATTGGATAACATAAACTGTCAATTTCCCATTTGCGCTCGTGAATACCTGGTTGCATTTTGGTCATGTCGTTCTTCCATTCGCTTACCTGATTAAAATCTTTGTAAAAAGCATTTGCATAAGGATCTAATAAAATACATTTTGTTTGGCGGTTGATTACTCCTTTAACCAATTCAGCTAGTTTTTTATCTTCCTTTATAAACGGGATATATGGCCAAATTTGTGCTGTACTATCTCTTAGCCACATCGCATCAATATCTCCTGTAATTACATAAGTATCTGGTTTACCATCGATGATTTCAAAATCAACAGTTGTATCTAATGTATTAGGAAAGCAATTCTCAAATAACCAAGCCAATTCTGGGTTTGCTATTTGTTTTTTGATTCTTACAATTGCTGCCTCAATTGCTTTACTTGTAAATTTTCTTTCGGCTAATGGTGGTCTTTTAGTAATAAAATCTTTTAGTGCAAAATTGAACGCATCCGATTGCATTCCGAAAACATCTGTTTGGAGTGCCAATAATCCTGCTGAAAAAATTCCTGTATTTTTTATAAATTTTCTACGTGATTGCATAGTATTATTTTGAAGTTGAATAAGAATATGGATAGGCACTTGCTGAAGTTCCTCTTTGTAAATTAGGTTTGCTGTTCATATCAAAATTTAATTCGCCACCTTTTAGTACGTCAAAATGATTGATATAATTTTTGGTATGAGTTGCATTATTCCATTTTAAATCCTGAACATATTTATTCGTTTCTGAATTATTTGGAGCGTTTATAATAAGCTGCTTTCCGTTTTCTAACTGTAATGTTACTTTTTTAAATAATGGTGCTCCCAGAACATATTCGTCTGTACCCGGGCAAACTGGATAGAATCCCATCGCAGAAAACACATACCAAGCCGATGTTTGTCCGTTATCCTCATCTCCACAATATCCATCTGGAGTTGGCTTGTACAAACGATTCATTACTTCACGAGACCAATATTGTGTTTTCCAAGGTTCCCCCGCATAATTATACAAATAAATCATGTGCTGAATGGGTTGGTTTCCATGTGCATATTGTCCCATATTCATGATTTGCATTTCGCGGATTTCATGAATAACTGCCCCGTAATAACTATCGTCAAAAACTGGTGGAGTGGTGAATACGGCATCTAATTTAGCCGTGAATTTTTTCTCTCCACCCATTAAGTCTATTAAACCATTTATGTCATGAAAAACACTCCAGCTGTAATGCCATGCATTCCCTTCCGTAAATGCATCTCCCCATTTAAACGGATTGAAATTTTTCGGGAAACTTCCATCTTTATTTCTTCCGCTCATTAATCCGATGGATGGGTTATATAGATTCTTATAATTCATCATTCGTTTCTCGAACAAACTGATTTCTTTTTTGGGGCGGTTTAAGGCTTTCGCCAATTTCCAAATGGTAAAATCATCGTAGGCATATTCTAGTGTTCTAGCTGCATTTTCGTTAATCTTAACATCATAAGGTACATAGCCTAAAGTATTGTAATATGCAACTCCTTTTCTTCCTACTGCTTCAATCGGACCTTCGTTATTGGCTCCATGCAGTAAAGCTTCGTATAATTTATTGATATCATATCCTCGTAATCCTTTGATATAAGCATCAGACACAACAGATGCCGAATTATTTCCAACCATTACATTTCTGAATCCTGGACTTGACCATTCTGGCAAAAACCCACCTTCTTTGTAATCGTTGATTAACCCCTCTTGCATTTCTTTGTTTATAGAAGGGTAAACTAAATTAAGTAATGGATATAAGGCACGGAATGTATCCCAAAAACCTGTTCCTGCATACATATATCCTGGTAATACTTTACCATTATAAGGGCTATAATGCACAATTTCTCCCTTGCCATCTATCTCGTATTGTTTCTGTGGAAAACAAACAGTGCGGTATAAACAAGAATAAAACGTTTTTAACTGTTCGTCGCTACCTCCTTCTACTGTTAGTTTTCCTAAAATTTTGTTCCATTCTTGTTTTGATTCCGTTACTGTTTCATCAAAAGTTGCTTTTCCTAACTCGCTCTTCAAATTCAGTTCTGCTTGTTCTATGCTAATAAATGATGATGATACTTTTACATTTACCTTCTCTCCTTTTTTAGTTTTAAAACCAACTATTGCGCCTACATGATTGTCTTTTAATTCTAGTTTGTCTTTTTCCAGAACTTTATCATGCCATGTATAATTTGTAGAAAACGGTTTATCGAATTGCAATACAAAATAGTTCTTAAAATTCTCTGGAACACCACCACTATTACGAGTTGTATAACCTATAATCTTATTCTCTGATGGAATTATTTTAATATAAGATCCTTTATCAAATGCGTCAATTACGATAGAAGATTGTTCATTTTCTGGAAATGTAATCTGAAAATGTGCTGCTCTTTCTGTTGCTGTAATTTCGGTCGTTACATCATAATCGGCTAAATATACACTATAGTAATAGGGCTTTGAAACCTCTGCTTTATGACTAAACCAACTTCCTCTTTCGTCTTCTGTAAAAGTTAGTTTCCCTGTTACTGGCATGATCGAAAATTGTCCATAATCATTCATCCAAGGCGAAGGCTGATGTGTTTGCTTGAATCCTCTTATCTTTTCGGCTGTATAAACATACGCCCATCCGTCACCCATTTTTCCAGTTTGTGGTGTCCAAAAGTTCATTCCCCATGGTCGGCAAATTGCAGGATAGGTATTTCCGTTAGAAAGACTATGTAAAGATTGTGTTCCCATTAATGGATTTACATATTCTACTGGATCTAAGGTTTTAACTTGTGCATTTACAAAAATGCAACATTGTAATACTCCTAAAAAAATTAAACTCTTTATTTTCATATGATGTCTTGTTATCCTAACAGGTTTTTAAAACCTGTTAGGTATTTTATTCTTTATAAAATGTAAATCTCGATTGGCTAAGCTATGTCAAAGTTTTAAACCAAGACTGTAAGGAACTTTAGTTTTACGCAAAATAATCCCAAACTTGTCATTTCGACGAAGGAGAAATCTCCGTAAGTAACTCCGCAATGAAAGTCTAATCTTTGTCGAGCTTCTCGCGGAGATTTCTCCTTCGTCGAAATGACAAAAATGAGCAGACCAACTTTGGCAAAACCGCCTTAAACCTAAAATCATACCTAACAGTCCTGAAGCTTCAGGGTTAAAAACCTTTTAGAAAACTGAAAACTGTGACTGAAACCTGAAAACTTGTTAAAGCGGCCTATCTTCTTTTTTCACTCCAAAAGTCGTCGATGGTTTACTTCCCATATACAGTTTTAATTCTCCTCCTTTTACTATCATATCATGCGTGATGTATGATTTTGTATATGGTTTTCCGTTGTACTCTGCTTTTTGGATATAGATGTTAGTTTTGCTATTATCTATTGCTTTTAATGTAAATGAAATCCCTTCTTTGTGATGAATTGTTGCTGTGTTTACTAACGGACTTCCTAAAACATAAATTCCATTTGCTGGATTAACAGAATAAAAACCCATTGATGAAAATACATACCAAGCCGACATTTGCCCTAAGTCCTCATTTCCGCATAATCCGTCTGGTTTTGTTGAGTAGAATTTATCATCAATTTCACGGATTAGCTTAGCCGTTTTCCATGGTTGCCCTGCGTATGCATACAAATATGGAATATGATGATTTGGCTCATTTCCTTGTGCATATTGTCCAATTAATCCACTAATATCTGGTGATATTTCTTCGCCTTCTACTTTGTCTGTTATCAGGAAAAGCGAATCTAACTTAGCTAAAAATTTATCTTCGCTACCGAATAATTCTATTAAACCATAAGGATCTTGTGGAACTAACCATGTGTATTGCCATGCATTTCCTTCTACATAATCGTCTTTGCGATGTGCTGATGAAAGCGGATTAAATGGTGTTCTCCAATTTCCATCCGTTAATTTCCCTCTCATAAATGTAGTTTCTTTATCGAAATAAAGCTTGTACAAATTGGCTCTTTTAGTGAAATAGTTATAATCATCTGTTTTACCCAATGACTTTGCCATTAGTGCTATACAATAATCATCAATAGCATATTCTAAAGCATTCCCTACTGATTCCAGTAATTTATCCGCAGGAATATATTCTAGTTTTTGAACATAATCCATTCCCTCACGCGTTTGCATCGCTGTTTTTTTGATGGCTTCATAAGCCAATGCCACATCATAGTCTCTATATCCTTTCATATAAGCATCAACAATAACTGCAATCGAGTGATTCCCGTTCATTGTATTGGTTTCATTCCCCATCAAATGCCAAACGGGTAATCTTCCTTGTTGCTCATAGATAGCCAAAAATGATTTAACGATATCATTAATTTTATCTGGATGCGTAATTGTATATAAAGGATGCAAAGCACGATACGTATCCCAAAGTGAGAACGTAGTGTAATTAGTGAAATTTGCTTTTTCGTATACTTTTTTGTCTGTCCCTCTATAATCTCCATTTACATCATTAAAAATTGATGGTGCAAACATGGTATGATACATTGCTGTATAAAAAACTTTCGTTGTTTTATCATCTGCTTTTATCTGTATCTTATTTAATTCCTTGTTCCATTTTGAAGTCGCTTCTTTTACTACTGCATTAAAATCCCAATTTGGAATCTCCGCTTTAATATTCGCAGAAGCGTTTTCATAACTTACTGGAGAAATTCCGACTTTTACTAAAACTTGCTTGTTTTTTAAAGTCTTAAAATCTAAAACAGCTTTCATTCTTACCGCTTCTCCTTCTTTTCCTGCAACAGCAGTTGTGTTGTCGTACAATGCCATATTAGTAATTGGCTCAGAGAATTCAATGGTAAAAAATATACGTTGATCAGCAGCCCAACCTGTAGAATATCTATATCCTACAAGGGTTGTTTCGTTTATCTTTTTTATAAATGTTTTTACTGGTTTATCCCATCCCACACCATCGGCAAGGTCTAATAAAACGTGATTATCTGTAGTGGTATTAAATGTATATTTATGAAAACCTACTCTTTCACTTGCTGTTAACTCTGCTTTAATTTTATATTTATCCAATAAAACACTGTAATATCCAGCTTTGCTTACTTCATTTTTATGAGAGAAATAAGATCCATAACCGGTTACCATATCTTCTTTTGTTCCTTTGGTAAGCGGTACTTTTCCTGAAACTGGTAACAAAAGAATATCGTTTAAATCTCCAATTCCTGTTCCGCTTAAATGGGTATGTGTGAATCCTAATATGGTATTACTTGCATAATTGTATCCACTGCACCAATCCCAACCTTCAAAAACATTTACTGGTCCTAATTGTACTGCCCCAAAAGGAACATTAGCTCCCACAAATACATGTCCGTGACCTGCAGATCCTATTAATGGATCTACATATTTAGTGTAATCTATACTGCTTTGTTTTGCTTTCTTTTCCTGTGAAATCGCAGGATTGGCAAAAAATAGATTTAAAGCGATAATACCGCTAAAAGCTATTTTGTTATATTTTTTAAACATCTATTCTATTTTTTTATTTGAATTGTGTGAAATTTAACTGCAAAGTGCACAGTCCCGATAGCTATCGGGATACGCAGAGTTCGCAAAGTTTTTCCATTTGTTTCTTTTTTTACAATAAAATTTAACCGCAAAGTGCACAGTCCCGATAGCTATTGGGATACGCAGAGTTCGCAAAGTTTTTAGCCTTTAACATCTATTGAAGACGTACTGCGGTGCGTCTTTACAGAAAACCTTTGAACCTTTTTTATTCGCAACACAAGAAACCTTTGTCCCTTTGTCCCTCAAAACCTTAGTACCTTTTAAGAACATCATAAAGAGAATAAACCTTAACCTCTGGTTTTACTATTTTTCCTTCGAATGTAATTGTTCTTTCTTCTCCTGCTTTTAAGTCGATATAATTATCACTCCATTTGCCTGTGTATCCTTTTATGGAAACATTTACATATTTTGCAAATTTTGAAGCTTTTAAAATCAGTTTATTTCCTTGTACTTTCCATGTGATTTGTGGATCTTCTAACTTTAAATCTATCGGACGTGTTAAATCAATTTCAGGTTTAATATCATCACGATAGGCTTCTTTCATGGCGTACCAAGCTGCTTTTGGCTGACGGTCGTAATAATCAGTTACACTCCAACTTGCAACAGGCCAACAATCGTTAAGCTGCCAAACCAATGTTCCCATATTATAAGGTGCTTTAGAACGGTGAATTCCGATAATGTTCTTCAGCGAATAATATTGCAAACATTGTGTGAGGTATGTATAATCTTCGACATTCATTTTCTTTATTTTGGTCGAATCTATAAAATAACGATTTAAATAAGAATCTAATTTCATGAATCCTTTTCCAGCTTTTTGATGCGCTTGCAAAATATCGGAATATAAATATCGGTCTTCTGGCAACGTAAATCTTTCGATTGACGAATAATTTGGCATCGCCTGCATTCCGTATTCACTCACAAAACGTCCTGTTTTTTTCTGTACTGCTTCTACATCTTCTAATCCCCACCAAGTTCCCCAATAATGGCTATCTCCTTCAGTTATGCTTTTTTCTTTTGACCAATGAAATAATGGTGATGAACTAATATATGGTCTTTTATTATCGACTTCTTTTACCCATTTTGGGATACTATCCTGAAACAAACGAACGTAATCTTTCCATAATCGTGTCGAATCTTGTTTGGACATATTCATACTTTTTTGCCATCCCCAGTTTTTGAATGCTTCGTCGGCTTCGTTATTTCCGCACCATAATACAATACTCGGATGATGACGCAAGCGTTTTACCTGATACTGAACTTCTTTCTTTACATTGTCGAAAAAAGCGTCGTCTCCTGGTACCATTGTCCCTGCAAACATGAAATCTTGCCAAACATTAATTCCGTATTTATCACATAAGTCATAAAAATAATCATCTTCATAAACTCCTCCTCCCCAAATACGAAGCATATTCATATTGGCATCCTTTGCCATACCAACTACTTTCTCATATTCCTTTTTGGTCACTCTAGAAAGAAATGCATCCGAAGGAATATAATTAGCTCCTTTCATGTACACTGGCTTCCCATCTATTTTAAAGTAAAATGATTTTCCTAAACTATCTGGTTGTTGTACCAACTCTATCTTTCGATTGAGTACATACGGTTTCTCAGGCGTTTTTTTATCATACGCTTCCAAGCGTGGAGTTTTCACTATTCCGCAAGTAGTAAATTTAGGTCCCCAATCCCATCCAAAATGATATTGCGCTTTACGCACATAGGCACGAGGGTTATCTGGAATTACAAATGGTAAATCTTTTTTTGCAAGTGAATCGACTACATTTTGTGCTGATTTAAATACGATTACCAAATCATTATTTCCTGGTTTAATTATCTTTTTTACATCAACTTTCCATTGGCGAAACATATTATCTGCCTTTAAAACCAATTGATTATTCAAATAAACAGAGGCATAAGTATCTAATCCGTCAAAAACCAGTTCGGTATGTTTTTTATTAAAAGTTGCTGAAGTCACCTGAAAAGTCGTTTTATACTCCCAATCTTTCTTTTCTATCCATTCTAGTTTTTTCTCATTGTCCCGATAAAATGGGTCTGGTATTAATTTGTTGTTTAACAAATCGGTATGTATCTCTCCAGGAACTGTTGCTGGATACCATTTTTCAGTTTTTGTTTCACGGTATTCCCAGCCTTTTTTTATATCAATATTTTGAGCACGAACTGCAAATGAAAAATTTGCAAGACAAATGCCGACTAACCAATAAAAGCTTTTTTTACATTCCATTTTTACTGTGTAATAAAATTATTATTTAGGTCTATTTTTTAAGTGTGTTTTTCTAAAGAGCAATGGTCATTAAGCGTTGGCAGAGGAGAAGGATAACTGCCCTCCACAATTAATTCCTTCTCTTTTAAGTTTTATGTATTAGAATTAAAGTAACTAACAAAAATATCCAAACACATATTCTTTTTTACAGCTGCCAAACTTTAATAAATTTATTTTAGTTTCTATAGCTATTCTACCATCTGGACATAATTCTAAAAAGCAAACACTAATTTCACGAATTGACACGAATTAGTTTGTGAAATTAATTTCACAAACTAAGTTAGCCATTAATATTAGTGTAAATTAGTGAAATTCGTGTTCTAAATTTATTTATACTATTTGTGTCCTTACCGTAGGATTGCTATCGGGATAGATTTTAGATTGCTCAAAAAATCAATCATCCATTTTTAAGTTATATTAAAAGTAATTCCATTTTTTTCAGCAAAAGCAATTTCACTGTTTGCAAAAAAAAGGTACTAAAAAACAATATATTAACCTCTTTATAACAACTGTTTTTTTATATAATCAAAATAAAATCTTAAAAATAAGCCGGGAGGTACCCTCCTACCCGACTTATTTTAACTAACCTAACCAATATTAATTATTTATCCCACCAAATTCTGGTTGTCATTAAGTCTAACCCTTGGCGTTGTATTGCTTCTTTATAGTTGGCTCCATTTGTTATTAACTCAGTTTGATCGTATATTAATCTTCTTGGAATAATACCATTAGTATCACCTAAAGGATCATTGACTGGTACTAAAACTGGATATCCTGTTCTTCTCCAGTCAGAAAAAGCTTCGAAACCATTAAATAATAAAACAATCCATTTTTGAGTTATAATCTGCTCTATTTTTTGAGCCTCTGTTCCTGTGGCTTTAAAAGGATGAGCCGCAATATATGTGTCATACTCTGCTGTTGTAACTGCTGGCACTTTGTCTCCAAAAATGGTTAAACCTTGCATTGCTCCTTTTACTCCATCTTCATAATGTTGTTGTGCTGTTCCTGAAACATTCCAACCTTTTACTGCTGCTTCTGCCAATAAAAATTCTACTTCGGCATAAGACATAATTAAAGTAGGTGCATCTAAACGCAATACGGTAGAAGTATTTGGGTCTGAAAAAAGTTTTTTGTCACCACCTGGGAATTCTTTTGCATCATTTGCAAGTCCTTGTTGATGAGCAGGATTATTATCTCCTGAAGCTTCTAATTTTGCATAAATTCTTAAACGTGGATCGTTTGTATTTTTCAATAAATCTATAAAAGTTTTACTGTATTTAACGTTAGCTTCTCCTCCATTTAGATCATTTCTAACCCAAGATGAAGTAATAGGGTTTGTCCTAACTCCTGCGGGACCTGAATCATGTTTTAGTACTGCACTATCACTATTTGAATTAAAAACACCTTTAGCTACTGCTTTTTCTACAAATTCTTTTGATTTTGCCGGATCTACTTTAGATAAACGCATTGCCACTCTCAACATCAATGAATTCGCAAATTTTTTCCATTTTGCTACATCACTTTGGTAAAATAAATCAGCATTACCTACAAAAGCTTTATTGGCATCTAATGCAGTACCAGCCTCATCTAACTCTTTTAATAAATCATTGTAGATTGCTTGCTGTGTATCATATTTAGGTGCAAAAATGTTCCCATTATAACCTTTTCCTGCTTCAAAATATGGAATTTCTCCATAAGTATCTGTCAATTTCTGGAACATGAATACTTTCATGATTCTACATGCCTGAATCATATTTGAATTTTCTGGCGTATTTGGTAAAACTGATAACAACTGGAAAATTTGATTCAATCCCTTACCGTATGATTCTCCAAATAAAGAGCCTGAATACTCTGATACATAGATATATTTTGAACCTGGTCCTCCTAATGAGGCAAAGTGTTGCACTATTTGAGCTGCATATCCATTGTTTCCTCTTGTATTCGAATAATCTTGTCCATCGATATATATTTCGGCAAGCGTAAACATAGATTTAGGTGCAGGATCTGTTAAAGCATTTGGATTCTTATTTAATTCCTCGAATCCGTTATCACATGCTGTCAATGTCATTGCACTAACAATTGCGATACAAAATAGTTTTATATATTTATTTTTCATCTTACAATTTTTATTATTAGAATTTGACATTAAGAGTTAGTCCGTAGTTTCTAGTCAAAGGCATAGATGCTCTTTCAAGTCCTTGTGCATTGCTATTAGAATAATTTGATTCTGGGTCAATATTTGGTGTATTACTATAAATTGTCCATAAATTATGAGCAGAGAATGCTAAACTAATAGATTGAAATGGTGAATGTGCAAGATATGCTTTCGGAAAATTATAGCTTAAAGAAACAGCTCTTAGCTTAACAAAATCTGCATTATAAACAAAATTTGATGTTATATCACTATAACTTCTCCAGTAATCATAAGCCGAAACTTGCTGATTAACAGGACCTCCAGCAGGATCCTTACCCGTTACTGCAATTCCTCCCTCACGTCCATCAAGTGTATTATCTGATAATCCATATTCTGTTCCTTTTTGGTTTGTCGCTGAGTAAATATCTCCTCCAAATTTAGCATCTACAAAAACCGAAAGTGTCAAATTTTTATAAGTAAAATCATTTGAAAGTCCCATTGAAGTAGGGGCAACACCTTGTCCAGCTACAATTAAGTCTCCTCTCATGAATTTACCATCCGAACTTAATAGGATTTTTCCATTTTCATCTCTTAAATAATCGTATGCTTTAATTATTCCAAAAGGCTGTCCTTTTTCTAAAACCACAAAAGCGTTTGAATTTCTATCTCTTTCAAGTGTTTTTGTATTGATTTTATCAGATAGATTAAGTACTTCACTTTGATTATAAGCAAAATTATAACCTACATTCCAACTAAAATTTGGTGTTTTTATAGCTTTTACATTTACAGCAAACTCAACCCCTTGGTTTTGTATTTCTCCCACATTAATTTTGGTTGTTCTATAACCCGAAGCTTGAGAAATATCGGCATCAGAGATATCGTTAGTTGTTTTCTTACGGTAAAAAGTCAAATCTGTACTAACTCTATTATTGAAAAATGTATTTTCAAAACCAAATTCGATTGTACTTACATTATATGGTTTTAAATATTTATTTGGAACAGTTTCTCCATTAACTCCTAAAATTGGTTGCCCTTGTGAATCTGTTTGTCCATCTGGCGCAGTATATGTTAAAGCTAAAGCGTATGCGTCTGGTAATGCTCCCCCTACGTTACCCCAACCTGCTCGAATTTTACCGTAGGACATCCACTCAGGAAAATCAATAACTTCTGAATAAACAAAACTCGTACTCACAGACGGATAAAAAGTACTATTATCTTCCGGATTTAAAGTCGAAAACCAATCTTCACGACCAGTTACATTTAAGAATAAGAAATTTTTATAACCTAAATCAGCAGAATAAAAAAGAGAGTTTACTTCACTTTCTGAGTACAATTTCTCTGTTTTGTCTGGCATAGTATTTCCATAAAAATATTTAAACGGTACAATAAAGTTATTCCCTTTCATTTTAATACCGCTAAATCTGTTATGCTGACGGTTTGCCCCAACAAAAGCATCCAATGTAAGGTCTTTTGCTATATCGCCTTTATATCCTAAATAACCAGATGCATTAACCTCTGAACGGGTTTCAACTCTGTTTTCATAAGATCCTCCTGGAAGATAGTTAATTCCTGTAGGCTCAATTTCAGTATATTCGTAATTAATATCATCTATACCGATCACCGCTTTAGCGTAAATTTTATCTGTAATATTATAATTTACTTTAGTAGAACCAATAAAACGTTTTCTAAGATCATTATTCAGATCTTCCTGCGTAGCAAAATAAGGATTGGTTTGATAGGTGTTAGCTCCAAAATAATCTGCTTCACCTCCATTTGCATCATATCCATTACTTAACCATCTAATATCTGTTGCTGGTGATAAAAAAGTAATAGGGTAAGATGCGTTTCTAGGAGAATCATTCAAATAGGGTCTGTTGTGGCTTTTTTCAGCAATGTATTGCGCATTGGCCTCAATACTTATCTTTTCATTTACTCTTGAGTTCAAATTTAAAGCAACATTACTTCTTCTAAAGTTTGTTCCTGGCAAGATTGACTCATCTTTTGTATTTCCAAATGACAATCTGAAATTTGTATTTTCATTCCCTCCAGACACTGCTAAAGTATTGCTAAAAGAATATCCTGTTCTGTAAAAATTATCTGCGTTATCTTTACCGTATGCCTGATATGGTCGAGTTTTTCCATCAAGAGAAAGTGAAGGCGTACCATCATATTTATCTCCCCAAGCGTTATAATACTTATCTCTAAGCTGTTGTAAATTATTATATCTGGTAGGAATACCATTTAAAGGTTCTCCTGTTCCATATTGATCTTGCCATTTTAAAAGATTTACAGGAGTATTAAATGTAGAATTCGTACTAAAATCAACTCCTATTCCTTTACCAGCTTTACCTTTTTTAGTTGTGATCAAGATAACTCCATTTGATCCTCTATATCCATAAAGTGCCGATGCAGCACTCCCTTTTAAAACAGACATAGATGCGATATCATCTGGATTGAATGAAGACATACCATCTCCTTTATCTGCTCCACCCCACATATTAGCATTTCCTTGTTGGCTATTGTCAATAGGAATACCATCTACAACATACAAAGGCTGATTAAGTCCCGAAGCCGAAGTTGCTCCTCTAATTACTACACGGCTTGATCCTGATGGTCCCGAAGTAGGTGCTGATACATTTACTCCTGCTATTTTTCCTTGAAGTGCGTTTCCTAGGTTAACTTCTTTAGTTTTTGTTAAATCATCTCCTTTGAGTTCTCCAACAGCATATCCTAAGCTTTTCTTTTGTTTTTTAACTCCAAATGAGGTAATCACAACATCTTTCAGCTCTTCTACACTTGAAGATAGTATTACTGTAATATTTTTTTCGCTTTCACCTACTTCTACTGATTGTGTAATAAATCCAATAGAAGATACTGTTAGACTAACCTTTCCTTCTGGAATAGTCATTGCAAAGCGCCCTTCAGAATCCGTTATAGAGCTAATGGATTTTCCTTTTACCTTAATGGTGGCAGAAACAATTCCTTTGTTATCTGCATCTGCTACTACGCCAGTTAGTGATCGGTTTTGTGCCACAGCCCCTAAACTGCTTAACATTACCATCGCTAACACTGCTAAAATTTGTTTCATAAGCGTTTGTTTTTGGTTTATTTGTTTTGATTTTTGTTTGACTTGTTTGTTTTTAAAATATTAATAAAAAATAGGAACTCAATTTAAATATGTCATCCGTAGTCCCTGAACCGTGAATGTCATTGATTAGCATCAATTTGATACTTATGTTATTTTGCTAAATCGATATAGTAAACAGATCAAAAAAATTTAACGATTCCTCTTTTTTGATAAATCAAAACCTACTAAAACGATTTAGTAAAAAGAGCAAAAAAAAACAAAGTTCCCTTAATTCTTTTTTTTGAAAACGGTGTCATATTATACCGATTCTCTTATTATTAAATTTCCTTTTTTACGTATTCCTTCAATAACAAAAGGTTTAATCCCTGTCATTTGATCCATCAATAATTTTATTGCATTTTCGGCTATTTCTTTAATTGGCTGTGCAATAACTGATATGGTTGGAGTATGTAATCGAAAACTATCGTGATCATCAAAACTTATAACCGAAACATCTTCTGGAATCCTAAACTTCATACCTCTAAAAGCCTGAAGACCTGCTAATCCCATGTAATTCGCCAAAAATAATACGGCATCTATCTTTGGGTTCTTTGTAAAAAAACTAAATATATCAGCAATTTTATTTTCCTCGCTGCTATTGTAATCCATATGAAGAACAAGAGACTCATTATAAATACCTTCCTCTTTTAAGGCATCCCTATATCCATCTTCTCTCAACTTCATCTGGATCATTCCTGAATTAGTATTAACAACAGCAATATTTTTTCTTCCTTTATTTAATAGATATTTAGTTGCAGAATGAGAACCTTCGTAATTATCCATAACCACATGGCTCACTTTTTGACCTGGAAAATATCTATCGATTAATACTACTGGCTTTTGCAATTTTAAAAGCAGGTCGATACTTTTTTCAAGCTTTTCTGTTGGTGTTATAATAAAACCATCAACATTTGCCTGCAAAAGACTATGTATCAGTTCTTCAGAACGCTCATCATCTCCTCCTGTACTACAATAAAAAACTCTATAATCAATACTTTTAGCTTCATCTTCAATAACTCTGGCTAGATCTGCAAAGAACTGATTCGAAATATCTTCAACAATAAGTCCGATAGATCTAGTCTTTCCTGTTCTAAGACTCGTAGCAATCATACTTGGTCGATAATTAAGCTTATCGGCAACTTCTTGCACTTTCTTAATAACTGCAGGGCTAATACCCATTTTTTCGCCTTTATCATTAATAACAAAAGATACAGTAGATATAGACACTTGCGCCTCTGTGGCAATATCCTTAATTGTAATCTTTTTCATTTAGCGAGTTAATTTATTATTAAGCTGTTATTAATTATATCACAAATATATATAAAAATAGTTACTAAAACGATTTTGTAATTATTTTTTTAAACATATCATTATTTTACACGCACTTATCAGTATTTTAATCAACTATCACAAGCATTTACTGATTAATTAGTATTCAGTTACAGTTACAGTTCACCTCTTTAAAAACAATCTCACTCAGAACCTTAGAATCTTAGCACCTTTGAACCTTTGTCCCTTTGAACCTTTGTCCCTTTGAACCTCTAAATACTCACTTCCAAAATTGATGCTTCTCCATTTAATACATACCCATCTATAGCTGCAGGAATCAAAACCGTATCTCCTTTTTTGTATTGATAAATTACATTTTCATATCTAATTTCGAAAGCTCCTTCAACACACATATAGACTGTAAAAGTATCTTTATTTCTATTCACTTTAACGACTCCGCTTAACGGAATAAAATTTGTTGTAAAATAAGGACAATCTACAACTACATTAGATTCATTTACAATAGTTTCATATTTCTTATATGTATCAACTTTATTATAATTGATAGCATCTAATGCCAAATCAACATGTAGTTCTCTTTTATTTCCTTGAGCATCTACTCTATCAAAATCATATAATCGATAGGTAATATCCGATGTTTGCTGAATTTCTGCAACAACCAATCCTGCGCCAATAGCATGAACTATTCCTGTTTCTAAAAAGAACACATCACCTGCTTTAACCTTTACATCATCTAAAATAGATACTAATGTATTGTTCTTTAGATTTTCAACATACTCTTCTTTATTGGAATCTTCTTTAAATCCAACAATGATTCTTGCTTCAGGATCTGCCTGCATTATGTACCACATTTCTGTTTTACCAAATGAATTATGACGTTCTTTTGCCAACTGATCATTAGGATGTACTTGTATCGATAAATCTTCTCGAGCATTTAGATATTTAAAAAGCAATGGAAATTGTTTTCCAAATCGGTTATAAACTCTTGTGCCTAAAATTTCGTTTGGTAGTTTCTCTATTAATTCTGCTAATGATTTCCCTTTATGCTCTCCATTTGCAACAACACTTACATCTCCTTCTACAGTAGATAATTCCCAGCTCTCCCCTGTAATATTAGAAACGATAGGTTTGTTAAGAACTGTTTTTAATTTTTCGCCTCCCCAGATTCTCTCTTTCAAGATTGGTTCAAATTGCAAAGGGTACATTTTTATGCTCATTTTTATTTTTTTTAAAAAATTATTGTTTTTTTTGGGATTGTCTAAAAGGCAACGCAGATGGCACGGATTAAAACGGATTTTAAAGCAATACTTTGTTTTATATTTTTTTGTCACTAATTTCATGAATTGTCACGAATTATTTTTCATCTAACTTAAATCTGCTCAATCTGCCACCCGAGCGATAGCTAACAGACGAAGTAAATCTGCGTGATTTTTTTTGCCACAGATTAAAAAGGATTAAAATGATTTTAAAAAATCCGCTCAATCTGCCACCCGAGCGATAGCCTACAGACGAAGTAAATCTGCGTGAATTTTTTTTTTGCCACAGATTTAAATGATTAAAATGATTTTAAAAAATCTGCTCAATCTGCCAAATCTGCGTGAAACATTTTTTTACCACTAATTATTTTTTACACTTAACTTAAATATAGGTAAAACAAAAATCTTTTTAATCATTTAAATCTGTGGCTAAACTTTTTCTCGAGCAGATTAAGCCGATTTTTCTAATCTGTGTTTTCGCTTAAGCAAATCCATATTATTCGTATTATCAGTATTCCAATTCTCTAACTGTGTTTATTTTATAGAAATAGCTACTCCACCACTAGGAGCTAATTTTTGTTTCAATTTAGTTTTGCTATTTACAGTTACTTTACGAATGTTATACGATTGCGGATTGGTTTTGTAATCTGCTGTTTTTCCGTCTTCATAAATCGTTGCTGTGTATGATTTCCCAACTGGCAGAAAACTAAAATCAATCATAGCAGTACGTGGCTTTTCATCAGTAATTCCGCCAACAAACCATTCTTGCTTTCCTTTTGTTTTTCTGGCAATTGTAATAAAATCTCCAGGTTCGGCTTCTAGAATATAGGTTTCATCCCAATCTAAAGCAACATCTTTTATAAACTGAAATGCATCTTTAAAACGAATGTAGTTTTCAGGTAGATCAGCTGCCATTTGTAACGGACTGTACATGGTTACATACAATGCCAATTGTTTTACCAATGTTGTACTTAATTTATTCTTTTTAGATCCGTAAACCGATAAATCTCCTTGAAAAATTCCAGGCGTATAATCCATAGGACCTCCCATTAGTCGGGTAAAAGGCAAGATTGTAGTATGATCCGGATGAACTCCTTCCATTGCTTCAAACTCTGTTCCTCGTGCTGATTCTTGTGCAAACCAGTTAGGATAGGTACGATGCAAACCTGTAGGTCGAACTGCCTCATGTGAATTTACCATGATTTTATGCTTTGCGGCTTCTTTAGCAACGTAAGTATAATGATTCACCATTTGCTGCCCATCATGATGTTCTCCTCTTGGAATGATTGGACCAACATATCCTGTTTTAACCGCATTATAATTATTATCGGTCATGAAATTTAATGCCCCATTTAATTGTCGTTCATATTCAGCGGTCGAAGATGTAGTTTCATGATGCATAATAATTTTTACATTCTTTTTATTTGCATAGTTATTCAATTCCTTTACATCAAAATCAGGATATGCTTTAGTAAAACTATAAATGCGTTCTTTCTTAAAGGCAGTATTATCTTCCCATCCTTCATTCCATCCTTCAACCAAAACGGCATCAAAGCCATTTACAGCAGCAAAATCAATATACTCTTTGACATGTTTAGTATTGGCTCCATGCGTGTTATTAGGTTTTAATTTTGAAAAATCGGTAGTTCCAATAACCACATCCTGATTATCCGAATATGCCCAAGTAGATCCACCTCCTATAAAATATTCCCACCAAACACCAATATATTTTACGGGTTTAATCCAAGAAGTATCTTCAAAATTACATGGTTCATTAAGATTCAATATCATTTTTGAAGCCAAGATATTTCTAGCATCATCACTTACAACAATTGTTCGCCAAGGCGTAAAACTTCCTGTTTGAATATAGCCTTTATTACCCACAGCATCTGGTACAAGATGCGAACTTAACGAATAGGTTTTATCATCGACATTAAGGCACATTGCAGGATAATTTTTTAAAGCTGCTTCGTGAATATTGATATAAAGTCCTGCATCGGTCTTTATCATTAAAGGTGTTTGTGTTGCCAAATTCTTAATTGGTGTTTGTGCTGCAAGTGGAACATGAACTGCATCATACACCAAAGATTGCATTTCTGATATTTTAGAAGTCGTATAACTATATTCGTTTGTATCATAATCACCTGGGATCCAAAAGAGTTTATGATCTCCTGTTAAATTAAACTCAGTTGTTTCTTCCTGAATAATAAAATGACGCAAATTTTCTTGCACAGGAAATTCATATCTAAATCCTAAACCATCATTAAACAAACGGAAATATATTGCTATTTTTCGCTTACTTTTCTCTTGAATAAGCGCTACTTTCAATTCATTATAATGATTTTGTATCTCTTTTTGCTCTCCTAAAACTGGTTTCCAAGTACTGTTTTCTGATTGAAACTTGGTACCTGCAATCTGGAAATCTTTATTCAGCATAATATCCGACTTTATAATTAAGCCTAATTTACTTTCCTTGATTACTTCTTTTTTCTTATAACTTAATGAGTAAATTGGCGTTCCTTCAGAATTCAAATGAAACTTTAAAGTCAAATTACCATTTGGCGATTTAAGTTCCTGAGCATTCGTAAATGAAGTTGAAACAAAAATAAAAAAGCAGATAAAAAGTATATTTTTCATAATTTTAAGAAAGTTATATGAATTACTAAATCGATTTAGCAAACATAATAAAAAATATCTTACTTGCATACTTAATGCAAAAATTATGATTTATAAGTAGTATTATCCCACAATAAAGGAAGTCTATTCATGATATTAAACAATATTATGTTTTAATTCAATAAAACTTAAAGACAATGGTAAGTAAGAATTTATTACATCCAAAATCGATATAACTACCCGTAGTAGTATCTACCTTGGTAATGTATGTGTTTACCATCTTTGGTTTTAGCTGTTTTTTATTTGGAACTTAATCTGGTTCAAAAAAAGTTTTGTAACAATTACAATTTTCTGTTTTTACTAATTTTCTCTACTTCTTTTAAGGTAAGATTCAAAATAGCAGCTATTTCTTCGACTGTCATATTTTTATCTAATAGATTAGCTACAACTCTATTTTCAGTCTCAATTCTTAACGACTTTTCAGTTTGTGCAGTTTCTTTAAATTTATCAGTTGTTTCTTTAAATTTTTTATTTGTCTCTTTAAGCTTATCTGTTTTTTCCTTTATGGTTTTCTCCATTTCTTTTTTTATTTCCAGCACCTGTTTACGGATTCTTTCTTCTATTTGGTAGGTAGGAACATATTTTACACTTTTCTCTAATTCATCCATTAATCCTACATCTAGAAAGCTCATATATCGCTCTGGACTAATAATAAGATGATCTAGAAGCTCTATATTCAAAATCTTGCCTACTTGTATCAATCTGTCTGTTACATCTTTATCAGCATCAGATGGAGTCATTCTTCCACTCGGGTGGTTATGCACCGCTAGTACACTTGTTGCTCCTTTTAGCACAGCCACTCTATATACATTCATTGGCTCAACCTGTGTAGCTCTTACGCTGCCCATGCTCACTAATTCGATATACAAAATAGTGTTTGCCATGTTAAGCCCTATCATCCAGAAATGTTCTTTCTCGCGGTCTATTTCATTTTCACGCAATAAAATACGCTGCATGATTCCATATAAATCACGAGCACCTCCTATTTCAATCTTATCCTTATCTGTTATCTTGACATTCATTTCTTTCACCCTTTTTAATTTAATAAGACATACAAACATAATAAATTTTTATTAGTCAATATCTATGCATTTTAAATATTTTGTAGTCTTTTTTTGATGATTATTTTTTTTGAATGCGTAACTCTAAATAATTTGCATACTTTTAATGGCATCAAATCAATCTAACTTTTTAGGAGGTTTAAATTTGAAATTGAAAAAATAAAACACAAATATCATGAAATAAAGCTTGTTTGGGATTACCGAATAAAACAAACAAGCTAGAAAGGTTTAAATCACTAAGAGAAATGAATAGTATTAATCGAGAATATAAAAGGAGAGAAGAATTAGACAATAATATTGATGAGTTAGTAGTAATTTTACTGAATTTAGTAAAGAAATGTTTTAGTTTTATTATTCTTGTCTTTTTTATTTCTTGCGGAAGTCAAACAACTAAAAATGAAATTTTGAATGTTGGAAAAGAATTAACTACGAATGATTTATCAAAAACAGATTCCACTGAAAATATTGTATTTATTGGAAAAGGACTAAAGGAAAAAATAAATGAATTAAAAAAGCAAAACCCTAAATTTAAATTAGAAGTTAAAAATGGGGACTTAAATTATCCTCTTGGAGATTCCAAAGCCGAGAATGTTTTAATATTAAATAATGGAACCCAAAAAATTAATGTGAGATTAAAATACAATTCAAATAAAAAGAAATTTGATATTTTAGGTTATACTTCTGAATAAAAAAACTACTGCTACTACAACGGATTAGGGTAATTGCTTTATGGAAAGTCGATTATTTAATTGTAATTAGGTGTTTTTTTTATAAAAAAGTAAGTTATTTGATGTTTTCAGCTTATTATTATTGGCGAAACAAATATTAAAAAGCTAATAAAATCAGACTTCAATAAAATGTTTATAAAAAAATTAACAACTACGATAGTCAAGAAAAAGTATCTTTGCTCTCGACTATGACAAAAAAGTTCTACATATTGCTACTCGTAACGCTTGGTTTCCTAATGGGACCAACGCTTACTTATGCGCATGGAACAAAAAATGAAATGTCATGTTGCAAAAAAGAATCTACAACAAAAGACTGTTGCAAGAAAAAAGATTCTAACAAAAAAGGTCATAATTGTGATAACAGCTGTTCAGGAAACTCTTGTGGTTCTACAACTGCTAACTGTGGCTTTTCGCCAATGGCTATCTTTCAAACAGAAAACAACTCACTTTTTAGTTTTTCTGAAAGAAAACAAAATTACTATTATTCTGAAATCTTTATTTCTTCAGATTTCCGTTCTATCTGGCTTCCACCTAAAATAAGCTAGATTTATTTCCTGACAGCCATAAGTCTGTCTTATTCAAAAGTCTTTTTTAAGGCTTTAATCAAAAACATTTTTTAATCCTATTCTATTTTGCAGAAATAGCTGTATTTGCTATGTTTTCTGTCCTATTTTAGGGTTAGTCCATCCAAAAAAAATTACATACAATGAACTCAATAAAAAATTTATTGATGGTAATGACTCTATTACTATCAGTTACTTTCGCCAGCGCGCAAATAAAAAATAAAACTACCGAAACTGTAAAAATCAATGGTAACTGCAGTATGTGCAAGAAAACCATCGAAACTGCAGCAAACATAAATAAAGAAGCCAAAGTAAACTGGAATGAAACTACTAAAATGGCAACCATTACTTACGATAACAAGAAAACTAATCTTGATGCAATACTAAAACGTGTTGCTGATGCTGGATATGATAATGAAAAATTTACAGCTCCTAATTCTGTTTATGATGAACTACACGGATGTTGCCAATATGATAGAGAAGCAAGCCCTAAAAAAGCGCAATAGTCTTAATCAAAATCATTTAAACAAAATATCATGTTCAAAATAAAAAATATAATCACATTATTTGTCCTTGTTGCAACAGTTTCTGTAGCAAGTGCACAAATAAAAATAGGAGATTCTTTTCCAGATGTTCAGCTTCAAAACAATAAGAATGCTACCGTTAAACTAAATTCTTTTAAAGGAAAAACAGTTTTAGTAGACTTTTGGGCTTCATGGTGTGCTCCTTGCAGAGTTGCCAATAAAAAATTGGTAAAACTATATGACCAATACAAAGGTCAGAACTTTGAAATTGTTGGAATATCAATAGATATCGACAAAACTAAATGGTTAAAAGCCATCGAAAAAGATAAACTGAAGCACCAGCAATTAATCGACCCTAAAGGTTTTGATGCTAAAACGGCTGTAACTTTTGGAGTTGATGCCTTGCCATCTGCCTATCTTTTTGATGCATCAGGAAAACTGATTGCTATAAACCCAACTGAAGCGCAAATAATTGCACAAATCAAAAAAAACAAAAAATAAAATGAAAACCATAAATATAAAATTCATAGCTGTTACACTTGTACTATTATTAACTGGTGTAAAATCATATTCTCAAATTTCTAAAGCCGAAATAATGGCAACTGGATTAACTTGTTCTATGTGCTCTAATGCCATAAACAAACAATTAAAATCCTTTGCCGAAGTAGATAGCATTGCTACTGATTTGAATACAAATACATTTACTGTTTACTTCAAAAAAGACAATTCATTACAGCCTAAAGTACTAAGAAAAGCGGTTGAAAAAGCGGGTTTCTTTGTAGGTTCTTTAGTTTTAACAGCTAAGTTTCATACTGATAAAATCGAGGATAATACAACTCTAAAAGTTGATGATGCTACCTATACTTTTATCGATATTAAAACCCCAGTTGCTCATGCAGAAGTAAAATATAGAGTTCTGGATAAAGGTTTTGTAACCCAAAAAGAGTACAAAAAATTAATTAAATCATATTCTAAGTATCCTGGTTATGCTACAGAAAATGAAAATGATTATTACTTAAAAGCACTATAAAAAAATGAAATATTTATCATTAGTCTTTATATTCTTTATTTCATATAATATAGATGCTCAAGAATTATTTGTAGTAACCGAACCTGCCAGTAATGCCCCAGCGGGTTCTATTGGGGTTCGTGTAGGCCAATCAATCATGGATAACAAACACGAAAGTGGCTCTATGTATAATTTAACACCTGAAGTAACATGGGGAATAAATAAAAATCTGATGGTTCGTACCTCAGCTTTTTTAAGTAACCAAGAAAACGGATTAGGTCTTAAAGGGGGTGGTTTTTACGCCAAATACCGATTCTTTTCTGTAGATGATCTACAAAGCCATTTTAGAATGGCTGCGTTTGGAAGATACAGTTATAATAACTCTTTTTTTAATCAGGAAGCTATAGACTTAGCCAACGGAAATTCTGGTTACGAAGCAGGTTTAGTCGCAACGCAGTTAATTCATAAAGTGGCATTAAGTTCCTCTGTAAGTTATGTGCATGCGCTTAACAATCCTGATTATAGTTTTCCGGATGCCTTGGGTAAAAATGCTGTAAACTATACCTTTTCGGTAGGGAAATTAATGCATCCAAAAAAATATACAAGTTATAAGCAAACGAATATTAATGCTATGCTTGAATTTACAGGACAAACAATTACCGAAAACGGAAAATCATATCTAGATGTAGTTCCTTCTATTCAGTTTATCATTAATAGTCAGGCAAGAATTGACCTTGCTTACAAAAAAGAATTGTATAGCTCAATGCAACGTGCAGCATCTGATGGTGTTTTCTTAAAACTGGAGTACACTTTTTTTAATGTAACGAAATAGTTTAAGCTGTAGGTAAATTTTATTTCACGCAGATTTAAAAAGATCTAAGCTGATACAGGCAGATTCATTTATAATCTAAATTTAATCTGCTTTAATCTATAAGATCTGCGTGAAACAAAAAAAATATTAGAAAAAGAATAAAATAGAGATCTCTTTATAGTTGTGTAAAAGGTCGTTTTACTCATAAAATCAGATCTCATTCCAAGCCTAACAGGTTTCTAAAACTTGTTAGGTTTATTTCTATAAAAATCTAATTACCTTCAGAACAAAACCTTCAGATTAAACGCATAACATTTACATCAAAATTAACACCCATCTGATAATTAAATTTTATTTTCGTATTTCTTATGGCAAAAAAATTCTACATACTATTAATTATAACGTTTGGTTTCTTTATGGGACCTACGCTTAATTTTGCACGTGGAATAAAAATAGAAAAGGTATGTCTTAAAAATAAAGCGTTCTTAAAAGCCTCATGTAAAGAAACAGATTTTAAAACAAAAGAACACAGATGTCCTAATGGTTGTATAGAAAGTGCTGCCGATTGTCCTGTAGTTTACTGTAGTTATTATTCGCCTATGATTTCTTTTCAAATAGATAATCATTCTTTTTTTAATTTTTCAGAAAGAAAGCAAAACTATTATTATTCAGAAATCTTTATTTCTTCAGATTTCCGTTCCATTTGGCTTCCGCCAAAAATAAGCTAGATTCCTTTTGCGACAGCCATAAATGCGTTTTATCCAAAAACCATTTTTAAAGCTGTAAATCATTAAAAAAACCAATTCTATTCAGGATATAGCAGTATTTGTTATGTTGACTGTTATGTCTTGGAATTAACTCTTTCAAAATTACAAAAACAATGAATTCAATAAAAAATATATTGATAGCAATAACCGTATTATTATCTATCACTTCTATTAATGCACAAATTAAAAAAGGTGATTCTTTCCCAAATATCCAATTACAGAATGATACGAATAAAACAGTCAAACTAAATTCTTATACGGGAAAAACAGTTTTAGTTGATTTTTGGGCATCTTGGTGTCCGTATTGTCGAATAGCCAACAAAAATTTAGTGAAACTATATGATAAGTACAAAGGGCAAAATTTTGAGATTGTTGGGATATCGGTAGATATTAGTAAAGCAAAATGGTTACAAGCGATTAAAGAAGACAAACTAAAAAGTCCACAATTGATTGATCCAAAAGGCTTTGATGCCAAATCGGTAGCAATCTTTGGAGTAAAAGGAATACCTAGCACTTACCTTTTTAATACTTCAGGAAAATTAATTGCCATCAACCCAACAGAAGCACAAATAATTGCTCAAATCAAAAAGAAATAAGTGTTTTACTAAAAGACACGATCTAAAATCAAATCATCACCAGAACAAATCGTTCTGATTAAACTTATAAAATGAAGAAAATCTTTTATTTATTATTACTGGTTTTTGCTTTTGCAAAAGTTCAGGCACAGATTATAAATCCTGTAAAATGGGAAGCTTCAATTGAGAAAAAATCCGACTCTGAATATTTGCTTTCTTTTAAAGGGGCTATCGAATCAGGCTGGCATGTATATTCTCAATTCACTCCCGAAGATGGTCCGCTACCTGCCGAATTCCTTTTTCATGATAACAAAAACAATTATGAACTTATTGGAAAAGCAACCGAAAGCGAAACGAAACGAGCCTTTAATGAAATTTTTGGTGTTGACGAAATCTTCTTTTCAGATAAAGCAATTTTTACTCAATTAATCAAACAAATTAATCACGATAAAGAAACGATACAAGTAGAACTTTCCTATCAAGTTTGTAAAGAAAATTGCATTAGCGAAACAAAATATTTTGAATTTAATCTTAAAACACTTGTTGCAAAAGAAATTCAAGCTGCCGATATTGCAAACGAAAAAACAACTAAAACAGCTGTTGCTACTACGGTAGAAAAACAACCAGAATCAAAAGAATCTGATTCTAATCTATATATGATTTTCTTTATTGCATTCTTATCTGGATTTGCAGCATTGCTTACACCTTGCGTATTCCCAATGATTCCAATGACGGTAAGTTTCTTTACAAAACAAAGTAAAACCAAAGCCAAAGGAATCAAAAATGCAATTATATATGGTGTTTCTATCATCTTGATTTATGTCTTCCTTGGAAGCGTAATTACCTTACTATTTGGCGCCGATGCTCTAAATGCATTATCTACCAATGTATGGTTTAATATTATTTTCTTTGTCTTGCTAGTTGTATTTGCAGTATCTTTTTTAGGTGCTTTCGAAATTATGCTTCCAAATTCATGGGCAAATAAAGTTGACCGTCAAGCGGATAAAGGAGGAATATTAGGAATTGTATTCATGGCTTTAGCTCTTGCAATTGTTTCCTTTTCTTGTACTGGACCAATCATAGGAACTTTACTAGTCGAGGCAGCTTCTAAGGGCGGAATTGCTCCAATTGTAGGAATGCTTGGTTTTTCATCTGCTTTGGCATTACCATTTATGTTATTTGCTATGTTCCCAGGATGGTTAAATACATTACCAAAATCTGGTGGATGGTTAAATACTGTAAAAGTATTTTTGGGTTTTCTAGAACTAGCTTTAGCTTTTAAATTCTTATCTAATGCCGATTTAGTATTGCAATTACATTGGTTCGAAAGAGAAATATTCTTAGCTATTTGGATCGCTATATTTGGTACTTTGGCATTCTACTTATTCGGAAAAATAACCTTGCCGCATGACTCTCCTACGTCTTCAATTTCTGTAGGTCGATTGTCTATGGGATTAGTGGTATTGGTATTTACAATATATCTTATTCCAGGTTTATGGGGTGCACCTTTAAAACTAATAAGCGGTTTCCCGCCACCAATGACTTATAGCGAATCCCCTTATGGTGTAGGAGGCTCAAACAAAAGTGCTGCTGCTGCAATTGCTTTACCAGATGGTGCCCATAAAGGTCCGCATGATATTATAGCTTTTACTGATTATGAAAAAGGATTGGCTTACGCCAAAAGTGTAAACAAACCTATTCTTTTAGATTTTACAGGATTTGCTTGTGTTAATTGTAGAAAAATGGAGGATTATGTATGGTCAGATCCACGTATTTTATCAATATTAAATAGTGAAGTCGTATTAATTTCTTTATATGTTGATGATAAAAGAGAATTACCTATCGAAGAACAATATACTTCTAAGGAAACTGGAAAAAAGATAAAATCAATAGGAAATAAATGGAGTGACTTTCAGATTACCCGTTATAAAGCAAATGCACAACCCTATTATATTGTATTAGATACCAATGAGCAAAGTTTAAATAAACCTGCAGGATATACACCAGACATTGTTGAATACGAGCAATGGTTGAAATCTGGAATCGAGGGATTTAAAAAGTAGTTTCTAGGAAATATTAACCGCAAAGTCCGCAAAGTTTTAAAATCTGTGACTAAAAAAAGGAACGCGGATTAGACGGATTCGCTATCGCGAAAACACGGATAAAAACGGATTTTTAAACCTTTAATTTTTTTAATCTGTGGCAGAAAAAGTGCTCAGTACTAATATTCAGTCACAGAACCTTTGATCCTTTGTACCTCAGTACCTTTGCAACTTAAAAAAGAGGCTGTTCAAATTATTTTGGGCAGCTTTTTTATGATCCATTCAATCTTAAAATTACAAAACATTAAAATTATCCTTATTTTATGCATTTGGAGGTTAATCTAGAAATGAAATAGTAACTTTAGGGCGATGAAAATTTTAATAATAGAAGACGACCAAAGAGTAGCCGAATTAATCCAAAGAGGGTTAGATGAGCATGGTTTTACACCTACGCTTGCTTACGATGGAATCTCTGGAAAAAAATTAGCCCTTAATAATCAGTATGATTTGATTATTACTGACATTGTTTTACCCAAACTTGACGGTTTGGATTTATGCAGAGAAATACGCCAGATAAAGCCCGATTTGCCAATTATAATGCTAACAGCATTGGGTACAACAGATGATAAAGTAGAAGGTTTTGATGCCGGTGCCGATGATTATCTGACAAAGCCATTTGAAATGAGAGAACTTTTGGTTCGCATAAGAGCTTTATTAAAACGAAGTAATGGAACAATAAATAATACAGGATTCATTTTAAAATATGACAATCTTGAAATGAATTTGCAGACAAAAAATGTAAAGAGAAATGACATCGAAATAAATCTTACTCCCAAAGAATTCAAACTTTTAGAGTATATGATCCAAAATTCAGAACGTGTTTTATCTCGAACAGAAATTGCCGAAAAAGTATGGGATACTCATTTTGATACTGGAACAAACTTTATCGATGTATATATTAATTACCTGAGGAAAAAAGTTGATAAAGATTTTGATAAAAAGCTTATTCATACCCGATCTGGAATGGGATTTATTTTGAAAGTAGAATGAAAATAAGAACTCGATTAACCCTATTATTTACATTTACAACAGCTACTGTTTTATTAGTATTTGCCATTATCATCTTGATTTCTGCAAAGGAAAATAGAGAAAAAGAATTTTATGCATTACTAAAAAAAGAAGCAATTACTAAAGCCAATTTATTTTTTAATGCCAAAGTAGATAGCAAGACATTACAAAACATTTACAGAAACAATCGAACGACACTAAATGAAGTCGAGGTTGCTATTTATACAACTTCTTTTCAATTGTTATATCATGATGCTGTTGATATAGACGTTGTTAAAGAAACAAAACCAATGATTGAAAAAATTGTTCAAAAAGACGAAATACAATTTTATCAAAATGATTGGCAGGTAATAGGAATGAAATACAAATTTCAAGGCAAAGAGTACATTATTACAGCAGCTGCCTACGATGAGTTTGGATATATAAAATTAGAAAACTTACTCGAAACCTGTATTATTGTTTTTATCGTATCTATTTTGCTTCTTTTTATTGTAGGGCGATTTTTTTCTAAGAAAGCTTTCGAACCTATTGTTGAAATGACAGATAAAGCAAAAACTATTTCTGCTACAAATCTCCACTTACGACTATATACTAACGAAAGTAAAGATGAAGTTTCTGAATTAGCAACTACTTTTAACAAAATGCTAAATCGTTTAGAAAACTCCTTTGATTCTCAAAAGCAATTTGTTTCTAATATTTCTCACGAATTACGTACACCACTTTCTGCTATTATAACTGAGTTAGAACTCTCCACCAATAAAGAACGTAATAATGACGAATATAAAGTTGTTATTCTTAATACGTTACAGGATGCAAAAAAACTAGCAAAACTATCTAATAGCTTACTCGATTTTGCCAAAGCTAATTACGATCCTTCAGAGATTGCTTTTAAACAAGTTCGCATTGACGAAATTTTATTAGATGCTAGACAGCAGGTGCAAAAATCAAATCCAAATTATAATGTTGCCATACATTTTGAAAATGATTTTGAAGATGATGAGCAAATAACTGTCAATGGAAATGAATATTTATTAAAGGTCTCGTTTGTAAACTTACTTGAAAATGGATGTAAGTTTTCAGAGAACAACCAAAGTAAGGTTGTTATATCACTAAAAAAGAAAAGATTATTTTACAATTTACTGATAACGGCATCGGTATTTTAGAAGAAGATTTAAAACACATTTTCAAACCATTCTATCGAGGACTGAATAAAATATATGCCGATGGAAATGGTATTGGATTGTCTTTAACTCAAAAAATTATTTTACTTCACAAAGGGACTATTTCTGTTACATCTGATAAAAATTCGGGTACAATATTTACTGTTGAACTTTATCACGGTATAAAAAACACCCTCGATTAATTAAGTTTATTTTTATAAAAAAAGGTATTAAGAAAACAAAAATCTAACTTTTAGTTTTCTTAATACCTTATTATTTTTAGCATTCTTGTTTAGAATAACGAAACTAATATGACATTTCTTCTTCTAACTTTTTAGGAGCAAGTATTGCCTTTGTAGCTACTTTGGGCTTAGGAGTTGTTCCTTTTTTACTAAACTTTTGTTTTCCCCACCAAATTAAAAATCCAGTAATTGGCAAACTTGCAGAAATTAAACTCGCAAAAAAAGCTAAAATTTTCCCTGTAATCCCTAGCACTGCACCTACATGAATATCATAATTCATTCGGCGAATTTTATCAGGAACACTTGCTTCTTCGTATTTTCCTGAAAATGGGGTTTTGATTGTAATGTCTTTGAGTGATTGTTGATCGAAACTATAACGGTCCATATTATAGAAAGTATGGCTTTTTTATAAACAAAAGCTCCAATAGGGTCTGATGGTTTTTCGGGCATTGATATTAAAATACCAGCTGCCTGAGGGCTTTCTTTTATTAATTTTAGCATTACTTTATCTATTGTAGAAACATGAAAATCTTTAACATTTGTTGTATCCGACTTAGGAGATTCTCTGTTTTCTACTAACGGCTTCCCTCCTGAGGTTACCCAATATAATGATTTACTAAACCAGCCAAAACTCCAAACTAAACCTGTAAGAGAAATGACCAATAAAAAAATCATACTATAAAAACCAAGTACATTATGCATATCATAATTTACACGTTTAAAACTAGCTGACCATTTTATTTTAAAACTCTTATCTCTAATCGATTTAATCCATTTTGTTGGCCACCATAAAACCATTCCTGTAATTAAAATTACCACAAAAATTAAAATTGCAACTCCTATAATAGGACGGCCAATGTCATAAGGCAACCATAAAGCACGGTGTCCGTTAAGCATGAATCTAAAAAAATCGGGGTCTTCTCTAGAAATAGCTTTAACATTAAGAACTTGGCCTGTATAAGGATTCATATACACATTAAAGGTAGTGCCACTTCGTCTTTTTTTACGTTTTGGTTCTTTATCTTTAGGCTTGTCATTTGATGTTAAATTACTCGTATTTGCTTGTTTTTTCTCTTTTTTAGCTTCTTCTTCCTTACCTTTATTGTCTTCTTTCTTTTCTTTTTTAGCTACAAAATAACCAACAATTGCTGCTTCATCTTTATCTCCAAAAGTAACACTTGTGGCTTTTTTGCCTTTCATTTCTTTATCAGCAATACTTATAAGTTGCGATGGCAATAAATACGCTTTATCCTGAGGAGTAACAAAACGCCAATCCTCCATAAAATCTTTTATTTCATGCTCAAAAACATACATACAGCCAGTAAGACTTACAATAACGACAATGATACCAGATCCTAATCCTAACCATAAATGCAGCCATGCCACGGCGCGTTTGAAAAATGATTTTTTACTTTTTTTCTTTTTTGAGTAGAAGTTGACATGTTTTTAAAATCTATAAAAATTAAGTAGCAAGAACCATAAAGGCTCTAAAAGTAAGGGCAACAAAAAATAATGTCCTAAAATGCAAATCTATAAATTTACTTTTATTTAATAAGACTAATTATAAATAAGTTTTTTTTTATACTAGAACAGCATCACCTAAATTTATATTAAAAGGCCATTTCAAATTGAAATGGCCTTTTAAATCAATTTAATATTTTAATTTAGCGATAGCAGTAATATCTCCTCCTTCTACTTTCATTCCTCTAGTAGCCACTCCGGTAGCCCCATTGATTGTATAAATCCAATTGCCATCAGGCGTATTGATTCCTAGTATAATAGAATTATTATCTTCAGTAGTAATATTATAACTAGTCGTAGTCGAATTAATTTTAGCAGGTGCACTAGTTACCCAGGTAAAAGTTTGATTGTACACATCTGCAACAGCCAATTTAGGTACTCCGCTATCTTTACCAATATCTCCATACATTTGTAACAATACTTTTCCTTTACCAATATAACTACTTGAAGATATTTTATGTCCACCAGATTTTTCCTGTACATTAAAGAAATATGACTGATCAAATTCTGTAGTTCCTTTTTTAATTTTTAAAACCGCAGATGGCTTAGTAGAAGTTATAACACTATTACTTGTTGCCGCTGCACTCGAAAAGCCATATGCATCTCCTTTTTCGTCCTGAATTAATCCATTTGAAAAATAACTTCCTAAATAACTTGTACGATTGTCTTTGATAACTTTTTCTAATTTTAATTCCGGATAGTTATATACAGCGACCCATGTACTATCAGGGTATTTAGTTCCAAAAGTGTCTACTCCATCTCCTTTAATACTCATATAAGGCATATATACCTTATCGCCTACCTGTGTTGCCCATGTATAATGTGCTCTTTCTCCGTTTTTAGCAACTTTTTTTATATCTTGCTGTGCTCCGCCCACTATAAGCGAAGATGTTGCATCAATTCTATACATAGATGCAATAGATGACGCGCCACTTCTTGGTATTTTTATCGTTAAAATTTCTTTGTTTACTGCCGCAAAAACCTGTACTGTTTCTGCTTGAAAGTTAGAAGTTTTAGCCAATTTACCCTCAGCAGTCAATGCATAAGTAGTAACAGCTCCAGGATTTCCCTGTCCATAAAGTAAGCTGAAAAATTTATTCTGATTGGTAATATAAAAACGATACGAACCATCTTGCTCTAATCCGTTACCAGTAGTTGTAATAGATCCTTTAGAAATATCATCTGCAGTCAATAAATAATCTGCAATTCCTTCTGCTCCTGTGGTTGCTGTAATAATATATTTTGTTTTTTCTGTTCCTGTGCTTGGAGCTCCACCATCTGGAGAATCAGAATCACTGCTACAAGAGAATGATGTAAAAGCTATTAGAGCTGCAAATATTGCTAATGTGCTACTTTTTTTCATGATAATTATTGTTTGATTTATTAAATTATTTATTTGATTTGGTAAAGAAATACCTGAATTTTATATTGAAAGCACGACTTGGCTTCTGCAATGAAAAATTATCATACAGTTTATTGTCTAATACATTTTTACATTCTAAAGCAATATTGTATTTACCATCTGCAAAAGTGTATACTGCATTTAAATCATGATTAAATTGTTGCGGTATATCTAATTTACCATTCTTAGTACCTTGACTTGGCCATGATAAATAATAAGTGTGTACATATAAAAAGTTATAACCAATAGATAAATTATTTCCTTTTTTTATAAAATCGTAAAAGAAAACAGAGGCATCGGCGTTACCAAAAAGATAAGGAATGTTAGGAACTCTGTCTTTATAATAAGCAGATTCAACATTTTTACCTGGCTCATATTGTGTCATATTACGAATGTTTTGGTACGTCATATTCACACCTGCAGTAAATCTATTTTTATACGAATATCGTACCTCACCATCTATACCAAAATTAGTTACTCCTTTTTGGTTAACGTTAGTAATCATTGTTTGATTTAAATTCATTTCAGAACGAATAAAATCTGTTGCATCACGATATAAAAAATTCACATCAAACGTCATTGCATTAACTTTCTTAAAACTAGTTTGATAACTTAATCCAAGATTAAAATTATTACTCGTTTCTGGCTTAAGGCCACTATTTCCAGCCACATTATCATTAACATTCCCGAATAATTCATCAGGAGTTGGCAATCTGTAGCTTTTTTCATAAGATCCCTTTATCTGTAAATTCTGTTTTAAGTAATAACTGCTTGCCGCTCCATATCCGACCAGGTTTTTATTATCTGCATGCTCTATATATGCAATATCTCCCCAATTCCCAGAAGGGTTATAACTCTCGGAATAGGTATTTCTCAAAGAATAATTTTTAATAAATACAGAAGTGCTCCATTTTTCGTTATAATCAAATTTATAACCTGCTCCTAAAATATTTTTTTGTGATTTTTTAGGCTGTTTATATAGTAATGATTCTGGAACTAACTCATCACTTTCCTTACGATTAAAAGTATTAAACGTATTATTCAACATAAACGAATGTCTTTCGCCTAATGCATAGGTAAAATTTGCCGTAGCTATTCCATTATTGTTTTTGAACTTACGTAACGTACGTCCACGTTCTCCTCCTAAACCAGGCATTACTATATAATCTCCAAACCAGTTATATCTTCGAAAAACGGTATCAATATTTTGTTCTTCTCCAAAATTAAAATTACCTGTAACACTAGCATCTAGCCCTTTTGTAAAGAAATCTTTAACCTGATATTTTAAAGTTGGCATCAAGATATTCCCTTTACCGTACACTTGTCCAAATACACTAGTCATTCGGGCACCAGTCTGAATATCTGCTCTATTCTCGCCAGCTGTAAAACCAAATAATAACTTATCTGCATATTTTTTTCCCGTTATACCTACATTCAGTATCACAGTTTCATTACGATATTTATCATGAAATCTTCTTACACGTGCATCTGGAAAATAGGCACCCGTATTTAAATCTGCTGCTTCTACATTTACCCAATAATTATTATCTGAGTAATTCTGGAAAGCATTTATTTCAGTAGTAAAACCACTCTTGGCAGTATAGCCTGCATTTATAGTGGAACGGTGTGTATTAAATGATCCAAAAGAATAAGAAGCATCAAGATAGGTACGTGGTTTAGAATTTGTAACAATATTAATAGCTCCACCAAGTGCATCACCTCCTAACCAAATAGGCACAACTCCTTTGTAAACCTCAATTCTATCTGCAAGATTTACTGGAATATTATTAAGCTGAAACGATGAACCAAAATTATCCATCGGTACTCCATCAATAAAAAGTTTTATCTGGTTGCCCGAAAATCCGTTAATAGAAAGCTGTGATTTAGAACCTACTCCACCTGATTCACGAACACGAACACCAGAAACTCTATCTAATGCATGCGATAAATCTAGTGTAGAATTATGGAGCTTTTTAGCATCAATGGCAGTTACACTATACGATTGCTTATTTACTTTTTCGGTTTGGGTACGTCCCATCACCGTTATATTCTCTAATTCGTTTAATTCGCTTTGTAAACGAACTGAGAAAATTATTTCGTTTATCCCCTTAACTTCAATATTTTTCTTTGAAGTTGTAAAGCCAATTGCAGAAACTTTTAAAATGTAATTTCCTGCTTTAACATTCTTAAAATTATATTTTCCGTTTTCATCGGACATAATTATAAAATCTGTTTTTTCAAGACTTACTGTTGCGAACGGAATACTTTGTCCTGAATCCTCCGTAACCTGACCTGATACTACTATCCCTTTATTTTGTTGGGCTGACAAAAAAGATGATATTAAAAAAAATACACTGAGAAATGAAATTTTATGAGTTGACATATTTTTATTTAGACTAATTATAAATAACTTTGTCGCAAAAGTACCAACACTCATCCTATTAATTATAGGGAAAAACGGATTATTATTTTGTAAAAAAGGATTATTATTTTGAAAATTAAATCGAAACTTATAAATCAAGACCAATCAATAGTCTCTATTGTGACTCGCGATGGCTATGACCCAAAAAGTCACCTGATACAAGAAAAAATATGTCGTAAAAATGAACTCAAAGAGGAAATAAAAAGCTTTCATTTAATAACGGACGGGCTTGTAATTCTAGACACTCAAATGTATTTCTCTGAACCTCAAACAATTTTATTTGAGATTAGTTGTGAATCGATTATTATGAATTTTATATATTGTAATAACGTCGAAACTCATATTGATCAGCTAGAAACGAAAAATTCTACACAAGAAAACACACATAATATCTTCTATACATCAAACTATAGAGCCACTTTCAAGATTCAGCCATTTGAACAAATGAATTACTTTTCAATCATTTTGTCAAAAGATTTCTATTCCAATATTATCAATGAAGATTGGGAACTTCATCAAAAATTCTCGAAAGACATTCTCTTAAAAAAATCCAGCTATTTAACTTCTAGCTACATTCCTTTTACACAATCTATATTATGGGTAATTCATGAAATTAAAAATTGTAATCGTCAGGGCACCTTAAAAAGAATGTACATTGAAACAAAAATTAAAGAACTTTTGATTTTACAGCTAGAAACTCTAATTGAGAAAGCAGCCCCAAAAGATTTTATAAACGAAGAAGATTATAACAAACTTCAACAGGCTAAATTAATTTTGGATAAAGATTATGTGCATGCTCCTACTCTTCCTGAACTTTCAAGGATAATTTCTTTAAACGAATTCAAACTCAAAAAAGGTTTTAAAGCTTGCTTTGGAATTACTGTAAAAAGTTACATTATCGAACTTCGCATGAAACACGCTAAAGAGTTATTCAAATCTAAATCAATAAGCGTCAATGAAGTAGCTTATAAATGTGGTTACAAAGATGTTTCCCATTTCTCTGCGGCATTTAAAGCTTTTTATGGTTTTTCTCCACAAAAATTTAAAATCAATTGGAATAGCATTACTATTTGGATAATAAGCTTTTTGCTCCTTAGTCAATATAAAAGTTAGTATAAATAAAAAAGGCTATCTGATGAGATAGCCTTAAAAGATAGCATCTTTAATTACTTATTTTGAGATATAATTCTTTTAGCACAATCCGATGCGCATAACAAGCCGCCTGCCATCATTATGATATCTTTTATAACTAATCGTCCAGCTCCAGATAAATAAGGAAAACCATGCGTAGAACTGCCCAAATCTGGTACCCACGTTTCTGGCGTAGTAATTAAAAAAGTAAGTGTTACTAGTGCCATACCTGCAGTAAGTACTCCACCTATAAGACCTATTTTGGCATTAAAAATTCCTAATAAGGTAAGTAATCCAATAATTATAATTACTCCACCTAGTGCGTAAGAAAAGATATAAGTTCCATTCTCCATATGCCATTTGATATTGTCTTCGACTACTTCTCCTTCTTTATTTTTATGATCTTTGTATTCACTTGGATTATTATAAAAGAAACTCATTAAGGGACTATTTGCAACAAATGGTACAATACCATCTGCTTCATATTGAAAAGCTTTAAGTCCTCCAATCCATACCATTACTATAAAAATGGCTATGCGCATTAAATTAAAAAACTGGTTTTGCAATTCTGATAAGGCTACTATTATTTTCATAATTTTTTTTTTTTAAGGTAATAAATATAAAAATCAAAATTACAAACGCTAGGCTCTTCTCACAATGGACAGATATGGATATTACCTAGACAAATCTGCTACGATAGATATACCAACATTCTCTCTGAATGCAGTTGGTGTAATGCCAGTATGCTTTTTAAAATAACGACTGAAGTAATTTTCATCATCAAAATTAAGTTCAGCTGCGATTTGCTTCATACTTTTATAACTAAGGTGAATGAGTTTTTTTGCCTCAAGAATCACCCTTTCGTGGATGAGTGTAGATGGTGTTTTCAAAAAATACTGTTTGCATAATTTCGAAAAGCTATTAGACGAGATATTCATTTGAGTAGCATAAAAAGAAGGTTGTCTTTCTTTGCGAAAATTATTTTCTAATAATTCTTTAAACTGAATCAACGGGTGATGTATGTTCCTTTCTTCATGAACAAGATTCTCTTCTGATTTAATTTTACTGCATAATGCCAATATCAATTGCAAATAAGAGCGTACAACTGCCATAGCATAAGTACTTCTATTTTCTAACTCTGCAATAAGTTTTCCTAAAATATAGTCTAATTCCGTAAAGTCTTTTTCTTTAAGATTTACATAGGGTTGCTGGTATATATTGTTAAATAAAAGACCATTGCAAGCAACTTCTTTTTTATGATATTCTATGCAATAAAAATCTCCATGAAACTGTAATCTCCTAACGATAAGTGGCTTTTCAACATCAAAATGAATAATTTGATAGGGACTTGTAAATAATATAATTTTACCTTCAAAAGTATATTCTACTAAATCTACACTAACCCTTCCTGTTCCTTCCAAAAGAAAAATACTATACAGTGGGGAACTCCCATGCAAATTGATATAATTTGTATCGCATTCCTGAACCATACAATCTTTATAATCTATATTTTTTTCCTTTTCTTTCATTAAATTTTCATTGTTATTTAAAGTGCCATTTTATCTCAAAGTATTTTTCAGTAGTAGGTTCTTCTAGCAAATCACTTTTTCGAAGCATCGCTCCTACGGCAACTTGTTTCCAAAAAAAACTTGAATCTGTAGGGTATGAAATTTTAATAAAATCTGTTTTTAATGGTAATTCGGATTTACAAATACTTGCATTAACATAATCTAAAACATGAAATACATTAAAATGTTGCCTAAACTCTGGTCGAACTTCATCGTTATTTGCAAAACATACACTACCGTCAAGATACAATTCTGCTATAAAAGGAATCCCAATTATTTTTTCGATTGTAACCAAAACTTCTTTATCAAAGGTAGGCATCATAGGGTTTGATATAATTAAATATTCTCTAATATATGATTAATTAATATCATTCTTAAAGGGCAAAAAAAAAACCAGTATTAAATACTGGCTTTGATTAATCATTAACATGGAGGAAATATACTATCTTTTCCTGGTTCTGCACAAACTCTAGGACGTTCACCAATAGGCTCGCCTATTGTATGCGCACATGGGTAATTAGGATGAGTTACACTGGTAGCTCCTGGAGGTGCCCAATCACCAGCAGCACATGCTGGTTGAATGACTGGTCCATTTTGCCCTTTACCAATAATGTTTTTTTGTTGATTTTTACTTAGTAATTCTACTCCATTTAAATTCAAAATTGATTTTAACATAATAAATTAAATAATTAGATTTTAAAATTCATCAATCCTTTTAAGTCCATTGATTTTTAGACTTTTAACTGTTAAATATAAGAAAATACTTTTTAAAAAAAAACAATTGTTTTTAAATAAAATAGTAGAAATTAAAGTTTTATTTTGTAGAAAAGATCAATAAGACATAAAAGCCGTCTAGTTAGACGGCTTCCCTTAAAAAAATACAAACTAAATTATAAAACTGCTTTAAACAAAAGCCATTAAAAATATTAGTTTAATCATAAAAACAATATTTTTTATTACTCAAACATTCAAGTTATAAAACTAATTACAGAACTTGGATAAAAATAAACAGGCTAATTTAAATTAGCCTGCCGAACTATTTTCTCAATTATAGTAAAAAACACAACTATTCTACATCTTTTATTCAAAAATTTACTGCTCTAAACGAACTACAAATTTTATTCAAAATTAAGTATTAAAGCAACCAAGTAGTCATTCTAAATGAACTTACACTACTAGTAAAAGTATAAACACTATTTGCATAAGTAAGCCTAAAGTTTTCTTTTTTTACATAAACTCCACTAGCATTCACTAAATTTTTATCAAAACTAGCAAGAAAACTTGGTGCAGCTGAAGTTGTGTTACCATTCCATGATTTATGTTTAAAAATAATTTTTTTACCAACAGCATCTTCTTCTACATCTATATAATGAAAAACAGCTGATCTTCCATTAAAAGTATAGTAAATAAAATTACCCAGAGAATGATTAAGATAAAGTTGAACAGATCCCAAAGTTATACCATCTGGCAAACTAGCATTAATTTTAGCTAATTCATCAATAAAAAATTGTGAATTTGTAGAAGCACCAGCTGTTAAATCATCTGGAAAATATCCAAATCTTGCTCCTACTTTACCTGGAAGTAACACCTTATAATCATCTGTTAACGTAGGGGGAGTGTTAGTGTATTTTATAGTTGCACTTACTCCATCTCTACCTGTGGCAACAAAAGAATTATTTACGCTATCAAAAATAAAATTTGCTAATTTTTGCCCTTTAACAACTACTGCAGGTTTTGCTATTGCTCCAGTTGGTGTATAAGAAAAACCAAAATTGTAGCTTTCATCATATGTAGGATCCAAAGAAGTCGCTTCTCCAAAACGAGCATTTGTATTAAAATCAAAATCAAAATTATGTGTTGCAGTCCCATCATTAGTTACCAATAGTCTAAATAATGGACTTGTAGCAGTTCCATTAATGTTATTAAGAGTAATAGCATTTTTATTTAAATCTGACCAATCTTCTGCCGTAGCTTTTACAAATCGTAATTCCTGAACTGTTCTATTTGTTCTAAAAATAATATCTTCTTTATCTTGTCCATAATATAGAAACTGAAAATCCCCGAGATACCCCTTTCCGCGAAGAGCTGCTGTAGGAAAGTTATTAGAATCCGATAAAAGGTGTATTCTACTAGCAGTCGTAAAAACAACACTTACAGTGCTTCCTAGCTGAATTTCATACTGACTATTGTACATTTTTGTGTCAGTATTAAAATCTGAAGCCATGTTTACTTTTCCGTTAGGCAAAAATTTAAAAAGGTGTGTAAAACCTCCTAATTGTGTGCTATCTGTAAAATAAATTGCTTTCCAACCATACTCAGAGGATAACAATAAATCATTGAGTTCTTTTTTCTGAGCATTAGTTCGCTCAGTTGGTGTCTGATCAAATTTTTGTTCAGTATCTGTATTAGTACAAGCAACTAATTGTAATGCGAAAATTGCTACAATTAGATAACTAAATATATTTTTTATTTTCATAATATGTTTTTTTATAATTATGTATATGTATTATTGAATGCTATTAATTATTAATTACAGCATCTGTATTTTTTTGTGCTTCATCTCTTAAATCATAAAAATCTATGTTAAATGCATCTTTATAATACTTAACTACAAGTGCTTCTTTTTTCTGAATAGCATCCTTACCTGTAGTACTAGTTATTCCTGCTAGAATAGCAGCATATTCTGCTTCTGAACTAAGCAAAATTATTGCTGCAGTTTCTGCAAAATCTTCAAATATATTTAATCTTGCATAACTAGTTATAAACCCTAACTCTCTTGAATCTTCAACTGTTTCAACATACCAACTTGAAGTATATCCAGATGGAGTTAACTTTGCCCATGCCTGCTGATCAAAAGGTTTTGTTTGATTTAAGATATGTACATATTCATGCTGAATGGTATGAATAAATTCAGAAACATCTGGACGGCTTTTCTTATCAATATTATCCACTTGAAAAAGCGAGATTCTTTGTCCACCTTCAGCTAATCCCAATGTAATTGTACCTGTTGAATTCAAATTTACACCACCTACTAAAACAAATTCTCTTGGTGCTATTTTCTTAACAAAATCAGCTCCAGCAACGGTCGAATAACTATCAAGCCATATCTTTTTTACAATTTCTAGGGCTGGTTTAACTTTATCTACAGTTGGAGGAAATAAATATCTAGTATTGTCTACTGTATTTTGATTCCATTGGTATCTCACATCAATATTATATGGATTGGTATAATTTGTAATAATCCAGTTATCCAAGTCTGTTCTTACAGGTTGTATATAATTTAGCTGGCTCTCTTTAGGTTGATCTTCATGAGTACAAGAAGCTGATATTAACACTACTATACTCAACACTAATGTTTTATATTTATTTAATAATTTCATAATACTAAATTTTATCTAGGATTTTTTTCAATTCCGTTATTTGATGCGCTAAGTGGTATCTGTAGAGCTCTACGTTTGTCATCTTTAATCAAGATGTTTTTCTTACTAACTTTTCCTGCAGTATATGTATCATGCTGTACTACAAGATTAAAGCGTTTGATATCAAACCATCTGATTCCCTCGTGTATAAAATCTCTTCTTCTCGCCTCTGCTATTGCTTTAATATAAGATGCTTGTATTGGAGTTAAAGCATAAAAAGGAGTATACTCGTTATTAATTACTGGATACATTTCCATTACACTTGTTTGAGTTAATTTATCAGTAGTTGCATTATACCCTGATGTTCTTGTTGAAAAGAAATATTCCAACTCACTATTGGCAAGATCAATCTGATTTGTCATTACATGCGCTTCAATACGGTTCAGGAATAACTCATCATTACTAAAGAGTACAGTACCTGTATAAGGTTCTCCAATTTGAGCAGTTACATTGGTATATTTAAAATACTCATAAAATTTATTAACAAAAACATTAATTCCTCCTAGATAAATCCCTGAAGTACTAGTTAACCAAGGCTTACCAAAAATATTAGTTTCTTTTCCTAGTATCAAATCCTGTTTATTGCCTGTAAGATAAAATCTATTAGAATAAGCTCTCCTCCAAATAGAATAAGGATAGGATACCAATAAATTAGTTGTTTTATCTTCTTTTGAATACTCTATAGGCATTTGTGCAAATGCAAATGCATTAAAAGTACTATAGTCTCTAAGCTTACCAAACGGTGTAACTCCTAGATCTTTAGACAATTCAATTACTTTATTCCAATCTCCTTTGACTAAATAAAAACGACATGCAAAAGCTTTTGCTGCTTCTTTATTAAAATGGAATTTAGGTTCCTTATAATCATTTGTTACATATTTAAGTCCCTCTTCTAAATCTTTTTGAATCATATCAAAAACTTCCGCAACAGAATTTCTAGCATATTGCTTAATCAAAGCTGTTTCTGGTTCTATTATATAAGGAATTCCTAAATCAGATTTTGCAGTTGAAGGATTATAACGATTAGACCATAATGTAACAAGCATAAAATGCGAATAAGCTCTAGCCAGTAAAGCCTCTCCTTTTTTAGGGTTAAGATCTGGTGTATCTCCGAGTTGTTTTATAGCTACCAAAGCTTGATTAGCAGATGCTATTGCTTTATAAGACTCATTCCAAAATCTTGCTTGAGTGTCTACATTAGTTTCTGTTTGCATCTCCCAATTGTAATTTTGCTCATTTTTTAAAGATATCTTAGATATCTCACTATCAAAAACATTATCCGACATGGTTTCTGCTATATCCATATAAGTTGCATTTGGGTAAGCAGTAACCAATAACTCCGAAATTTTTTCTGGAGTATCTATTTGAGTTCTATTATCTGGCGTTTCCGAAAGGAATTCATCACAGCTAGTAATACTTACAAGTACTAATAGGGACATAATTATTTTTATATTTTTCATATTCTTAATATTACAATGAAAGATTTATAGTAAAAGTGTATTGACTAGTAACTGGTAGAGCTACTCCACCCGTATTACGGAATTCAGGATCCTGACCGTTTAATCTTTTATCTGAATAAATTAACCAAGGGTTCACTGCAGACCCTCTTAAGGTAAATGTATTCACACCCAACTTTCTCTTAAACTCTTTAGGAAACTCCCAACTTAATGAAACATTTTTTAGTCTTACAAAATCTCCATCAGCTATACGAACATCTGAATAATTATAAGTATTATATGCTCGCGCTAATGTACTTGCCCCTCCATTATTTTCATTTAATCTCTTATCTGCTATAACTGGAACATTTGTAACATTCTCATCACCAGGGTTTATCCAACGGTTAGTAAAATCTTTTGTGAATACTGTTAAATCATCGTATTCACTATCATAAATAGGGTTTAAACGTACCTTGTTCCCCCCAGATCCTACGAAGAACACATATAATGACCAATTTTTATAAGTGAAAGTATTGGCTAGACCAATTGATTTATTTGGCTCTATAGATCCTTCATATTTTAAATAATTTGTAACATTATCAATGTCTTGAAAATTGGCCCCAGTAATATTATTTACGGCACCATCTTGCATAACAAATGTTGGTAACCCTTGGTTATTTAAACCTGTAAATTGATATGAATAAATTGAATTTCTTGGTCTCCCTAAAGCATTTCCTCCATTAGAATCAATTAAATCAAAAGCAGAAGGCTGATTTGCTAATTTTGTAATTTTTTGATCATATATAGAAAAATTAAGAGTCGTTGACCAATTAAAATCTTTAGTAACAATATTTTTTGTTGTAAAACCTAACTCAAGACCTTTGGTCTCCATATCAGCATTATTACCCTGTTTAATATCTTGACCACCAACTCCTGAAGTAAGTACATAATCTACTAAATCAAAGGCTTTACGGCTGTAAATATCAGTAGTAAGTTGTATACGATTGTTAAACATCCCTAGATCTAAACCGATATTAGTTTCAAATTGTTTTTCCCATGTTAAATCACCGTTTTGCAAGTCGTCAATTCTAATTGCCGCTTCTCTATCAGAAACATTAAAACGGTTGGTGATGAAACTTTTATAAATAGCCAAAGAATTTGTAGCTGGTCCAGCTGTTGCTGTAAGCCCATAAGAAGCTCTTAATGCTAAATTGTTTACCGCTTTTAAATTTTGCATGAATTTCTCTTCAGCAATATTCCACTTACCACTTATCGTATATGTAGGCAACCATCTAGAAGAATTACTATTACCTTGTCTGTTGGATCCATCATAACGTCCTGTCAAAGACGCAGTATAACGACGATCATAGGTATAACCTACTTTTCCAAAGAAACCAACTGTTCTTTCTCTTTCTTCATTTAAACCGTAATATGAACCTCCATCGTTAATGATTTTTTCAAGAAACTTAGGATCAGTAAAAGGGGTAAGACCTCTACTAAATTGAACTCCAGCTGCTGTAAAATTATCACTACTTCTATCTACAGATCGTAATTCAGTTCCAAACAAACCTTCTAATTCATGCTTATCATGTAACGTATTTCTGTAACTAACACTATTTCTGATGTTGTATGAAGTCAAATCATTAGAAAATTTTCTCAAAAAACCTCCACTTGGTAATACCGAAACTTTTGGTGCTGTTTGATCATTTGGATCTTGATACAAATAGATATTTTCGTCTTGAACAATTGTATTTAAATCATTACCAACTCCCGCATTATAAGCACTTACAACATTAGAACCTTCTAATATTTTGTGCTCTCTTGTAGTATTAGCATAACGAGCTGATCCCGTAAGATTATACGTTAAATGTGGATTTATTTTATAATCTAAATCCAATTGAAAACGAATATCTTTAACTTCAATTTCCATGAAATTATTAGCCAACTCATTAATAATATTCATTGGAGCCCAGTTATTTCTATAATATTCTAGATTCCCTTTCTCATCATAAGGCCTTAACGTTCTATTTGTATTTAACACATAGGCAAAGGGATTTATATCAAAATCACGAGTTACTTTTCCAAAAACTTCATCTTTTTGACTTTCATAACTTCCTGGAGCTCCTTGATCTCTTACAGAAGCTAAAGTAGATAAAGTAATGTTTAATTTATCATTTACAAAAAAGGTTCCTTTTATGTTCGATGAAAGTTGTTTTACATTATCAGCTATAGTCCATCCTGGATCTGAATAATAACCTAAAGAAGCATAAAATGTATTGTTTTTCCCTCCTCCAGAAAAACTCAACGAGTGACTTTGTGTTATAGATGGTCTAAACACAACTTTAAACCAATCAGTATTGGCTAACTCGTATTTTTTTAAAAAATTATTACGACTTACAGGATCATTGTTTACCAAATAGCTATCATTTTCAGGAACATAGGTATTTATAGCTTTACCTAAAATATTATATACACCACCGTATCTACCGTTTACTGTTGATGGCAAATCAAGATACCCTTTAGCTTCCATTTCCTTATAAATACTCATCGACTCCTGAGAATTCAAAATATCATATTGACTATAATTAGGAACCGCCCTAACAGATTGTTCTAACGAATAAGATATTTTTAGAGGTGTATCTCTACGCCCTTGTTTTGTAGTTACAACCACTACCCCATTTAAAGATCTTGATCCATAAATAGAAGTTGCCGAAGCATCTTTTAATATTTCAATACTTTGGATATCATTAGAGTTTAAACCTGCAACTGATGAACTTAATAAAGTTTCTGAGTTACCTGAAGCCAAATCTGCAAAAGATAAATTAATGATATCTTCTTGTACAACACCATCAATTACCCATAACGGTTTTGTATCTCCAAAAATTGATGATGATCCACGCACGGTAATTTTAGGTGCAGTACCAAATGTACCCGTTACGTTTTGAACAGTAACACCCGCAGCTTTTCCTTCAATCATTCTACTTACATCTACAACACCATCCATTTTTAACTCCGCTCCCGAAATTTTACTAATCGCTCCTGTAAAAGTTCTTTTTGAAGTTTTTTCATAACCCGTTGTGATCACAACTTCTTTTAAATTCTGTCCTTGTTCATTTAAAACAACAGTAAGAGGCGATTTATCAATGCTAACTTCTTGTGTTTCCATACCCACATAAGAGACTATTAATCTTGTAGTATTGGTTGGCATATCAATTGTAAAATTACCATCAAAATCAGTAAGCACTGCAACCTTGCTCCCTTTTGCAAGTACAGTAGCCCCAGGTAAAGGACTGCCGTTTTGATCAATTACTTTTCCTTTTACAACAGGAATAAATAAACTTTCAAACAATGAACTTGATACATTTACATCTTCAAAATTAGCAGCTTGTGAGCTGTCCTTTTGCAATATAATTTGATTACTTACCTCTGAGTAAGTAATACTGAACGGTTTAAGTACACGATTTAGAATACTTGATAAAGTTTCATCGTTGGCTTCGATACTCACTTTTTGATTCAATTGAGTCATTCTTGAGTTATACGAAAACTTAACTTTAGCTGATTTTTCAAGCTTAGATAATGCGTTATCCAAACTTAAGTTAACAACGTCAATAGTTACTTTCGTGTCCAATTTCCTTTGTCCTTTCACACTATTTGCCATAGTGACACTTGAAAAGACAAACGCCAAGACAAACTGAAATAATGTTATTTTCATGATTCGAAAGAGTAATCGTTGTTTAACAACAGGTTTTTTCATAATTTTGGTTTGTTTAATTAATACTATTTACTGGGTATTGAGGAACAACACAAACTGCACTTTACAGAGTGCAATTTGATTTCATTTAAGCGTCGAGAATGTTACAGCATTTTCGGCGCTTTTTTTATATCATTTTTACATAAGCATTAGCTATTATTCACATCCGTTGGATGTAATGATGATTTGATTTCCATTCATCTCATAACTTGTATTGTTACCAAGACTTTTACAAATAATTTTGAGTTTCTCTGGTAGTGGTTGGTCACTTAACGAAGTTGTAAGGTGGCAATCTTTAAGTTTTGAATGGGGATAATCAATCTTTACCAAATACGCTTGTTCAATGGTCTTGAGTATCTGTGTAACTGGAATATCAGTAAACTCGAAGCTTAGCTGTTCAATATTACCTACTGAGTGGGATAAAGACTCATCTAGTGTAATATCAGTAATTTTATTAAAAGTAAATCCTTGTCGCACAAAACGTAAGGCTTGATTAGGTAATAAAACAACTTCTTTCTTTTTTGAATTTGTAAGTAATTCATTTGACTTAACAGTAACTTTTCCTGTTCGAACAAGCACCTCAACATTAGGCTGATCAGAATATGCCTTAATCCTAAAACTTGTTCCCACTACTCTGGTAACTATCTCATTGGCGAAGACAAAAAATGGTTTATTGGGATTCTTACTAATTTCAAAAAAAGCTTCGCCAGATAGATAAACTTTTCTCTCGTTCCCTATAAATATTTTAGGGTAACTTAGCTTACTGTTTGGCTTTAACAAAACAGAACTACCATCAGATAAAGTTATAATTTGTGATTTATTAGAGTGATTGGTTTGCTCTACAAGACCTTCGTAGTTTTCACTTACAAGTTCTTTATAAGTAACAATTGTATTGTCAGAATTTATATTATTCTTATATAACCAACTAATTGCAAGCCCTAAAACTAAAGCTGCAGCAACTCCGCGAAGCCAATAATTACTCCAAAGTTTGAATACAGAGAAATTTATTCCTTTTTGAGTAATTTCTTTTCTTTCAATCTTGTTCCAAGTAGCCTCTAATGCTAATTGAATATCCGTTTGAGACAAAGTACTCTCAGGCACATTCATTGCCAACAACCATAAACGAGCTTCTTCTACTAATTTGGCACGTTTAGGATTCTCAAGAGTCCATTCTTCCCAGCGATCCAAATCTTCTTCAGATTGAACCCATGTTCGGAATGATTTGTCAGCTAAAAAATCTTCTACTTCTTTATAATTGTTACGTTCTTGCATCTTATAATAAGGGTTACAAAAACATAGAGGACAGATTTTATTTTATATACTCACTTATTTATGATTTTTTTTACATTTAATTAAAAAAAACTAAAAAAGGCCTGGTGATAAAAGCAATAAAAGGGAGATATTACCTTTCCATTCTTTACGAAGATTTAATAAAGCACGGTGTAACAAGTTATTAGCCGATTGGTAATTAACATTAAGCATTTCTGCAATTTGCTCCACACTAAGTCCTTCATTATATCTTAAATATAAAGCTTCTTTTTGCCTTGCTGGCAAACTATTTAATAATTTATTAAGATGTGAAACTTTAACTAGAGTTTCTTCGTCAGCGATAAGTTGATGCTCAACAGAGAAATCAAATAAAAATTCAATCGAATCTATAGAAGTTGTCTTGCGAAAAATATGATCACGCTCATGAAGTCGGGCAATTCTCTTACGTACGCTAGATAACAAATAGGCTTTTACAACAACTGAATCATCTAATGTTTCTCTATATACCCAAATATCTGTGAATACATCCTGCACACAATCTTGCACTTTTTCTGCAAAAGCAGAAAGCGAATTTCCATAACGAACTAAATGCGCATAATGCTTTTCAAAAAGTAATGAAAAGGCCTTTTCATCACCAGCCTTCAGATTATTCCAGAGTATAGAATCATCAAGGACATCTACCTTCGTTATTGTTTGGACTTTCATAATTTGGTTTTGGTTAATTAACAATCTTTAATTCAAACATACTGATAGATAGGACAGTTAGAATTATCATTGAAGTTTTTTGGTTTAAAATTTTCATTGCTAACAAATAAAAACCTACATTTTATTTTCTTGATAAATTGAAGTTCTACTGTATTTTCAAATTTATAAGTAGCAATCAATTTAACAAATGATTTTATTTTTATTAACATTTCAATGAATTTCAATCGTGATTGTATTGCGACAATTCTAATAAATACGCTTGTTTACAAAACTTAAAAGCCCTCGCTATCAGGTAACAGTTTAGCAATAGGTTTCTATTTATTAAACAAAACATCTAAAAAAGAAAAAGTTAAATTTAACCTTATATTTAATGTTTTATTAACAAACATAAACAATTATGAATAGAAAAGTAATTTATAATCATAAATTTTTAAAGAAATATAACAATCAAAATGAAAATGCATTTTTTTATAGAAATTTACTTTTTTTGAGCATATAAATTAAAAATTCAATAACTTTAGGTTAACTTATTTTTATAATAATAAAAACACATAGACGATACCGTTTATCAGCTAAGAAGTAAATGATCTAACAATAATTTTTATCCCATAATCCACACCAAAAAACACAATCTTCATACAAACTATAGACATATCATTACGCTAAACAAGAAAAATGATTTAATTTTATGTAGAAATTTTCCTAGAATATGTAACTTTATTGTTTTCTAACAATTTTAAAATTTTAATTATGGCATTTAAATATATAGAGATTGAAAGAGTAGAGAAACTTACAAAAAAAGAATTCATAGAAAACTATTATAAGCCACAAAAACCTGTAGTCATAACTAATCAAATAGAAGATTGGCCTGCCTTTACAAAATGGAATTTTGACTTTTTAAGAGAAGTAGCAGGGGATAAAACGGTTCCTTTATACGACAATCGTAAAACGGATCATACCAAAAAAGTCAATGAGCCCGATTTTACAATGACTATGTCTGAATATGTTGATATACTCGAAAAAGGACCTACTCATTTACGTATATTTCTATATAATTTAATGAAAGATGTGCCTTCTATGAGAGCCGATATGAGATGGCCCAAACTTGGTCTTCGACTAATAAAAAGCTTACCATTGGTCTTTTTTGGAGGTCAAAATGCTAAAGTATTTATGCATTATGATATTGATTTCCCCAACATATTTCATATCCATTTTCAAGGAAAAAAACAATGCGTTCTTGTAGATCCCAAAGAAACAAAATACATGTATCGCCTTCCCTATTCCTGGATTTGTAATGAAGATATCGATTTTGATAATCCCGATTACGACAAGTTTCCTGCTCTTAAATACGTAAAACCATATATTGCCAATTTGCAACATGGCGAAATGCTCTATATGCCTGAGGGCTGGTGGCATTATATGAAATATACTACTCCGGGATTTTCATTAAGCCTACGTTCCTTATCTGGCAGACCAACTAATGTAATCAAAGCATTACTTAATGTAACAGTCATACGCCATTATGATAACTGGATGCGAAAACGCAAAGGACAAGCTTGGCTAGATTATAAAGACGAAGAATCCATTCGTAGAACAAATGCTTTGTTGGAAAAACAATGATTAATCTTAAAAAAAGTCTGCCACGATTTACACGATTTTTTTACCATTAAGAGATTAAGAAAAATTAAGTCTTGTTCTTTTCTTAATGAAACTTTATTTCTTAATGATTCAATTTTTATTTTGCAGAAGCTTTAAAACGTTACACTCTTTGCGTATCCTGGTAGCTATCGGAACTGTGCACTTTGAGGTTAATTTTTCTCTTCACAGATTTAAAAGATTAAAAGGTTTAGGCTTTGCTGTTATTTTTCGCTAAAAATTTCCACAAAATTGTCATCCCGACGCAGGAAGGGGCTCCGCAAGTAGCTCGACAAAGATTGTGTGAGTTTAATGCGATTCTTCGACTCCGCTCAGAATGACAAAATTGAAGAAAAACTTGGGTTATTTTCTACAACAAATTACACTAATAAGCGCAATTTTTTTTGCCATTAAGAAATCAATAAAAATTAAACCTTGTTCTTAGTGAAACTTTATTTCTTAATGGTTCAATTTTCATTTTGTAGAAGCTTTAAAACGTTACACTTTTTGCGTATCCCGGTAGCTATCGGAACTGTGCACTTTGCGGTTAATTTTTTCTTCACAGACTAAAAAATTATAACTTCCTGTCTACAATCCTAAAAGTAAGATTAATTCTTGGTAAAATATCTTTTGTGCTTTTAGGAACCTGATGTTGCCAAAAACTTTGTGTTGTTCCTCCCATTAATAAATAAGACCCGTGATATAACGGAATTTCTAATTGTGGAATTTCTTTTTTAAATTTATGTCTTAACTTAAACATTCGAGTCTCTCCAAAACTTACAGAAGCAATAATAGCATCTTTTCCAAAATTTTGCTCTCGGTCACTATGCCAGTTTACTCCATCTTTTCCGTTTCGATACAAATTGAGCAACACACTATTGAATTTAACTCCTGTCTCTGTCTCTACTCGTTCTTTTATCTGCAATAATTCGGGCGTCCAATCTGGAGAATCTAGTGCAACACCAATATTACTTTTGTCTTCATACCAAGAAATCATACGTGGAACTTTAAGCGTTTTATCATACATTTCCATTTCATATTCACGCCATGCAGTATTGTTTAGCAACACATTATAATAATGATCAGCTTCCTCTTTAGTAAAAAGAGAATCAGACAATATCAATTCTGTATCTGGGAGGTCAAAAACCTTTTTTTCTCTATTACCACTTGTAAAAATTTCGGTATCATTAAAAAGTAACATGCTAATTGAATTAAGTGAAATGAACCAGTAATTGGTATCTATTTTATATTTAAAACAAAATTAGTATATATCGTCACAAATTTAATATATTTACTGTGATAAATTATCCCATTAACATATGTCGTTATTTTCTGAAAATATTAAGCACCTTAGAGCCCGAAAAGAGATTTCACAACGTGAAGTAGCCGAAGGTTTACATATATCTCGTGATCGTTATGCCAAATACGAAGATGGAAAGAACTCTCCTCCACCAGAAATATTAGTAGCTATATCACGCTTTTTTCATATTAGCATAGATATTTTACTTTCTGTAGAAATGAAAAAAATTCCTCTAGGTGAGTTGCTAAAATTGGGTGATAACCGAATATTACTACCAATTACGGTAGATAGAAATGGTGACAATTTAATCGAAATTATTCCACATAAAGCAAAAGCAGGCTATCTTTCTGGCTATGCTGATCCTGAGTTTATCGAAAACTTACAACACATCTCACTCCCGTTCTTAGGTCACGGAAAACACAGAGCATTTCCTGTAGAAGGCGATTCGATGCCTCCTCACGAAAACGGCTCTTTTATTGTTGGCAGGTATGTAGAGAATTTAGGCGAAGTTCTAGATGGCAAAACCTACATTCTTATTACAAAAACTGATGGTATCGTGTATAAGCGTCTCAACAAAAATGGGAAAAATGATTTAATGGCACATTCTGATAATACATTCTATCCTCCTTATCTTGTAAAGGCTTCAAATATTCTCGAAATCTGGGAATATGTATGTAATATTGGTAGAAATGATAAAGAACAAAAAACATCCGAAATAGATACTATTAAAACCATGTTCTTAGAATTAAAAAACGAAATTAAAACGCTTAAAGACAAATAGTTTTAATATTTATAATCACTTATTCTTGCTGTCATTTTCTTTATTATCAAAACGCTCCAAGTACCTGCTACAAAAGGAAAAGTAAGCGGAGTCATTTGATAAACGCTCATAATAAAACTGACAACTAATGAGAGAATAATTGCAATTATTACCCAAATTCCATCTTTTATTTTATCTCCCGAAAAAACTATAGCACATAATACTGCATTATAACTAAGCAATCCAGTCATAACTAATTCTATCGGAGCATCATATAATCTAGACATAAAACCAGCAATTACAGCTCCAAAAAAACCATAAAGTGCCTGCAATGGAGAATTAACAAATACCCCAATAAAAAATAGCAGTCCAGCTAGCGTACTTCCTTGAAATATAACCTGACCATACCCACGAAATCCAAAGGCAAAATCCTGATTAATTTCTGCTGGAATATCCAAAAACGCAGATGGTCCAACTGAGAAAACATCCTTTAGCAAATACATTATTCCCCATGTAACCAGAATAAATGGGAATGTAAATACTGGAATCTTTTTATTACTAAACCAATGTTGTATAACAGTAGCTAATACTGCTCCAATTACAACAGCTATCCAAACAATTAATGTTGCTTCAAAATAAAAAGTAAGTGCTACACCTACCAAAGTAGCACTGAAGCCGTAAATTCCATTTGCAATTTGATCTTTATCATATTGTAATAAATATGCTGTGATTGTACCAACAGAAACTGCTAATAAGGCTCCTACTCCCATAGTGATAGATCCATAAAATATTCCTATCAAAAAAACAAACCTGTGTAAGCAGATTGTTGTAGCATAATTTGACCTAATCCTTTTAGTAAAATTACTAGCCAAGGAAAATGTTTTTCGATTCTATCTAATCGCACCATATTCTAAATTTATTTCTCAAATATTTTATTGCACTTTTTTCTTTAGCTTTGGATATAACACATCTCCAAACTCCTCAATATCGATAGGTTTACTTAGGAAATCTGTTACATAGCGATTATTTTTAATCCGCTTTATTTCTTCCTTCACTAATGAAGACGAAAGAACAAATATTTGAGTTTCATGCCTTAAATCATCTGAAAGTTTATCATACTCTATAAGAAATTCAAATCCAGTCATTATTGGCATTTGTATATCAAGAAGAATAACTAGAGATTGAGTAAAACTCTTTCGGTTATCTATAATCCATTCGATTCCCTCTTTACCATTATTAACAGCATTTACATGTGTTACTTCAAGTACCTTTTTAAGCAGTTGTTTTATAACCAGCTTATCGATATCGCTATCTTCTATCAGCAAAAATACATATTTAGATTCCATGGTGTCGATACTATTTTTGGGGAATATGGTATTAACATTTATTTTAATCTCTTAAATATTTAAATCATATGCTTTATTATAATCTAGGTATTGTTACTACAAACTTACTTCCAACAGTAAACTCAGATTCTACTTCAATACTTCCATTAAGGCTTTTCACAGCTTCTTTCAATATATAAAGACCTAATCCCGAACCTTTATTACTATCAATAACATAGAACATTTCGAATATATGCTCCTTAAATTCTGGTTTAATTCCAATTCCATTATCAATTACTTCGATTTTATAAAAATTCCCTTCGATGTAAGTCTTAATAAAAATACGCATTTCTTGTTTGTTTTCATCAGCATATTTTATAGCATTAGAGAGTAAGTTATTTATAATAATTTTTAATCTAAGGCTGTCACTTTTAATTACATCAACCAAAATTTCAATATCTACAATAATACGATCGGCATTTTCTATGTGTGTGTGTTGTATTATTGCTCCTTCAAATAAATTTATTAAACTTATGTTTTCTAAAACAACTCCTTTTCTTTTATTTTTAGAATAATCAATAATATCACTTATAAATTGATCTTGCTTAATTAAGCTTAATTTCATCAAATTGAGATATTCTCTTATTTGTTCTAAGTTGTCTTCCATTTGAGTAATCTCAATTAATCCCTTGAGAGAAGTAATAGGAGATCTTAAATCATGTGAAGCACTATAAACAAATCTATCTAGTTCTTTATTTGCAAGAATTAAATTTTCATTCTTCGCTTCTACTTCTTTTTTGATATTATAATCTTTTTTACCATTATCGAATAATAGATACAAACACTACTAACAATTATTAAAATAAAAATAATATTCGTAAATATCAATTGATCTTTAATTGCACGTGTTCCTTCTCCTAACGTATCCGAAAATTTGCGTTCATTTATTGTTAATTTTTCACTTATTACACTAATTAAATTAAGAGTTTTTTTTTGATCCTCCTCATTTAAACTAGCCGTTTTTATTTTCTCATCAATACTTTTCCCAATCTCAGCTAATTGATTAACTAAATTATCTGCCTGTTCCCACTCATTAATGGCTTTCGCTAAAAAAGAAACAGATTTAAAGTTTCTAAATAGCCAAATCATATCGTCTAAATCCTTTTCATGATTGCGACCATCTCTTAATGCTTTTTTAATACTATCGATATCTCCATTACTTAAGAGTAAAATTCGGGCAATCCCATCACCTTGAGATACTTTTAATTCTTCCTGATATAATTTCCACTGTTCTTCATCTTCTGTGTACAAATATGTTATAAGATGTCTTACTGCATCTTTCTGTCCTTTTGAATAGTGTGATTCTCCATTTACATACGCTCTGTTTGCAGATAAAATCTTAATTGTATAAAAATTAATAAAAATTAATAATGCACATGAAAAAAATACTATTAGTAAAAGAATATATACATTTGGAAGTTTAAGGTTTTCTATAATTTTAGTTTTCGGCATATTATAAATAATGATTATGGGGCATATTTATATCAAGTATTTTTAAATTGATTTAAATTTAAGCATTTATTAGATAATTCTAACAAAAAAACAAAATCTTATGCAATATTTTAACAGGTTTAACTTTATTTATAATACAAAATTAGCTTTTGAATCAGAAAAATTAAACACTGTAAATCAGTACTTCAAGCAAATTTTATTTTAAAAATTAACATTTTATTATTATTCTACTTAACCTATAGATTTTATTATATCAAATTCTGAGTTACCTTTGCACAATAATTTAAAAGACTAAAGTAAAAAAGCACATTTAGTTGGCTTTAATTCTTCAAAAATTAAATGTTCACTTTATCTTATTAATGATTACAAATAGTTAGATATGATAGAATTAAAAAATATAACCAAGAAGTTTTACAAGACTGGAAGGGAAATTACAGCCCTTAATAATGTCTCCCTTCATGTACCAGAAGGGAAAATTTTTGGTGTAATTGGTACTTCAGGAGCAGGAAAGAGTACACTTATACGCTGTATTAACTTATTAGAAAAACCAACATCTGGTGATGTAATCATTGGCGGAAAGTCTTTATTATATCGTTCAAATTCTGAATTAGCACAAGAAAGAAGACAAATCGGAATGATTTTTCAACATTTTAATTTACTTTCATCCAGAACTGTTTTTGGTAATGTGGCTTTTCCATTAGAACTAGCTGGAGTTTCTAAAGATGAAATAAAAAACAGAGTTAAAGAATTACTAGAGCTTGTAGGTCTTGAAGAAAAAATAAATGATTACCCTGCTAGTCTTTCTGGCGGTCAAAAACAACGTGTTGCTATTGCAAGAACTTTGGCTAATAATCCTAAAGTATTACTGTGTGATGAAGCGACAAGTGCTTTGGATCCAGGAACTACAAGGTCTATTCTGAATTTACTAAAAGACATAAACAAACGATTAAATATTACCATATTACTTATCACCCATCAAATGGAAGTTGTAAAAGCCATTTGTGATGAAGTTGCCGTAATTAGCAATGGTGAATTAATAGAACAAGGAACTATTGGGGAGATATTTGCCAATCCAAAACATCCTTTAACAAGCGAATTTATTGCTTCTTCGTTACATATCGAAATTCCTGAAATATATCAAGAACGCCTTTCTACAGTTTACAAAGATGGACTAAATCCATTATTGCGATTAGAGTTAAATGGCAAGTCGGTAAATGAGCCTATCCTTACTCAAGCTGCAAGAAAATTTAATGTTAATGCCAATATTATAACTGCACAAACCGCATTTGCTGGCGATGCTAATTTTGGAATCCTTATTGTAGAACTTTCTGGTGATGAAAGTGAGCAAAATCAAGCAATCAACTTTTTTAAAGAAAAACATATTAAAACTGAAATATTAGGCTATGTCTGAATCTATTATACTATTATTATTAAAAGGTACATTAGAAACTATTATAATGACCTTACTTTCTGGATTCTTCGGTTTCTTATTGGGACTTCCAGCAGGTATTTTTCTATTCCTAACCCGCAAGGGACAAATTATGGAGCATGTTCTATTTAACCGAATTTTATCGGTTGTAGTAAACATTTTCAGATCTATTCCTTTCATCATTTTAATTGTATGGATGATTCCTTTTACAAGAGCATTAGTAGGAACTTCTATTGGAGTTAGTGCTGCATTAGTCCCTCTTAGCATAGGAGCTGCTCCTTTTATTGCTCGATTAGTAGAGAACAGTCTTTTGGGATTACCTTCAGGATTGATAGAAGCAGCGAGAGCATTGGGTGCAACACCTTTTCAGATTGTTTACAAGGTATTATTGCCTGAAGCACTTCCTTCTATTATCAATGCTGCATCGATTACACTAATCACACTTGTAGGTTATTCAGCAATGGGTGGTGCTGTAGGTGCTGGTGGTTTAGGACAAATTGGATACCAATACGGATATATTGGTTATGACGCTACAATCATGAATATAGTATTGATTCTTCTTGTTGCGCTAGTATTTATTATACAATTTATTGGAGATGCACTCTCAAAACGTTTTGATCACAGATAAAAAAAAATAAAATTTTAAAACCATGAATACAAAAAATAAATTTTCAATACTTACAGGAATACTACTACTTACATTAGTATTTGCTAACTGCGGAAAAGACAAAAAAAACGACCCTAACCATATTAAAGTTGGTGTTGCTGCTGGACCTGAATTTGTAGTTGCACAAGCTGCTCAAAAAGTTGCTAAAGAAAAATATGGTCTTGATGTAGAGCTAATAACCTTTAATGATTATGTAGTTCCTAACGAAGCATTAAACCAAGGAGATATCGATGCAAATGCATTCCAACACAAACCATATCTTGACGAGCAATCTAAACAGAGAGGATACAAACTGGCTATTATCGGAAAAACCTTTGTTTATCCTATAGCTGGTTATTCTAAAAAAATAAAATCACTTAGCGAGTTGCAACCAGAAAGCACTATTATTATTCCTAATGATCCAACCAATGGTGGCCGTTCGTTGCTATTATTACAAAAAAACGGACTTATAAAACTTAAAGATGGTGTTGGTCTTTTACCTAAAGTAACTGATATAGCCGAAAATCCTAAGAACCTAAAAATTCTAGAATTAGAAGCACCACAAATAGCAAGAGCATTAGATGATGCAAATGTAACTATTGCTATCATCAATAATACATTCTCATCACAAGCAGGTCTTGTACCGTCTAAAGATGCCTTATTTGTAGAAGATAAAGATTCTCCTTACGTAAACTTAATTGTTTCTAGAGAAGATAATAAAAACGAAGAAAAGGTTCAAAAATTCCTTAAAGCATTCCAATCTGAAGAAGTAGCAAAAGCTGCTGAAAAAGAATTTAAAGGAGGCGCTGTTAAGGGCTGGTAGTTTTTAGCATTCAGTTGCAGTTATAAAAAAAGAGTTTTGCATAGACTGCACCCAAAAGTTTAGACAAATTAATAATTAAGTTTGAAAATAATGAGCTCGGTATTGTATCGGGCTCATTCCTTTTAGATTAAGTTTAATTCTGTCATTATTATAATAATTTATATACTCAACAATCTCTTGTTTCAATTGATTAATAGAACTGTATTTTTTAAGATAAAACAGTTCTGATTTTAATATTCCGAAGAAATTTTCAATAACCGCATTGTCAAGACAATTCCCTTTTCTGGACATACTTTGTTTAATTCCTTTTTTCTTTAATAAATAATGATATTGTTTCATTTGATACTGCCAGCCTTGGTCAGAATGCAGAGTTAAATTAGTATTATCTGGTATTTTTGCAAATGCTTTTTCAAGCATTGTTGAGATTTGATTAAACACTGGTCTTTGAGATAATTCATAGCTGATTATCTCTCCATTAAACAGATCAATTATCGGCGATAAGTACAGTTTATTGCCAGAAACATTAAATTCAGTCACATCGGTTGCCCATTTCTCAATAGGTTTATCTGCCTTAAAATTACGTTGTAATATATTGGGAACTATTCTTCCCTGTTCACCTTTATATGATCTGTACTTCTTGATTCTGATTAAACTTTTTAATCCTAAAAATTTCATCAATCGAAGTACTGTTTTGTGATTAATTAAAATACCTTCTTTTTTGATTAATAGAGTAATACGTCTATATCCCAATCTACCCTTATGATAATTGTAAATCTTTTTAATTAATTCTTTTATCTCTTGATATTTATCGATTACCTGACCTTTTTTTTCATAGTAATAATACGTACTTCTAACCATGTTCATACAATTTAGTAAAAGATCTAAATCATACTTATGCCTTAATTCCATTATGGTTTGAGCTTTTTGTTTTGATTGGCTTGCTCGGCTTGAACTAAGGCGTTGAACTTTTTTAGAATTTCGTTCTCAGCGCGCAGATACTCTAACTCCTTTAAGAGCTCTTCTTCCCTGCTTAAAGGTTTATCTGTTTTTCGTTGTTTTCTCTTAAAATTCATAACTGCTGGTCTACCTCGTGATTTAAGTTCTAAACCTGCCAAGTAATCTTTCGCATATCTTCTTTGCCAGCTTATTATTGTGGACTGTGCTGGAATTTGGAAAATTAAGCAGGCTTCATCCAAAGATATAGACTTATTTTGAATGGTTTGTATCACTTTCAATTTAAAGTCTGCAGTATAAATTTTATTTTTTTGTCTTAGTAAAAGACCTTCTATTCCAAATTCATTATAACGACTAATCCAGCATGTAAGGTTACTCTCGGCTATGCTGTTTGCTTTGGCTGTGCCTTTAACCGAGTTATGTCTTTTTAAAACTTCCTCTACACAACGAAGTTTAAATTCATAATTGTATTTGACTTTTCTTTCCATAAAAATGCCCCCAAATAGTGTCTAACTTTTTGGGGGCAGTTCAGCATTGCAAAACTCTTTTTTTATAATATATACAACTACTGAACTAAATGCTACCACTGAAAACTGGTACTGAGACAGAATACTGAATACTGAATACTCCGACTAAAAAGAAGCATCTACTAGAACTGCCAATTGAATACAAGGCTCATTCGATCTGTTGCTCCATGCATGATTTGTTCCTCTTTGTATTACGATATCCCCTGCTTGCAAGAGAGTTTCTCCTTCATCCATAATAAGATATATTTCTCCAGAAAGTATAACGATATAATCTAATGTAGCGGTTTGATGCATTAATGGATGTGGTTGTCCAACTGCCACAGCAATTCCTAAATCTTTATCAGGCGGAATCTGTACATATCGAAAATAAGTACCATTCTTGGGTGTGTGGGGAAATGCTGTATTTTCTATAATTTTCTCTTCAGAAAGTTGTACTGGCATACTATCAGTACTCCAAATATCAGATATAATAAGACCTGGAAAGTGTTCTGAAACATTACTTACTATTTCATCTTTTTCAATAATAGATTTCCCATTCTTAATTCCTGTTACAATTCTTCTTGGTATCGTTTTCATGATGCTTATATCGTATTTACTTGCATAATTAATTTCTTCCCTTTTGTTTTATTCAAACGAAGTCTCTCATGTGCTTTAACAACTGTTTCTGTATTTAATTGCCCGATAATTTCAATATTTGGTGGGGTCACCAACTCATTTTCTATTAATCGAACTAACTCTAACAAACCGTTCTTATAATAGGCATAATTTTTATCTGCCGAATAAACATAATTGGAAATATTCATGATTACAGCGCCTTTATTAAATAAAATTTCTCTTGATTCTACGGTAGAAAGTGCTGTTACATCAAGAAAAGTTCCATTAGATTTTAAAAGCCTTGCTGCAATTTCTCCTATTTCATTCCCAACTAAATCAACTACAAAATCAAATTTTTGCTGGTTGTTTTTTGCTAAAGCGAAAGTTTCAACAACATCAGTTTTATAATTAATTATTTGATTGTGTTTAACTCCTATTTCTACCAATGCCTGAATGCTTTCTTCATTTCCAGCTGTAACAATAAAGTTTGAAAAGTTATTTGCCAAGAGGATTTTAATTAACATAGCTCCTACCCCTCCCGCTGCGCCAGTAATTAAAACTGAATCAGTATTTTGTAATTTCATTCGGTTAAAAGATTGCAGTGCTGTTAACCCCACCGAAGGAATTCCAGCAGCTTGTTCAAAAGATAAGAAAATAGGCTTATGCGCAACAACAGATTCTCGAATTGCAATATATTCAGCGTATGTACCATTCGATCCCATACTTCCTGAACCCGAGAATACAGCATCACCAACTTTAAAATCTTTCACCTTCTCTCCTACCTCAACAACAATTCCTGAAAATTCTCTCCCTAAGATTGGAGAATGCATTAGCTTTCTTTCTAACTCATTTTCTAACATCTGATAATCGATTGGGTTAAATCCAGAAGCGACTATCTTTATCAATAATTCTTCTTGTTTTATTGTTGGTCCATTTACATTTTCTAAATGTAGTCTCCCTATATTGTCTGCTATAATTGCTTTCATATTAATCAATTTAAAACACAAAATTATTCTGAATATAATTTATATTTACTATCCGTTAACTAAAGGTTACTAGTTACCTTAAAGAAACTATTATGGCAAAAATTAAAAGAGATGGTGTTTTGCGTGAAGCAAATTGTACAGAAGAACTGCTTGCAATGCGAGATAGTCTGGACGTCTTAGGTGGGAAGTGGAAACTAATGATTTTGCGATTTCTTACTAACAGAACGCATCAGGTGATTCATTTCAAAAAAATGCAGCGTGAAATTGATGGAATTTCTGCAAAAATGCTAAGCAAGGAACTCAAAGACCTAGAGATCAATTTACTTATCACAAGAAAAGTTCAGGATACCAAACCAATAACAGTTGCTTATTCTGTCACAGAATATGGTAAATCAGTACTCCCCGTTACCGAAACTTTGGTACAATGGGGACTAAATCATCGCGAAAAGATAATTGAATCTATTTAATTTTATAAACAGCCTTAATTAATTAAATCTAGTGCCGTAAACACAACAATAACCAGAATTCCCAATAATGCCATTCCGAATAAATAATCAGCTATAGTTTCTAACTTTTTCTCTAAAGATTCTTTGATTGTTTTAATGGATAAAAAGGAAAAGAAACAGGAAAAGATAAGAAATACAGATATTATAGATGTAAACTCATCCATATGAGTCGTTTCTGATTTATTTGTAATATGCAAAGAAGTCATAACTATAAGACAAAACCCCAAAAGATTTGCTGACGTATTTAATATATGTTGTGAAGTTTTATTAGCCATATCAAAAATCATTTTAATTATAAAAATATAAAACTACATTTTTATAATGAAGGTTGTATGAAGGAGTAATTGATTGTTGATTATTAATTGTTTAATTATTGGCGCGCAAAATTGGGCGCAAAGATTCTCGTAGAGTTGCACCGCAGTGCGTCTACATAATACGGGGCTAATTTATGTGTAAACCTATATTGTAGAGACGCACTGCGGTGCGTCTCTACAGAAAAACCTTTGAGGTACTGAACCTTTGTACCTTTATTTCTTAGAACCTGCTCTAAACCATCTCTCCAGCTATCATTTTCCCTTTAAAAAACACACCTTCTCTTTTTGGTAAACGAGCTACAGCTTCAGCTGAACAACTTGCTTTTACCAAAATAAAATTAGCATCATTTCCTATAGCTGGCCACACTTTGGTTCCCGCATCATTGAGAGGCAATATCTCATTTGTTGTAGCAATATGTAAAGCACGGCTTAAACTATATTCATCTGTCCAACCATAAAGTTGCGCACATAATTTTGCCTTTTCAAGCATATCACAAGTACCAAAAGGCATCCAATGATCTACGATACTATCAGTACCTGTCATTAATTTCACACCGTATTTTTTTAAAGTCGGAATTGGCATTATCGTTTTACCAATAGGAATTGTAGAAACGACCCCTATACCAAGTGCTCCCATTTGTTCTGCTACTTTTTCTAAATCTTTAGGTTCCATTTTTGCCAAAGCAAAACCATGACTTATATACGTTTTTCCTTGCAGTTGCTTGTTTTCCTCTGTTCTTTTAATAATATATTCTATCGCTGCTTTACCTGATGGAAGTCCTTCATGCAAATGAATATCAATTCCTTTATTGGTGTCAATTGCAATTTGAAACATTGCATCCAACGATTTTTCCATGTTTCCATCTACACTTGTTGGATCCAATCCGCCTATAAAATCAACTCCCATTTTAGCAGCTTCTCTTAACAAAGGCTCCGATTGTGAATATAAAATTCCGTGTTGTGGAAAAGCTACAATTTCCCACCCAAAACTATCTTTATTTTTATCTAAAGCCGCAAGCAAATGTTCTAAGCTTTTTAGTCCGCTAACTGGATCAATATTACATTGGCAACGTGCAAAATAACTTCCCTGGCTTTGCATAAGTTTAATAGCTTCTTCTGCTTTATACTGAGAATCCGTGAGCAATTGCGGTATAATTTTTTGCTCCAGCGTTATCATATCTTTTACAGTATATCCTTTTCTAGGCGCAGCATTCCAGTTCCCTCCATAATACGTTTTATCGATATGAATATGCATATCACGTAATCCTGGAAGCATTAAAAATCCTTTGGCATCAACCGTTTTTAATTTTGTTACTGGTTTATCTTTAGTAATACTTTTTATTTTACCTTCTGCAATATGTAAATTATATAAAGCTGTTTTTGTAGCAACAACTTCATTTTTTTCATTGTATTCAAAACCTTCTTCTAATCTTACATTACTTAAAATATATTCTTTTAAAGCAGACTTCTTCCCATCCTCTGCTTGCTCTTGTGCCATAGCTGCAGCACCTATTCCCGAAAACAATGCAGCACCTGTAGCAGCTGCCCCCAATCCTAAAAATTTTTTTCGGCTTATCTTATTTTCTTCCATATCCTATATATTATTTTGCTTTGGCTTGTTCTAATACTTTTATCATTTCTTTGTATCCTCTTTTTTTAGCATGCGCTAAAGATGTCACGCCGTTTTTATCTGCAATATTTACGTTACAGCCACCTTGAATTAATGCTTTTACAATATTTACATGCACTATACCACCATCACTTAGTATGACTGCTTCTAATAATGCTGTCCATCCCAAATTATTAATATGATCTTTAGGGTAATTAGGTGTATTAACTAACAATTTTACTACATCCAAATGTCCTTTTTCAGCAGCTGGAATAAGTGCCGAGCCTCCATAACGATTATATATTTTAAAATTTGCTCCATGACTTAAAGACTCTTTTACTATTTCAAGATTCCCTTCTGCTCCAGCGTATAAAAATGGACTATCAAGCATTTTATTCTGTGCATTTACATCGGCACCAGCATTAATTAATAGTATTGCTATCTCATTATTGTTATTATAAACAGCTCTCATTAAAGGAGTTTCTCCATCAATATTTTTTGTTTCTAAAGAAGGTTTTTCTTTTAAAAGTGCAATTACATTATCAATATCTCCCGCTTCAACCGCTTCTATAAGTGTTTTATCTTTCATCTTATCTATTTTTAAATCTGTTTGTTTAGAAGAACATCCCATTAATATTAGAACATATAAAATCAAGCAATATCGCAGATTGCTTCTGTTTTTATTTTTTTCCATATCATTTTAAAATTCATAATTGTTTCCGGAAAACAATTGTTATTAATTGTTTACAAAAATCGGTTAGATTTTTTAACGGCAATGGTATTATTAATGAGAAGGATGGTAAAGATTATAACTTTCTTTAAAATCGCCTGGTGTTTTTCCTGCATATTTTTTAAAAACCTTACTAAAGTACCCATTATCATTAAAGCCTAATTGATAAGCTATTTCTTTTATAGATAAATTGGTACTGGTAAGTAATCGTTTCGCTTCAAGAATTGTTCTTTCTTTTATCACGTCACTTGCAGGCATCATTAAATACTTCTGAGAAAGTATGTTTAGATAATTGGGAGTAATACTGAGTCTATCAGCATAAAAACCTACTGAAGACTCTGTTTGAAAATTAGCATCTACTAAATCATTAAACTTCTTTATTACTTTTTCTGGCCTACCCGAAAAATGATATTCAGGAAACTGTTCTAAATAATCTTTTTGCAATAGCTTAAAAAGTAAATGCAAGCGAAGTAAAATTATTTCTTTTGTAAGTAAATCGTTTTGAGAAAGTCCAATTTCTATCTCTTGCAGATGATTTTTAATTTTTTGAAATTCTTCTTTCGTTAAAGAAAGGCATGATGGAACGCTTTGTCCAAAATATGGAAGCTGTGATAAATTAGAAAAAACAGTAATGATCTCAGCTGAAACCATTAGCTGAAACCCTATCGTATTTGCATTAAGCAACCAATTATGCACTTGTCCTGGCCGTATAAAATAAACCTGATTATCTCCTACAGTATGCTGAGTAAAATCTATATTGTGAAATCCTGTGCCTTTCTCTACAAAAAACAGCATATAAAAATCATGCTTATGAGGTTCTTCAAAAGCATCTCGCCCCTTTACGCTATGCTGAAATAGCGTAATACCCAAAGTTTCTTCACCAAGAATATTACCAACAGATAAAGTAGGAATGGAATAGTTGCTCAAGAGAATAATGATATTAATTATACTCTTCCAAAAATAAATATTTAAAGTTACAAAGACAAGCTTGCCATCATAATAGGATCAATAAGTAATTTTAGATAACAAATCTTGTTGTCCACTGAAAACTTCTCCAACGGTACTTCGTGTTGGTTTGAAATACTTGTTTTTTATTGTCCATGTATTGTTTATGTATAATTTGCAGTTATAATTAATCCTTTTCTGTTACTTCAAGAAACCCACCTTTTTTATCAAAAACCAAATCAAGAAATTTCTTGTCTTTTATAATTCCTACTTCGTAGGTGATAACATTATTTCCATCGATAAGCTTAGCAGCTTCCCTAATAGTTTGATCAGGATAATTTTTTTGAATATAATTTAAAGCCGCTTTGGGAAGTTCATTTTTTGCAATTGCCAATTCATACGCTTTTAAAACACCATTGTTATCATAAACCGCTAATCCTACAGAAGAACCTGTACTAAATTTTGCCAAATACCGAATATGATCCATATCTTCTCCTTCATAGTCCTTAGTCCAAGTAGGTATTTTACCCAAAAACTCTTTTTGAAAAGCTATAGTCACTGCTACAGGGGGAACAATTTCTTTATCTGATTTAACTTCTGTTTGGCCAATCATGCTTGCACCATACAAAATGATTAAAGCCAAGAATAGTTTTTTCATAATTTGTGATATTTAAAAATTTATACTCGGTTTAATTTGAATTTAAAATTACTGCACTTAAATGAAAAACAGATTAACTTATAATAATTTGCCGTGTATATTTATCATAATTAAATCATTTGTTAAATTTTAAAAATTAATGCAATATCTTTATAATAAGATACTTAATTAAAATAATATTGAAAACACCATCAAAAATTAATAATTACGTCCAAATTTTAAAAAAAAGAAGTGTTCCGCTATTATCTAGAAATGGAAAAATAATAACTCAATTTATAGTAACACTTTTCTTCCTTGGAGTGGCGATTTGGTTTGTTAAACAAGAACAAACCGAATTATCTCAGATTAAAAATAGTTTTACAAATGCAAAACTTCCATGGATAATTGCAGGCTTCTTTACAACTATACTTTACATTCTCCTGCAAGGGTTAATGTACATAACCTCTTTTTCGGCGATTGGCGTTAGTATTAAACTCAAGCAAGCGCTCTCTTTATTTTTAAAACGAAATTTCATTAGCGTATTTATTCCAGCTGGTGGTGTAACATCACTCTATTTTTTCACAGAATCGATAATAGAAAAAGGTGTTGAGAAAGTACAAGTACATCTGGCATCAACCATTTATGGATTTATCGGTATATTATCAGTAGTAATAGTTGGAATCCCTTTATTCATTTATACACTGCTAAATGGAACAATTGCTTCTAGCGAATGGATTGGAATGTCTATGATTATTTTATTAATTATTATACTGTTTGTATTATTTAATTCAATAATAAACAATGGACTAGCAAACAAATTACTTTTAAAATGGTTCCCAAAAACTGAAATTTTCATATCCGATTTACAAAATCATAATATCAATAGAAACAAATTTATTTATACCGTTTTTATCTCTATCCTTATTGATATAATTGGAATTGCGCATTTGTATATCGCTATGATAGCACTACAATTTGAACCTTCATTGGTTGCTGCAGCTATGGGATATATAATAGCGGTTATCTTTCTTATCATATCTCCTTTTCTTCGTGGTCTTGGTCCTGTAGAAGTTTCAATGGGATTTATATTAATCCGCTATGGTTTTACCAATGCTGAGGCAATTTCTATAACATTACTATATCGAGTATTTGAATTTTGGCTTCCACTATTCGCAGGAATGCTAACTTTTTTATCTAAAATAAATAAACTCTTAATGAGAATTGTTCCGGCCTTATTACTATTTCTCCTTGGAATAATTAATATCATTTCAGTTCTAACTCCAGCAATTAGCGGCCGATTAATGCAATTAAAAGGCTTTTTACCTCTAGAAGCAATCCATTTATCTAATTATCTGGTTTTTACTTCAGGACTATTTCTATTAGTTACCTCATCATTTATGCTAAAAGGTTTAAAAATGGCTTGGTGGTTTGGCTTCGGATTATCGATAATTTCTCTTATAGGGAATCTTACTAAAGCAATAGATTTTGAAGAATCGACTCTTGCGCTAATAGTATGCATCAGTTTAATTGCAACCCGAAAAGAATATTATATCAAAACCAATCCCAGACTTCGTTTATTGGGCTTGCAAACTGCTATTCTAAGCGTAATAGCGGTATTAATTTACGGTATTATCGGCTTCTATTTTTTAGATAAAAAGCATTTTAATATTGATTTTAGCATCGGTCAATCGATACGATATACTTTGCAAAATTACTTTTTGTTGGGGAGTTACGATTTAATTCCATTAGATAATTTTTCGAAACACTTTTTGGCATCGATTAAAATTAGCGGTTTTATTTCTTTCGCCTTTTTAATTTATACATTGATAAAACCTTATATATTAAAAAATTCTGTGACAACTGCTGAAAAAGAAATTGCAAATGAACTTCTTGAAAAATACGGCAATTCTTCTTTAGATTATTTTAAAACTTACTTTGATAAACTTTTATACATTTCTCAAAATAATGATGCTTTCCTAGCCTACCGAGTTTCAGGTAATTTTGCTGTAGTACTCGAAAATCCTGTAGCAAAAAATGAAAATGAAATGAAACAATGCATAATTGAATTTGACAATTTTTGTTATGAAGCTGGATTAAAAAGTATTTATTATCGTATTCCTGAAGAAAACCTGGAAGTATATAAATCACTTGGTAAAAAATATTTTTTTATTGGTCAAGAGGGAGTTGTTGACTTAACTAGCTTTAATTTAGAAGGAGGCAGTAAAAAATCGTTACGTAATGGATTAAAAAAAATAAGCGACTTACAATTAAAAACCACTATCAATTTACCCCCCATAAAAGATGGTTTATTACAAAAAATACAATCGGTTAGTGACGAATGGCTAGAAGAAACTAGACGCAAAGAAATTCTTTTTTCGCAAGGCATTTTTTTATGGGATGAGCTAAAAAAACAAACTATAATTACGGTTGAAAATGGCGAAGAAAAAATCATTGCATTCCTTAATATCATTCCAGATTATACGAAGAACGAAGGAACCTACGACTTAATTAGAAAGACTACCGATGCTCCAAATGGTATAATTGATTTTATTTTAATTGAACTTTTTAATCACCTAAAATCTCAAAATCTTACTGCTGTAAATATTGGTCTTGCACCAATGAGTGGTATTGATAACCCAACCACTATTCAAGAGAAATCGATGAAATATGTATATGAAAAAGTAAAATCATTTTCACATTATAAAGGCTTAAGAGATTTTAAAGAAAAATTTTCACCTTCCTGGCATAACCAATATATTGTTTTTAGTGATGATTATGATCTAATACAAATACCACAAGTTTTATCAAAAGTGATAAAACCATAATGTTTCTTTTTTTTATAAATTAAAAATAATGAAAGTTCAAATCAATTTTATTTAACTCTATTTTGACCAAAATAATTTAACAATCTTATATAAATAAAACATATGAAGAATATTTCGAACCTAGTAATTCCTCTTGTAGTACTCTTTACAATTGTAAGTTGTCAAAAAAAATCGGCACTCGAAGAGCTAAACGGCTCATGGGAACTCCGACACATCGAAGGCATTCAAGTGGCTAACGCAGATCCTAACTTTAAACCTGGAAATGGTAATTTACTTAAATTTGAAGGACAAAAATACGAACGCTATTATGAGGGTAAAAAAGAAGAGGACGGTACCTTTACTATTACTCCAGAAGACACAACAATAAACAACCGCAAAGCCAATTACAGCATTACGTTTAATAAAGATACTGAGAAAACATACTTGTCTTTACTAAAAAACAAACTGATTCTTTTTAATGGAGTTATAGCAGCAGATGGAACTGAATCCACCTATGAAAAACAGTAATTATTTCGGTTTTTAGACTTGAGGATACATAACTTAGATAATAGACAAAAACGCCTGCAAAGAAATCCTTACAGGCGTTTTTTAATAAAGAAAATATTTATATAATATTCAAAAGTAGTCCCTAAAAACCTTAGAACCTTAGCTTCACAGAACCTAAAGAAACCCCTTTTGAACCTTTTTTCCTAACCACATTTAGAAGAACCACAATCATTACAAGTAAGACAACCTTCCTGATAAATAAGATTCTCTGAGTTACAATTACTGCATTTTTGACCATGTGCTTCGGTACCATCTACGATATAGCGTTTAAGTGCACGGGCAACTCCATTTTTCCAAGTATTTATAGACTCGCCATCCAACTGAAGACTGCCTATTAATTCAACAGCTTTATCGATAGGCATGCCATGTCGCAATGTACTCGATATTAGCTTGGCATAATTCCAATATTCAGGATTAAATTTATGGGAAAGCCCTTCGATTGTTGTTTTATAACCTCTAGTATTTTTATATTGAAAATCATAACGGCTACTTCCGTCTTCATTCTTATTTTTAATAATAAATCCTTCTGATACCCAACGCGGAATCAAAATACCATCTTCATCATCTACAAGACCAGTAAAAATTTCATAGGGCTTACCATCTATCAATCCTATAAAAGCAATCCATTTGTCTTTACTATTCTGAAAACGAACTACATCGGCTTCTAATATTTGAGGACGTTTAGTTGGAAAAACAGTTGATACAGTCTGAACAGTTTCTTCTTTCTTTTCTGTATTAGCAATAAGTACTCCTGAACGTGAGCCATCACGATATACTGTTACTCCTTTACATCCTGCTTCCCATGCTTCCATATACAATTTATCTACCATTTCTTCTGGGGTTTCATTTGGTACATTGATGGTAACAGATATTGAATGGTCTACCCATTTTTGTATCTTACCTTGCATACGAACTTTACTTAGCCAGTCAATATCATTACTTGTAGCTTTATAATAAGGTGATTTTTTTACCAACTCATCAATTTCATCTTGACTATAATTTTTAGAAACATCATATCCGTTTACGAGCATCCATTCTTTAAATCTATGATGGAATACAACATATTCTTCCCAACTGTCCCCAACCTCATCAACAAAATCTACACGAGTATCTTTATCATTTGGATTGACTTTTCTTCTTCGTTTATAAACTGGTAAAAAAACAGGCTCAATACCCGATGTTGTTTGAGTCATTAAACTTGTTGTTCCCGTAGGGGCTATAGTTAACAAAGCAATATTACGACGCCCATGTTCTTTCATTTGAAAATACAATTCTTCATCGGCTTCTTTTAGCCTAAGCAAAAATGGATTGTTCTTCTCTCTTTCTGAATCATATATAGCAAACATTCCACGCTCTTTAGCTAGATTTACTGAGCCACGATAAGCTTCAATTGCAAGGGTTTTATGTATTTTTTCAGAAAACACAACTCCTTCATCACTTCCGTAACGCAATCCAAGTGCAGCAAGCATATCTCCTTCGGCAGTAATACCAATTCCAGTACGACGGCCTTCTTTTGCTTTATTTCTAATATTAAGCCATAAATTTTTCTCCACCATCTTTACTTCATCACTTTCAGGATCAGCATCTATTTTTGCCAATATTGCATCAATCTTTTCTAATTCAAGATCAATAATATCATCCATTATTCTTTGAGCCGCTGCAACATGATTTTTAAAAAGAATAAAATCAAAAGAAGCCTCTTTAGTAAAAGGATTATTTACATAGGATAATAAATTTATAGCTAATAGACGGCAAGAATCATAAGCACAAAGCGGAATCTCTCCACATGGATTTGTAGATAGCGTTTTGTATCCCAAATCAGCATAACAATCTGGCAAAGATTCATTAATGATAGTGTCCCAAAATAAAATTCCTGGTTCTGCCGATTTCCATGCATTATGAATAATTTTATTCCAAAGCTCTTTTGCCTTAATTTCTTTAGTATACAATGGATTAGCACTAAAAATTGGATATTTCTGAACGTATATGGCGTCCTCCTTAACAGCTTTCATGAAAGTATCATCTATACGCACTGAAACATTTGCTCCTGTAACCTTTCCCTGATCCATTTTGGCATCAATAAAATCGGCTGCATCAGGATGATTAATAGATACTGAGAGCATCAATGCCCCACGACGGCCATCTTGAGCAACCTCACGAGTCGAATTAGAATAACGCTCCATAAATGGTACCAATCCCGTAGAAGTCAATGCTGAATTTTTAACTGGGGAACCCTTAGGTCGAATGTGCGACAAGTCATGTCCAACCCCTCCACGTCTTTTCATAAGTTGAACTTGCTCTTGATCGGTTTTCATAATTCCCCCATATGAGTCTGAATTATCGTTACCAATCACAAAACAATTAGATAATGAAGCAACCTGAAACGGATTTCCAATTCCAGTCATAGGGCTCCCTTGTGGCACCAAATATTTAAAATCTTTTATCAAATTAAAAATTTCATCTTCTGATAACGGATTACTATATTTTTTTTCAATTCGGGCTATTTCACCTGCAATACGATGATGCATATCATTAGGAGATAACTCAAAAATATTTCCCTGTGAATCTTTAAGAGCATACTTACTTACCCAAACTGTTGCGGCAAGACTATCTCCCTTAAAGTACTCTAAAGATGCTTGTATAACTTCATCTTGAGAATAGGTAACTGCTTTATTTTTTGTAGCTAATAATTCGTTCATGATATTGATAATTTTAAAAATTTAATTCTTAAGTAAATTTAAAAATAATTAAACTATAAAAAAAATGAGAAGAAAAAAGTTCACAAATAAAAACAAATAAACACTTAAAAATCAAGTAACTAAAAATTTACTAACACAAAAAAGTTAACAAATTATTATTTTTAATGTAATACCGGGTTTATTATTTTTTACAAAAATCAAGCATTTTGAAAAACAAAATTAATATGTTAAATAGCACATAAAACACACTAAATATTTTCCTTTTTTAAGTATAAAAGAATATTAATTAAGAGTTTTAACAATTCTTGTTTTTCCAGAATATCAGTTCATCCAAATAATTAAAAAATACCTATAGGTCCTTTTTCCCTTGCAGACCTATTTCTCAGTTCGAATGATTGTTATCAATTTTCTTTAAAAAACTAAGCCAATCATATAAAAAAGCAACAAATCACTGTTTATCAGCCAAAAAAAACCTTATCGTGTTATTTTTAAAATTTTAAATTATAAACGAAAAAAAATACTTGACGGAACTTTGCAAATTCAAAACAAACACTTTTGAATCAGTAAATTATATTCTATCATGACAAAACAAATTAGTCACATTACATTATTTATCACACTACTATTAACACTACTTTCATGTACTAATGACGCATTAAACAAAAGTACTTCGTCAGGACCTACCCCTGAAGCAAATGTGGAGTACAATTACACTCCTGAAGAATTAGAAGTAATCGATTTAATAAATGAATACAGAACTAGTATAGGCTTGAATACTTTAGAAACAATAAACTACGTTTCTGTTAAATCTGAAGAACACAATAATTATATGATTAGCAATAATGTAGTTAGTCATGATAATTTTGTAGCTCGCTCAGAAGATATCATTAAAACACTTGATGTTATAAAAGTTAGCGAAAACATTGCTTATAATTATAAGACTCCTCAAGCCGCTGTTGATGCCTGGTTAGCTAGCCCTAAACACAAAAAAAACATTACAGGAGATTATACAAACTTTGGTATTTCGATAACTAAAAACCCCATTAATGGCAGAAATTATTATACAAATATCTTTGTGAAATACTAGTAGGTAGATTTCATTTAAAATATAACCTATAAACCTTTTAGCATTAATTCATCAATTTTAGCGTTAGAAATTTCAGGATTTGCCCCAACTGACTCTGCTACCAGAGCCCCAACAGCACAAGCAAAATCGATTGATTTTTGTGGGTTATTATTATTTGCAAGCAACGAAGTAATCAAAGCCCCAAGAAAAGAATCTCCTGCTCCTACTGTATCAGCTACTTTTATCGGATAACCTTCATTGCGATACAATCTACCCTCCCATAACAGCAATGCACCATCTTTTCCTTTGGTTACACACAATCCTTTAGAATTTGTTTCTTTGGCTATAAACTCCATATTTTCTTCTAAGCTTGTGTAAGGAGAATTCATAACAGCTGCGATTTCTAACAATTCTTCATCATTAAACTTTATAAAATTAGCAGATTGCATTAGCCTCTCAATTATCTCATACGAATAATGGGGTTTTCTTAAATTGACATCAAAAACTTTATAAACATCATTTTTAAGCAGTTCTTCTAATGCCAAACGTGATACTGAATCCCTACAAACTAAACTCCCATAAATAAGAACATCCGCTTCGGCAACCAATTTTCTTGCAGCAGCATTAAGAACAATCTTGTCCCAAGCCGATGGATAATTAATTTCATAACTAGCAGACCCTTTATCATCTAAAGAAACCTGAACTGTACCTGTCGGAAATTCTTCTGATTTGATAATCGCATTGGTTTCTAGTCCTAAACTTTTAACCTGATCTATAATTGCTATTCCATCAGCATCATTCCCCACACAACTTATCATTGCAACATCACAACCTAATGCTTTCATTCGTAGAGCAACATTAAGAGGTGCTCCGCCAATTTTCTTTTCATTCTCAAAAATATCCCAAAGTACCTCACCATAAGATACTGCCTTAAGTTTTTTATTATTATTCATTCTAAAACATTTTATAATACAATCATTAAAATCAGCTTCGCTAAAAAAACGAACTATTATCTAATCCGTTGGTTGAAATTTACAAAAATTATATTCAATAAATGTTTGCTTTTTCAGTTTTAAGATTATCAAAATTTAATCCCAAAAACAACTACAAACAAAAAAGACAAGTCAGTTAGACTTGTCTTTATAAAATAAGTTTACATTTAAACTTTTTGCATTTGAAGAATATGTTTTTTTCTTTGTATAAATATAAACGTAATAAGTATTCCCAGAACCGACATCCCAACACCTATTAAATTAGGAGAAGCATAACTATATCCTGCTATCAAAGGCAATCCACCTAAAAAAGCCCCTAGAGCATTTCCTATATTAAAACTTGCCTGAATTGCAGCCGAAGCAATCATTTCAGCTCCTGTTGCTGTTTGGATCATTAACATCTGAATTGGAGCTACAATCGAAAACGAAACACAGCCCGTTAAAAACGTTAAGAATAAAGAAGCGTATTGATTAGAAGAGAAAGTATAAACCAAAAATAAATCGATTGCCATTACCAACAGTAACATCATTACAGTTGTAGCAGGTGAAAATTTATCGGCTAATTTCCCTCCAATAAAATTCCCAATCACCATTCCTAGTCCAGCTAAGATTAAAATATAAGGAACATTTTCAGGAGAAAACCCAGAGACATTTGTTAACAAAGGTGCGATATAACTAATCCAAGAAAACAATCCTCCAAAACCAATAGCTGTTATTGCAATAATCAACCAAGCCTCTGCTCTCTTAAAAAACTGCAATTGGCTTTTCATACTTTCACCTGTATTCGATTCTAAATTGGGCATCCATAAGTAAATAAAAAGAAATGTCAGTAGTCCAATCGCTGCAATGAGAACAAATGTATAGCGCCATAAAAAATGATGTCCGATATAGGTTCCAATAGGGACACCAATTAAATTAGCTAATGTTAACCCAGCAAACATAATAGAAACTGCCTGCGCTTCTTTCCCTTTATCAGCAAGGCGACTCGCTACAACTGCTCCAACTCCAAAAAAGGCTCCATGTGGTAGCCCTGAGAGTAATCTTGAAGCAAACAAAATTTCATAAGTAGGTGCAATAATCGAAAGCGCATTAAACACAGCCAACATCATTGCCAAAATTAAAAGCATTTTTTTAGGTGGATAATTTCTCCCTATAATAACCAGTAAAGGGGCACCAATTACAACACCCAAAGCATAAGCAGAAATTAAATATCCTGCCACAGGAATTGAAACATTCATATTAAGAGCAATATCTGGTAATAAACCCATCATCACGAACTCTGTAATACCAATAGTTAAACCGCCCAATGAGAGCGCAATAAGACTTTTTTTCATTTGAATAGATAAGAAAAGGATAGATTTTCTGTGATGCAAATTTACTTCCATCATGCATAAAATAAGTTGTATATTTACGACATAAACTTGTACATATCAAGCATGCCTAAATTAAATCAATTTGAAACTCTCGTTATAGATGAATTTGAAGAGGAGAAATTTCATCTTCCTTTTCATAGTCATACCTATTATGAAATTATTTATATCGTAAAAGGCAATGGTATTCATCATCTTAATAAAAACTTACTTCCCTATAAAGCAGGTGACTTATTTGTAGTTTCGCCAGAAGATGAGCATTATTTTGACATTAAAAAAAATACGCGATTTGTATATATCAAGTTTACTGATAATTATTTCAATTCAAATAAAAGCCTGTTTTGTGATGATTTACTTCTGAATACTCCGGAATGTTTTATGCGGGATAGATTACTCAAAGAAACAGTCCTTAAACTAGACGAACCATGTAAAACAATACTAAAAAATACAATTGAGAATATTACTGCTTACAATAGCAGGATTGATGTTACTACTTCTCCAATTGTTTTCTATCAAATTCTCTCTATCTTCGGATTAATAAAGGAGACCATGCGCAGTATGAATCCTAAAACAAAAGGGGCCTCTATTGATAGCGAGCAGATTACATCCTATATTCATCAAAAAATCTATTATCCAAAATTAGTTCAGATAAAAGCAATCTCAGCTCATTTTAATATTGCCGAATCCTATTTTAGTGCTTATTTTAAAAAAGCATTCTCTATTAGTTATCGCGATTATATCAATAATTTGCGGACTATATTAATCGAAAAAAGAATTACAAACAACCAAATGCCAATCAAGCAAATTGCTCACGAGTTTGGTTTCACTGATGAAAGTCATTTATCGAATTACTTTAAAAAAAGAAAAAACATGAAACCTACTGATTTTAAAAAGCTATAAAATCATCTATTCCAAAACAAAAAAGACCACATAACTCAAGTACATTATTTCGTATATTTGAATCTTACAAGTCCTTTATATGAAAACGACTTCAATCGACCAGTTTTACAAAGAAATCACAGAAGGTTCAGACATTGAGCCTAGCTCACTATTACCAAATGATATTAAGAAAGAAATTGGTCACTTCAATGTTTTTAATATAAAAGAACTTTGGGAAAAATTTCAGGATAAACCCGTTATGTCTTATGATCGAAGAGCTTATTATAAAATAAGTTTGATTCGAGGAAAAAACAGGGCTGAATACGCAAACAAAATAATTGACATTCAAAAAAATGCTATCTTATTTGCAACTCCCAAAATCCCTTACCATTATGTCCCTCTAGACACTGATCAATCTGGTCATTTTTGTGTTTTTACATCCGAGTTTATTACAGGGAATAAAAACGGAATAGAACTGGATGAACTTCCTATATTTAAATCTGATGGATATCCCGTTTTCGAACTCAGCGATGATGAGACTACAGAAATCGAACTAATATTCAAAAAGATACATTCCGAAATTAATTCTGATTATGCTTATAAATATGATTTAATTCGTAATTACGTTTCAGAATTAATCCATTTTGGACAAAAACTGCAGCCTGTTACTGCCTTATATTCTAAACACAATTCTGCAGCAAGAGTTTCTTCATTATTCATAGAATTACTTGAAAGACAATTCCCAATAGAATCTCCACATCAGAAAGTCGAATTAAAAACGGCTAAAGATTTTGCTGCACGATTATCCATTCATGTAAACCACCTTAATAAAGTTCTAAAAGAAAATACGGGTAAAACTACAACCGAGTTAATAAGCAGCAGATTAACACAAGAAGCAAAGATTTTACTAAAGGAAACAAACTGGAATGTATCTGAAATTGCATATACTCTCGGTTTTGAAGAACTAGCCCATTTTTCTAATTTTTTCAAAAAACAAACTTCGCTAACTCCCTTATCATTTCGATTATAATTAATGGTATTTGAATTTTGCAAACATCTGATTGAAATTTACAAATAGCTCATTTCATTTCATATTTACCTTTGTTCTTTCATTTATAAACAAATATAAAAATGGCAGCAAATACAAAAATAGCCTTAGTAACTGGAGGCAGTAGAGGATTAGGTAAGAATATGGCAATTAGTATTGCTAAAAAAGGAATAGATATAATACTTACCTATAATAGCAATCAAGACGAAGCTAAAATCGTAGTATCTGAAATTGAAAAATTAGGACAAAAAGCAATTGCTTTACAACTTAATACTGGCGGAGATATAAAGAGCTTTGATGTTTTTTATACTCAAATTGCAACTATTTTAAGAGACACTTTCCACACAGAACGTTTTGACTTCTTAATCAATAATGCCGGTATTGGAATTAATACTCCTTTCTCGGAAACTACCGAAGAACAATTTGACCAATTAATGAACATCAATTACAAAGGAGTATATTTTTTAACCCAAAAAGCATTGCCTTTATTACATGACGGAGGGCGAATAATAAATATTTCAACAGGATTAGCTCGATTTACTGCACCAGGTTATTCTGCTTACGCATCTATGAAAGGCGCTATAGAAACACTTACAAAATATTTAGCTAAGGAACTTGGCAATCGCAAAATCACAGTTAATGTTGTAGCTCCAGGAGCTATTGAAACCGATTTTGGAGGTGGAGCCGTTAGAGATATCCAGCAGTATAATGATTATGTTAAATCAGTAACAGCATTAGGTCGTGCCGGATTACCTGATGATATTGGCGGTGTTGTAGCATTTTTATGTACCGAAGATGCCCGATGGATTAATGCTCAACGCATTGAAGTTTCGGGAGGAATGAATCTCTAAAACTTCTTTTTCTTAAAGAAATTAAGCTCCTTCAAAACAGGAGCTTAATTAACCTTAAAACGTCTGCAATCAGTAATTTCATTTACAAAATTATTTTAAAATTTTTATCAGACCATAATAACAATACAGTCAGAATACACATTATAAGCGAATTGTAAAAATGATTGTACTCGTGATGTGCCATATGAGCTGTAAATGCTCCCACTGCAAAAGGGAACAATAATAAAATTCCAATTGTTTTTATAGGCGGATTAAATAGCCCTATAACAATCAACAAAACACCTATAAACTCTCCAATACCAATATAGATCGTCCAGATCTTGTTAAATCCTAAAGATTCCATGCTTTTCATCATTGATTCTTTTTGAAAAATTTTAAAAAGCGAGGCATATCCAAACACATATAGATAATACAAATAACTAGACCAATGAATAATTGTTTTAATAGTTTCCATTTTTTATATATTTTATTTATACAGCAAATATATTTACTAACTTGCATTTATATAAGTACATACAAAATTGTTGGGTACTAATAAAAAAGTAAGTACACATTATGAGAAAGAAAAATTCTACCAATAGCATTAATGAAAATTTTTTAACCGAAACTTGTGGTATTGCCTACACACTGTCTTTAATTGGAGGAAGATGGAAAATAAATATATTAAGCTATCTAATAAATGAACACAAACTTCGATATAGCGAATTAAGATCTAGGCTTACTGGAATCTCTGAACGCATGCTCATTTCTAAACTTAAGGAGTTAGAAAGTGATGGATTAGTAAATAGAATCGTTCACCCACAAGTTCCTCCTAAAGTAGAATACGAACTAACTACTCTTGGCAAATCTTTTGAAGATATCTTGAATTTAATGGCTGACTGGGGAGATAAAAACCATAAAAAAGACAATACAATGGCCTTATAAAAAACAAAAAAGCATCCGCCTGAGATGGATGCTTTTAATATACTTTTTCCAATAAAACATTGAGAGTATCTACTCATAAAGCCAAAGCTAGTTCATAAATCTACTAAACGATTGCCAGTATTTATCTTTATAAATCTCGTATTCAATATCTACCTGTGAAGCAAATTGGTTTTTGATTTCTTCAAGCACTATCGAAGGCTTTCTAAAGTCTTTACAAGCAAAATAAATCTCTCTTAAACTATCTGCTGTTTCACGGCCTAAATTTAAATACCCTTCTGAATCTTTAAGTTTTACCATTAAAAAATCATCTTCAATTTCATTCAATAAATTAAACATTTCGCTATCAGGAAATCCATTATTGTCCTCTCCATTATATCCTATTCTTATAGCTACAATCCAAGGGTGAGATGGTTTTGCATCCCATTCAAACAATGTCGAGTTAATAACTGCCATCAACGGCATTCCATTATTAAGAGTAGCTTCAAGGCTTGCATAACCGTCATTTTCTGTATCATGTCTTACCCCTTCATATTTTTCAACAAATTCTTTTTGTCTCCAAATTAAGAAATCTTTCAGTTTTTCAATAGGTACTAACTCTTTATTAGCTTCAGCTGTACCAATCACATTAATTCTATCAATGTTTTCAGTAAAATGCAATTCGCCAAGATAATTATCTAAAAAGATAAATGTTCCATTCGTTATAATTGCTTCGTTCTCTTTAGTACAATCCAAATGAACAATTGTAATATCTATTTTATCAGGAAATTCATTTTCATCATTTGAATAAAAAAACAAATTGTCTTTATCAAAAGTAAAACCATTCATTTGTATTCCTAAATTATTAATATCGATTGCTGGCTTTAATGCTGTAAATTTCCAATTAGGAAGCTTAGGAGCGGCATGTACCAATTCTTCTACAAAAACAATATTTTTAATATTACCATCGGCAGTTAAAACTAATTCTGCAGTAGTATCGTTCATCATTCCAGCCAAAAAGAAATAGCCTTTTTTTAGCTCTCCTAACTTAGGAGATAATTTATCAAAAAAATCTTTTTCTATATTTTCCCCTTTACTCATCACTGCTTCAAAGAAAACTTTTTCATTTTTTTCAAACCAATTCCAAAAATCAGCGTATGATTTTATAGCTGCGTCCTTTTTTCCTAAAATACTATTGATTAATCCCATTATCGATACTCTTGTTTTTCTATAAATTATTTTACAGTCGTTATGTATTATTTTACTTTCAAATATAACAAAAGAGCAAGACATTCAAAATCAAATTAGCAAAAAAAACATCAAAGGTTATTATATAAATCACCCCCTCACTCAGAAGTTTCAAGCTGAAGCACTACATTTTGATATTTTTCACCCAAAGAAAAAACCTGCTCCGCCAAAAACATCAAAACAACAGGAATAATAAAATATTCGACTTCATTCACAACATATAAAAAATAAGTCGTACAAATAAAAATTCGGAAATATTCAAGGTAATAAATCCACTTTCGCTGTTCTAAAAGCGCTCCGCAATTGATCAGTGTGATTATGATGAAAGACAAAACAAATATTCTGTCAGATGCATCCAAAGAATCAAAATAATAAGTAAAAATAGTTAGCAAAAATGTACTTATACCAAGTTGCAAATAAAGGTAATTCTTAAATTTAAGTCGGTGACTTGGATTGTCTTTGTCTTGAAGAAAGCGCTTTTCCAGTATTGGACGGATATCTTGATCCATATCGGCAGGACTTCCAAATATGGCATTCCAACGGGCTTTAAATCCTTTAGAACGTTTCCATAATTCATAAATTTCAAAATAATAATGAAAATGCTGCCAAAGAAAACTATAGCTTTTTAAGGGATGCGTTAATCCGTATTTTGGTTTTTCTTCTTCTTCCTGAAAAGTTCCAAAAATACGATCCCAAAATGTAAACATATCTCCGTAGTTTTTATCCAAATATTTCTCATCAGAAGCATGATGAATTCCATGAACCGAAGGCGTGACAAGAACATATTCTAACCATTTTATTCTCTTTATAATCTGAGTGTGCGTAAAAAAAGAATAGGCACCATGCACAATTAACATTGTAATAACCATCTTGGGATGAAAGCCAATAAACGGCAATATGCACCAAAATCCAGTACGAATAATTGCCTGAAAAGTAGTTATTCTTGCTGCTGCTGTAAAATTAAATTCACTGCTGTGGTGATGTACAATATGTGCTGCCCAGAAAAAATTCACCTCATGTCCCAGCCTGTGATACCAGTACCAAACGAAATCTGTGGCGAGAATTAATCCAATCCAGACCAGAAAATTACTCGGAATATCAAAAATTCTGTAATTATTATAGATGTAATAATACAATTGATAAAAACTTGCTGCAATAAAAAGATTAATTAATCGCTCAGCTATACCAATACTTATGTTTGAAACAGAGCTTTCATAATTGAATAATTCAGGTCTATTACTTCGTTGTGCCAATCGAAATTCTATATAAACAAAAAGAAAAAAAGCAGGCATGGCAAAAGCCAAAAAATTAATATGTTCCATCCTAAATACGTTAAAAATATTGAGTAAAAGACATTTCCATTGACTATATACTTACGCAACTAACCAATGCTGTATTTCAAAAAAAAATATCAAAAAAAATACAATATGTAGCCAATGAAAATTATCTTAAACCAGTTTAAAGTCAATTTTAAAACTCAATTGCTTTTAATTCTGTTTGAATTTTTTCTCAATCAATTTAATTTCTTTTACTTGCTGAACATCTGCCACTTTACGCAAAGCAATTACATAAGCCGCAATACGCGGTGTTATTTTATATTTTACAGAAGTAGCAAAAACAGTTTCGAAGCTTTTCTCTAATATATCTTCCAAACGTTTGTTAATCTGATTGATCCTCCAAGACTCTAAAAGACAATTCTGAAGCCATTCAAAATAAGAAACCGTAACTCCACCTGCATTTGCTAAAATATCCGGAACTACCAAAACATTATTCTCATGCAAGATTCTATCAGCATCTGAAGAAACAGGGCCATTAGCTCCTTCAACTATAATTTTAGCACGTACAGATCCCGCATTTACTGCTGTAATCACATCTTCTTTAGCAGCAGGAATAAGAACATCTACTTCAAGTAATAATAAATCTTCGTGTTTTATAGCAACAGCATTTGGATATCCGTTAACGCTTTTATTATTTAAATTATAGTACAAGATAAGCTCTGGAATATTAATTCCTTGCGGATTATAAAAGGCTTCAGAGACATCACTAACAGCAACAATTTTTAGTCCTTTTTCAAATAAAAATAAAGCAGAATGAAGTCCCACATTACCAAATCCCTGAATAGCTGCTGTAGCTCTTGCAGGTCTCAATTTTAATTTTTGAAGTGCCAGAATACTTATAATACTCACTCCTCTTCCTGTCGCTTCTACCCGACCCAATGAACCTCCTGAATGCAAATGCTTGCCGGTTACAACAGAATGAATTGTTTTTCCATGAATTAAAGAGAACTCATCCATTAACCATCCCATTTCATCTGGACCAGTTCCCATATCTGGCGCCGGAACATCTTTATCAGGTCCAAAAATATCTGACAATGCATTGGTATATTCCCTTGTTATTTTTTCTAATTCTGTTTTAGAATGTAATCTCGGATCACAGATAATTCCACCTTTAGCTCCTCCAAAAGGAATTCCAGTAACTGCTGATTTCCAGGTCATCCATGCCGCAAGGGCTTTTACCTCATCTAGATTAACAGCTGTATCATAACGAATACCTCCTTTAGACGGTCCTAAAGCAGTATTATGAATTACGCGATATCCTTCAAAATTTTGTTCTGTACCATTATCAAGTGTAATAGAAAAATTAACTACTATCTGTTTCTCTGGTCTCTGTAGTTTTTGCCTAACCGATTCATCCAATTTAAGAATGTCAGCAGCTATATTAAAACGATCAATCATCGATTGAAAAGGATTCTGTTTTACGATTTGTGAACTCATAATTTTATGGGGTGTTAAATTATATTTTTATTAAATAAGTACAGTAATTGAAATGCGAACGGCATAAAAAAACTCTTTCGGAACTGTTACGAAAGAGCATAAATATTATTTTATAAACAATAGCAACTTCTGCAACAGGGAGGGATTTTCATGTGGCAGCTTTGCATCATAATGTTACTATTTATAGAATATAATCTCATGTTTATTTTATTACTAACCTTGACTATTTTTATTTTTCACCATTAATAAATTAAGTCCTATTAAGTTTAAAATACTTAACCGCTTAATTTTATTTTATCTCTAATTCTTCTAATTACTTAAAAATGACACAGATTTAAACCTAATTTAATTCTTAGTAAGAACAAGAGCAATACTTAATAAAACTTAACTTCTTAATGATTTATATTATTTACTTTTTAATAATCTTAAATAAAAAATGCTCTTTAGCTAAATAACCAAACTATAGAAAACCTGTTCATATAACAAATCATACATATAACACATTATAGTATCACAGTCATAAGGGATCGTATTTTGGCTTTCGTTTCTCATTTCTTTTACAAATCTATAAATATATTTCTAATATTCTATAGAATTAGTAGAGTTATTTTTATAAAAATTCAAAACAGACTGAAAAACAATTACTTAATCACTCTTTAACCAACCTGTAATACTCATTCTTGTATTTTGAGTCACCAATACTTCATGAACAAGTTCATCACTTTTAAAGAAAACCGTTTTACCTTGTGTAGGACTAATTTTTTGATTGTTATTTAACTGATGAATAAGCAGTTCTCCTCCATCACTCTCTTCCCAATTGGCATTTAAATAACTTATCATCGAATATTTTCTGCTAGGATTATTTTTAAATTGATCTAAATGTTTTAAATAAAAATCTCCTTTTTCATATAAAGAATAATGAAATTCATAGCCCGTAATTCCAGCATAACAGCTACTATTTAAATAAGCAATAAATGTCTCAATTTGAACAAAGAATTCATTTTCGAATGCATTATTGTGCTTTTTGTCAAGCCAATAAATCGAATCACTACGAATAGCTCCATCATAAGTCACTTTATCTAAATTCCCGACTCCAGCATCGAGCAGTAAACTTTTGGCATTTAAATCAAGAAGATTTTGTTTTAAATTATTTGCCAATTCTGTACTCAAAAAATGTTCGCATATACCTACTTTATTATCTATATAAGTAGCGATCAAAGCCTCAAAGCTATTTTCCATTTATGTTTTTGATGGAATGCAAGTACAACCAACGGAGCAAGGTAGGCTAAATAAAATTTGCGACACTATAATCAGAGATAAATAGTATAACCTTTTTAGAATTAAATTTTTAACGACATAAAAAAGGGCTTGATAATTATCAAACCCTTTCTATTTACTTTATAATTTACTGATGTAACTCCCGTATATATCCTTAAATTCATATCCTTCTGAAAAACGATCCTTACTTAGTTTTTTATATTCAACTAATCCCCATAATATAAACTCTTTCATAAAATAGTGATCTTCCGCGGGTAATTCAGGTTGGTATTTTTTTAGCAAGACATCCAATGGTTTAATGCCATCAAGAATTTTCTTGTATTCAGCATCCGAACAATCATCTAATAATTCAAAACCACTTTCGGTAAAGAACCATTCGATCGTATCTGTATAGGGTGTTTTTTCGTTTGGTTTTTCTAATTTTTCAATTTTCGGAAAAAATATTGGGAAGAATGTTCGAATTGCATCACCTATTAAGTGCTGGGCAACAATCGCTGCTCCCTCCTGCTCTCCTTCATATACTAACTCAACTTTTCCTGTAATAGCCGGAATAATTCCCATAAAATCCGATAAACGCAAACTAGTTTTATCAACACCTGCACGCAATGCACGGCGCTCAGCAGTACTTAATAAATTTTCGTAGGCCGTAATACTCATTCTAGCACTTACACCACTCTTATTATCTACAAACTCACTTTCGCGAGCTTCAAAACTTATTTGTTCTAATAAATCCTTTGCTAAACCTGGCACATATACCAACTCTTCTTGCTCTGCATCTAATTTAGCTTCCTGCTCTGTAATTGTTCTGGCAATTGCAACTGTTTCAGGATAATGTGTTAAAATTTGAGATCCTATTCTATCTTTTAATGGCGTGACTATACTTCCACGATTAGTATAATCTTCAGGATTTGCAGTAAATACAAATTGCATATCTAATGGCATTCGTAACTTAAATCCTCGAATCTGAATATCTCCTTCTTGCAAAATATTAAACAGCGCCACTTGTATTCTTGCTTGCAAATCGGGTAATTCATTAATAACGAAAATACAACGATTAGCACGCGGAATCATTCCAAAATGTATTACACGATCATCAGCATATGACAATTTTAAATTAGCTGCTTTTATAGGATCAACATCTCCAATCAAATCAGCAACAGTAACATCTGGTGTTGCCAATTTTTCGAAAAAACGATCGTTTCTATGCAGCCAGCTTATTGGAGTTGCCTCGCCCTTTTCAGAAATTATGTCTTTTGCAAAGCGTGATATGGGATTCAATGGATCATCATTTATCTCTGAACCTGTTACAAATGGAATGTATTCATCTAGCAATTCGACCATTTTACGAGCCAATCTCGTTTTAGCCTGTCCTCGAAGTCCCAATAAATTAATATTATGACGTGATAAAATAGCACGTTCTAGTTCAGGAATAACTGTATTTTCGAATCCATGTACACCATCAAAAACTGGGTTTCCTGATTTTATTTTCTCACGAAGGTTATTTCGTAATTCATCTTTGATGCTCTTACTTTTATATCCTGAAGCGTTTAATTCACCTAATGTGTTTATATTATTTATTTCCATATCTATATTATTTAAAAATTGAAAGATTAAATGATTTAAAAATTTATAAAATCTTCAGTTTTTATTTTTTGTGTTTTTTGAATTAAACCTGTAAAATTTGTTTCTAATAAAATCAATAATCAGACGCACTACTGTGAGCCTCTACAGTAAAACCTTTGAATATCTTAAAATTTACTCCGATTCATCTCAACACTATAGCTGTAAACTGAGACTGAATACTGCAAACTAACGCACTCGCTTTTTCCTATTAGCTTCATAATCTTCAAAAATCATTTCTCCAAGGCCTTTCAATCCTGTATAAAATGCTTTCCCTTGATTTGCTTCGGTAAAATGATTGACAAAACGCTGCAAATAAGGATCATTTGCAATCATAAATGTGGTAATAGGAATATGTAACTTTCTGGCTTGTTGCGCCTGATTATAACATTTATCTACAATATACTCATCTAAACCATTACTATTCATATAGTAAGAACCGTCACGTTCACGAACGCAACTTGGTTTACCATCTGTAATCATGAAGATTTGTTTATTCGTATTTCGTTTTCGGCGTAATAAATCCATTGCCAATTGCAAACCAGCTACTGTATTGGTATGATAAGGTCCAACTTTTAAATATGGTAAATCTTTAATTGCAATTGTCCAGGCATCGTTTCCAAAAACCAAAATATCTAGAGTGTCTTTAGGATAACGCGTAGTAATTAATTCTGCCAAAGCCATGGCGACTTTTTTTGCAGGTGTGATACGATCTTCTCCATACAATATCATGCTATGGCTAATATCTATCATCAAAACGGTGCTCATTTGTGATTTGTATTGTGTCTCTTCTACAACCAAATCATTTTCGGTAAGCACAAAGCCATCTACTCCATTATTAATTTGAGCATTACGTAGACTCTCTGTAAGCGAAATTCGTTCAAGCCCATCGCCAAAATGAAACTCACGGAATTCTCCCGTATGTTCATCTCCATTTCCAGCGTATTTGGTTTTATGATTTCCGTTTCCAGAGCGTTTTAAATTTCCGAATATCTGATCAAGTGCTTGTTGTCGTATCGCACGTTCAGTTTTAGCAGTAATCCCTATTCCCGAAGAACCATCTTCTTTTATTTCGTCTTTTATATATCCTTTCTTTTTCAGATCTTCTATAAAATCGTCGATGGTATAATTTTCATCTGTAAGCTTGTATTCTTTATCCAATTCACGAAGCCAGTCTATAGCCTCATCAAAATCACCCGAAGTATGAGTAATTAGTTCCTTGAAAATACCAAAAAGTTTTTCAAACGGAGACTGATTTGGAGCTTCGTACGTTTTAAAATAAAAGCCTTTTTTATGTTCCTCTTTCATAATTCTAAAATTACATCATTTTAGAGTGTAGCAAAAACAAACAGATATTAATTTTTAGTTAAAAGATTCCTCTAAAAACACCTCATAATCAGTATAAAACTACTAATTACTCAAACTTACCTTCTAGATAGTACCAAACATTATTTTCTTGTTTAAAAGTAGAAAACTCATAATGCGTTTGAGATTGTTTATTTTCATCTAAAAAATATGCTTTAAAAGCCACAGTCGTTTCTGTAAAACTAATAATTTTTAATCGTAGCCATTCATTGGTCGTAGCCCAATTCAAAATATCTTCTTTCGAATAATATTTTCTTTCAGAGGCATGTGTCGTATCCAATAAATAATCGGCATCTTTAGTAACATAAGCCGAAAAACGAGAGCGCATTAGAGCTAAGGCTGTTGGCGCTTTTAGATTATTCTTGAGATACAAACCACAACAATTATCAAAATCTAAACCTGTATCACAATAACATTTGGAGTTTTCCATGAAAATATTTAATATTATTCAGCAGTATTTATCTTTTGATGCAATTGATTAAGTAAAACCTGATATTTACTAATCTCGATTAGATCTTCGTCTTCTTCAGAAAAATCAAGTAATTCATCTAAGATATCGCTTACTTCTACTAGTTTATTATTTGCAGATTTATTTTGTTTGGCAGCAATTAAATCTATAATTTCCTGAACACTTTCTTTTAAACCGTTGAATTTATCGTTTTCCATATATTTATATTCTATTTTTCAGATGAAGACTTATCTTCATTAAATTTCTTTACAATTTCTTTTAGTTTCTCCTTACGCGCAATTACAGCCTGCTTTGCTTTATCTTGTGCTTTGTGCAACTTATCGTTGTGTTTCTTGATATTCCTTTCGTTATTCCTTCCCATTATTGTATCTCTTTTTTAATTTCTTCCAATGTTTTATTGGTAAAAATAAGTTCATTTATAATTGATTCTCGCAAAACAGCAATATCATCATAATCAAAATATTTTGCCCATGAAGTTAATTGCTGTAAATTTCTTATTTGTTTAATTCTTTTTGTTGTATCAAAACTTGTTCTAAGTAATGCCTTATTATTGTACTCAGGATTATTTTTATGTTGATAATTAACACTGTTTTTATTAAAATCAGCTTCTATATAATACAGTTTATCAATTGCATTATCAGGATAAAAAGAGTTCCATGAGGCAAAACCTAATTTAAATTTAGACTCTGTTTCTGGTTCTAAAGCGATTAAACGCCATTTACTATTGGCCAATCTTCCCCAATGATTTGAAAAACGATACATTCCCAAATCTGAATAATAATAAGTACTCCCTGCCTTACTTTCAAACTGAATTTTCAACCCCTTGACTTCATTCATTGTTACTTCCTGAAAAACACAAAATGTATTTTTGAATGAATTCGGATTTGGTCTAAAGTTTTTTTGCATGTGCAAATATACTCAGATTGTCACGAACTCCCTAAACCAAACAATATATTGATTAACTTTGCTGCATCAAATTTTAAATAAAAATATCATGACAAAAGCTTCTCAAGAAAAAATGTTACAAAAAGGGGTTTATACAGGAATAATGGAGAAGGACGAAAATAATAATTATTTTTGTGGTATATACCTTTTGGATTACAAGATGGCACATGCTAATCACGTAGTTGGAGATTGGATTACTATAAAATCTATAATCGAAAACCCAAGTGATATTAGTTATAATAAATATCCAAAAAAGTCAAAAAACTTTGATAAAGCAAATAATAAACCGGAGCAAAAATAATTCGATTATTTTCTAAGTTTTAATTCTCAGCAGATCCTTTCGATAAAAAACCTATTTTTAACACTTTAAAATCAGTGTTTTATATATTTTTGAATATTTTTTTCTACGAAAGTAAAAAGTTAAAAAAAAGTGTACCTTTGCAAAAAATTTGTCTTTTTTAAATTAAACAAATATTAATTTAAACCTAATAGACAAGTAGTTATCTTATTTATGAAAAAAATAGTTGAATACCGCAAGTTACTTAATGTAGACAAAACTGCAGAATTAAAAGATTTAAAAACAATCTATCGTAATGCTATGAAAGAATGTCATCCTGACAAATTTCAAGGTAACGACGCTGGTTTAAAAGAAGCAGAAGAAAAAAGTAAATTAGTAATTGAAGCATACCACTTTTTGGTAAGCATCAATCCTGAGACAATTAAGCAAAACTTGCCAGAATACACAGAAACAATCTCTAATTCATCTATTACAGATTACAAATTTGTAGAAGGTAGATTAATTATTGATTTCTCAAATGGTAGTGTATATGAGTACATCAGTGTACCAAAAGCTACTTATGTAAAAATGGTAAATGCAGATTCTCCTGGAAGATTTGCAAAAAGACATATTCTTAACTCTTTTACTTGGAGAAAGAAAACAAATCAAGACTAGTTTTTCTAGTTGTTTTAGAAAAGCATCCCCTCTGGCGGATGCTTTTTTTTTGCTATAAAAACACACAAAATATTGTTTTATGTTTTGTAATTAACATAAAAACGCAACACTTACCTACTAAAACACCGCAAAACAAACTGATTACAAGTGTTTTAACTTTCAGAAAACAATAACAAAATTTTAGGTTACAAAATTATTTAAGTCATATAATTTTAAATACTTTTGTTCCTCAAATCAATTAACTAATTAATAATGAAAAAAATATTTTTTTTACTTACTGCTTCTATAGCAATAATTTCATGCAACAAAGTTAAAGACGGTGAATACCTAATTACTGGTACTGCAAAAGGAATTGAAAATGGGAAAACTATCATCCTACAAACTCAAGATCCAACTACTGGAGCAGCAATCTCTCTTGATACTGTAAAAGTTGAAAATGGAAAATTCGAAATTAAAGGTAAAGTTACTGAGCCTGCATTTCACATATTACAAATACAAGACATTCAAGGACCTGTTCCTTTTATTCTTGAAACTGGAGAAATTACAGTTGTTGTAGATAAAGATAGTATCCATAAATCTAAAATTTCTGGTACATACAACAATGATGAGTATGTAAAATTCAACGACGAACTTATGAAAGTTCAAAAGAAATTAGTTGATTTCCAGAAAAAAAATACAGCTACTATGAATACTGCTCAACAAGCTCAAGATACTGCAGTAATCAATGGTTTGATGAAAGAATTTATGAAATTACAAGGTGATGTACAAACTGAAACTAAATCTAAGTACACTACTTACGCTGAATCTCACCCAAAATCTTTCATTACTGCATTAATTATCAAAGGAATGTTAAACGATCCTTCAACGGATTTGAAAAAAGTTGAATCGATCTACGCTAGTTTAGATGAATCTGTAAAGAACACTAAGCCTGGTAAAGAAATAAAAGAAAAAATTGGTCAAATGAAAATGCCTGCTGTTGGTGCTACTGCTCCTCCAGTTGGTAGCGCTAACTGAAGATCAGATTTTTCTGCTCCTAATCCAGAAGGAAAAACGGTATCTCTTAAAGAAAGCTTAGGAAAAGTTACCATTGTAGATTTTTGGGCTTCATGGTGTGGACCATGCAGAAAAGAAAATCCAAATGTTGTAGCTATTTACAAAGAGCTACATTCTAAAGGCCTTAATATTATTGGAGTTTCTTTAGATAAAGATGCCAAAGCTTGGAAAGAAGCTATTGCAAAAGATAATTTAACCTGGACGCAAGTTTCTAACCTAAAATTTTGGGATGAGCCAATTGCTGCTCAATACGGTGTTCAATCAATTCCTGCAACATTTATACTAGATGCATCAGGAAAAGTAGTAGCACAAGATTTAAGAGGCGATGAATTAAGAGCAAAAATTATTGAACTTTTAGCTAAATAATACCAATATTCAGTATAAAACAAAAATCTCCCTAGTGGAGATTTTTTGTTTTATACACCACCCAAAAGTTTACAACTTAAACACCAAATACGGACTAATAACACCACTTATACGAGATTATAATCCATTTACTAGTTAGATTTAAAAACTACATTTAAAATAAAGTAAAACACTGTCATTGAAAACTACGACTGTCATTCGACTCCTCAGAAGAACACTACTGATTACTATGACTAATCAATATAACCAACTTTGTCATACAGACAAAGGAAGGAACTCATAAAATAACTCCTCAATAGAGACTCAAAATTACAAAGACTCAAAGGAGGAAAACTGAAAACTAGAACTGATACCCCTTCAACTCCACTCAAGATAACACTACTGATTACTGAGACTGAGAAATAAAATCATGCTATTCTACCTATATTTCAAAAAAAACGCCTTGTTATCAATTTTTATTTTATTCAATACCAATGCTTTAAAAAACAACATAAAATAAACTTAAAATTAAGTGTGTTTTTTGTTTGCAGAATTAAAAAGTGTCCCTATATTTGCACCCGTCAAGCAGAACAACGCAAGACAAAACAAGCTTAGGGGAGATACTCAAGCGGCCAACGAGGGCAGACTGTAAATCTGCTGTGAGAACTTCGCAGGTTCGAATCCTGCTCTCCCCACATAAAAGTCCTGAATTACTTCAGGACTTTTTTTATGCTCAAAAACCAATGAAAAGTTGAATCAATCCAGATCAAACGCATCAACACGAAATAACTTTTACTGATAAAAAGATTCTTGTTGGAATTGATAGTTGGGTAGGAATTCACGAATCGGATTATTCTCGAATACATATTTCAAAAGATTTTGGAAATTCTTGGGAAACAACAACTTTTGATACTAGAAAATTTTTTCTAATGGAAGTAATTTCAAATCCAAAGGAGCAGCTTTATGTTCATACAGTTGAAAACAAAGTCTACAAATTTCAAGGGACTGATTATAAGAAAGACTGGGTATATGTAAAACGATACCAGAAACGGAATATACAAGAGATATAGTTGATTATCCATATGGAATCAATGATGAAAGTGATAACGTGAAGCTTTATAAAAAAAGCAAGAATAAAACGGACACGTTGGTTTACTTAGATTTGTGCAGTGAAGCTAGAGAAATAGTTCAAAAAGATAAAGTGGTACATATTTCAGGAACTGGAATAGATAAAAAAACTAGTAAACAATATGGATATTACGGGCAGTTAATAGGTGATAAAACATTGAAACAATATAAATTCCCAGGTTGGTTTACAAATATTAAAAAAACCAAATTTAATATATATATATCATGTGTGAAGATGGGTTGTATATTGTAAAAAATGGAAAAATAAAACGGCTGTACTAAGTTTAGTAAAAAAATAAGATAATTTTATTTATTTCTTTTCATTAAAAAAATTATTGTAACTCCAAATAAGTCAACTTATTTTTAGGACGAGACAATCAATATACTGACTCCAAATCAAGCTCATTTACAAAATAAAGTGAAATTGAAAAAATGAAAAAAAATAAATCGGAACAAAAGTAATTCTGTTCCGATTTAATTAATTTTATGTGATTAATTCAGTCAACCTTTTTCAGGATAACTCAATGCTATTCTTTATTTTCGATCACATTATCTTTACGGGCAAATGCCTTAGGGACCACCAACTACGCCCAGCACCTACTTTTTAACAAACCGCATCACACCATCGCCCAGTTCCGTCCTCACCCGCATTAAATAGCTTCCACTAGCAAGTGTTGTAACATTCACATCGCCTAGGGGTCCGGGTCTTACATTTTCAAGTACCGACTGCCCTAAAAGATTATACACTGTTACCGACTGAACATTAACTTGTTTGGGAATACTGATGAATACCATATCGCCCGCAGGAACAGGATAAAGCGCCAATTTAATCGTTTCAAATGATATAGTATGCAAAGACCTCTGCACCGTCACGACCGAAGTATTTGTCACAACAGGGAGATTGTAGTCAAAATAAATCGAAGCTGTATTCTCTAGCACAGCACCTTCTGTAAGCGAATTCAATGAACGAATTTTAAAAACCAAATAGCCATCATTATTCTCATCAGCAAACCCAAGCTGTATGTTGTTGAACATAAACTCGACCTGATTACCTTGTATCACGCGGGTAGTAAAAGGATGGCTACCGTCTACTGGACTCAAACTAGCGATATCAAATTTAGTGGTATCAATCATATCGGTCACCTTAATGTTTTGCGCCGATGCCGTACCCAAATTCTCGAATCGGATGCGATAATACATATAATCACCTACATGTTCCGGACGCAGATAGTCACCTCCGAGGCAAATCTTATCATTAGGATCAAACGAATTTACTACCGTTTGCTCCAATGTCGCTTCATCATTTGTCGTAACTTCGTCTTGAGCAATGTTTGCCACTGCTGAAAATTTCAATACATCATTGGCATTCAGTGGTGGCGTATCGGTAGGGGTGTTTAAGTTTAGTTTTACAATATATTCAACTTCAGATAACGGCAATAAACCCTCAACATTCCATGTCACCGAGCCAAAACCTGCGCTTGCAGCCAAAGGGGTACTTTGGATATATTCCGCCGTAGCGGCATCGTACGTAAATCGTACAGTACCTGTTGCCGTTTGATTGCCATTGTTCCTAACCAAAACTTTATAATAGGCGTCAAAACCTGGTCTCGCTCTGTCAATTGGCACTATTACAACCGACAAATCATGGTGGCTTCCGACTGCGGTCACACAGAAATTCTGGTTTGCATAATTCGTTGCCGATGGCATATTCAGACTGATACTTGATGGCGAAACGCTGAACCAAGTCGGATTGTCAAGTATAGGCGTGATAACACTTGTGCCATTTTTGAGCATGACGCCATGGTAACCATTGGAACTGGAATAATAAGAACTTTGGTTCGTACCGTTCACCAGTTTGTACTTAAGGTACGGAAATCCAGGATCGGCATCGGTACACCCATTATTTTGCATGTCAAGTCGGGTATAGCCGTTTACAAGGTAGCTATCAGTACCTAGCAAGCGAATCATGCTGGTCTTATTATACTGACCTCCAATATTTCCATAATCACCACAGTGCAAGATCATACCGTTAGGTTGCTGCAAGACCCTGCGCACTTCCGAGTATTCTGAAATCGTAACGCTAGTACCAGCCGTCGATGGCGAAAAAGAATATGTTACTGAACCGTTTGGTAACAGCATAGCAATACCATAAATACTGCTCGCACTAAAATTACCTCCAATCAGGATATTGCCGTTAGGTCGCACCAAAATGTCATTTACCACAGGTTCTGTGTCATATATTGGGGATGTAAACGTGTTGTCATAACTTCCGTCGGGGTGCAGCCGTGCTAAGCTCTTAGAATTGTTGCCGTCGCATGTATCGAACCTTCCGCCCACCAGTATTTTTCCGTCAGGCTGTAATGCCAATGAAGACGTATAACCATTCCGACCTATAAAACTTGTGCTGATATCAAATGTTGGATCTATTGTGCCGTTGGCATTTAGTTTTTCAAGATGGTAGTACGTAACCGCCCCTCCTGGATCTGACATTGAGCCGGCTACAATCAACTTGCCATCTGGCAATACCAATACGGCCCTGCAAGACTGTATTTCGGGATGCTCATCATAAAAAGTGGTATCTAAAGCACCATCGGCGGTCAGGCGAAGCAGTTTTTTAGAAGAGTCATTTCCAACCAGTAGCTTCCCGTCTGGCAACAAGGTCAAACAGTAGATATAAGAAGATGCTGGCAAAGCTGGTGTGTCGAAGGTTGTATCAATACTACCGTCGGTGTTCAGTCGAATCATAGGTTTGATTACACCTGCTACAGTAAATTGGGAGCCCAATATAATTTTGCCATCGGACTGTATCAGTATCAGACATTCATGCCTATTTGCCGTATTATCGGTCAATACCCTAAAAGCAGCATCACTCGAACCGTCTGCATTGAGTCGTTCTATGGTTCGCGTCCATCCCGTATCGTAATCATATTGGGTAGCCTCAATGACAATTTTGCCATCGGACTGAAGCGCCATATCGTTGACTTGTTTTTCATAATTATTCCAAACCGTAGCAGGAATAAATCCTGGATCGGCACTAGCTGCATTTTGCGCTTGAAATAAAGAAGGAAGCAATAACAGTGAAAGTAATAGTTTTCGCATATTTCAGATTTTGGCTAAAGATAGTAAAGTAATGAAAATAAACGCATTTAAATTGCAAGTGGAGTTGCTGCCTTTTTCGCAATTAAATGCTTAGGCAGTATTGATGAGAAAGTGCAAAAAAGAAGCATATAGCACTTGGAGGTGATACCTTTTTTGCCACAAAAAGCTAAGGCGGTTTTAAAATATTGATTAGATTTTAAATTTATAAATTGTAAGAAGAAATAATTACAAAACAACTCATCACTCTATAAATTTGAAACCAAGGAAAATACTCGAAAAAAGTGGCCGTTGGAATTTAAAATTTGTGCCGTCACAATCAGTAATCAATATAAAAGTGTATTGACTATATCCCAAAAACCAATGAAAAGTTGAATCAATCCAGATCAAACGCAAAACTTGGGAATTAGATCAAAAGATTAGATAATCTGAATAAGAAGAAACCCACTCAAATGAAAAAGTAAATAAACTGTATTCATTTTTCATATTTAGACATAACCAAAGAATACTTAAATAGTTTTCCTAAAAAAAGACCATGTAGCTTTATCAAAATCTATACAAAATTCTTCATCAATAAAAAAATATCTGTATTTTTATCGAGACAACTCATAAAGTAAAGCATAATTAAATATGTCTTTTTTCTGAGATATTTAATTATTAAATTTCACCTTTTAGCGCAATTATTTATTCCAAATTATTGATTGAGTTCTGGTTGGTATATAAAATTCTCTAAAAAAAGATAAGATGCCTTAATATTATGTTATAAAAAGGGTAGTAAGCCTAGTGTCATATTGCTAAAATAAAACTAGAAACTACAAAGTAATTTAAAATTCAAATATGATAAAAAAACTCATTTTCTTTTTCATGCTCTGTTCCTTCCATTTGTTTTCACAAAACAATATAATAACAGATCAATTAATTGAACAGTTGGATAGTTTAACCAGAAATAATACTTCTGACGTAATATATCTGCAAACTAGTAAAAATATTTATGAAACAGAAGAGGATGTTTGGTTTAAAGGATATGTTTTGGATGGAAACTATTTTATGCCTTCAGAGCGAAGTAAAATATTGTTTGTTCAATTAATAGAAGACAAAACAGATAAGGTTGTTTGGGAAAAGAAGTATGAAATAGAAAAAGGCTTTGTCAATGGCCATCTATTTTTGGATAGTAAATTGCAAGAGGGAACTTATTCCCTCGTAGCTTACAGTTCTTTTTCCTATACAAAAAATACAAAAGAATTTTATGCTGTAAAGAAATTCGAGGTTTTAAAATCAATAAAGAGTAAAGCTATTGCTAATCCAGTTCAAAAAGAGAGCGCTTTGCAATTTTATACTTTTCCTGAAGGAGGAAACCTAGTCTCAGGAATCAAGACTACGCTGGCATTTAAGACTGTCGATTCAAATGGCTTGCCTGTGAATGTTTCGGGTAACTTGTATGAAAACAATGTCCCTCTGCTTGATTTTAAAAGTAGTCATGCAGGGATGGGAAGCTTAGTTTTTACACCCAATGTAAATAAAAAATATTATATTCAACTCACGACACCAGTATCTAAAGAGCAATATCCCTTGGCAAAAATATATCAAAGCGGTAAAACATTACAATTAATAGAGCAGACAAAAGAAGATTTAATTTTTAAAGTTTCGCAAAGCACGGGGCTAAATGAAGAAAACGTATGTCTAAGATTGCAAATACGAGGAATCGTTTACTCCATTGCAAGAGGCTTGTTAAAAAAAGAGTTAATAATTAAGTTCCCCTTAAAAGATATCCCGCAGGGCATTGCAGAAATCACCCTTTTTAATGAAAATTCTGTTCCTGAAGCAGAGCGATTAGTTTATATAAACTCAGACCAAAAATTAAACATTAAGGTCGAACTCGATAAAAAAAATTACGATACAAGAGATAAAGTAACTCTAAAAATAAAAGTAACAGACCAAAATCAACAGCCCATAGTAGCCCATTTAGCACTTAGCATCTACGATGAATTATACAAAAACAAACGCGACTCAAAAAACATACTTACCCACTATTTTCTTTCTACCCAATTAAAAGGTAATATTTATGATCCCGAATATTATTTTAACGAACAGAATGAAGATCTAAAACAGTCATTAAACCTATTATTACTTACTCAGGGATGGCGAAGTTATGTGTGGGAAGAATCCAATTTAAGAGAACAGGGCACTCCCCAAAGACCGATTGTTTTTGACGAACTAAAAGCTAAAATCAATTTAAAAAACCCCGATTCAAAATCAAAAGAACCACAGCCACAAGGTGTAAAAATATTTTCTTCCGATGAAAAAAAAGGAACCGATTTTTTAATTGCAGATGCAAACGGAACTTTTACTATTACGCCAAATGATTTAAAAAAAGGAGAAGGAGGCTATACATATCTGAAATTGATTGCTCCTCAAAATTCTAAATACAGCATTAATGCCAAGGATTTTTCGTTTGAAAACATCAATAAAGAGCGCAAAATCAAAACAACGATTTATCCAATACCAGCAGAACTGGAAATCAAACCAGAAGTTTTACGAAAATTTGAAGATCGTCCAGAAATAAACAAATTGAATGAAGTTTTGATAACTTCAAAAAAGAAGATAATATTTCGGGACAAATTCATAGGAAAACTAGACAGTTTAGCCAAAGTAAAGCCTTCTAATGATTATGTGTGCGAAAATGGGATATTAAACTGCCCTAAACATCCACCTTACCCAGGTTACAAAGCTGTTGCTGGTAATAACGAACAATTAACTGAATCGGAACTTCTATCAATGTTCAATACTATTGCAATCAAAGGTTTTTATGGAAAGAAAGTATTTTACGAAGCATTTTATGACGATGTAACATTGAATGATCCTATTCCTGATTACCGTAATACTTTGTTTTGGAAACCAGATATTATTACTAATGAGCAAGGAGAAGCAACTGTAACCTTTTTCTGTTCGGATATTAACACCTTGTTTTTAGGAAATATCGAGGGTGTAAGTGGTGATGGTTTATTAGGTGCTGAAAATTTTCAATTTGAAGTAAAAAAGAAATGAATTAAAATTTGATAGGCAATTATAGTATACAAGAAAAAGAATATAATAGCCCTATAATATTAATATCAACTTTTCTCTTACGCTTAATACGCTCTATGTATTCATATGCACAAAATAAAATTATTAAATAACAAAAGAGAAACTACAACGCCCAATAGAGTTCCCAAAAATATAAACCAGGCGTATTGAATACTTCTAGTTTCAAATCTTATATACATTAGAAAGCCATAAACTTGATTGAGCTTTATCTTTTTTGAGGTATTACAATTGCCATTGCCTCATAAGCTCTTTAGGTCGTTTAAAAGTATATTTCAAATGAAATTGATGTGAACTTGGAGCATACTTAGCAATTGAATTTAAGTTATAATCATAAGCGTATCCCACATGAAAGTCTTTTAATACATCAAATCCAATTAATCCAGTCATAGCATTATCCCAACGGTAAGATACTCCAAATCAGAATGATTCTCTATACTCAAAATTTAGTGCAAAATCAATTGTTAAAGGAGCTGTTTTAACATGTTTTGCTAATATCGAAGGCTCAAATACCAACTCACTGTTTAACTCCATATTGTATCCAGTAGTCAAAAAGATATTTGGCGAATTGTAAACAGTTGAACCACTTATTGTAGGGGGGACATATCTAGCATTTAATCTAACAGAATCAAAGTTTTAGCAAATCCCTTTATTTTATTACATTCGTAATCCCAAAAATAAAACACCAAATACTCCTTTAAAAGGTCACTTGTTTTTTACTAATTAAAATAATATCGAAAAACCTTTTGTATATTTTGTAAATAGGTCGATTGCAATCAAGACTACGAGAAGAAATATAAAAATCATTAAATAGGTAATCCTTTGGGCTTTTTTATCAAATTCAAAAGTGGTAGGATTTATAAAATAATCAGCGTAAACAGCCTGAGAAATTTTTAGGTGCGGAAAAAATAAAACAGCACCCTGCAGAAAATGACCAATTAACTCATATTTATTTTTCGGGATATAAGTCATTCCATTGTCTGGTTTAGAAAAATGAATCGGAATCTGCTTACCATCTTTAAAACCAAAAATATATCCAGGAGAATATTTTGTTCCAATTTTCCGATCAATATCACTTACATAAACTTCTTTACTCCGCTCCAAGTCTTTGTATAAAACACTTTGAATTGTACCATCAAATTGGTGGTGATGCATACCATATTCATCTACAGAAATCGAGATGACTTTTTTAAGTTTATGACGTTTGTAATTCTTGTAAAGAGCCCAAATACCCCAAATAAATAAAGGGAAATAAATAAGGTTGAAGATTATCTCACCTGTAGACAAAGGGCTACCATACTCCAATTGAATACTTAAAGGAATTCCAATAAATAAAGCTAACATTGCGATACATAAAATTCCAAACAGCACATACATCAATATAGTAAGAGTCAGATTGCGTTCAGAATATATTTTTGGGAAATTTTCTTTGCTATAAATCATTAACTACTTATTACTAAAAAAATCATTACAATTCAAACAAGGCGCTATCAGAGGAAGATTCACTTTCTTAAATAGCTTATAAAAGACTTTGTCTCCTTTGTCAAATCTAAATAGAATAAAGCAAAAAATAAAACTATAGAATAATTTTTCTAGCCTCATGAGAAAAAACTAATTTTAAAATAGTTAAAACGAAATTGTATTTTTCATTAATACTTGATTCTTTTTTTTCTTATTTACAAATTTATTTTTTTAGAGTCTGATGCTTATGAACAAATAAACGCTCAAAATAACGCTCTTAAATTTATCAAAAACAAAAATCATTCTAATGTTAACACACAACTAAATACCACCAACAATTATACCTTTTTTTTTATTTTATTTTAAAAATTTGTTATTTAATTCAATTTATCATACTATTGTACGACTAAAAACAAATAAAAATGGAGTTAACTTTACTAAAACCAACCCCAATAGATAAAGAAGTCGTTTGGGACAAAAAGCAATTAATAATGACCAAAACAGATCGATTTGGCAATATCGAATATGCCAACGAAGGATTTGTGAATGTATCGGGTTATGAGGATTATGAATTGATGGCTAAACCGCATAATATCATTAGACATCCGGACATGCCTAAAGTCATTTTTAAAATTTTATGGGAAAACTTAAAAGCAGGTCGTAATTTTCATGCTGTAGTTAAAAACATGGCTAAATCTGGGAGATATTATTGGATGGTTACTGATTTTGAAATTAGTAAAGATAAAAATAATGAGATCGCAAATTTTTTAGCAAAACGTAAAGCGGTACCTGAAGAGGCCTTGCAGAAGATTAAGCCTTTATACGAAAGATTACTTCAAATTGAGCTTTCAAGTGGTGTTGATGCTAGTGAGAAATACCTAATTGGTTTTCTAGAAGAGAAAAAAATGACTTATGAAGAATATATTAAAGATACTTTTGGTAAAAAAGGCTTTTTTAATAAAATATTTAGTTAGCAATTCAGAATCTTCAAATTCTCCATACCTGCTAGGTTCTTTTAAATCAGTCAAATTATAAACTGATAAACAGATTACTAAAGATGATAAATCGAGTAAATAATTAACCTAGACAATCAGTTAGAATTATATCAAAAAATATCTTTTTATCACAAGATCTAAATCTGTCTATCTAAAATTTATGATTAAACAGTTTAAAAAATGATCTCTAAGGTTTTCATTAAGATCTTAAATTTATGATTTAAAAATAAAAAACAAGGTCTTAATAACTATTATTTAGACCTTGTTAGAAAGCCCTGTTACTTCTGTCACATAAAAACAGAAAAAAAGAAGTGCGCACAAGCACGTTTTTTTTGTTTTATATTACTCTTTTATAAAAGATTCGTGTTAGCTTTTCCAAACATTTATTAATTCTTTTGAGAAAACTGATAATGATTTATAATCTTTCTTTGTACTAAACCCAGTAATTGCTATTCCAAATTCAAAAAAGACTTTAAAACCTACTGTATTATACGGTTTTTCTCTTTTTGTTAATTCTTTTATGGTTTTAAGATCATTAAAAATATCCATTCCATCACATAACACAGAACAGTCATCAATAAAAGAAACTTCATCTACTAGTCCTTTTTTATTAAGCCTTACTTTAATAGTTCCCCATTCTAAAGTAGTTCGCTTTGAAAAAGAAACTGAAACAAGATCTGGCTCTTTAGAAAAAACATCAACTAAATCTGTCTTAGTCATTCCGAACTTTATATCTCCTACAGAAATATAAGGAATTAAATCATAAACTTTACTCATAATTATTTTGAATATACGGTTTTTTTTAATCTTTTAGACTGAGCATCAGTAATCAGACCTTTCTTATTAGCACGATCAACAAGCCCAAAAATATCTAACCATGCATTACTATCCTCTACATAATTACAAAACTCGAACTCTCCACTTAGTAGTCGAATTGGATCCTGACTTATGTAGCGCCCATCCTCAGGGTCATAGTAACTATAGCGATTATAACCAAGTCTTCTCTCTACTATTCTTTCAATAAATTACCAAAACTTATTACTGTACAACTCAAAAACAGCTTATTTTTCTTTCAAATAAAAATAAGTAACACTTCTTCCTATATTATGGCTAAAGTTTCTAATGCTCTTGATATGTCTTCTGATTGTTTAATGAGATAAATTATTGATTGATAAATTATACCAAAAATAAAATTCAATAATTGGCTTTATAATACAACACAACCCGAGCAAATGTAAGGGGTTGTGTTGTATTATGATTTTGATTGTGCTCAGGAGTAGAATACTCACACTAGTAAAGGGAGAATATCGCATAAAATAATTAACCATCAATACATCTGATACTTTACTACTTTTATTCCCAAGTAGTGTTATAATCTATACCTGTTACTTTGTTTTCTACAAATATTCTTTTTAAATCTTCAGTAATAATAATTTGTGGGAAATATTTTTCTATCCTAAAAATTTTACTATTCCCAACCTTTGTACTATCAATATAGTATCTATTGAGGTTTTTATATTTATTTTTTTTCAAAATATTATCGCTTGGGTAATATTCAAATTCGGATTTTGTTTCATCAACACAATCAAAAAAATCCTTTACTTTTATTGCATAATATTCCTCTTTTAAATTGAAGTTTATAACATCTACTTTTATAAAATCTATGTTTCCTCCATCATATTCTAAAATTGATTTTAACCTTTGACTAACAATAACTAATCCTTGATATGATAGATTGAAATCTAATTCCTTTTTACCTGAATCTATATCAACTTCAATTTTAAAATTTTCTTTAAAATTAATTTCATTTTCAATATCACTATTTACTTTTCTAATTTCAAAATCAGAATAATTTAAAACATTAGTAAAATCTAATGTCTTCGGGTATTTACTCAAATTTGCTATTAATTTATAATATTCCATAATTAATTTAAATTTTTAAAAGCTAATTGTTTACGTTTGTACCACTTGATTGAGCGTCATTTGCAATATTTGAAAGGGCACTTTTTACAGCATCTTTATATTCTTGCTTGTCCTTTATTGGATCGATACTGTCTATAGCTTCTGACAATTTATCAAAAACATGTTGATGAAAAGCATCTGAATCTGGTCTTTATTACCTGACACATAAACTTTATTATCTGCTCCATCCATATCTAAACCATGATTATCAAAGAATGATTTAAATCTATTTGTCCATTTTTTTCCTTTTTTGGTATTTTTATTTGTCGAGTATGATACAAAGGCCCCGATAATATAGTATTTGAAAACTTTGCTAAACCTAAAATATCCAGTTCATTATTACTATCTCCAACATAATTATAAAAAACAAACTCGCAAGATAATAGTCCTATTGGATTCTGTCTTATGTACAGTCATTCCTCAGGATCATAGTACCTAAAACAATTATAAGCAAATCTTCTCTCTACTTTACTTTCAATAAATTACCAAAACTTATTACAATACAACTTCAAAAATAGCTTATTTTTCTTTCAAATAAAAAAGAAAACACAACAGTTAACACAATAAAAATTGACTTTTATATAAAACAACAAAACCCGCTAAATTAGCGGGTTTTGTTGTTTTAAATTACTTTGTGTGCACAAGCTAGAAGGTTTGCTAGCACGGGATAAATTCGGTACTAATAGAGTTATTTATCTATGAAGTTAAATAATAATCTTGAAAAAATTTTAATCTCCCTTTTGAAAAAACAATAATCTCTTTTTCAGTATAATATGTTGTCTTTTTGAAACCACCTAAATTAATTCCATATCCATAAAAATTTATATTCCCTTTTACAAAAACAGATGGTTTAGCTTTTTTATTTTGTGATAATTGCTCAATTCTTTTATTATTCCCAATTATATTAATTTCATCTATCATTACATCTATTTCATTAAAATTTGATTCTTTAAAATAAACTTCGACCAATTTATTCCTAATAAAGACCGCAATAAAAAATTTAAATATTAATCGTTTTTCCCCAAGAATTGCATCTTCTACAACATCAACTGGATTGCCATAAATATTTTCTATTTCAATGGTATTCATACCAAAAAACAATTTACCAACAGATTTAAATGGTATTATTTTAAATATTTCTTTCATAATTCTATTATTTAGAATAAGCTAGTTTTTTAATCTCTTAGTCTGAGCATCAGAATAGAATTTGCTGGCATATGATGGACTTCTCCTCCAATATTAGATGTTCTTACTTGAGAATAAGAGCCACCACCACCAACAAGCCCAAAAATATCTAGCCATGCAATCGTATCTTCAACATAATTATAAAACCCAAACTCTCCAGAAGCCAAGCCAATTGGATCCTGACTTATATACCGCCCTTCCTCGGGATCGTAATACCTAAAACGATTGTAAGCAAATCTTCTCTCTGCTATACTTCAATAAATTATCTACTTCAATATTCTTGGCGTAAGGCTTTTATTTTTCTTTAAGAACGCACTTTTATTTTTTCATCTGTTTGAAAAATAAGCTTTTTCTTTTAATTCTTAAAATAATATGTCTATAAACAACAAAACCCACTAAAATAGTGGCTTTTATTGTTTATTATCTCCTCAGTGAGAACTGAGAGACATTCGTCTTAACTTTTAATTAAATAAAAAAACTTTAAATTTATTCAAAGGAAAGCAGAGGTAAACTTTAGATATTCATAATTAAGAACTAAGCTGTGCATCAGTCCTCAAACCAATATTTAATATTAGGATTCATTTTTTGAGCAATTGTCATATATCTATCAAAATCCATGTCTAAATAACCATCGTTATCTAAAAAATACACATCATTTTCATAAAAGGCAATAGAAGTCTTTATAAAATCTTCAAATGAATTATGAATCTTAAATATATCTATATCATCATGAGTAGAAATATAAATACCTAAATCATTATTCATTTCGTCAACTTTTAAAAGATAGAAATCGGATGAATAATTTACCAAAAATGGAAAATATGATTCTTCTTCATAGTTTTTTCTGAACTCAAAAAGAAAATCATTAAATTCATTTACATTAGTCAATAAAAAACCTGGAATGAAGTCCATTAACGACTGGTCTTTAACTTCATAAGGCGTACCATTAACAGTAGAGTATATTAATTTAAGGGGTATTGGTAAATCTTTTAATTTTAAATAGTCATCTCCAGATTTCTTTATGCTTTCCTTATAATTAGGCCTTAAGGAATTTGATAATTCTATATACTTTATAAATAATTCTTCCATTTTTTAATTTATTAATCTGTTATTTCAACATCAAAAACATCTCCATGTTTTATATTATTCTTTCTACAAAACCTAAATAAATAACTGTTTTACAACTAATTAACATCAATAAAAACTTCTTCAACATGAGTACCTTTTCCTCTTTTTAATCCTTTTAATGAATGTCTTTTTCCAAAAACTCTCTCAACCGTTTCAACATGCTTCCCAAATTTACCCCTAGAAAGTTTATAAGTTGGTGTCAACCCCAAAACATCAATCCACACATTCATATCATGAAAATAGTTATAAAACCCGAACTCTCCACTTAATAGTCCAATCGGATCTTGACTTATATACCACTCATCCTCAGGGTCATAGTACCTAAAACGATTGTAAGCAAGTTCTATTACACTATCATAACTTTAAATAAATTACCAGAACTTATTACTATACAATTTCAAAAATAACTTATTTTTCTTTCAAATAAAAAAAAATTATTTCCTTTACCAATACTGTGCGTGGTGCATCTTCTAATTTTTTAACGAGGAAGCTCTGATGATTTGGCAGCTAGTTCTCTAACAGATAAAGATCTTCTAAATCAATTTAAAGCCATCGAAAAAATGCAGAAAGTGATAAATCTGTAATCAAAATTCTAATTGATGCTATCATAACAAAAAGTAAAACTCAACAACTCGCTTTATAAAACAACAGAACCCGCTAAATTAGCGGGTTTTGTTATTTAAATTGAAAACACAATTACAAATTTGCACCATTGAGCTCTGATTCCATCTGAACTTTATCATAATATTTTTTTGGTATTTTTTCTAAATCAATGGATTTCCAAATTCCATTCTTTTTCAGATACACTTCTTTTCTATAAGGATATTGCTTGATTATTTTTTCAATATCAACATACACTTTTTCTATTTTATCCCATTCTGAACCACATTCTGAACATCCAAATACTTTTGCTTCTTTATCTTCTTCAACAAAACCAATACAGGAAAGAGTTGGACAACAAAAAAGTCTTTTATCCTCAATTTCAATCGGAATATCTTTTTTTATCCCTAATAATAGTAAAGGAAATACAAAAACAATTCTACCGCAATTCGGACATTTTAGAATAAGTCTTTCAATCTTATTATCCGCTGCTTCCTGTATTTGAATTTGTTGCTCATTTGATGGTGTAAAATCTAAGTTACATTTATCACATTTTATTATATCCATATCTAATTATATTTTGCTCCATAAGGATTAGCTCCTTCAGGATAATCATGTAAAGCACCATAAATTCCTTTTCCACCATGGTCATCTTTATGTAATAAATCTAAATTATCGTATGAATTATTACCTCCTCTATAAAGTGTTTTTTTATGGTGAACAACATGGTCTACTGGCACTTGTCCTTTTTTCATACGAGCAATATCTGCATCATTAAAACCACTATTCCTTAAAGATGTTTCATCTTTCACAAATCTTATTCTACCGCTTTTTTCAAATCTTTTTCTAAATTTTTCAACTTCTGCTTTACTTCTTTTTCTATAAGCACTTTTATAAAGCCCTAATTCATCAATCCAACTATTACTATCTCCAACATAATTATAAAACCCAAACTCTCCAGAACTAAGCCCAATTGGATCCTGACTTATATACCGCCCTTCCTCAGGGTCATAGTACCTAAAACGATTGTAAGCAAATCTTCTCTCTACTATACTCTCAATAAATTACCAGAACTTATTACTGTACAACTTTAAAAGTAGCTTATTTTTCTTTCCATAAAAATGCCTCCAAATAGTGCTTAACTTTTTTGGGGGCAGTTCAAATTAGTGGTTTTTATTATTTTAAATCATGCTGTAGGCACTAATCATGCAGACAACCCTCTTTAGTTTGAACTTGATAAAAGTCATAACTTTATTCATAAAAATAATGTTTTTTGTCTTGCACTTTATAGTGTTTTATTGCGTCTCGCATTTCTTTTAAGCTTCTTAAATCACCATCTATAAAATATGAACTACCACTTACTGTAAGGGCTTCAATATTTTTTAAATTATTCAAAAAACCTGAATCTTTCAAGGCAACAGAATTACTTAAAATCAACCACTCTAATTTCTCTAATACAGACACTAACTCAATATCATCTATTTTTTTAGATGATACTAATTTTAATCTTTTAAGACTATCTTTTAAATACTGTATACCTTGTAAACTAAAACCTCGTCTCATATAATTAAATTCTAAAAACTCAAGACTAGTATTATCTTTTAAAAATTCAAGATTTGTAATTATTCCTTGAACTATTGAGAGAGTATTCAATTTTTTGAAATTAGAAAAAACATCAATATTGCAAAAATCATCATTTGCTGAACCAACTCCAATTGTTTTTAGGTTGACTAATTTTTCGAGTCCTATGATGTTTTTAGAATAAGAAAAACTCAACCAAGTCAAATTTTCTAAATTTGAAAAATCAATAATGTTTTTTTTATCAGAACCTATAATTAACAATTCCATATCCTTCAAAAATTTTAATCCCTCATAGTTTTGAATTTGGTTGCATGCTCCCATGTGCAGTTCTTTTAAAAAAGGAATTTCTTTTAAAAAATTTAGATCTTTTAGATTATACCCATTAGGATTCGGAATAAGTGTTAAATTATTAATTTTCCTCTCTTTCACAAATGCTATGTTAGCCTCTAATTCATACGAATTAAAGTAAAATGTTGGCTCACTTGCCAAATTCGGTTTTCTATACTGTTCTTCTATATTCATCTTTTATAAAATTTTTAAATATATGGCGCACCGAGCGAGTTAATATTATTATAATTACGTGGGTTCTGAGGACTAGCTCCACCAGTATCCGCAATCCCCTGAGCTTCGCCTTTCAATGCCCCCATACTATTTGGATGATTGGTTTGACTTTGTATACTAAAGGTTTTACCTTGATTTAAAGGATCATTTTGTAATCTTTCTAGATTTATTTGCTCTTACTCCTTTTACATCTCCTACTCCATGATATGGTATTCCATCTTGATCAACAATTACATAGTGTTGTCTCGTTTTTTTGCTATCTACAGAATTTCCATGTGTGTCATTTTTCTTTTTCTTTTTCTTTCTTCCAGGTTTTTTCGCAAATTTTCCATCTTTCTTTCTATATGAATTTGCTAACCCAAATACATCAACTCCCAGTGTTGGATTTTCTACATAATTATAAAACCCAAACTCTCCAGAAGCCAAGCCAATTGGATCCTGACTTATATACCGCCCTTCCTCAGGGTCATAGTACCTAAAACGATTGTAAGCAAATCTTCTCTCTGCTATACTTCAATAAATTACCAAACCTTATTGCTGTACAATTTCAAAAATAGCTTATTTTTCTTTCAAATAAAAAAAACACAACAATTAGCACAATAAAAATGACTTTTATATAAAACAACAAAACCCGCTAATCTAGTGGGTTTTGTATTTATTATCTTGTCAGTGCGAAGTCAGAAACATTTTCTTTTAATGAACAACTTTGGATAGGTGGGTACTCCTTAAGCTTCTAAAAATATTTTATAATATCCTAATCTTCCTTTTGAAAAAACCCTTATCTCTTTACCTGAATTTATTTTCCTCTTACCAAAACCTCCCAAACATATACCTAAACCATAAAAATTAATATATCCTTTTACTTCTTCTGAAGGTTTTGAATTTGACAATGACGATAAAACATTAATTATATTATTTGTATTAACTAAATCAATATTATTAATAAAAATTTTTACATTTTCTAAATTAGTTTCACTTGAAAATCTAAAATCAACTAGTCTTTTTCTTATGAACACTAATACAAAATCGTCATAATACGCTCTTACTTCATTCATAATTAGATCATTAATCAAATCATTTGCTTCCCCCATTAGTTCAAAAACCTCCTCTTTGGTCATGCCAAATTTGATCTCTCCTACAGAAACAAATGGAATTATGTTAAGTTCTTCTTTCATAGTGTTATTTTGAATAAGCTAATTTTTTCAGTCTCTTATGTTGTGCTTCAGTGATAAATTTTTTCTTTAAAGCTCTATCAACAGCTTCTGCCATACTTTGTGAATAATCGTTGGTAATTTTGCCTGATTTAGTTTTTGCATTGATATCTAATATATCCATTCTCATGGCTTTATCAAATCTTTTGTTATTTATATGTTGCTTCTGTCTAGTTCTATAATCTTTTGCCCCTGGCATATTTTTATACGAAGCTGTTTGAGCATGATCATCAGTTGTCATATGTATTGCAAGTCCAGATCCATGTCCTAATCCATTAATAGAATTTGCTGGCATATGATGAACTTCTCCTCCAATATTAGATGTTCTTACTTGAGAATAAGAGCCACCACCAACAAGCCCAAAAATATCTAGCCATCCATTAGGATCTTCAACATAATTATAAAACCCAAACTCTCCAGAAGCCAAGCCAATTGGATCCTGACTTATATACCGCCCTTCCTCAGGGTCATAGTACCTAAAACGATTGTAAGCAAGTTCTATTTCACTATCATAACTTTCAATAAATTACCTACTGTCTATCAAAGAGCTTACTACTGTGTGATTTCAAAAATAGCATATTTTCTTTCAAATAAAAAAAACCAAGCAGTTAACACAATAAAAATTGACTTTTATATAAAACAACAAAACCCGCTAAATCAGCGGGTTTTGTTGTTTATTCTCTATCAATTTTCTTTGCGCCACACGAAAAGATTCTGCGGGAGCGATGGAACTGACTTTATACTTTAAATAAAATATTTATGAATACTTTCATTACCATCATTTTCTAGTGCTCCCATTTTTGCACTTCTACCGTAATTATTTTCATGGTTTACATCTGCACCATTTTCAATCAGTTTTCTAATAAAATAATCGTCGTTTATTCTTTGCCACCATGTTACAGCTGTTGATAAAATATTGTTACCATTTCCATCGGTTGAATTAACATCTGCTCCAACCTCTATTAAATAATCAAAAAAATCTTTTTTAGAAAGAAGAACAGCTATATGTAACGGACTCATTTTATTTCTTCCATTTACTTGTTTTTCATTAATGTCAATCCCTTTTTTATTAATAAATCGATAATTTCTTTATATTTTTTGCTGTTTTCATTTGAAAACCCTCCTCCAATAAAATAATGCAGGATGTTTCCATAATTATCTTTTTCGTTGATGTCAAAATCTTCTAAAGCTTTTTTAAACTCTTCGAAACTATTATTTATTAAAACTAATTTTAAGTCCTTAATATTCACGCTAATTATTTTTACAAATTAATTTATTCCAATCACTTTTTTACCAGTAATTTCTCTATCCGTTTTATGGTCTACAAAATTCCCATTCCTCTTTAGATTATTTTTATCTAAATGTTCTTTTGTTGTTTTTCTCCATTTTGGTCTTTTTCGTAAATGTTCTGGTAAATTTTGAACTCTTTGTGAATATTTTTTAGCTAAACCAAAAACATCTATCCACGCATTGGTATTATGAACATAGTTATAAAACCCGAACTCTCCAGAAGCCAAGCCAATCGGATCCTGACTGATGTACCGCCCTTCCTCGGGATCGTAATACCTAAAACGATTGTAAGCAAATCTTCTCTCTGGTGTACTTTCAATAAATTACCAAAACTTATTACAATACAACTTCAAAAATAGCTTATTTTTCTTTCAAATAAAAAAGAAAACACAACAGTTAACACAATAAAATTTGACTTTATATAAAACAACAAAACCCCGATTGCTCAGGGTTTGTGTTGCATTTATGCGTGCATAAGCTAGAAGCTTACGTCAGCACGGGAGATTTTTGAAAAAATTTATTTCTCAATTAATCATTTAAGAAATCACTAATTTCTAACCTTAAAGCATCATCAATGTCTTCTCGTTTTAATAATTGATTCATAAAATTATTATATTTAATTAATAACTCTCCTTCACTACCATTTATAATCCTATTCAACATCCAAACTGTATGGCTAGTGGGTTTTCTTTGTAACGATCCTAGTAGTTTTTCTTCATACCCATTTTTATAAAAACTTTCTAAAAAATGAACTATCTGACCCGGCATTCCAAAATCTTCACCAGGATTGCTTTCCAATATTGAAAATAATGTATCCATAATAATTTTGTATTCATTAATATTATTATATTCTCTGAGAACTACTATATCTTCATCTAGTTGGTCAATATTAAATGAGTCAATATTTTTTTTAGTCTATTAATTATTTTATCCATAATTGCTTTAAATAAATTTTTAAAACTTTAACATGCTGAATAGAATCTGCTTTAATTTTATCTACACTTGCTTTAGGTACACCGTAGTCAATTAAGATTTTTGAGTTTACATTTATACATTCAATAAATTACCTATTGACTATCAAAGGGCTTCTTACTGTGTAATTTCAAAAATAGCTTATTTTTCTTTCAAATAAAAAAAACACAACAATTAGCACAATAAAATACTATCATTATAAAAGAACAAAACCCGCTAAAATTAGCGGGTTTTGTTCTTTTAAATTACTGTGTGTGCATAAGCTAGAACCTTGCGGCAGCGGGGGAAAAAGAAAATCACCAATTATCGCAATAATGAATTAGAAATAAATTTCCTAACCCCCTCACCTTCATTGTACCTTAATATCATCGTTTTAGCATTTACTTCGTAATTATTTTCCTGTAAAATATCCGCGTTAAGTTTTATTAATTTACTTATAAAATACTCTCTATCACTCTCATCCCCAAAGTTAAATCTTTCAATTGCTGTCATCAATACATTATTTCCATATCCATCAGTTGAATTAATATCTGCCCCAAGTTCGATTAAGTAATCAAAAATTTCTTTTTTCTTATGAAGAACAGCTAAATGTAAAGGACTCCTTTTATCTCTTCCCTTTTCTTGTTTTTCATTAATGTCAATCCCTTTTTTTATTAACAAATCGATAATTTCTTTATATTTTTTGCTGTTTTCATTTGAAAATCCTCCTCCAATAAAATAATGTAGGATGTTTCCATAGTTATCTTTTTCGTTGACATCAAAATCTTCCAAAGCTTTTTTAAATTCTTCGAAATTATTATTTATTAAAACTAATTTTAAGTCCTTAATATTCATGCTAATTATTTTTACAAATTAATTTATTCCAATCCTTTAAATGTACCACTGTCGATTGAACTTTGTGTTGCACATTCATATCCTAAATTGTCAATATTATTATAGTCATCTGCAACTTGTTTTCTAGTTTTGGTATGATTTACCGGGTCATCTGGGTAATTTCGCCAAGATTCTTTGTGTCCAATCACTTTTTTACCTGTAATTTCTCTATTCGTTTTTTGGTCATAGAATTTACCATTAATTGCTGTTTTATCTAAATCTTCTTTTATTTTTTTCCTCCATTTTGGTCTTTTTCGTAAATGTTCTGGTAAATTTTGAACTCTTTGTGAATATTTTTTAGCTAAATCAAAAACATCTAGCCATGCATTACTATCCTCTACATAATTATAAAATCCAAACTCTCCAGATAATAGTGCTATCGGATCTTGACTTATATACCCCCCTTCCTCAGGGGCATAGTACTTAATCCATTGTAAGTAAATCTTCTCTCTACTGTACTCTCAATAAATCACCAAAGCTTATTGCAGTACAATTTAAAAAATAGCTTATTTTTCTTTCAAATAAAAAAAAACACAACAGTTAGCATAATAAAAATTGACTTTTATACAAAACAACAAAACCACTCGCAAAATGGAGGAGTTTTGTTGTTTTTGTATGCTCAATATTATTAATACGAAGTCAAGAGATTTTCGCACAACTTACCAACTTATAATAATCGTTTCAATTAATGTACATTTCAAGGAAGTAGGGATACTTAACCATGATTTTGATTAAAGTTCAATAGCTACTAATAATTGAGGAAACTCATCACTTATTTCATTAACATTATTAATTTCAGTAAGTGAAATATTGTTGTCAGACACTTCAAATTTTATGATAAAATTTTCTTTTTTATTGTAAAGTAATCCATATTCTATCCCTTCTTCATCTTCATAGTAACCAACTAATAGTGTCTTTTCTAAATTAATGTTGTTTGATATAATTAAATTTTTTAAATCAAGCCATTCACTATTTAGTAATTCTGTTAACTCTTCAATTTCTAATTTATAATCTTGAAAATCTTCTTTGTTCATCTTTCATTTTTAATGTTAATAATGGTTCTATGGTTTCAGTGGTGTTACTACAGTATTTAACTGATTAGAAAATGCATTTTGACAAGCTTTGCACATATCCCTTGTAGCACCAATTTCTTCTATTGTAGCTCCTCGAGCATTTGCCTCTCTTAAAATTGTTTGTTCAGCATCATTTAATCTGTTAATACTATCTCCCGAAATTGATTTATTTTTAATTACTTTTTCAGTACCTGTTGCTTTTCTAATTCTAGGAGGAACATACCCTTTTTTGCCAGCAGAACTTACCCAAATTTCCTTTTTCCCATTTTTCAATTTAACTTTGGCAACTGAAAAAGTAGTTCTACTTTTCTCATCATGTCATGGCTTTCTTAATTTTGTCAACCCTAGAATAAGTTTTTGTAAGTCCAAAAATATCAATCCAAACATTCGTATCGTCAACATAGTTATAAAATCCAAGTTCTCCACTTTGTAGCCCAATTGGATCCTGACTTATATACCGCCCTTCCTCAGGATCATAGTACCTAAAACGATTGTAGACAAATCTTCTCTCTACTATACTCTCAATAAATCACCAAAACTTATTGCTGTACAACTTCAAAAGTAGCTTATTTTTCTTTCAAATGAAAAGGAAAAAGTAGCCCATCATCTGATATACTACAAAAACTGGCTTCTATATTAGGCACAAGCACCGATTTTTTAATGAATGGCGGTTCTGAGCAGGTAGAATTACAATTAACTGATAAAGAATTAATCAGACAATTTCAAGGAGTAGAAAAACTAAACCCCGAAGAAAAAAATCTTGTTAAAACTTTCTTAGATGCCTTTATTACAAAAAAGGAGATTCAACAACTCGCTTTATAAAACGACAAACCCCGCTAAATTAGCGGGGTTTGTATTTATTATCTTCTCAGTGCGAACTCAGAAACATTCGCACAGCACTTATAAAGAACTCTTCGCAGAGCGGGGTTTAAATCCAGATTCTTTTGCTTTTTAAATAATTTTTTATCGTGCTCACAAACGGAACACTTATCTCATGGTGTTTTAAATAAAATCTTTTATTTGAGCTGTTTCAGAAGAATGTAATTCCATAAATTCTTCAAATGAATTTGCAATAACTTCAATCTCTTCATATTCAGGCTCTCTTCCATAAACAATTTTTCCAATATTCGCTCCCTTAATACCAATTCCTAGATATGAATATCCATTTTTTACAGAGATAAGAAAAGGTAAATATTTTTTCCAAAATTTAACAATTTCATTTCTTTCTTCATCATCTTCAGCACATTCCAAACTATCAACTTCAAAATCATTCCATAAAAAAGCACTTTTATCAGTTCCTAAATTTGAATAATCAATTAATGAGTTAAACCATACAGTTTCCTCTTTATTAGTCAGTTTATTAATTTTTTTTAAAAAAAGTATATATGAAATATCAATATTTTTCAATTTTCCATCAGCAATATTTTCTAAATTATAATCTTGTTTATCCATAGGATCATAAATCCACTTTTTTTAATTAGCTCATTAATATAGTCTTCTATTTGCATATTATTTCTATTTTTTATTATAGCCTGTACTTTTAAGCCTTTTTATTAATTGTCTTTGCATTTTTGTAGCTAAAGAATTTAACGGATTTTTTATTTTCTGTGTTTCATTCGTTATTGTAAGTTTTTGCCCCTCTGGACCATCTAGAGCCAGTCCATGCGGATGATGTCCTACGCTTTCACCTTTCTTCTTTCTTATATCATCGACAGTAGCTTTATCAACATATTGTATTTTGGTTTTATCAGGATCAATACCTTGCCATTGAGGATTATTTTTGAACTCATCTCTAAAATTTTGCAATAATTCAGGTTCATCTTTTAATAACTCTGCAATCGTAATTCCATCTAATCCAAAAACATCAATCCATCCATTTGTATTATGAACATAAGCATATAACTCAAATCCAACCAGAAGTCCTATCGGATCCTGACTTATATACCGCCCTTCCTCAGGGGCATAGTACCTAAAACGATTGTAAACAAGTTCTATTTCACTATCATAACTTTCAATAAATTATCTACTGTCTATCAAAGAGCTTACTACTGTATGATTTCAAAAATAGCTTATTTTTCTTTCTAATAAAAAAAATAAAGCAGTTAACACAGTAAAAATTGACTTTTATATAAAACAACAAAACCCCGATTTCTCAGGGTTTTGTGTTTTTAATTACTTTGCGTGCACAAGCTAGAAGCTTACTCCAACAGAGAATAAATCTTATTTTAATAAATCACACTTAACTTACCTGTATTTTATCGAAAATTAAAAACTCTGATGCTTTTTCTATTTTTAGTAATTGGCTTTTCAATTTATCATTTACAATGCAATAAAACTCACCATATTCATCCCAGCCTGACAGGAAGAACCCGTCAAGATCGTTTGGTATTTTAGTTCTATCTAAAACAAGTGTACTGAAAAAATCAAATTCCGCTCTAACTGAATTAATATAATCAACACAATTTATAACGTTAGTAAAATTCATTAATTTGTAATCGTTTTGAAACTTACCATCTATTTTTATTGTTGTAAACTCTAAACCTTTTATATCTTCAAATAATTTTTCATCTAAGATAGAATCTTTAATAAACAGTATATTCTGTATTCTATCAAAATTAGGAGCTGTCGTTTTAGTAAACTCATTCTCTTTCAATACAACTCTCTGGCTATTTATAGCTTGAATTTTTAAATTGTTTACTTTGTTTTCTATATTGTATATCAAATGAAATTCTACTTCTTTATTTCTATATAAAAAATATTCCCCAAAATTAAAGTACTTTTTCCAAACTTTATTTTCCTCATTGATTCTTAAATCATAATAATTCATATCAATATGTTTTAGTAATAATTTTATTCATTTCACTACCAACTTGAGTACATTCAGTTTTCATTTTAACAAGTTCAGCTTCAAAATCAGCATCACCTCCCTTTTTACCTGCTTTAGTCAATCTATCATAATTTTTTTTATGAAAATTTTTCTCCGAATGTGGCCCTTTATGGCCTACTACATCTACTTTATTTCGTGGATCATTTAGAACATCTTTACGCTCTCTGCCATTTTTAAATTTATCAAATCCATGTTTTCTAAAAAGCGTTCTAAATTTAGAATCCCATTTTTTATCTTTATTAATTGCTATATGGTGGGTAGGAGCATAAGCCGATAGTCCTAAAACATCAATCCACCCGTTCGTATCTTCAACATAGTTATAAAATCCAAACTCTCCAGAAACCAAGCCAATTGGATTCTGACTTATATACCGTCCTTCCTCGGGATCGTAATACCTAAAACGATTGTAAGCAAATCTTCTCTCTGCTATACTTCAATAAATTACCAAACCTTATTGCTGTACAACTTCAAAAATAGCTTATTTTTCTTTCAAATAAAAAAATTAAGCAGTTAACACAATAAAATACTATCATTATAAAATGACAAAACCCACTAAATCAGCGGGTTTTATAGTTCTATTCTCTTAGTGCATAAACTAGGAGCTTACAATTGTAAGTGCATTACTCGCATTCTATTCTATCAAAAATTAAAAATTCTTTTGCTTTTTCTAAAGTTAAAAGTGTATCCTTTAATTTTTCATTAACAATACAGAAGAACCCACCATACTTATCCCAATCTTTTAAAAAAAAACCATCTACATCCATAGGTATTTTTGATTTATCTAAAACTAAAGTGCTAAAAAACTCAAAGTTTGCTTTAATCGATTTTGATTCATTAATACAGTTAACAGCAGTTGTAAAATTTAGTAATAAATAAGAATCTGAAAATTTCCCTCTAACATTAACCTCGTTGAACAAGATTCCTTTTATATCAGTAAAAACAGCTCTGTTTAGTATGTTTTTTTTTATAAACAAAATTCTTTCGATAACACTAAACTCAGCCATTTTTTGTTTTTTAAAATCAGATTCATCCAAAACTATACCTTTGTCATTTAATGCTTCAATAGTAAAACTATTTTCTATATTTTTAAAATATGCAACGGTAAACTTGGTTTCTTCTTCGTTTATAAAAAACGTTCAGCATAAGTAAAATATTTTCTCCAAACTTTTTTTTCTCCAGTTATTCGTAATTTATAGTAATCCATTTTTAATATGTTTTCGTAATAATTTTATTCATTTCACTACCAACTTGAGTACATTCAGTTTTCATCTTGGCCAATTCAGTTTCAAAACCAGCATCACCACCCTTTTTACCAGCTGTTTCTAATCTGTCAAAAATATTTTTATGAAAATCTTCCTCACTGTGAGGTCCTTTATGGCCTACTACGTCTACTTTATTTCGTGGATCATTTAGAATATCTTTACGTTCTCTGCCTTTTTTAAATTTACCAAATCCATGTTTTCTAAAAAGATCTCTAAATTTATGTTCCCAATCGTCATGCTTATTAGTTGCAATATGATGAGTTGGAGCATAGGCCGAGAGTCCTAAAACATCTATCCATCCATTTGTATCATGCACATAATTATAAAACCCGAACCCTCCACTTTGTAGCCCAATTGGATCCTGACTTATATACCGCCCTTCCTCAGGGTCATAGTACCTAAAACGATTGTAAGCAAGTCTTCTCTCTACTGTACTTTCAATAAATTACCAAAACTTATTACTGTACAACTCAAAAATAGCTTATTTTTCTTTCAAATAAAAGAAACATAACAATTAGCACAATAAAACATTATCGCTATTAAACTACAAAACCCGCTAAATTAGCGGGTTTTGTAGTTTTGTATTACTTTACGTGCACAAGCTAGAAGCTTGCGCTAGGGGGAGATTACTTTTTACTCTAGTAATTCTTTAATTTTGGAATAAATTACATGTAATGAGTCTTTTTCGATATTTTTGTTTTCATATTTAACCATAACATCTATTATAGATTTTTTTATTAATTTAAAATTATCGTCATCTGTATTCTTCAAAAATATATTATAATCAATTGGTATCTCTAACTCTAATCTCATTGATTTTTTTATATATTTTGTTATAGGTGCAATTTTTGTTTTTTTCAACACATACACCGTAAAACTAATTTCATTAATAGAAGAAGTTTTAATTTCTTCTATTGGCTTTAAAAAATCTAAAATCTTATTCCTTTGTATACGAAATCTATCATAAACATCTGATTCGATTTCTCCTCCTATAAAATATTTCATTAATAATCACTTTTATTTAAATCAGGTCTATTTCCCCCATTATTACTTTTATAATCCATAATTTTATCATGTTGCCATTTGTGCATCCCTTTTTTAGAACCCTGCGTCTCTTTTACATAATCTAAATTATTATTATCTAAATATTTTTTAGAATATCTTCTTTGTTTTCCACTACCAAATTTCCTATCACCTCTAGTTGTTTCTCCAAATTTTCTTAATCTTCCTGTTGTTCTATCTCTTAAACTATAGCCTTCTGCTCTTTGTAGCCCTTTCTGTTACCATGCTTCCCTTTATTATACGACTTCGCCAATCCAAAAATATCCAGCCACCCATTCGTATCTTCAACATAGTTATAAAACCCTAACTCTCCACTTAATAGTCCAATCGGATCCTGACTTATATACCGTCCTTCCTCGGGATCGTAATACCTAAAACGATTGTAAGCAAGTTCTATTTCACTATCATAACTTTAAATAAATTACCAGAACTTACTACTATACAATTTCAAAAATAGCTTATTTTTCTTTCAAATGAAAAAAAGTAATTTCCTTTACCAATACTGTGCGTGGTGCTATCATAACAAAAAGTAAAACTCAACAGCTAGCTTTATAAAACAACAAAACCCGCTAAATTAACAGGTTTTGTTGTTTTATAATTATGGTATACAACTAGCATTTATACTAGCTAAGATAAGCTGAATTACTTTTTACTCTCGTAGTCTTTCAACAATTTATCATAATATTTCTCTAACATTTTTATATTATTGATTCTATCAATTTTGTCATCATTTTTGTCTGTATAAACCAACCATTTATAGCTTAATTTTTCAAAAATTTTCAAACCTAATTCAGTTAAATCACTTTCTCTAATAATTCCACTTTCTAATTCATTTTTTTCATTAAAAGGGTTTTTTAGTAAAAGATTTTTATAAAAACAAAATTTTAATAAATTAATACATTTTACTTTAGTTCTTTCTTTGTCATTTTGTCGTATGTATGCATCTATCATTGCATCAACATCAAATAATAAATAATTATTTTCCATTTTTATTTAATTCGTATAATTTTTGTTCTAACATTAGAGACATCAACCATATTGCCGTTTTTATCTTTAACAAATGTACCTCCTTTACCTCTAATTGCATTTTCTTTGCTACTTGAGCACCTTTATCTGCTGTCTTACTCGTAACTTCATAAGATTTTATTGCATTGCCATTATTATCTGTAACTATAAAGTCTACTCTTCTCCCAGTTCCTCCACTAGTAACTTTATTCCCATTACTATCCAAAAGCATTCTTTCGCTTAAGACATTATCTTCTCCGTGAATACTTTGCAAAATTCTTTTAAATGTATCTTCTCGTCTACCGTCTTCTCTCTTATTAGTTTTCTTTTTTGAAGTCATTTCAAAACCTTTGCCATAGGTTTTAGTTAAGCCAAAGACATCTAATTCATTATTACTATCCTCTATATAATTATAAAATCCAAACTCTCCAGATAAAAGCCCAATTGGATCCTGACTTATGTAGCACCCATCCTCAGAGTCATAATACCTAAAACGATTGTAAGCAAATCTTCTCTCTGCTGTACTTTCAATAAATCACCAAAACTTGTTACAGTACAATTTAAAAAATAGCTTATTTTTCTTTCAAATGAAAAGGAAAACACAGCAGTTAGTATAATAAAAAATTGACTTTAATATAAAACAACAAAACTCCGATTGCTCAGGGTTTGTGTTGCATTTATGCGTGCACAAGCTAGAAGCTTGCTCCAGCGGAGAGCAGGAAAAAAAAGATTTCAAAGCCAGTTTCCTTATATTACCTATTGACAATATTATTTAAAGTATACTTTGTTTTTTCAATATCTCCTCCATCAGGATAAAAAATGTATAGTTTACTATTTTCTTCTCTTTTATCGATAAATAAAATATCTCCATTCTCATAGCCAATTGCCAATGAATTTTCAAATAATTCAACTTCTTTTTTAGTAAATTCATAACCAACTTCTTTTAATGTTTTGAAATATCCTTTTAATTGAAAAATAGTTAAATATTCTTCATTATCTATCGAAACATTTGTAAATAATTCATCTAAACTAAATAAGTTAAAGTTATCTCTATCTTTTGAAATTCTTATTTCTAATTCTTTATTTTCTACTAAATATTGATAATACTCTTTTGGTAAAAAACTTTCTATATCATTTTTAATTCCTAAATCATTGACAGTTTCAAATTTGTTAATATTAGTAATTTCTTTTTCTAGTAATTTTTCATCACTAAAAATTTCATTTTCAGGCTTCCAAGAAGTATGATTAAAGCATTTTTGGCAAAATAAAACTAAAAATTTTTTATTTTCTTTTTGAGCATTAATAATTCTAGTACTATCTAAATCAGTAACTTTAAAATACTGATTACAATTTTCGCATTGTAATATCATATATGTATATTTTTTTTTAGTAAAAAGGAGAAGTTGGTCCATCATAATAATGAAGTTGCTGAAAGTTTTCTTGATGAAATTTTGCTTTCATTAAATCTAAATTTGAAGCACTATTGGTTCCTCCTCTAAATAAAGGATTTTTATGATGAACTACATAATTTTTAGGTACTTTCCCTGCTTGGATTTCTCTTATTTGGTCATCTGAAAAACCTCTTTTTTTCAATGCGTCAGTATCTTTACCTAATTTTTTGAGAAAATTTTTCCTTCCTCTTTTATTAAATGCCTCACGCATTTTTTTTAAACTGGCTTTACTTCTAGTTGCATATTTACTCCTTGCGAGACCATATAAGTCCAACTCTGTATTAGAATCATCAACATAGTTATAAAACCCAAACTCTCCAGAACTAAGCCCAATTGGGTCCTGACTTATATACCGCCCTCCCTCATGGTCATAGTAGTATGCTTATAAACGACAAAACCCACTAAATTAGCAGATTTTGTCGTTTTAAATTACTTTGTGTGCACAAGCTAGAAGTTTGCGACAATAAAGGACTATTTATAATAATACAATTAGCTTACCTCTATTTTATCAAATATCAAAAACTCTGATGCTTTTTCTAATTTTAATAATTGTTTTTTTAATGTATCATTTACAATAACCTCAAATCTATCATAATTTGCCCAACCTGACAGGAAGAACCCGTCAACATCATTTGGAATTTTAGATTTTAGCAAAATTAATGTACTTAAAAATTCAAATTCTTCTTTAACTGAATTAACATAATCAACACAGTTAATAACGTTAGTAAAATTCATTAATTTGTAATCACTCTTAAATTTACCAGTTATTTTTATGGGTACAAACTCTAAACCTTTTATATCTTCAAATAATTCCTTTTTGAACACAGCGCCTTTAATAAGCGTAATTTTATCTATTCTATCAAAGTTAGGAGCTGTAGTTTTAATAAACTCATTCTCATTTAATACAACCAACCCGTTATCATTTAGAGCTTGAATTTTTAACTTCTCCATCTTTTCTTTTGATGGATAAATATCCGTAAAATCAATTTCTTTTCCTCTTAAAAAAAAACTAGCATCAAAAGAAAAGTACTTTTTCCAAACTTTATTTTCTTCATTGATTCTTAATTTATAGTAGGTCATAATTAATATGTTTTAGTAATAACCTTGTTCATATTACTACCAACTTGGGTACATTCCGTTTTCATTTTAGCAAGTTCACCTTCAAAACCAACATCACCTCCTTTTTCACCTGCCTTTTTCAATCTGTCATAAATCTCGTCATGGAATCCCGGTTCGTTATGAGGTCCTTTATGGCCTACTACATCTACTTTATTTCGCGGGTCATTTAGAACATCTTTACGCTCTCTGCCATTTTTAAATTTACCAAATCCATGTTTTCTAAAAAGTTTTCGAAATCGAAAATCCCATTTTTTATCTTTATTAGTTGCAATATGATGGGTAGGAGCATAAGCCGATAGTCCTAAAACATCAATCCAACCGTTCGTATCATGAAAATAGTTATAAAACCCGAACTCTTCACTTAATAGTCCAATCAGACCTTGACTTATGTAGCGCCCTTCCTCAGGATTTTCATCCTTTCTTCTTTCCTTTAAATCACTTTATCAAATAATAAAACCCCGATTGATCAGGTTTTGTGTTGTACTTATATGCATGCACAAACTAGAAGCTTGCACCAACGGGAGGGGATGCTAAATAGATTCTAAGTATTCAAATCCTTCTAAATTATTGTTATAGCCAATAGATATTAGGTGTTTTTTAATGTTTAATAATAGATTATTCCATTCGTCAATAAAAGATTTAATATCAATATTTAAAATAATATCTTCTCTAATAGAATGCAAATCTTGAATATCAATCATTTTTCCTTCGTATTCTAAACTTACGTTTATCCATCTAGGTGTAACGGCTATAAAGTCTTTTTTTATACTAAAATCCCATTTAGCTGTAAAATTGCTAGATAAAAAATTTATAGCAATATTTTCAGTATTATTCTCTTTTAGACATAAGATCATTTTAATTATATCATTGTATATATCACTAATATCACATTTTTTGTTTAGATATATTATATAGCTGTTCCAATAAATAAAAACATCTGTATCATAATTTCCAAAAGAAGACTCTATTGCTTCTCCTACTGTTTCGTCATCTTCATCAAAAGTTCCGATTACATTTTCGCAATTAAATTTTATCTTAAACATTTTTTAAATTGATTTATTGAACTATTGGACCAGCTGTAGAAGAATTTATTGGAAAGCCATGAAATGTACCATTTCCATTATTTCTAACCCTAATCTTATCAGGAACAGATTGTGATCCATCAGAATGAAACACTGTACTTTTGTGATCAGAGTTTATAGGAAAGTCTTTCATTTCGCCTGGATTTAATGTAGCTACCTGAATTACAGCATAATTTAAATCTTTTTTATTTCCCCATCTTCCTATAGGAGTCGTTTTTGTCGCCATCTTAATAGCATCACTATCTTGCTGTTTTATACCATGTTTTTTCCCTTTTTCATATCCGTTTTCAGGTCTTAATCCATCATAAGTAGAAAGCCTAAAAACATCAATCCACCTATTAGAATCATCAACATAATTATAAAACCCGAACTCTTCACTTAATAGTCCAATCGGATCTTGACTTATGTAGCGCCCTTCCTCAGGGTCATAGTACCTAAAACGATTGTAAGCAAGTTCTGTCTCTGCTATACTTTCAATAAATTACCAAACCTTATTGCTGTACAACTTCAAAAACAGCTTATTTTTCTTTCAAATAAAAAAAAACACAACAATTGTAAGCAAATCTTCTCTCTACTGTACTTTCAATAAATTAGTAAAACTTATTACTCTACAACTCAAAAATAGCTTATTTTTCTTTCAAATAAAAAAAACACAACAATTAGCACAATAAAACATTATCTCTATAAAACAAGAAACCCTCTAAATTAGCGGGTTTCTTGTTTTTAAATTACTTTGTGTGCACAAGCTAGAAGCTTGTGCCAGCACGAAGAATTTATTTTATTATTTCAACACTTAATCTCCAGCAATATGAACTTTTTTTAGCATAGGTTCTGAGAGTAGGTTAATAATATTGATAATCTCATTTTTGTGAAAGCTCTCAATTTGTTTAGAAATTTTTTTCAAATCATCAATCAAAACTTTGACTTCTTCTAGCTCAAGATGAACATTTGTTTTATAATAATCTTTTAATCTAATTAATTGAGTCATTTCTGATAAATCATTTTGAGTAGAGAAAATAACTTTATGTGTTTTTTCTTTTATTTCTGTTATCTTTTTTTGATTGTTTTCTTTATATATAACGATATCTAATCCCATTTTAATGTTTCTTTTATTTCCAATCTGCCTGAGGAAAGGAAGTTACTAAATCTCCGTTTGCTTCTGTTACAACTCTAGATTTGAATAAATCATTTCCTAGAGCGTCTTTACCTATCGGCTTTTTAAATTCTTTTTCATAAATATAACGATTTCCATCTCTACTAATTCTATCTGGATTTTTAAAAGTTTTACGAGATTTTGTTTTCCATTCAGCTCTATTTCCAACCCATTTACTTTTATGTGACCAATCAGGATGACTACCCCAGTGTCTATCTATGACATGATGTTTGCCCTCTTCGGTTAAGCTTAATTTTTTAGGGTCAGAATATGTTTTTTTTAACCCTAAAACATCTAATTCATTATTACAATCATCAACATAATTATAAAATCCAAGCTCTCCAGAAGCCAAGCCAATCGGATCCTGACTTATATACCGTCCTTCCTCAGGATCATAGTACCTAAAACGATTGTAAGCAAGTCTCTTCTCTACTCCATTTTTTCAAAATCACCTACTTCAATCTGCTTCGCGCAAGGCTTTTTTTTCTTTAAGAACGTACTTTTATTTTTTTATCTGTTTCAAAAACAGGCTTTTTCTTTCAATTTAAAGAGATGATTTTTAAAAGAATATCTCTATAAACAACAAAACCCGCTAAATTAGCAGATTTTGTCGTTTTAAATTACTTTGTGTGTACAAGCTAGAAGCTTGCGCCAGCACGGGGGGAACTTTTATGAAAAAACAGTTTCAAAATAATTTAAATTTATTCTTTTATTTAACACAAAATCAATAGCAATTTCTATAACAACATTTATATCAAAACATAATTCTTCTTCATAATAAATTTCGTCTTGAATAAAATATTCTTTTAAATTGTCTACAGAACTCTTATTAATGAAACTATACAATTCTCCATTTGAATCTAAACAAGTCATTAAAAAAATACCAAAACAGAATTTAATATTTAAACTTGATATGGAAATTTCATTTTCGGGTATATATAATAATACATTTTTCCCATCACCATAATATTTTTTCCTAAACATAAGCTCAATACTACAATGTCCCAAATCAAAATATTCTAATATATCTTCCTTTATCTTTTCTACACTCAGATTAGTGTTTTTTAATAATTTTGATTTTCCATTTTGTTTATAACAAATTTTTGTCATCAATAAATATTCTTCCATTTTTAACTGATTTAAAATTTAAAAGTATTTATTGTATTAGCTACTTTGTCTGTAATTGTGATGGACTTTAATCCAGACTCTTTAGCTGCTGCTAAAACCCCAGTTTTAGATGAAGCACAATAATTACACATTTTTTCTCCTGTGATTACTAGATTCATATGTTTTCCTTCTGTTAATCCTAAATCATGAAATTGCTGTATTACTCCCATTTCTGCATGAGCATCAGCCATATTATTGTTGGGAACAACCTTGTTTTTTTATTAGTTGCTTTTATTCTGTCTGAAACCAATATTTTTTTATTCTTATCAGCTAATTTTCTTCTTCGTGCTCGTTGATTTAAATCAGTTCTTCTAACACCATCAATCTCTCCATGAGCCCTAACTCTTTCGTAAGTTCTCTTAAGCCCAAAGACATCTAATTCATTATTACAATCATCAACATAATTATAAAATCCAAACTCTCCAGAACTAAGCCCAATTGGATCCTGACTTATATACCGCCCTCCCTCATGGTCATAGTAGTATGCTTATAAACGACAAAACCCACTAAATTAGCAGATTTTGTCGTTTTAAATTACTTTGTGTGCACAAGCTAGATGTTTGCGACAATAAAGGACTATTTATAATAATACAATTAGCTTACCTCTATTTTATCAAATATCAAAAACTCTGATGCTTTTTCTAATTTTAATAATTGTTTTTTTAATGTATCATTTACAATAACCTCAAATCTATCATAATTTGCCCAACCTGACAGGAAGAACCCGTCAACATCATTTGGAATTTTAGATTTTAGCAAAATTAATGTACTTAAAAAATCAAATTCTGCTTTAGTTGAATTAACATAATCAACACAGTTAATAACGTTAGTAAAATTCATTAATTTATAATCGCTTTTAAATTTACCAACTATTTTTATGGGTACAAACTCTAAACCTTTTATATCCTCAAATAATTCCTTTTCGAACACAGAGCCTTTAATAATCATAGTTCCATCTATTCTCTTAAAATTAGGAGCTATGTCTTTTGTAAAATCATTCTCATTCAATACATCATATCCGTTATCATTTAGAGCTTGAATTTTTAACCTATCTATCTTTTCTTTTGATGGATAAATATCAGTAAAATTAATTTCTTTTCCACTTAAAAAAAAATTATTTTTAAAAGTAAAGTACTTTTTCCAAACTTTATTTTCACCTGTTAGGTTTAATTTATAATATGCCATAATTAATATGTTTTAGTAATAATCTTGTTCATATCACTACCAATTTGCGTACATTCAGTTTTCATTTTAGCAAGTTCAACTTCAAAACCAGCATCACCTCCTTTTTCACCAGCTTTTTTCAATCTGTCATAAATTTTCTCGTGAAATCTTGGTTCATTATGAGGCCCTTTATGGCCTACTACATCTACTTTATTTCGCGGGTCATTTAGAACATCTTTACGTTCTCTGCCATTTTTAAATTTCCCAAATCCATGTTTTCTAAAAAGTGATTGAAATAAACCTTTCCATGCTTTATCTTTATTAGTAGCTATATGATGGGTGGGTGCATAGGCAGATAGCCCAAAAACATCAATCCACCTATTAGAATCATCAACATAGTTATAAAACCCAAACTCTCCAGAAGCCAAGCCCAATTGGATCCTGAGAAAGATAAAGCTACACCTCTTTTTGGCTCGCGTGAGCATCTTTTTTATTTCATTCTGATACTATTTTATCTTTTCAAAAATAGCTTATTTTTCTTTCAAATAAAAAGGAAAAAGTAGCCCATCATCTGATATACTACAAAAACTGGCTTCTATATTAGGCACAAGCACCGATTTTTTAATGAATGGCGGTTCTGAGCAGGTAGAATTACAATTAACTGATAAAGAATTAATCAGACAATTTCAAGAAGTAGAAAAACTAAACCCCGAAGAAAAACATCTTGTTAAAACTTTCTTAGATGCCTTTATTACAAAAAAGAAAATTCAACAACTCGCTTTATAAAACAACAAAACCCGCTAAATTAGCGGGGTTTGTATTTATTCTCTTTACGTGTAAAAGCTAGAAGCTTGCGACAATAAGGGATTATTTACAATACTACATTTAGATTACCTGTATTTCATCAAAAATTAAAAAATCTTTTACCTTTTCTAACTTTAGCAATTGGTTTCTCAATTTATCATTAACGATAATTTCAAACTCACCATAAAGATCCCAACCCGATAAAAAAAATCCATCAATTTCTTTTGGGATTTTAGATTTTAATAAAATTAATTTACTAAAAAAAGTAAACTGTTTTCTAATGGAATTAACATGATCAACACAATCTATGACATTGGTGAAATTCATTAATTTGTAATTGTTTTGAAACTTACCCTCTATTTGTATTGTTATAAACTCTAAACCTTTTATATCCTCAAATAATTCTTTTTTAAAGATGGAATCTTTAATAAGCATAATGCTTTGCGTTCTATTAAAGTTGGGAGCTGTAGATTTTGTAAATTCATTCTGATCCAGCACAATCCCTTGGCTGTTTAGAGCTTGAATTTTTAGATTATTTACTACATTCTCTAAATTATGTATCAAATGAAATTTTACTTCTTCTTTTTTGTAATAAAAATATTGATTAAAAGTAAAATACTTTTTCCATACTTTATTTTCTTCATTAATTCTTAGTTGGTAGTAATTCATATTAATAAGTTTTAGTGATAATTTTATTCATTTCACTACCTACTGTGGTACAGTCAGTTTTCATTTCAGCAAGTTTAGCTTCAAAACCAGCATCTCCTCCATTTTCACCTGCTTCGGTCAAATCTCTTAAAATGTTTTTATGAAAATCTGTTTCATTATGCGGTCCTTTATGACCTACAACATCTACTTTATTACGAGGGTCATTTAGAACATCTTTTCGCTCTCTACCATTTTTAAATTTACCAAATCCATGTTTTTTAAAGAGAGCTCTAAATTGATCTTTCCATGCTTTATCTTTATTAGTAGCTATGTGATGGGTCGGTGCATAAGCAGATAATCCAAAAACATCTATCCACGCATTGGTATTATGAACATAGTTATAAAACCCGAACTCTCCAGAAGCCAAGCCAATCGGATCCTGACTTATGTACCGCCCTTCCTCAAGATCGTAGTACCTAAAACGATTATAGGCAAGCCCTGTCTCTGCTATACTTTCAATAAATTACCTACTGTCTATCAAGGAGCTTGCTACTGTGTAATTTCAAAAGTAGCTTATTTTTCTTTCAAATAAAAAAGAAAACACAACAATTAGCACAATAAAAATTGACTTTTATAAAACAACAAAACCCCGATTTCTCAGGGTTTTGTGTTTTGATTATTTGTCGATTCTCTTTGCTAGCACGGAAACAATTTCCGCACTATCGTTACGCATATCCGAGCAATCGGGTAAGAACTCTTCGCAGAGCAGTGTTATTTTATCGAATCATAAACTTCTTTCAACTCTTGCGCATATTTTTTTGCATTTGGAATACGGATTGCCTTCAAATAATTTTCTAGTTCTTTTTGACTATTTTTGAGTAAATAATATTCTATCAAATCATCAATTAAAAATGTAATTGATTTTCCTAAATTATTTATTGTTACCATCTTTTCATCGTTTGAAGGCTCTTCTCCTTTAGAAAACTCTTCTTCTTGATTGTCGATAATTAATCCCATTTTCACAAATGAATAAATTAAAGATTTTTCATCATTTTTAAGTAATTCTTCTAAATATTCTAATTTCACATCCGATATCTCCAAATTTCTTTTGGCTATTTTCAACAAAGAATCATAATAATTATCTAATATTTTTTTATTCTTTGAGACTTTTAAAATTACATTTTGATATTCTGTAGATTTAATTAATTTATCTATTTCTTCCATATATTTATTTTATAATTATCCACCAAAACTTCCTACATCTTGTACTACATCTATCAAATCACTTCCAGTATGTCTATATTCATCTACAGCCTCATGTTCCCAAGGATTAACTTTTTGTAAATTAGAAGACTTGTTAGACCCTCCTTTGTGTTGTGCCTTTTTGTGATGTAATTCCATAGATGCTTTTTTAGTTTCAAAATCACCCGTCTTTCTATTACGTACAATAACTTCCATTTGAGGTGCTTTTCCACTTTTCATACGGTCTAAGTTATGGTCAGAATAATTTTTTTTATTCTTTTTAGCTTCCTTTTTCCAATAAGCTTCTCTTGCATCTTTCCAAGCTTTCTTTTGGGCATAGGTTTTAGCAAGACCAAAAACATCTATCCATGCATTCGTATCTTCAACATAGTTATAAAATCCAAATTCACCAGATAATAATCCTAATGGATCTTGAGATATGTACCGCCCTTCCTCAGGATCATAATACCTAAAACGATTATAAGCAAGTTCTATTTCACTGTCATAACTTTCAATAAATTACCAGAACTTGGTATTATACAATTTCAAAAGTAGCTTATTTTTCTTTCCATAAAAATGCCCCCAGATAGTGTCTAACTTTTTGGGGGCAGTTCAGTTTTTTTGTTATACTCTAATTATGTATACTACTAATATTTATAGTAGCTAAGATAAGTTGAATTATTTTTTACTCTCGTAGTCTTTCAATAATTTATCATAATATTTCTCTAGCATTTTAATATTATTTATTCTGTCAACTTTTCCGTCATCATTACTTGTATAAGTTAGCCATTTGTACATTAATTTTTCAAAAATTTTCAAGCCTACTTCAGTTAAATCACTTTCATTTAATAATTTGTCTTTATCAAAATTACCTAATTCATCAACTAAATTTTCTTTTAACAATCTATTTAAGAAAGCAAATTTGTACAAATTTTTAAAAATCAAGAATAAATTATCCTTGTCTTTTTGTTTTGAGTAACTTTTTTCTACATCTGAGTATCTTAACATAAATTTTGCTTCCATATTCTATTTTTTATTTTAATCTAATTATATCTGTTCTTACTTTTGACACATCGACAAGATTACCATTGGCATCCTTAATATTAGTTCCTCCATTATTTCTAATAATATTTTCTTTTGTCATTTGGGGCACTTTATTAGCTGTCTTACTTGTTACCTCATAAGATTTTATTGCTTTTCCATTATTATCAGTGACTATAAAGTCTACTCTTCGTCCAGTTCCTCCACTAGTAACTTTATTCCCATTACCATCCAAAAGCATTCTTTCGCTTAAGACATTATTTTCTCCATGAATACTCTGCAAAATTCTTTTAAATGTATCTTCTCGTCTACCACCTTCTCTCTTATTGGTTTTCTTTTTTGAAGTCATAACAAAACCTTTCCCATAAGTTTTTGTTAAACCAAAGACATCTAATTCATTGTTACAATCATCAACATAATTATAAAACCCAAACTCACCACTTAAAAGTCCTATCGGATCCTGACTGATGTACCGTCCTTCCTCAGGATCATAGTACCTAAAACGATTATAGGCAAGGCCCTATTTCACTATCATAACTTTAAATAAATTACTAGAACTTACTTTTGTACAACTTCAAAAGTAGCTTATTTTTCTTTCAAATAAAAAAGAAAACACAACAGTTAGCACAATAAAAATTGACTTTTATATAAAACAACAAAACCCCGATTGCTCAGGGTTTTGTTGTTTTAATTATTTGTCGATTCTCTTGCGGGCGCGGAAACAATTTCCGCGCTATTGTTGTTTACCACTAACAATATCATTTAAAGTTAATTTCAATTTATCAATATCACCTCCATCGGGATAGAAAATGTATAAATTACTATTTTCTTCTCTTTTATCAATAAATAAAATATCTCCATTTTCTTCACCAATTGATAATGCATTTTCTAATAAGGATATTTCTTTTTCCTTAAATTCCACACCAACTTCCAACATGGATTTTAAATATCCCTGTAATTGAAAAATAGTTACAAATTTATTTTTATCAATAAAAACTTCTTTAAATAACTCTTCTAAAGAGTAAAGATTAAAATCATTCCTTTTTTTAGAAATACAAATAGTATTTTTTTTTGTGTTTATTCTAAAAGTATAATAATCCTTTGGTAATAAATCTTTATCAATTTCAACTTCCATACCATCCTTACTTTGAGTCAATAAATTACTATTATTGTGTATTTCTGTAAGCCTATTCCAAGAAGTTTGCTGATTACAGTGAGGACAAACAAATAATATAGAACTCCATTTGTTTTTTTTAGCAACTTCTATTCTTAATATTCCTTCTTCAAAAATTTCAAAAAAACTGTTACATTTATTACATTCAATTATATATTTCATAATCTAAATTAATTTTATAAATAATAAGGAGATACATCACCTTCATAATAATGAAGTTCCTTGAAGTACTTTTTGTGATCTGCTTTTTCCATTAAATCTAAATTATTAAAATTATTATCTCCTCCTCTAAACAATGGCTTTTTATGATGTACTTCATAATCTTTAGGTACATTACCTAACTTTATTTCTTTTATCTGTGTTTCCGAAAATCCTCTGTCTCTTAAAGATTTTTCATCCTTTCCTAATCTTTTTAAGAATTTTTTTCGTCCTCTACTATTAAAGTTTTTTCTCATCTGCTTTAGACTAGCTTTGCTTCGAGTAGCATACTTACTTCTAGCTAGTCCATATAAATCTAATTCATTATTACTATCTTCTACATAAGCATAAAAATTATAAACTTCACTTAATAGTCCAATTGGATCCTGACTTATGTACCGCCCTTCCTCTGGATCATAGTACCTAAAACGATTATAGGCAAGTCCTATTTCACTGTCATAACTTTAACTAAATTATTAGAACTTACTTTTGTTTAACTTCAAAAATAGCTTATTTTTCTTTCAAATAAAAAAAAACAAGCAGTTAACACAATAAAAATTGACTTTTATATAAAACCATAAAACCCGCTAAAAATAGCGGGTTTTGTCGTTTTAAATTACTTTGCGTGCACAAGCTAGAAACTTGCGCAAGAGAGAGAGAAACATCAGGATTACTTTTCATATATAGATTTGTAAATATCCTCTAACTCTTTTGCACATTTTTTAGCATTAGGAATACGCATTTTTTTTAAATATTTCTCTAATGAATCATCCCCTTTTTTTATAAGAATTAATTCGATTAAATAATATATCAAGAATGTCATTGAAAGTCCTAATTCTTCTACAACTTCATCTTCATCACCATCATCTGAAATCCAATCATCATCTTCATCTTTTTCATCTGTACTATTTAAAGTTGTTAATTTTTTCACAGAAAAAGAAATTACTTCATCAATATTTTTAACTAAAAAGTCCAACAGTTTTTCTTCGCTTTGATCTGCCTTCTTGATAGCTTCCTTTGCATACTGTATTGAAGACATATAATTATTTGTATCAATTTTTTTATTTGATTTCTCTGCTATTTCAAATATTACTTTTATATAAATCTTATTTTCTATCATAATTTAAATATTTTTATTTAGGATTTAGGCCTTCTAAAATTTTTATCAATTTTGTCCCAACATGTCGATATTTATCCATTGAAGCATGTCCCCAAGGATTTGCTTCTGTCAAATTCCAAGATTCATGAGCTTTTAATGAGCCTCCTCTTTGTTTTAAATGAGTATGTTCAAGTTCCATAGACACATATTTAGTACTTCTGTTTCCTAATTTATCCTCTACAATAACTTTAATCTGTGGAGAATTGCCTTCTCTAATTCGTTGTTTATTTCTTTCAGAAAACCTACCAGGAATTGCTTCTAATTCGTCTGACCAGTATTTTTTCCTTGCTTTAGTCCATGCGGCTTTATAAGCATTACTTGCAAGTCCTAATTCATCAATCCACGCATTCGTATCATGAACATAATTATAAAACCCAAACTCCCCGCTTAAAAGGCCTATCGGATCCTGACTTATGTAGCGTCCTTCCTCAGGGTCATAGTACCTAAAACGATTATAGGCAAGTTCTATTTCACTATCATAACTTTGTCCCTGATACAAAAATTGGCAAAAGTTTTCAAAGCCAGTTTCTTTTAGAACTTTACCGTTACTGTTTAAAGAACGCTCCCAAATAAGTTTTCCATCATCAGCATACGCTTCTATTGGCGTACCTAAATGATCATTTATTATACTATACTGTTTATCATTCTTTATTTTGGCTATTGGAGAAAAACTGTCTTCTTCAAATACCCATGTTATAATATTGTCTGAGAGTACGTCTTTAGTCGTAAATGTTTTCCATTCGTGCAAAGGCACATTACCATCCCAAGCAAAGTTAGTAAATGTTTTTTTATAATGTTTGTATATTCTTCTGCCCAAGGCGTCGTATGCAAAGTTTACATAGTCACCATCGGGGCGTTGTACCCTTTTAAGCATTCCTGTGGCATTCCATTCATAAAACCAATGCTCTTCTTTAAAAGAAAAAATACTTCCTGTTTTTTTATATTTTTCTATTAAGTTACCAAGATGGTCATATTTGTAATGCCAACTGCCTTTTTTTTCTAATTTCCCATCTCGGGTATACGTTCTATCCTTTTTTTCGGGTGTTTCGTATAGGTTTCCTTTGCCGTCCGGATATCTGTTTTGGATACTTCCATCGGCATATTTTGCTTCTGTTAAGTGCCCGTTTTTGTTATATGCAAAATTAGTTACACCTGTGGTAGAGTCTATTATTTGTCTTAATTGGTTGTTTATTCCCCATTGGTATTTTCGGCTTTTAACACGTTTACTGGCATGTCCTACAAGTTGTTCCGTTGGTCGTCCTAGCGCATCTCGGTTGGTAGTTTGTTGTATGTTACCTGGTAGTAAACGTTGTATTTCTAGTCCCATTTGGTCATAACCAAAAGTGCTTTGCCAGTCTTCTTGGGTTTTCATTTTGCTTAACTGCCCCAACTCATTATACTCCAGATCCAGGTTAGCTCCTAGATTACTTTTCAAATTGGTACGTTGTCCTACTGCATTATACGTATTGGTTATAATGGTACCATTTTGTGTTTCTTGGGTAATATTACCTAAGGTGTCGTAGGCAAAGGTTACCTCACTAGCTGGGTTTATAGCACTGATGAGTAAGCCTGCTGGATTATAGTCAAACAGGTGTTCTATGCCATCTGTGTAGGTAATTTTTTGTATGTTGCCTAATCTGTTATACTCATAATTCGTTTTGGCATTTTGAGCTAGAGTACTTTCGTGGTTTTCTATTTCTTTTTGCAGAACATTACCCGCAAGGTCATGTTTATACAGACGCACTACATTGTCAAACGGACTTTCTTCGACTACATTACCTACGCTGTCACGCTTAAAAGTGTAGGGCTGGTGGTCGTTTTCTATTCGTATCAACTGTTCTTCTTTATTGTAAAAAAAGAGAGTCTTTTTTTGGTTTTGATACCTACCTGTCATTTTCCACATCCCTTTGTAAGTGTAGCTTACCTCAGTCTGAGCATCATTGTATTGCAACAGGTTGTCTATACCATCGTATTGTAATTTTATCTCATTCCCATCAAAATCATCTACTTGGGTTACTCTACCTAGTAGGTCATAAAACAGTTTTTGTTTAGCGTCTTTTGCGTTTTGTGTAGTAATATTTCTTCCTAGAGAATCATAACTATATAAGGTTATAGCACCTGTAGGTTCTGTTATTTGTATTAAGTTATAATTTTTGTCATACTCCAAAAGTGTTTTATTACCCAAATAATCTATAATAGTATTAGGTAAACCGTTTTGGTATTCTATTTTGGTTTTGGCATTATTGGGGTTGGTAACTTCTATAGTGTTCCCATTAGAGTCGTATTTCCATTTCCATTTTCCACCCAATGACGTTTCTAATAAACTTGGTAGGTTCTTATGCAAAAAGCTATAGTCTGTCGTTTCAGTCCCCCCCATTGGGTTGGTGGTTTGTATCTGGTTACCACGATTGTCATAGCCAAATAAATAGGCATTTTCTAGCGGGTCAGTTTCAGAAAGTAGTTGATTGTCTTTGTCGTAAAGCCACTGATTTATAGCTCCATTAGGATCAATACGTTTGTATACGAGTCCGTTTTTATGGTAGTACTCAATGTCATGCCCTCGGCTATCGGTTACAATCGTTTTGCCTTCTTCAAAAAATAATTTGTGGTTGTAAATATCTCCATCTCCCCAAGTGTGTACACAGCGCGCTCCAGGTGCTGTACCATCATACTCAAAATACCAATTAAGACCATTACGCCAAATTTCTTTGGTCATTAGCCTGTCTTTATATTCAAAGAACATACTATCGTTCTCAGCATTGGTCTGTTTTACAAGGTTCCCTATTGCATCATACTCATAGGTGGCAATTGCAAAAAACTGGTTATATGCCGTTGGATGCGGTGCCGTAATGGTTAGTATTCTGCCTTGGTTATCGTTAATAACTGTAAGTTCTCGATGAGCTGCATCGGTTATTTTGATCAAAAAACCATTAGTATCATACCCAAAAAAAAGAGCAAATCCATTGGCATTGGCTACAGTTTGCAGAAGATGCAAGTCGTTGTAAGAGTTGGGAGTAAAATAATAATATAAATTTTCTTTTATATCCCAAAGGTACAGGCGATTGGTATCGTCTACAAAAAGTTCGAGTTGCTCTGCTTTATTAAACGTTGGTTTTTTTAGGCTAGGTTTTTCAAAAGCAATGGGTCTACCATCGGTAAGCCTTACGGTAACAGTATTGGTATCATCGTCTACATGCATTGCCATATCATAAGCATGGTGCCATCCATTCCCTAGCGGGCCTTGATAATCTGATTTGCTATAATAGGTACGTTCCCATGATAAAGGTATGGGACCAGGCAAGAAAAAATCTTCTTCATCCGTAAAAAAGTTACCTGTGGCTACATCTACAGGGTGACCTGTAACTGTACAAATTCCTTTGTGCAGCATATTTTGTAGCTTACCCGAACCAATTTTTTTGTTGACTAATTTGTGCATTTTACCCCCTACAAACTTCCCCAATGTTGCTCTTAGCATTTTTTTGAGCATTGTAATTGGGTTAAAAGGTGCAGGAACAGGATTCGTAATAATTAATCCTGATGTGGGTATGGGGATTATTACACTCGTAGGCAAAAATAGTTTTAACCCTATCTTAATTGAATCGTCCTTATTTTTTGTAGGACGAAAAGTATGGGGAGAAAAAATACCAATATCTTGACAACTATTATGCAAATGGGCACCACCACCACCAATAGGATCACCATCTGCAAGAGCTAGCAAACTACCTAGAAGAGCATGTCCGTTATTTTTACTACACAATCTAGAATAAACAGGATGAAATCCTGCTCCCATCGGAAAATGAGGAATATTTTTTGTAGGTGTACTCGCTACCGCACGCGGTATAAAACCTCCAATTTTTACAGTAGCACCAATCATACCCACAATCATTGTGGCTGCGGTATGTGCTACGGTTAATGCTTGTACTTTATTGGCCTCTGTTTGTTCTCCATCTGTGGGGGTTTCAGACATTGGCGGTGGCGCAGGTGGCGGTGGAATTATAGATGCAATTGCGGCCGCTAAGAAATCTTTTGGGCGAAAAAGCATTCCTATGTACGGATGTGGCATTGGTATAGGAGCCGGAGAAGGCGGTATAGTTACCATATGAATATCTATACCCAATACTGGATCAAGCTGTTTGGAGATTGGTAGCGATGCCATTCCTTTCATCCCGATACCTTCTAACATAGGCATCAATGCCGCTCCTAATACTCCATCTACCATACTTGTTACAGCTCCAAAGGCTTGTATTCCGGTATCCACAGCATTAAGTGCCAAGGCCGTAACTTTGGTAGAAGTACTTAGGCTTTTATTATTATATGTCTTTTGAGCAGTAGTTACATTGGCCGAAATCCCTTGCGTTTTCTTAGCTGTGGTAATAGCAAGCTGTTGGCTCACTTTTTCATGATAGCTTTTATCTGCATATTTAGATTCTTTTTCCATGCCGTTTATTTTTGTTGAGTAACCTCTTTATCAGAAGTGTTTTTTAAGCTATCTTTTTGTTTTGAATTAGAAAGAAAAAAAGCTCCAACGCAAAGAAAAACCACTACACCCATAACAACTATCATTAATTTACGCATGGTTTCTTTTCCAAATACTTCATATAAAAACACAGATCGCGTGCTCCCCTCAGGATTAATAATCCAACTCCATCTGAACAAATATCCCAGAAAAAATATAGTAAACCCCACTGCGGCTAACAAATAACCATAATGTGGATTTTGAGTTAAAAATTGGCTAAATTGGTTTGTAATGCTTTCTGATTGCTCTTTCATAATAGGTTTTGTTTGTAGGTTTTGTTTGTTTTTTAGAATAGTGTTAATGAAATTATTAAACTAATTAGGCAAAAAATAAATACTAAAAATGTATTTATACCCCTTCTAGATACTTTTTGTTTGTTAGGCAATGTAATTTTGTCTTTGCTACTAAGGTTCCAATTTCTTTGATATACCGAACCAAAAATTAGAATTCCAATTACTATAAAAGAAAAAATTCTTTTCCAATTTAAGTTAGCAATAACTTCGTATAGGTTATTTACCTGTTCCATATCGATCAATTTCAAATTTATAATTTTCACCAAAAAGAGGAATTAATACTTCGTCTAGCTTTTGTTTACTTACTTTGTTTTCGAAATTTGAATTATAAATTACATCTTTTAACAGCAACGGAAAAGTTGAATTTGATAATAATTGAGGGGTTAATTCTGTATGTAAATTAAAGCCCTCGATATAAAAAGGCAGTACGTTTTTTTCTACATCAAATTTATTACCTGACCATCCACAAAGACGACAGGCTTCTATTTGCATTAAATAATCATCACATTGTTTGTATGCTTCTTTTGCACTTATGTAATCAGCATTAGCTTTTCTCCAATCGTTCTTTAAAACATAAATACTACCTCTGCCTATATGAGTTTGACCTGCCAATCTATTACCGATTGAAGGCTCCGTTTCTTTTTGAGCAATTATAGAGGCTTCTACTGCTTTGTCTGCAAAATAAATTGCTTCATCGTAGTTTTTATAACCAATTTGATCATTATATAAGATTACATAAACGGTAACAATTTGAGAAATCCAGTTTGTATCATTTTTTAATTCTCGAAGAACAATATCTAAACATTTTTTTGCTTGAATACTTACCTTATCCTGATTCCGATCTTCAACAGCATGCATTAATTTTACCAATTCGCTACGATATACATTTTCTGGCTTGGTAGGGTCTGCTTGTGCAACTAATTGTTCTACAACTGCATTAACATTAATGTCAGTTTTAATTTCTTTTACTTCTTTAGGAAAATGATCTACTACTTTTTGATATACCAAATTTTCTGTTGATTGTACTACTGTCCACGAAACATTTTTTTCGAAAGGAAAGGCTAGTGATAATTTTGTCCACTGATAAGCCTCAGATTTTGAAATACCATAATTTTTGAAAACATAACACACTTCTATGTCCCTTTTAGGAAAAAGATTCTTAGCGAAACTATTTAAATTATCTACCAAAAGTTGCATTGGGTTTTTAGAATTAGTGTGCTCTAAAAGTGGTTCCCAATTTATTTCTGAAGTAGCATATTCTACAGGTTTGTTCATAGTGTTCCAATTCTGCACTAGTTCCTGCATTTCTTTAGCAATATCGAGAGCAAAAGATTCTTCATTTTCAAAAACAGATTCAAAAACCCAAACAAAATTTTCTACTTGGTTGTCTAATGCTAAGATATAATCCAAAAAAGCTTCCATCATAGATTCCTCTTTTGGGGTATAAGTAATGCATACCATTTTTACATCTTTTGAGATATAAGCATTTTGCCATTTACTTACTAAACTATCCATAGCATTTTGTACCGAATTACTAGTTGCCATATTTAATTTAATCTAATAATTGTTCCCTCTACAGATGTGGTTGCCGATGAAGATAAAGTTGCTAATGCAGTTCCTGTAACAGAAACTTCTGCAGCCGAATTTATATCTACTTTTATCGGAGAGGTCACTACAACTTCTTCCGAACCAGTTACAGTTACTTTTGGACTATTATGATCCAGTGTCTCCGCACCATTAATCGTTACTTTATTACCCGATAAATCAATAGTTCCATCTTCTTTTAATGTTAAACTACTACTACCTGTAGTTAGCGTTATTGAAGCCGAAGATGCAACCGAAATATTTCCTGCTCCATCTAATGCCACAGAATTTCCTGCTCCATCTGTTATAGTAATACTTTTTTTATCTTCCTGAAAAGCTATGGTGCTACCACTTTTAGTTCTAATAGTTTTAGTGTTATTACCGCTACCACCACCAGCTCCGATAACATGGTTAAATACACTTCCTAATACAAAAGGTCTGTTGGGGTCGTTATGTCTAAACCCTAACATTACAGAATCTCCTACCTCAGGGATAAATACAATTCCTCTATTATTTGGTCCACCTGCATCAGGGGTCATGACACGAAGCCAGGCTGTTTTCATCGAAGTACCTTGTTGCCAAAGCATTTGCACCCTAATTCTTCCTTTATTTTTCGGGTCGGTATTACTCTCTACAATCGCTTGCTGTGTTTGTGCAATTGGATAAGCAATATCCGGTTCTGGCAAGCTTAGTATTTTTGAAGGTATCGCTCTAAAATCATTCCCATACTCTCCTAAATGTGTAGCATAATGCGTAATTTCGGTAATAATATAAGAACCTACTTCTTGTGTAATCATGCTCGAGTTTTCTAAAACACTCGATTGTATATTGACAATACTTCCTATTTTTAATTTTGAATTTTTAGTACTTGCATTAACGTAATTGGTATTGGCAGCAGCACTTTCTTGCTTCTTTTTTAAGAAAGATTCCAGAATTAAATCATCACCTGTACTTACAACACCGTGCGTAAAAGCAGGTGTTGCAAAAAGATCTTTTGAGCTTGCAAATGCTTCGTTTCCTAATTTGGGTAAACCACCTACTGTATCTTTAGATTTAGCCGTATAACGCTTATCTGTGCTTTCGTTGTAAGTAAAAGCACTAAATTTATTAGGTACAGCCTGTACAGATATTTTTAATTTTGAAATATCTCTATTATACATTAACGATATAGGATCATCAAAACTTTTAGGCTTGCCAAAAACTAATTTCTCTCCGTCATAATACAACCATTCATTATATTGTTTTGCTAATCGCTGGATGAACTGAAAATCAGTTTCGAGATACTGATTCTGATAGTCCATTTTACTGGTATACTCAGGATTTATTTCGTTCTGTAATTGCTCCCCAGAACCATTCTTAACTACTTCTTTTACAATATCTTTTAAGGGTAGTTCTTCCCAGGAATATAACTTTTCTCCTGATTCTAACAATATCGTTTTAGAATATCCAGACACAATTATCTGGTTACCTGAATGCCCCATTTCCTGATCAAAATCGACATTGGTAACAACCCCTAAAAAATTATTTTTCTCCTCAAGCATTATATGTACCACTTTACCTAACCAGCCTTGCGCATTTTCCAGCGTGTATGCCAAAGGACTCTCTACTGCCGCGTGTGGGACATGAATTTCAAATTGATGATGGCCATTTATTACCTGTACCAATTCAATGCTGGTAAAATGACTTATTTTTTTACCGTCTATTCCAAATATTATTGCTGGTCGTGTCATGTTTTTATAGTTTAATAATTACTGGTATAGTACCTCTCATCTTTAAAGATGATTTTCTCAATATCTGTTACTTCAATTTTAAATATCCAAATAAATATTATGCAAAGCGTTTTTAACTAACCCAAGTTCGGTGCTTATTTATAATTCTCCACTTTCCATTAATTTTAGACAAAAAGAATGCTTTTCCGTCTCCGCAAAGCCCTCCGCAAAAGTGATTAAGCTCAACGTAAGCTTTAGTCATATCATTTGAAAAAACAGGTATTGTCATTTGATAAAAATCATATTTTGTTCTATTTTCTTGTTTTACTTTTTCCTTCTCGAATGTTGTCGAATTTATTTTATCTATTATTTTTTGCTCTATTTTAAATTCTTTCTGCCCTAGATTTTGTGAGACTAAATAAGAAGAATCAGATTTTGAGAAAAAAAAATCTCTTTCTATTTTGGAATTTAATAAATCATTTATGGAGACATTATTAAATGGAATAGACGGAATATTTTGTTTATCAGTACTTTCTGGAATATGAATATTTATTTTTATTAGATCTTCACAAAAAAGAGAGATAGGACTTAATTTATTTCTGGAAAATTTTAAACTATCTTGATCAATTATTGTTTCGACGATTCCATTAATATTCTTAATTTTTACAAGCGAAGATTTATTATCTTTTTCTTTGCAACTTAAAAACATTAAAAAGCTAATTATCAAAATTGTATTTTTCATTATTATTAAGAGTTTTTAATTGTTGTCTATGAAGATTATCAAGTTAATTAATAATCTTTTTTAGAATCTATTCCGAATATAATTGTTGATGGTTTCATAAACTTATAATTAAAAAGATTGTTGTTACTTCATTATTATTTCTCAAAGATGATTCTCTCATCATTATCTATTTCTTCAATTTTATATATTCTATAATTATTATCATAATAAAAGATTCGTTTATATTTATAGTTCAAACTGTCATGTTTTCCATAAATAGTCTGGAATTTATTGTTCCCAATTTTTGAAATTTTACAATAGAGCGAATCGAATATTACATTATAATTGTAGCAAGTATCTTTATTTATAGAAAAAGACAATTTACTTTTTATAGAGATTGGTCCTTCAGTAGGATTATAAAAATCTTTATAAAAATCATTCCTTTTTTTATAATAAATAGTAGTATCGATTGTTTTATTCTTCTTTGAAAAATTCCCAGAAATGCATAAAATGGTATCATTAGAATAAATATACTCACGATATTCATCGTTTTTTTTGTTTGTTAAAACATCACTTTTTTTTGAACAACTAAAAAAAAATAATAGCAATAAAATAAACCAACTAGTGTTTTTATTTAAGATCCCCATATTTTATCAGATTAACTTTTTCCACATTATCAAAAACTTCTTTATATTTTGGATCAACTTTTTCTAGTTCTTGAGTAATTTTTTATACATCCTAATACCTTTATGGTTTGAATCCAAATCTCGAAGAGCTATATGATCTTCATTTGCACTATAAATACTTCTTTTAATTTTTTCAGCTTCATCTAAACCACCTCTTCTAAATCCTTGAATTATTTCTTCGATACCTCCAGCATTATGAACAAAAAGTTCGTGCGAGATTGCATCAATATCTGATTGATTAGTATATATATTAATCAATAATTTTCCAGTTTCTTTGTCCTGAGATAAGGTAACATTTCCTTCACGATGCGCAAAACCTCGTGATCCTTCGTAAATTTTATTGTCTTTGTCTAATTCGAATTGAACAATATTAAGTATAACGTCAGAATATTTTCCATCAGCTCGAGCTTTATAGCCGTAAAACATGTCGTTTTTTTTCATAAACTGCGATATATAGTTTTTACCAGTATTGGTCTTCATTATATCTCTCATTGTAAGACCCAGTGCTTTTGTAAAAATTCCTTTTCTAAATATAGGGTCTAGTTCAGGTTTTGTTAATGATGTGACCAAATAAGGAACAACATCAAATGGATTATTAGACCGGTATTGATTATTTCTTCTTTCAATCATTGCTTCTAACATATTAGTATTTTCCCACACATCTGTTTCCCTGTTATATCGTGGACTTTTAACTCCTAACGAACAGCTATTTCTATATTTCCCTGAAGATGATGATCTAGACATAATAAATTAGTTTTTATAATTATTTAAGTTGAGAATGGTACATCTTTTAAAACTTATCTCAAAAATTATTATAATGTTTGGTGAGTTTATATTTTTTTACCTCTACGTAAATATAATTAATGTAAAATATTGAGATATTTACCTTTTGATTTATATATGTCTAATATTTCTTTTGCCTGGGAGTGCCCTTTTTCAGAAGCTTTGATTAGATAGTAAATTGCTAAATCTTGTTCTTTACGGTTTAATTTATCCAAAGACCAATTTTCTACTTCTTGATTATTACACGCTGTACAGTTTAAATCAAAAAGGCTATAATACACGTCAAAGTAAGCGTCGTTATTATTGTATTTATTAGCCATTATTAATGCCCAAGGAAGAAAAGCAAACATATCTTTATCAATATAAGAAACTCTTAATTCATTATATGATTTAATATTTCCTTGATTAATTATATCTGATTCAAGTTTGTTAGAAAGCTCTTGATGGTTATTACTTATTGCGTAGCTATCATTAACTAAATCTTTTTCTACTTTATCTTTAGATGATTTAATATAAGAGCTAAATAAAATAACTCCTAAAAAAACACCTCCTAAAAAAACAAGAAGATTTGTTAAATATCGATTATTCATAACTTTTATTTTTTAGCAGGTTTTAGCCCAACACTAGAGTCTTCATAAATTAATTTTCCTTTAAAAAACATTCTATAGGACCCTTGTGACCCATCCGAATTTGGTGTTGAATCATGACTATCCCAAACACCTTTTTCATGAGCATTTGCACTACTTTCACTTTTCCCATTCGGATCTATTCCGGATGCTGTAACAACTTTTCCATCTGGTGCAATTATAATAATGTTTTCATATTGTTCAGAAATTTGTTGACCTATTGAGCTTATAATTGGATTGCCCCTATGATCTGTATCTGCTCCAGTATTACAAGCATGTAACTTTACAGTTATTAAAGCATCACTCTCAAAAGCCCTTTTAAACTCTATACTAGCTTTTTTCATTAATTCTACAAACTGTTTGGCACTTCTAATAGCTACAATCTTTCCGTTAGAATCTCTTCCTTCTATATATTTGTAATTTGCATGCGCAAAAACATCAAAATAATTATCTCCTTTAATATACCTAAAATCATTTGCGAATTTTATAATGTTATGACTATGAGAGTCATCTACGACCCATATAATAGGAGGTTCTCCCATTCTTAATTCTTTAGGACTAAATAAACTATTTGCATTTCTTCTTACAATCGTTGCTGCTAACCTGTCCGTATTTTCCCATTCGCCAGTTTCTCTATTATATCGTGGACTTCTAACACCTAATGAACTTGCATTTTTATATTTTCCTGTATTTGATGATCGAAGCATAATAACTTTATTTTAATTATTTAATCTCAAAATTGCTAAATAAGCTATTCTAATCATTGACATTTATTAAGTTTTAATAATTGCATTTCACGTTCATTTTGTAAGTCATCTTTGAAAATCATTTATTATCTCCAAGTATTTAACAAAACAATAATAATGTTAATATAATTGCTATGATTACGAGTCTTATATTTTTAAATTATTAAAATTTTTATCAACTATAAAGACAGGATCCATTAATGTATTAAAAGAACTATTGGTAACTAAAATCTTTTTGCTTTTTTTATATACCGAACCACATGCCATATCCGACTCTATACGATATAATATATTTACTTTTTTGTCAAATAGTAAGTAGGAGCCATATATAGCAGGAGTCATTATATTTTTTTTTTCACCAATAACATCAAAGGGTATTTCGACGTATACATTAAACTCAGCGGATATATTTATAGGTACTATATAAAATTCGGGTACTATACTTAAATCTTTATAGAGTTCAATAACTTTTGTCGCGTTAAATTTTGTTAGTTCATCCTTGCCTATATAATATTTGATTCTATTAGATTTAGAAATATCAGTTTCTGAATAATAATTACATGATTTTACTATATTATGTAACGCTGTTTGAGCATTAGCCGAGAATGCTATAAAGAAAAAAAATAGTATTCCTTTCATAAGTTTTAGCTTAAAATGGAACAATTCCTGATTTTAAAACTTCTAAACATAATAAAAAATGTTAGTTTGTATTTATTCTTTGAGAATGGATATCTAAACATGATAAAACATTATGACTTTATAAAAACAAGAAGCGGTAAAAAACCGCTTCTTGTTCCAATAAGCAAAATTAAATTCTTGCCCAATTGTTATCTAATGTTGCATTACCTAATGTAATTTTCTCTGCTGAGAAAGTGATCTCTGTTACCATTGGAGTTTCTGCCAAAGCATCTAATTGCTCACTAAAGAAAACAATAAAAGCATTTTCAAAAGAAAGTTCTTTCATTACTTGTTCAGAATCAGCTTTAAAATACTTTACTTTTCCACTTACTGGTTTGTGCTGACTGTTTACTGCCTGCTCAATAACTGTAGTGTTGTCTGTAGATTTCACTCTTACGTTTAATCTACCTCCTTTAATTTCAGATGAAACAGCTCCTTTACCATCAGTATGTCTTAACATATCTACTTTTGAAAATAATACTTGGTACTCGTTTCCTTCGAATTCTAAAATTGCTTTAAATGCCATAATAAAAATAATTAAATTGTTAAAAATTGTTTTTGTTTAGAATCCTCTTTGTTTTGTATGACTAGTATTAACAAAAAAAGAGGTATTCTAACTGATTTTAGAATACCTCTTTTGTACTAATGTACTTTTTTTTGATTTGCTTCTTGTAGGAAGATGAGGAGGATTCGCAATCAATTCTTGTACGAATATATAACACAAAATTGAATAAACAAGCTAATTAACCATCTTTTTCATCAAAAATATAAAAATAAAATCAAAAACCTCAACTCGTAAATGTAAGAATCTAGTGTTTACTTGGGCTAACAGAGAATCTGTGATTTTATTTAAATAAAAATATTTTTATATAATTCAAATAAAATGCTTTGTCTCTCTTCTAATAAAGCTCCTATTTTCTGAAAATAAAAAAAAAATTAAGATAAATCATGTTCCTTCAGACACATAAAACATCTTATTGAAAACAAAATGATTCTAATGATTTACTTTCTAAGTACAAAATACGCAACAATGAGCGCAAATATGAAAGGTCCAAAAAAAAGTAAATCGGAAAAAATTATTTCCTTTTTAGAAATAGTATATCCATGTCCGGAATTTTCAGGTGCCCACTTACCTCCTCTTGATGCAAAAAGAATAATTGGTTTATTATAAGTGTTTGCAAAGTCTTTATAGAATAAAAATAGTAACAGACGGAAATAAACAATATAAAAGAATGGAAATCCAGTCATGAGAAAATTTAAAAAACTACTTTTTGTTGCAATTAGTAGAATTGTGCTTAAAATCAGAATTAGTAAACCTAATAACGTGAATTCCTTAAATTGATTTTTGTCTACAATTCGTTGTGAGTTACTATAAAACAACATCCATAAACCTAATCCAACCCAATAAGAAAATGCACTGAAATCAAAAATATTTTTCTAAAAAATAATACTAATGCTAGTAAATAAATAAAAACTAAGATTAGCACGTAAATGACAAAAGGTGAACTGCTATTTTTTTTTATATCAGCTTCTTTGTTCCAATTTTCCTTACATGTAGTATGTTTAAATTTCTTTTTCACATTTAATTTTCCGAACTATTTTTTCCAATTTCCTTCAAACTTTAAAAATATCTGTCTGACATAGGTTCAACTTAACTAACTAGCACTTTTTAGTTTTCTCCCATGAGAAAATTTCCATTTAGCGAACTAATTACATACCAGTACCCCTCTATATCTAATTAATGTTATTTTTCATAAAAAACAATAAGACAAACCCTAAAAGAACTAAAGCAATATGCAAGAATATCCCATTTACTTGAGGCTGCAGAGAATTTATCTGTTTGTTTATATCCAAGGTAGCTGCCGTATGAATTTCATTTATTTTATTTACTTGCTTCTGTAAAGAGTCAATCGTTCTATTTAAGTATAAAATGTTTTGATGCTGATTAGAAAATAGTCGTTTTACTTCCTTGTCAGACAATGCCTCTTTTTTTCTAATAACTCCTGTTTTAGGCTCAGTAAGAGTCAGTTCACTTACATCTTCGATTTTGTCATTATTAATTTCAAAGCTATTATTCAGCTTGTTAATCAAGAAAAAGATAAAGACTATATATGACAGTAAAAAAGTGGGCAAAATGTACTGAGCAAATATCTCTAGTACTTTTGGTTTTGCAGCATTATGTATGTTATTTATAGTACTATAATTAGTAAAAAAATAGGTTCTTGTTTTTGTTCTTTATTCAATCTTTCGTTTTTAAATTTCTCTTCTAAATCAATAAGTTCAAAGCGGTCTAAACTATAAAGTCCTAAATTTTCATTTAGTTTTTTATGATGAACCATCCAGTTGAGTACTTCTTCCATCTGGTATTCAGAAATACTAGAATCTTTTAGTTTCCATAAAATTTCTTTTTTGGTAAGCTCACAAGGTTTGCCTTTACTTTCAAAATAAAATAATTCTAAAATTATTTCGTGCAAAGGCTTGGCTATTTCTATTGTTTTAATAATCTCCATAATCGTTATTTATAATAAAAGATTCTTTGATATATAATAATATTTAATTTGAGATTCCTCATCAAAAACCTCAAAAGCACTGTTTCGTTGCATTTTTTCTAAAACTTCTAGCTTTGCATTTAAAGCTGTAAAAAGCGATCTAAACTCCTCTCGTTTTTTCTTAAACTTTCGGATATCTTTAATTCTTATTTCATGCAACTGAGGACTATTAACAAATACTCTAGTCTTGAAGTAAAGCAAATCTGCCAAAGAACTTCTAGCTCTTATCTTTTCTGTTTTTTTTATATTTCCTGCATACATTTTACATTTATCCTTAAAATTAAGGATCTCGACTTTATCGATATTCTCGTTAGTGTACTCTTTGCTAATTAACTCTCTATAATTCTCAAGAAGTTCCTTTATTTCGCTTTCTGTTAGTAAAATATATACCTTATCTTCTAAATTGTTATTAAGGGTGTCTTTTGCATTTATTACAAACGTTTCGTCTTTATAATTTTTTGTAATGTTGGTATCAACACCATCTTTTTGAGTAGCATTCTCAATTAAATTATTTATTTTTTGACTTGGCTGGCTTCGCAAAAAGCTAAATTCATTTTTATATTGCGTTAATGATTTTAATAAGGTATTATTTGTTTTTATAGTTTTACAAATAACACTATCAATCGCTTTATTTATGGTTTCTGGAGTAAGTTCACTATTTAATTTCGGGAATACGATACCTCCGTTGAAATTACTTTTTAAAGGAGCATTGTAGATGTAATCGTTATCATATTCTCCATTATATGTAAACTCATCGTTTTTTATAACCAATTTTGGATCTACATAATAGTTCTGAATATTTCTTTTATTTGCATTACTAGCCTCATTCAAATACATTTTACTTTGCAGGATAAAATCCTGATTATCGGCTGTATTTTCATTTCCAAAAAGAATGAATAATAATTTTGCATTATTTTTGGCTAAGGCATTGAAACTATCTGGTAAAGTAGAATTTATCGAATTATCTAAACCTGCCAAAATAAAAAAGTTATTCTCAAAATTGGCATCTGAACTCAAAAATTGACTAATTCCATTATTGTTGTTAGGCAAAATATTTTCCTTAGAAATTTCCTCAGGTGTTTTGATACTTTTTTCAATTAAATCAAACCATTTTGAAAAAGAAGGCGATTTTGCTAAATAATAACTTTTATATTTTCCTTTGGCTATAAACGAATAGGTAAAATTATAATTTGCATACAACTCATTACTCGTGGTTAATTTGAGATTTTGTAATGCCGAAAGCGTTTTCTTTAAATACTGTTTTGTTGAATTATTATTCTCAAAAATATAATAAAAGTTAATGTTCTTACTTTGAGATGCAATTTGCTCAATTGTTTTTATAGTAATATCATCACCTCTTAAGTTTGTAATTTTATTTTTATCATGGTTCCAAATATTTATTGGTAACAAAACCTTACTTATATTATCAAACTTGATTGGTTTACTTGATTGATTTTCATTTATAAAAAAAGTGTTTTTATAAAGTTCATTTGCCTGAAAAGTAATTTTCCCAGATGATAATTCTAATTTATCGGCTGTACTTAGTTTTACAACCATATTGTCTTCTATTGGATTCAGATATTGAATAGGCACCCAGCCATATTTATGATTGAGAGTATCTTTTGTTGTTATATCATCAAAATTAGATACAAAAGCCGATTTAGTAGTTTTATCTATTTTATATACATATACGAAATCATTTAACTTGATATTTTTTTTAGCTACTGTTTCTAAATTCGGTTCGTTCTTTAATAAAAGAGCCTTTTTTTTGACATTTTTATCACTAGAAAACAAATTGTCTAATGTGTTACAAGCTACAAAATACCTCACATACTTTAGATTTGTTTGATTTTGCATTGCCCTGCTATATTCAATCACATTGTCTTTTTTGATCCAACCTAGATATTGAACTTCTTTGGCATTAGAAAAATGATTTTTTTTACTCCTTAAAACAGATAGAGTTCCTTTGGGTTTACCGATCATCTTTTTATCGGCCACCACCACTTCATAATAATTTTTATCCTGATTGATTACATACATCGGAGACAGAATAGCTGCTTTATTTTTTACTTTAGAACTATAAGGTTCTTCATAAATATTATTATCCGTTCTATCTGAAAAAACTAATTTAAGCTCCGTTTTTTCGCTTTCCTTTTGCTTCTCATTATCATAAGTATTAATTGTCTTTTCTGTTTTCTTGAGAACACTTGTGCTGTTTTTTACCTGCGCAAAAATAGGATTTGTGATCAATAGACACATCAAAAAAGTATATCTAAGTAAAATGCTAATTTTCATATATTACTTTGTTTTTTTAGTTTTTTGGGTAATATTTATTTGCTTAAAGCATTTGATCGTATCTAATTTTACTTCTTGAATTACAGTCGCATTTCCATCTAAATAATGAAGTCCCTGGCAATAACTTAAAAAATCATTGTATTTTTCTTCATTGATTACCACTACCACATCCGACAAATTATTACATATATATTTATTCTTTATGTAATTAACCTGCTCTTTATACGCTCTGGTATCTCTTGCACTTAGATTGGCAATAATTTGTAATCGCCTTTTTATATCATTTAATACAATACTTGAAGAGTCCACAATTACTGGTTCTTTGAATGGCTCATACAATTGAAAAATTTCTATTTCTCTTGTAATCGGATATCTAGTTTTTTCCGTTTCTAATTTTACAGTATAAATACCAGGCTTATTAAAAACATAAATCGCTTGTTTTTCATAAGAATCAATAGTTCCTGTTTCACCAAATTCCCAATACCAATTATTAGAGCTTGGAGAATATCCTGTAAAGACAATTTCTTCTCCTACATAACCAAATTCCTCACAGAATATTTTGGGAATAGAATCTTTAGCAGTCATCGCTCGTCCATTAACAATATTAATTTGCTTCGAAAAATCAAACTTATCATCAATCCTTAATGTTACTAAATACTTACCTGATTTTTCATAGGTATATTCTACATTCTTCTTACTTACAATTGAATCTCCATTACCAAAATACCAAACGGCTTTTTTATCAGAGATTAAAGTACTATCATTTATTTTAAACGATAATTTTTCATTTAATTCATATTGATGATTATCATTAGCATCTACTATTGAAAAATCAAGATTGCTTAACTTTTTATTAAAAGGAAATAATAATGCGACTATAATTAAAATTACCGCAATGCTAAGCAAAAGGATAACTACTGTTTTATTTTTAACGTTCATTTTTAAAATTTGCTTTACACTCGTTAAGACTTCTTACAATAAGGGTATCATTTTTTTTGACGGTACTTTCTTCCAGATTTATTTCTAAAAAAACGTTCAATAAATTCCCGCCTATCAAGCAGAAATTATATGACGAATGAAACTCATTGTCCTTATACAATTGCTTATATTCTGATATGTTCCTTTTTACTTCATCTATTCGTTGTACCTGATTAATATCATACTTTATAGTATCAATTGTTTTGAAAATTACTTTTGATTTATTAGCATAATCAACTTTAATTTTCTGCATTTTTTCATAGTCATTAATTCTATTGAGCATATCTGTATTATTAAAATTGGGTGTTTTTAATAAAAATTTGGTAACACCGATATATATAACACAAGCACTAATGATAAATATTAAATTGAATTTTATTTTTTTCCAATATGTTTCATCCAATTCTATTGCCTTTTTCATAATTATGGATTATTTTTTTTTATTTTCCTGATTGTGTTTGTCAATACACTTTTCTAACTGAACTTTATTGATATTATAACCTGTCTCAACTTCTTTTAATACATCAATTTTAGTTTGTATACGCTGAAGCTCTACCAAAAACTCTTCGTATAAACCAAAAGAATTTGCTAGATTGGTCTTAGATTTTTGGATTTCATTATTAATTGCAAATCGCTTTTCATTAATTAAAGATTGAAGATTTTTACGTTCGTTCAATGTTCTATCTTTGAATCTTAAATCGTTAATTTCAATTAATATTTCATCAAGAAGTAAGTTCATTTCACCTTGTTTTACAGCAATATCATTGTAGTATTTATTTTTTTGCTCTAATTCGGCAACTCCTTTATTTGCAGTTATTAATGTAACATACAAACAACAAAAAATAAAAGCAAATGTTATTACAAACATGGTGTAAAACTTACGCTTCTCGGTGTTTATTTTAGTATAATTAAGTGGTTTCATCGTTTTGTTTTTAATCTAGTATCGACCATGTATTACTTCTTTGTGGAGCTGTTTTGGTTTCTTCACTAATTACAATATTTTCTTTTCTAACTCCGATATATTCTAACTCGCTTAATTTTTGCCATAAGCGTTTTAAAACACCCAAAAATTGATTCAGTTTTTCTAGTGTTTGTGTAATATCGTTATGATCGTAAACTGCACTTTTTGCTTCAAACAATACACTTAACAATTCTGATGGTTTAACATCAATCCATTCATAATAATACTGCAATAAAACTTCTTTCTCTTTGTCATCCATTAAAGTTAAAGAAGAAAGAAGGTGATTTGCTAAAACAATTATTTTATCGAACATATACACTGGAGACTCCTCTGAAGCAATATTTTTAAGATAAAAACAGTGCTCCGCATAATAATCAATTATTTTAGTACATAAACTAAATGTGTTAGATACTAACCTATTATTAGTTGAACTCTGCACATTCTTTTTATGAATTTTAATTGAAAAATCATTCAACAGATATAATTCGTTATTTACTTTTGAAAGAAATTGTTTTAAAAATTCATTGCTTTTTGCTTTTACAACTGGAGCTATATATTTATCATCTACAACAAATGTCCCGTTTTGGAATGCAATTTTTTTGACAATTAAAAAGTAACCTTCTAAAAAATTATCATTTACTTCTTTTTTATTAATAATATGTAATTTTATCTCTGGAAGTGCATGTGGGTGATGCAACGGAATTATCTCTGGATCTGGAATACCTACTGGAACTAAGTTATAAGGGTTTATAGATACAATAACATAATAATGCTCAAAAGAATTTCTATCTAAATCATTTGCTTTAATACTTACTTCAGGAAGTTTTGTCCCATAGATATCCTGATTAAAAGAAATTAAATGCCCATTCTTAGCAATCAATTCGCATTTTTTTAAATAGACAACTAATTGCCCTCCTTCAATTTTTATATCAATATCTATTGATTTTCCACCAACTGTCTGGATACAGCCATAATTAAAATCATTTAACTGCACTTTATTATAATCACTAACAATTGTTATAAAATTGAAATAATTATTAATAAAATGGTCTTTAGTAAGTTTTACTCCATCTGTCCAATTAATTGGTAAATGTATGTTTGATTTCATAATTGCTTAAATTATTTTATTCGAGTATTAGTTAGTTTGCTAGTTTTTTTATTTTTAAAATTGATATGAGATTAAAAGAAAATAGTTTGTCTTTGTTACTCTTCAGTTTCATTTTCATTTCTATTTAAAGCCACTCTTTTTGCGAAAATGATCTGCTTGTTTTTTAGTTTACTCTCAGAAATAGTCTGATTAGGACTTAGGTTTCTGATAAACAATGGGAAACTAAAATATTTTGCTGTATAGAAAATCCAACCTGTATCTTCATTCTCTGCACTTGATTCGATAGCATCATTTGGGAATCTATAATTTTGATCTTCTATAAATTTATCAAACCAATTGCCCAGGTTAACATCTTGCGCGATTTTTACATCAAACTTTGAGAAAATATCCGAATTGACTTTTTTCTTTATATTTATAGATACCTGCATTAAACGGAACTTATCAATGTTGTCCCAATACTCAATATCTTTACGCTCTTTCCCAACTCTCCAATATTCATAAAATGGATCTGGAATTTGCAAATACTTTTTCTTTGATTCTTCAAAAAATATTGGTGCAAATAACCATAGAATATTAAGCAGACTTATATGCGCATAACTTGATATTGCGATATAGTTAAATACCAAATAGTATATCCAAGAGGATAAAATCGCTACAATTAAAAACAAGAAGAATTTTCCTGGAGCACTATTTTGAACTCCTATATTTTGAAACATAGCTGTATCCATAAAATATAATAATCCGACTCCAAGTATTAAATAGTAAAAAACCGAAAATAATAAGCCTAACCAAATAAACTCATTATTAAAAAAAGCAAATAAAGATGGTAAAGCTGCTATAAGCGAAAAGCACAAAACAAATATTATAGCCGATTTAGTTTTGATCTTTATACTCGAAAATTGACTCATTACAAGAGTTATAATCAATATCAAAAGCGGTGCTAATAGGTATTTTAAAAAAAATGGAAGTATTGTATTCATCTGAATGTTTTCTCTTTTATTATCGTTTAAAAATTATAAAATGGTATTAATGCCTAAATAGTTTTCGTTTAACTTTATTCCCAATTGATAGTTATTAAAAAATACAATATCAATTTTCCTGTTACTAATAATAAAATACTCTAATATTTTGCGAGTAAGTATCATCTTGCGTTCTAATATAGAATAGTCAATATTTCCTTCAAAATACAGAGCAACTTCTACATCATCTATCTCACTTTCAACAGATCCACAAAGTCCTAAATTAAACCCTAAGATACCATTGCTAAGTTTTAAAAAGGGTGATATTGTAAAGACATGTTTTTTGTATTTTAGCTTTACCACATTCCCCAAAAGCATTTCTAAAACTTTTTCTAGTTCTGGAAGATTTTCTTTTAGTTTTTCTGATTCGCACAAATAAATAAACAAGTTTCTTTTTTGATTTTTAGTCAATTCAAATTCGATAGCCACTAATTCGTCGACTATTTTTAAAAACAAATCTATTTTATCATTAAATAAATGGAGGCTTCTTATAGTAAAATCTGTATGAGCAGAAAAAATCTCATTATCAAAAGGCATAAAAAAATCTAAAGCTTCATTTTCAGTTTCCTTATTTTCTTTTACAGCCTCTACAATTTCTTTGTTAGACATTGTTGGATTACTTACCGACAATGGATGAAAAAGTAACTCGGGCAAATTATGATAAACACTGTTTTTTGCCAGATGCAAAACAAGTGCTTCTTTTGTAAGCCGTGCTCCTTCTTGATATAACATGGAAGAAATATCAATTGCGTCCCTAGAATTATTTCTTTTTGAAAGCCCTCTATGTCTAACAAAAACTTCTGCTTCGTCCTCTAGAAGATTTTGTAATTCATAAAAAAGGACCTCTCCTCTTAAATTAAAATTGACTTGTTGTTTTAAAACAGTAATATCTTGTTCCATAACTTATTTCTTTTCCCAAATAAACTCATCATCTTTTATATCCAAAACAATAGTTTCATTTTCAAGAATAGCTTCTGATATAATTAATTTTGAGATAGTTTTTTTCAAATATGTTCGCACTGTTCCTGCAATAGGTCTGGCTCCATATTTTTTAGAAAATCCTTTATTTGTTAAATACTCTAAGGCAGCGTCTGATATGTCAAATGAAATATTCTTAATGCTTATTAATTGCTCTTGTAAACGGCTTAGATGTAATTTAAAAATGGCTTTTGCAATTTCAATATTTATAGGTGCAAAGGGAACAACTTCTGTCAAACGTCCCAGAAATTCAGGTCTGAAATGAGTGCTCATGATATCAATTAATTGATTAGAAGTTGGCAAATGACCACTTTCTATCTGTTCCTGAATCCACTGACTGCCTATGTTTGATGTAAAAATGATAATAGCATTAGAGAAATCTCCTTCTCGTCCTAATTTATCATGTACTTTACCTTCATCCATGATCTGTAAAAAAACATCATAAACAGAAGCATGTGCTTTTTCAATTTCATCAAAAAGCACAACTGAATAAGGTTTCTGTCTAATTTTATTGACTAGCATACCTCCTTCTTCATACCCCACATATCCTGGAGGAGCACCATATAATAAAGCAGCTGAATGTTCTTCTTTAAATTCCGACATATCAAATCGGATCATAGCGTTTTCATCATCAAACAGTAACTCAGCCAATGTTTTCGTTAATTCAGTTTTACCAGTTCCTGTTGGTCCTAAAAAGAAAAATGACCCTATAGGCTGCTTAGGATTGCTTAAACCACTTCTCGATTCTATAATAGCTTCCGAAAGTGTTTTTATAGCATGTGATTGCCCTTTTACTCTTTCTTGTAATTTATCCTCAATTGTTAGAAGCTTTTCTTTTTCTCCTGCGCTTATTTTTCCTAAAGGAATTCCTGTTGCATTAGAAACAACAGCTAAAATTTCAGATTTTGTAACAGTAGCTATCTTTTCTTTTGCAATAGCCTCAATATTGATTGATAACTTCTCTATATCTCCATAAGTAACCACTTCATTTTTGACACTTTTTGAATTCTCGACAACTTCGATTTTACTCGTTACAATACAGCTTATTCGATTGTATATTTCCTTTTTTAGCAAACTAATTTTTGATTCATCATCAGGATCGCATTCTTTAATTTGCTCTTTTATTCTTATAATTTCAACTAATGAATTTGCATTTGAAACAATCACTGAAGAAGCTGTCCTGTCTAATAAATCAATAGCTCCATAGGGTAATTTTTTTTCTTTATAAAATCGTTTAGATAAATGAATTGCTTCTTTTAAAACTTCATTTTCAATCTCAATCTTATAATGTTTTTCTAGTTTATCTTTATAAATATCAAGACATTCAAGCAATAAAGAATAGTCTAATTCTTCTATGAAAATATTTTCAAATTTTCCGTTGATAGTAGTTCCTTCAATAGATTTTCTATAAGAATCAGAATCGATTGTAGCAATAATATTAATGCTTCCTTCGGTTAATTGTGTATTTATGATATTAATTACTGCATTCGATTTTGAGTTCGAAGAATTTAATAATACCTGTATATCATCAATGAAAAGTATACTCTTTCCGTTTTTAGCTAATTTTTCAAAAATTTCAATTAGCTTTTTTGAAATTTCATTTTCACTTCCACAATTTGCTACTAGTTTGGATGAATTTAAAGATAGTACTAGGGTTTCTTCAAAAAAATTGGGATCTGTTTCATGCAAATGATAGATGAGATTTTTTATGATACTTGTCTTGCCTATTCCTGACTCACCTATCAGTAAAATACCTTGATTTTCATACCGTTCTATATTCTCAAGAATTAATCTTACTTCCTTATTTCTTCCAATAATACTACTACCTTCTTCAATAATATTTTTTTTATATAATGAATCACAATAGTTAATATCGATAGTTTCCTGCTCTTCTCCATCATCAACCAGACTAAAGCTTTTTTGAGTATTTCGCAATCCAAAATGTTTCAAAAGCTCTTTGTCACTTAAATTTAATCCATCAATTTGTTTGTCACTATAAACCAATCCTGGCTTAATAATGGCAATAAAAACACAAAATGCATCAATGTAATCTACTCCCAACCTGATTTTATTGAAATTTGATTCTGAAAAAACATGCTCGATTTCAGTATCTGCTATAATGATATTTCCATTATTTTGAACAGAAGTATATACTTCCTTTCTCACATCAAACCATTCTTTTATATATTCTATGTCTTTTGATAGTGTTCTTAGTACCTCTACCAATCCTGTTGGCTCAAATAATAATGCGTAAGCCAAATGAGCAACCCCATAAGTACTATGCCCGTCTTGGATAGCTAATGATTTAGCAGATTTAATAGCAGATAATAAGCTTGGACTATAATCTAATTCATTCATAAGTTTAGTTAATTGTTATTTGAAATGGAATATTCATGACAGATTGTTTTTCTAAAGTTTCCTTTAAGAACAAACCTATTTTTTGCTTATTTTCTGCTTGTACTGCATATTTATCTTGCAAAATAACTTCTACATCAATAGTCCTAAAAACTCCCTTTTTTCTTTCTTCGCTAATACCTACTCCATCTGTTATTAATACATCTTTAGTAACATTTCTTAAATGAAAGTGTACTGCTGATTTTATATCTTGCTTGGTAACCAACCTTTCTTTGGACAAAAATCCATATCGTAGATTAATTAGTTTTTCAATTTTGTTATTTCTATAAATTCCTCCAAATGAACTAGTTTCAAAAACAGTAGAATCTTGAGCTAACTCTGATAAAACAGTTTGTTTTAAAATAGTACCCTTTTTTAAATTATTAGCTATCTGTCCATTTGATGTCCAATACGAGCAATAAATAATTTTAGATTTATTCGTTTCATGAATTAAAGCATACACTTCCTCTTCATCATTTACTTGACTATAACTACTACTGATTTTATTTTCGATTATGTTAATTTCCTCATTAATTTTAGTCATCGTAGCATCAATATAATCTGCATTAATATTTGAAAAAGCACTGATATCTTCTCTTAACGCCCGTACTAATTTTTTAAGGAAAAACTTAGCATTTCGGGAATCGTAATTTTCTAATCCACCATAAAAAAGAGTAAATGTATTTGTAGCAAGAATATGAGGCTGTTTTATACCATTGATGAATTCAATATTTTTTTCATTAAAAACTTTCATCACATCAAGAAAATGTGTATTCGCCTCAGCTTTCATCGGAAAAAGACGTCCTTCTATTTGAGCATTATGAACCCTATGATTTAATTTTCTGTTAACAACTGGAAAAGTGTTTATTTTTATTTGGATCTTATCCAATTCTTCTTTAGAGAAAATCTCAGGAAATATAAATTCTAACCAAATCAAGCCTGAATTTTTTTTGCTCGATTTTAATGCTTCTTTATCAATTGCAAATTTGTCTAGAATAGATTCATACACTAGATTTTCAGAATCTAGTTTTAATTTGTAAATAAAATTTCGATAGAAAGCTTTTATCGTTTCTGTATAGTGCTTATTATCTTGAACTTCCTCAAAATTTTCATTTTCGATTTCAAGAATGTTTCCTTTAGAATCTTTTACAGTTACATATTTTAAAAATGTATCTAATGATGAATTCTCTGTTATCAATGTGAATTTCAAAAAATTCAATTTTTCTAGATTCTCTTTAGTAGCATCTAATCCAACCCATACACTATGATCTGCAACCTTATGTTCTGAAGGTAAATGCGACACATTTTTTAAAGAATCGATCAAAAATGAATTATACATTTGAAAACTAATCTCGCCTTCAATAATGTTTTCATTGGTAAAAGGAGTAAAATGAATATCAAAATCGGTATTAGTGACCATACTTGATTTTACCACAAATTCAGTATCTGCATTTAATATTACAATACCTTTAGTAGCAACTGTACTTGCTAAAGTATGAGCTGGCATAGGAAGATTCCATTGACTTGGTACAATTTCTTGAGCAATACGCTGGATAATTTTATTATCAGATTCTACTCCCTCCTGATACAAATAATAAATTTCATACACAAAAACCTCTAACATCATCATCACCAAAGGATCTGCCATATGGATATCTTCAATCCCCCAGATTTCTAAACATTTTTTCTGTATTCTGTTTTTAATTTCAATAAACTTGACGTCTTTCATATTTAATATTATTGAGAAATTGGGCTTATATTCAATTTTGTATGAAAATTAAATGGAATTAAACTTTCTATGATGGAACCTTTAACAACTATAATTGCTTTTCTTCTTATACTTGAACTTAACTCCTTGTCATCAATTTCATCTAAAGAAATAGTAACTTCTCCTAGAATTAATCTTTTTTCAAATTCAGTAATAGATTCAAATAATGATTTTCTGACTAAATCTTCCCAGTCTCTTTTCTTGATATGTTGATTAAATTCTAAATCCCAAATAATAGTTCCGTAGCTTGGTGTCTCTGGAATCTCTCCAAAAGCGGTTGTAATTATCATCATAATATTGTAAGCTATCGATTCTTCTATCTTACAAAAATTCTCTTGCGAACCATGCAGTAAAGACTTGAAATCTATGGGATATTTAAGATATTTCATATTAAAAAAAGATTACATTTACTTTGGTAAAAATTAGGCCTACAAAACTTCCTTTGTATAAAAATTACAAAAATGAAAATAAAATACTTACAAATCACTATTTTTTACAAGTTATTTTTTATTAATTTTACAAAATTAACTAAAAATCTATAAAATTATGAGCATGTTCAATTATGGCATTGGTGGTAATGAAGTAAAAATTGATGCCAATGAATCAATTTTAGAAATTCCTTCAAACAGAACCTTGTTGATTCAAAAACTTACAAATGAGCAACCCGTAGGACCCGAGGCAGTATATGATTTACAAACAGTAGAAGCTGTCTTTGAAAACTTCAAACCGAATGTAGATTTCGAATTTACTACTGAAGATGGCTCCGATTTGAGTGAATCAATGACTTTTAAAAACCTAGGAGATTTCGGAGCAAAATCGATTAGAGAAAATAGTCCTTTTTTAAATAAATTAAACACAGAGAAAGAACAAGCTTACAAAATTATAAGACAACTCTCAAGCAATAGAGGTCTAATAAAAGCTATTCAGGATCCTGCAGTTAAGGATGCAATTATAGAATTGCTTGAAAATGCAAAAAAAGAAATCAATAATAATAAACAATAAACATGGCTATCCAAACTAAAGAACAAAAAAGTCAAGGTTCATCGAACGAACAATTGTTACAAGAATCTCCAAGTAGCAAAATAAACTTGTTAAACGAATACGGAGGTTTTGCCTTTTTAGAAAACGTAATTGATGGATTATCAAACTTAAACCCTACTAGAAAAGCAAGGAAAAACATTTTTCTTCATGATGCTCAATGGGAAAGTGAGAGAACAAATCTTACTAACAAAATTGAATTGTGGTTGGATTTATTAAAAGACAATAATTCAGTTGAATCGATGATTGAAGTTGCTAATGCAAAAGCTACATCTGCAGATTCTACACTAAATAAAAATTTAAAATATGCTTTAAATGTTTCAAGAGAATTAGAAACATCATACAGAAGTGTAGCTTTATTTTATAAAAATACGGAAAGTGACAAAATTAAGAACGTAACTATCTTAAATGCAGATATTTCACAATTGAAAGATTTAGATAACACGCTGTTTTTTGATTATGTTTCTAATGAATTAAAACAAAATTTTGATAGATTAGATTTAAGAAAAAACTACTCTATTCTTTCTGTACCAGGTTATTTGGGTTCAAATGCAGTTTTAGATAAATGGTCTAAGATAGCTCATGAGAACAAATCTGTTTTATTAACTGATTTTCAAGATCTTGAAACACCAGATGACGTTATAGATATTTTCTTTAACGCTAATCATACTGGAGGGGATATTTATAAATCAAATACCATCATGACTTGTAACTATTTGTTAGGAAGAAGTAAATATGATGAAGTAGGCGAAGAAGAAAATTTATATATTCCACCATCTACTTCATTAGCTGGTAAAATATACAAAACTTTGATGTCTCAAGTTGTTGCAGGTAAAAAGTTTGGTGGTCTTAATGAAGTAGAAAGTGTTCGTTTTGATTTGAAAAAAAGTGAAATTTCTGAACTTGAGAAAATGGGGCTAGTACCAATGGTTAATGAATATAGCAAAATCATGGCTTTCTCTGCAAAAACATTATTTAACGGAGATAACTTAGGTTTACAAACCTATTCGGTAGTTAGAGTATTTGACCACATTACAAAAGTACTTTTTGATTTCCTAAACAGAAGAGCTTTTGAGAACTGGACTACTAGAACAGAAGCAGATCTAAGAAGTCAAATCATTAAGTTTTTGGATGGAATTAAAGGTCCAACTAACCTTATTGAGAAATTTACTGTAATGAAAATTGAGCAAGATAAAACTCAAAAAGATAGAATATTGTTAGACATTCACATTACACCTTATTTTCCAGCTAAAAGTTTTGTAATTCAATTAGACGGGCATAAAGGAGATGGTCCAGAAGAAGCTGTTTGGCATAGTGATTACAAACAAGTTTAATATAATCCTAGCTTAATTTTTACCACGAAAAAGTTTAAATTTTTTGGAGGTGCTGAAAAGCACCTTTTTTAAAGTATCAGTAAATAAAACCGATTAAATAAGACTTAGGCTTTATTTGATTACATTTTATTTACGGAAATTACAATGGCTTATAATAGCTAAAAGGTGCAAAAACAATGTGTTTAAGCACCTTTTTAGCTAATTTTTATTTTCTTATCTGAGCATTTATAAATATAAATACAAAGTCGGATCAAGAACAAATCTTGAGGAGGAAGTGTCAAAATAAAATAAGAGATTTGCAATCTAATAATTTATCATGCTCCCTATGAGCTTTTGAAATTTATGCTTCCTGATTTTTTAGTAGAACACTTTAAAGTTGTTTCGTCTACAAATACAGAAGAAATATTACACCTACACTTTGAAGAGAATTCCAAACCTCTAGCGGAGTTTAATGGCCTTCAGTTAGTATCAAAGTGCTTTCAAGATGAGATTACTATTAAGGACTTTGCTCTAAGAGACAAGCTTGTGTATCTGCACATCAAAAGACGTCCCTGGACTAATAAAGACACAGGTGAGATCGTTAAAAGAGATTGGAATTTAGTTACTAAGGGAAGCCACATGCCTCAAGAGTTTGCATTTTTTTTTAAAGAAATTAATAGATATGACTGCTATTGATTGTCGAACCATCGGAAGCTTGCTTGGAGTCAATAGGAAGAAACCACAGAGGCAATATAAAAAAACTAAATCCTTTTAATACATGGACTCAACGTTAATATGATCATCAGTGAAATTTGTACCCTGAAAATATGGGTACTTATTTATCAATTGATGAAGTAGTTTTGTCTCAAGGAGAGCTTCTTACTATTGTTACTAATAAGGAAGCCAGAGACAAAAATGGTTGCTCAGTTGCTATTCTTGTCAGAACAAAGGCTGATCAGGTTATTGAACATATCTGATAAATTGATTACAAAAAAAAAAAATTGTGTCCAAGAGATAACACTTGACATAGCCAATTCCTTGAAATTGATTTCCAAAAGATGTTTTCCAAAAGTCGTGCAGGTTACCGATAGATTTCATGTTCAAAAATTAGCTCTAGATGCATTACAGGAGCTTAGAATCAAATATCGTTGGAAAACTATGGATGCTTAGGATAGATTGATATTATAATCGAAAATAGAGAGCTAAACCTATATTCCAGAGCTTTTGTCTAGTGCAGACTCTGTAAAACAGTTGTTAGCCAGAAGTAGATGTATTCTTTATAAATCTAGTAAAAAATGGATTGAGAGACAAAATAAAAGAGCTCAGATCTTATTTTAGCCTATATCCTGATATAAAAACAACTCATAGACTAGTACAGCACCTTCGTGGGATTTATAACAACAAACTCATTGCTATGACCAAACTAGCACATTAATATAGGGATGTAGAAGAATCAGGTTTTAAGAACTTTAATATCCTACTTAATACTAACGTTTAATTACTAGTCAATCTTAAACTATTTTGATAATAGAAGTACTAATGACTAATGCTTCAGCGGAATCTTTTAACGCTAAAGTAAAAGCGTTTAGACGTCAATTTAAAAGAGTACGAAAAGTGATTTCTTCTTATTCAGATTATCTAATCTTTTTGGATAATCCCCATCATTTGCACTTGATTCCATTAAACTTTGCTCCCGATAGCTATCGGGATTGCCTTTTGCCTTATCTCCCAAAAAGTTTTGGACAAAAAAAAATCCTCATCAAATTCATGATGAGGATTCTAAAGAAAGGCGACGACATACTCTCCCACATAACTGCAGTACCATCTGCGCAGGCGGGCTTAACTACTCTGTTCGGGATGGGAAGAGGTGAGCCCCGCCGCAATAACCACCTTAAGGTCGTTAGTTGCTTTAGGCAACTTTTGTAATAAAAATTAAAAATTAACAATTGATAATTAATAATTAATAATTACAATAATATCTTAACACACTGAGATAAAGAAAAAATAATTTTTTAGAAAGTTTCTCCCCCGACTTGCGTCGGGGGAAAAGGCGTACATAAGCTTACGGATTATTAGTACTACTCGACTATGACATTACTGCCTTTACATCTATAGCCTATCAACGTGGTCATCTCCCACGATCCTTAAAAGAAATCTCATCTTGTGGTGGGTTTCGCGCTTATATGCTTTCAGCGCTTATCCCTTCCAAACGTAGCTACTCTGCGGTGCTCCTGGCGGAACAACAGATACACTAGAGGTTTGTCCAATTCGGTCCTCTCGTACTAGAATCAGATCCACTCAAATTTCTTGCGCCCACAGTAGATAGAGACCGAACTGTCTCACGACGTTCTGAACCCAGCTCGCGTGCCACTTTAATGGGCGAACAGCCCAACCCTTGGGACCTTCTCCAGCCCCAGGATGTGACGAGCCGACATCGAGGTGCCAAACCCCCCGTCGATATGAGCTCTTGGGGGAGATCAGCCTGTTATCCCCGGCGTACCTTTTATCCTTTGAGCGATGGCCCTTCCATGCGGAACCACCGGATCACTATGCTCTACTTTCGTACCTGATCGACCTGTATGTCTCTCAGTCAAGCTCCCTTATGCCATTGCACTCTACGCACGGTTACCAAGCGTACTGAGGGAACCTTTAGAAGCCTCCGTTACTCTTTTGGAGGCGACCACCCCAGTCAAACTACCCACCAAGCAATGTCCCCCGCAATAACGGGGTTAGGCCTCAGATAAACAAAGGGTTGTATTTCAACAATGACTCCACAACGCCTAGCGACGCCACTTCACAGTCTCCAACCTATCCTACACATCATTTATCCAAGGTCAATACTAAGCTATAGTAAAGGTGCACAGGGTCTTTTCGTCCCACTGCGGGTAAGCGGCATCTTCACCGCTACTACAATTTCACCGAGCTCATGGCTGAGACAGTGTCCAGATCGTTACACCATTCGTGCAGGTCGGAACTTACCCGACAAGGAATTTCGCTACCTTAGGACCGTTATAGTTACGGCCGCCGTTTACTGGGGCTTCAATTCAATGCTTCTCCGAAGATAACATCTCCTCTTAACCTTCCAGCACCGGGCAGGTGTCAGGCCCTATACTTCATCTTACGATTTTGCAGAGCCCTGTGTTTTTGATAAACAGTCGCCTGGACCTCTTCACTGCGGCCAGCATTGCTGCTGGCGACCTTTCTCCCGAAGTTACAGGTCTATTTTGCCTAATTCCTTAGCCATGAATCTCTCGAGCACCTTAGGATTCTCTCCTCAACTACCTGTGTCGGTTTACGGTACTGGTACTAATTACCTGAAGTTTAGAGGTTTTTCTTGGAAGCCCTTAGGCGCACTATCTCTTCAACCGAAGTCTCCGAGTACTATCGTATTTCCCCAAAATCTGTGGATTTGCCTGCAGATCTTATAGGTAGGTACTTCAACGAACTATTCCGTCAGTTCGCGGCGCTTTCATCACTCCGTCACCCCATCACAGTAATTAGTAGTACGGGAATATTAACCCGTTAGCCATCGACTGTCCCTTTCGGGTTCGCCTTAGGACCAGACTAACCCACAGCTGATTAGCATAGCTGTGGAAACCTTAGTTTTTCGGTGTGCGGGTTTCTCGCCCGCATTATCGTTACTTATGCCTACATTTTCTTTTCTAACCAGTCCAGCATGCCTTACGACACACCTTCAACCCTGTTAGAATGCTCCCCTACCACTTAGAGTAAACTCTAAATCCATAGCTTCGGTAATATGTTTATGCCCGATTATTATCCATGCTCGTCCGCTCGACTAGTGAGCTGTTACGCACTCTTTAAATGAATGGCTGCTTCCAAGCCAACATCCTAGCTGTCTGGGCAGACAAACCTCGTTCTTTCAACTTAACATATATTTGGGGACCTTAGCTGATGGTCTGGGTTCTTTCCCTCTCGGACTTGGACCTTAGCACCCAAGCCCTCACTGTTGCGAAACATTATATAGCATTCGGAGTTTGTCAGGAATTGGTAGGCGGTGAAGCCCCCGCATCCAATCAGTAGCTCTACCTCTATATAACTTTATGCACAACGCTGCACCTAAATGCATTTCGGGGAGTACGAGCTATTTCCGAGTTTGATTGGCCTTTCACCCCTACCCACAGGTCATCCGAAGACTTTTCAACGTCAACCGGTTCGGTCCTCCACTGTGTGTTACCACAGCTTCAACCTGCCCATGGGTAGATCACACGGTTTCGCGTCTAACACTACTGACTAAAGCGCCCTATTCAGACTCGCTTTCGCTACGGATCCGTGGCTTAACCACTTATCCTTGCCAGCAACGTTAACTCGTAGGCTCATTATGCAAAAGGCACGCCGTCACCCCACGAAAGGGCTCCGACCGCTTGTAAGCGTATGGTTTCAGGATCTATTTCACTCCGTTATTCACGGTTCTTTTCACCTTTCCCTCACGGTACTGGTTCACTATCGGTCTCTCAGGAGTATTTAGCCTTAGCGGATGGTCCCGCCAAATTCAGACAGGGTTTCACGTGCCCCGCCCTACTCAGGATACCACTATCATTTACACTCATTACCTATACGGGACTATCACCCTCTGTGGTTCTACTTTCCAGTAGATTCTAATTCTTTGCGCAACAAATATCGTGGTCCTACAACCCCAACATTGCCGTAACAACATTGGTTTGGGCTAATCCGCGTTCGCTCGCCACTACTTACGGAATCACTTTTGTTTTCTTCTCCTCCGCCTACTTAGATGTTTCAGTTCAGCGGGTTTGCCCACCTATCGGTGTACTATGTCTTCAACATAGTGGGTTGCCCCATTCAGGTATCTACGGATCAATTCGTGTGTGCCGATCCCCGTAGCTTTTCGCAGCTTATCACGCCTTTCATCGCCTCTGAGAGCCAAGGCATCCCCCATACGCCCTTATTTTGCTTATTGTACCAATCATAAATTAATATGACCGTTTTTTTTTGTTTTTATTATCGCTAATAAAAACGCTTTCTACTTTTTATTATTTTCTTATCTCAATATGTCAATGAACTTTTATCGCACCCAATTAAGGGATTGATCTGTGGAGAATAACGGAGTCGAACCGTTGACCTCCTGCGTGCAAGGCAGGCGCTCTAGCCAGCTGAGCTAATCCCCCATTTTTAAAATGATGATGAATTATGAGTTATGAATTCGCTCATAAATGCTCAACTTCTAAAATTTCCTTTTATTTAAGTTTAAATAGTAGTCCCGGGCAGACTCGAACTGCCGACCCCTACATTATCAGTGTAGTACTCTAACCAGCTGAGCTACGAGACTCTGTTTTTACTTAAATTTATTATTTGAACTAACAGCAGAGTAATATAATCTTTAGAGATGAACCTTTAAAATCTTTCGTCTTCTTTCCCTAACGTGCATTACTGCTAACATATAGGGCTCTAGAAAGGAGGTGTTCCAGCCGCACCTTCCGGTACGGCTACCTTGTTACGACTTAGCCCTAGTTACCAGTTTTACCCTAGGCAGCTCCTTGCGGTCACCGACTTCAGGCACCCCCAGCTTCCATGGCTTGACGGGCGGTGTGTACAAGGCCCGGGAACGTATTCACCGGATCATGGCTGATATCCGATTACTAGCGATTCCAGCTTCACGGAGTCGAGTTGCAGACTCCGATCCGAACTGTGACCGGTTTTATAGATTCGCTCCTGGTCGCCCAGTGGCTGCTCTCTGTACCGGCCATTGTAGCACGTGTGTAGCCCAAGGCGTAAGGGCCGTGATGATTTGACGTCATCCCCACCTTCCTCACAGTTTGCACTGGCAGTCTTGTTAGAGTTCCCGACATGACTCGCTGGCAACTAACAACAGGGGTTGCGCTCGTTATAGGACTTAACCTGACACCTCACGGCACGAGCTGACGACAACCATGCAGCACCTTGTAATTTGTCTTGCGAAAAATCTGTTTCCAAATCGGTCAAACTACATTTAAGCCTTGGTAAGGTTCCTCGCGTATCATCGAATTAAACCACATGCTCCACCGCTTGTGCGGGCCCCCGTCAATTCCTTTGAGTTTCATTCTTGCGAACGTACTCCCCAGGTGGGATACTTATCACTTTCGCTTAGCCACTGAGATTGCTCCCAACAGCTAGTATCCATCGTTTACGGCGTGGACTACCAGGGTATCTAATCCTGTTCGCTACCCACGCTTTCGTCCATCAGCGTCAATCAATTAGTAGTAACCTGCCTTCGCAATTGGTATTCCATGTAATCTCTAAGCATTTCACCGCTACACTACATATTCTAGTTACTTCCTAATAATTCAAGTTTAACAGTATCAATGGCCGTTCCACCGTTGAGCGATGGGCTTTCACCACTGACTTATTAAACCGCCTACGGACCCTTTAAACCCAATGATTCCGGATAACGCTTGGATCCTCCGTATTACCGCGGCTGCTGGCACGGAGTTAGCCGATCCTTATTCTTACAGTACCGTCAAGCTGGTTCACGAACCAGGGTTTCTTCCTGTATAAAAGCAGTTTACAATCCATAGGACCGTCATCCTGCACGCGGCATGGCTGGATCAGGCTTGCGCCCATTGTCCAATATTCCTCACTGCTGCCTCCCGTAGGAGTCTGGTCCGTGTCTCAGTACCAGTGTGGGGGATCTCCCTCTCAGGACCCCTACCCATCGTAGCCTTGGTAAGCCGTTACCTTACCAACTAGCTAATGGGACGCATGCTCATCTTTTACCGTTGTGACTTTAATTATAAAATGATGCCATTTAATAATACTATGAGGTATTAATCCAAATTTCTCTGGGCTATCCCTCTGTAAAAGGTAGATTGCATACGCGTTACGCACCCGTGCGCCGGTCTCTGCTTCCGAAGAAGCATACCCCTCGACTTGCATGTGTTAAGCCTGCCGCTAGCGTTCATCCTGAGCCAGGATCAAACTCTTCATCGTATATTTTTATATTATATTGCGACTAAGATTCTATCGGTTATATTCAAATCTTGCGATTCTATTACTCTTTATTCTTTGTTTCGAAATCTCTTTCGAAACGGCTGTCAATTCAATATGTCTAAGAACTTGTCTACTTATTTTGTATCGCTTGTTTCTCAAAGCGGGTGCAAAAGTAATGAACTCCTTTTTAACTGGCAAGATTTTTTTGAAGTTTTTTTTAAGAAATTTTATTTCTCGTTTTCTTCGTTTTTCTTAGCAGTATTTCAAGGAACTTCCGTTGTTTTATCTCACTTAACTCTTATCTAAAGAAGTGTTCGATGAACTTCGTTTGCGGGGTGCAAATGTAACTTTCGTTTTCCAAACTCACAAGCTTTTTTTAATCTTTTTTTTAGAAACTTTCGCTTCCAAATCCGATTGTTTTGCTTACCAGTGTGTCAGTGAACGTCTTGTTTGTTGCGGGTGCAAAACTACCACCTTTTTATAGATAAACAATACTTTTCGATCGCATTTTTGCGCTTATTTTGCGTTTATTTCTTAATGCATTGATAACTCATACCTTACTGCTTCGGTGTTTTTGGGTTTTCTAAGATTTTTCTACTTACTAAACTCTTCTTCTCTTGTTTTTGCTCGGTTTTGCTGGGATTTCGGGTTCTTGTTTCTCGCAGATTTGGCTGATTCAGCAGATTTCGAACTCCCTAGCCCTGATAAAAGAGGAAATCCTTAGCCTTTTTCCTTTAAAAAGGCTAAGATTGGAGCGGATAGCAGGAAAGTGCTCCCGAAAAAACTTCTCTTATATATTAATAACAGAATATTACTCCTATATATAGGATACAAAAAAAAGCGACTACTATATATAGTAGCCGCTTATAAATAACTTAATCTAGCAATGTGTTTATTCTACAATAAGTTTTTGAGTTGATGTCTTACCATCTTGCTCTACCTTTATTATATAAACTCCTGTTGGTAGGTTATGAATGTTTAATTCTTTGTTTTCTGTTTGGGCTGTGAAAACAATTTTTCCTCCCATATCAGATATTCTAATATTCTTTGTATTGGTAGACGTAGTTTGTACATATAGCTTTCCGTCTTTTACTGGATTTGGGTAAATAACAAATCCATCGATTTCATTTGTATTTACTCCCAACGTACAAACTGTTCCAGATACGTTTATTATACGAATAGCAATAGATTCATTTTGCAAAGCATCTTTTGCTGTATAAGTCAAAATATATTGACCTGGTGTATTTACATCAACTGTTCCCAATACTAAAACTCCTGCTGTAATATCTGCTTCTAAATTATCTTTGGCAGTATAACCTGCTTCGATATACGGACATCCTTTATCTAAAGAAACCACTGTATTACCTAAAAGTGTAATTATTGGTTTACTTCTCTCGATTGTTACTGTCCAATTTTCGATTGTACCATTTTGTGCCATTACATTATAAACTACAGGCAAAATATAATTTAATGTCGTAGCTCCGCTATTTTGTATGTAAGTCCCTATTCGCAATGTTGCCAAATTGGACACTTGAAAACTCGGAATCAATGCACTTAAATTAGCGTTGTTATTAACAAAAACTTTTACCGTTTTTGAAACTGGATCAATTATACTAGTTCCAACTTGATTTGCTACTGAGTATGCTATAAGATTTGCTTCTGTGTTATTTGCATCTAATGTTACTGTGTAATTTGTTTGAAATATCTTATTCTCTGAAATTACTGTAACTAGAAAACTATTTGTATAATCCGACACTACAGCTTTTGAGTTTAATTGTTTTACTCCATCTATATACAGCTCTGCACCTGGCGAAACAGTGAAATCTGCAATTAAATTTGATACATTAATTCCAGAAGAAACCACCTTAGTCGCATTATTACCTACTATATCTGTGTTGATATCTTGAACTAACTCTGGATTTGAAACAGTTTTAAAATTATAAGAGAGCAACTTACTTTCGCTGTTCAAATCAACATCTACTTTTATAGTATAGGTTTCAGAAATACCTGTATTAAAACCTATTCCTTCTACTTTTAGTGTAACAGGGTTTGTATAGTCATTTGGAGTAACACCGTTAACCTGTGTAACGTCATTTATTTTCGCAATACTTCTCATCCCTAAATTGTAATTGATGATTCCATTAGTTACATCTCCTCCATCATTTAATAACACAGAATAAGTTTTAGTCGCTGGATCATAAGATGACGAAAGTTGATTTACAAATTGAATGTTTTGCAATAAAACCGGAACATTCCAAAATTTACCTTCTCCTTGTCCATCTGTATCTGCATTTGTAACTACTGCCGTATTATCACTTATAGTACTATCAAAAACATATTGTTTATTTCCTTCAGAAAATGAATAATGTGCTAATAGCCCTGGTTCGTTACCTACATGTTTTGTCATCGCATTTACAATGATTGTAGCCTGATTACGAACTCCCGCCCAGATACGCACTTCATCTATATTACCGTTTAGACCACGAGCCAAGCCTGCATTATTACCTATGTAAACAGCAGCAGTTGTATTTGAACTAGCTGGACCTGCTGTACCTGTACTTGTAAAAGGAACTGAAACTCCATCTATATAAACTGTATAAACATTAGCTGAACTTACTGAATAGGCAATATGATGCCAAGTGTTTTGTTTAATGGTATATGCTCCTGTATTAATAACATAAGAACCCGTTGGCGTAGTTATAGAAATCACTAAACTATTTTCTTTATAAATAGATAAGCTACTATTGTTATGTATGAAAGCCAAGACAGTCCCTTTATCTAAAAGCCTTCCAAAAACTGATGGTTGCTTTTGATTAACCCAAGTCTCGAATGTATAGTTATTAGTAAGATTCAATGCTGGGGTAATATCTGTTTTTATAAAATCATTTATTCCATCAAAAGTTCCTGTTACGTTTGTTAAAAGGCTTGCAACATGTGAAAGCGTCACCGATTTTGAATCATTTGTAGCATCTGTATCTCCTACTAATTTTGTATACACATCGATTGTATAATCTGCAGGAATTCCTAAATTAGCTTTTGTTGCAAATATAAAATTAGCAGTTCCTCCTGCAGCAATTGTGCCAGTGAAATTTTCAACTACTTCGTTTGCTCCATTAATTTTGTATGCTACTGGGAAGTTTGTAATTGGTGTAGTCGAGTAATTACGAAGTAAAGCCGTAACTGAAACTGGTGCTTTACCTGGTTTAATTGGAGCAACAACTCTTTCAACACTAGCATCTGCTACCGTAAATGGCAATACGTTAACTGTATATTCTTCTACCTCAAAATCTGATCTTGAACTTGTAAGCCCATTAATAGTTGGTCCAAGGTTTACATTATAATATTCGTTAGGCGAACGATACATATGTACAATGCGCATAAGTTTTTCACCCGCAGTTGTACCTACCGGAATAGTTAAACCTCCAACTAAAGTTAAATTGTTTCTGAAATAATGTGTACTTGTTGTTGATGGAATCGCTGGTGATGTTGATGTATTCGTTGTATTTACCCAAAAATTCCCCGCATAAAACTCATCTGTTAAATTACCATCTCCATTTAAATCTATTACCATCATAGTAAATACTCCTACATTAGCAGTTTGATTTTGCGTGATAGGGGTATCTGTTTTTATTATTGTTACTTCTGGCTGATAAGTAAATCCTGCATATACTGGAATTTTTATACTTTTAAAATCTGAATACGCTGTAGTACTTGAAGTATTAATAACATCATTCCATTTTAGTTTAGATATTGCATATCCATCAGTATTGGTATGAATTGGTAAATCATTTTTGTTATATACTGTTTTCTCGATTACATCATTTGCACTATTATCATCTGCAAGATCGACACCACTTTTTATTATATATGTAGCATCAACAGTAGATAAATCTGCTTTGGCATCAAATGTGAAGCTTACAGTTGAATATGGTGCAATAGCTGCAATTGTTTCGATAGTTTTCGCTCCATTATTTACCTGATAAAATACTGGATAATTTGCTAGAGGAGCAGGTCCTAAATTACTAACTCTAATAGTTACATTATGTGCACTAGATTTTTTACCTATAACTTCTGGCGTTACTATAGAAACAATACTCGCATCATTTACAATTGGCTTGACTACACAAGTAATTGCTGCAACCCATCCTGCTTCAGTTACTCCACCATCTGAAGTAAACCTAAAAGTTAACTCTCCTCCTGTAGCTGTAGATATTAATGATGGTGGTAACGTATTTCCTGTAAAAGCCCCTATTAAAGTAGCTGCACTTGTTGCCCCATTATATACATACAAATAATCATAGTCTGCTTCAACATCAAAGGCACTAAAATCTACTTTAACGCTAGCACCTAGTGTAGCTGGCTTAAAAGTTATTGTTTGATTAAGGTTATCTGCATAATCTCCATAACGAGTTCCGCTATCTGTAAAAGTAGCAGCACAGGTTATTAAACTAGCAACTGATCCCATCGCTACATCTGAACCTGTATTATTAACCTTTTTTGTTAATGTATTATTATCTGAGACTAAATCACCTGGATAATTTACATTAGCTACTACTGTATACACACCTGGCACAGAAAAATCTGCTTTTTGAGTAAAATTATAAGTCACCTCGCTTAATGGACTAACTGGACCTGCAATTGTCTCTACAACTGCTACGGCGTTATTAATTTTATACGATACTGGAATATTACTAACAGCTACTGGAGAGTTATTGTAAACTTTTACTTGTACAGTTTCTGTAGTAGTAAATCCTGTGTTTGGTGTAAATGAATTTAATGCCAGATCGGTAGCTGTAGCTTCAAGAATTTCAACATTATCTATATAGATTGCACTATATACATTGCCACTATTTGTTGCTACAAAATCGTTATCACTTACTGTTTCGAAAGCCACACTAAATGTAGTTCCTGCATAAGCTGATAAGTCATAAGTTAATTCTTTATCACTATATGAAGCAGTTTCTCCATATACATCTTGATTTTCGTGGCTTAATACTGGAATTCCATTTACCGTAACTCTAAAAAGATTTTTATCAACTCCAGCCAGAGTCACATTGGCCCATTCTAAAAAAAATTTCAGCCTTAATGCTTTTCCTGCTAAACTAGTTGCATCGATATCGCAAAAAGTAACTTTTTTGATATAATCTGGATTATTAGTAAATGCCACATTAGTCTTTGGGCTTGTTACCCAAGGAGCCGAAGCTGTACCTTCTGATCCTGCCATTTTTACTCCATCTAAAAACTGAGCATTTACATACTCATATTTTACCTCTCCTGTACTTCCTTTAGAAAAAACATAATTTGTTGCTTTTCTATCAGTGAATTCCTCAAGGAATGGTAAACTAGCGGCGTTTAAAATTGGTTGAGAAACTGGCTCTACATTTACCGCACGAACTCGTTCGGAAACAATACCTGTTGCAATATCTACAGTACGAACAGAAAACCAGTTGTCATCACCTACCGCTACACCTACAAATGTATATGTAGGATCAGTAACTGTAGCTACAACATCAAACTTGTACCCGTTCATTTTTAATACCTCATATTTTGCTCCTGCAATAGGATCCCAATCCATTTTATAGGAAGAAACTCCACATGCCGCTGGTGCAATAACTAGATTTTTAGGTTCAGTTATAATATTAAAAATTTCTTTAGAAGCGACTACCTTAGTCCCTGCACTAATTCTTATTTTAGCATTAGCAACTATTCCTGCTGGAACTTTCCAAGCAAAATTTCTCGCTGCAGATGGAATATCTTTAGCTATTATTACATAATTCATCCCTCCATCTATTGAATATTCTAGAGTAAAGGGCTTTGGTTCTCCTTCATAATCCCAACGGATATATTCTGTGGATTCTGTATTGAATTTTTCGCCACCTATTGGATAGGTAAGAATTAATTCTGGAACTACATAATCATATACTACTGAAAACTCCTGAGTAGGAATTAGAGGTATCTTTGTACCAGTAACAATGATTTTATAAGTTCCTGGAGCTGGATTGTCTAAGGTTATTTGTTCGATATTATTCAAATTATCAACCCCTCTTGTTGCATTTGCGTTGGGTGTTGTTGAATTTAATACCCATGGTAAAGTAGTAACTCCATCTTTAACAATTTTAATATCTAAATCATTAACCTGAACTAAACCTGCACCTGGAGTTGCACCAGTATCTGAGTAAGCTAACATTACTTTTAACGTAACTAATCCTGCCGGAACTACAATATCTTTTTCATAAGTTGCTCCATTAGCTACTGATGCTGTGTAGAACATATTTTTATCAATAACCTTAACTGCTCTTAATCCGTTAAGATTACCAAATCCGTATTTATAATCTGGACCTGGATTACCAACATCTTTGGCTGTATTTGCTACCAAAGCTTTCATTAAGGATGCCAATGGTCTTGTACCATAGATATTTTTATATCTCTCATAAAGTAAAGCCACTGTTCCTGTTGTTCCTGGTGTCGCCATTGAGGTTCCACTCATAACCTGATATGAGTTGCTATAATCTAATGAGTACACATCGGTACCAACCGCAGCAATTTGTGGCACTAAACGCCCATCAAGTGTAGGGCCAAAACTACTATAACTACTAATTAAATCATTAGGATTATTAGCAGCAACGTGTAAAGCATTTTTTGAATTTTTTGTAGATGTATTAAATCCTCCTGGATATGCCGTTTGCGCATTTCCGTTAGAATAAATATTTAGAAGATAAGGATATGCTACTGTTACATCATCATCTCCACGATCTCCCGTATTATATCTAAACGTATTAAACCCTGAAGTAAGGTTTATTCCATAAGAATTTGATGTAATCTCTATATCATCTTGCTGAACAGATAATACTCTTTCTTGATAATTATTTAATCCATTAGATTGAGTATTAAAATTCCATCCATACATTTTTACCTCTGGAGCCATTCCTTTTGCTCTTGGGTCTAATAAACCTGCTCCTCCAATAGTTCCCGAAACATGTTCTCCATGAGATGAATTAGACTCGTATTCTTTTGCTATTACTCTTCCTGTATGATCTTTGTGTGGCTCAAGATTCCCATCCCAAACTCCTACTTTTACCCCTTTTCCTGTTAATCCATATCCTAGACCTGCTATAGCAGATCCTAAAACATTTGCTTTGTGCGAAGTCAAACCTGGAAGATTGTCACTCTCTACAGGTGGAGGAACTAATTCAATATTTTGAACCCAATTAAATTTGGCTATTTCTTCTAATTTTTCTTTAGAAACTTCTAAATAAATTTGATTAAAAAAAGGATCCTTTTTGATGTTTTTTACAAATGAATTGGCTAAATCTTGCGAAATCAATTCACTATCGGCTCCTTTAAAATAACTAACCACTACTTTTACATTATTCCCCTGTAAAGCATAATCTGGAATAATTTGATCTACAATCATTTGATCTAATTTATATTTTGGATCAATTGTAATTATGGTTCTTATATTATCAGACACATTCCCTTTACTATAAAAATCAGATTCGATTAAAGCATAGTAAGCATTATTTGACAAATAACTAAGTAATGTTACTCCTTGTCTTTTTAACTTTTGCTGCTCATCCTCAGATGGGATCTTTTTAAATTGTAACAAAGTATACTCCGTTTGAGGGCTTTGCTTTTTACTGGTACTATTTTTTCTTTCTTTAATCTGCTGTTTAAAATTAGCAGTCGTCACTATTTTATTCCCATTTATAGAAATAAAATAATCATTTTCAGGAATACTCTGTGCAGCCACTGAAATAATTAAAAACATCGCAATAAGACTAAGTATTTTTTTATTCATTTTACAAAAATATTTGATTAATAATAAGTTAAAAAAAAGCCACTAAAGAGTAAACCTACAAATAAATTCATAAAAAACAACGATAACAAAATTAGTTTGTTAAATAAATACATAAAAGCCACCAAACACAAGAGAAAAACAACAAAAAAAATATTTTCATTTTTAACAAAATCAAAAAAAAGTAAAATATTTAAAAAGCAATCTTGGATTAGAAAAAGTGATTTAATAAAAAAAGTGGCTACTATAATTATAGTAGCCACTTTAGAATAATTCACATTATGCAATCTATTTATTCAACAATAAGTTTTTGAGTTGATACCTTACCATCCTGCTCTACATTCATAATATAAACTCCTGATGGTAGTCTATGAATATTTAATTCTCTATTTTCTGTTTCAATTGTAAAAACAATTTTTCCTGCCATATCAGATATCACAATATTCTTTATACCGGTAAAGGCTGTCTGTACATATACCTTTCCTTCTTTTACTGGATTTGGATAAATTACAAATCCATCGATTTCATTCTTATCTACTTCCAGAGCACAAACTGATGTTGATACATTTATTATACGAGTCACTAAAGACTCATTTTGCAATAGATCTTTTATCTTATAAGTTAAGATATATTGACCTGCCGTATTTATATCAACTGTTCCTGAGACCGTGACTCCCTCACTGATATCCGTATCCAAATTATCTTTAGCAGTATAACCTGCTTCAATATACGGACATCCTTTGTTTAAATATACAACTGTATTTCCCTTAAGTATGATTGTCGGTCTGACTCTCTCAATTGTTACTATCCAATTTTCGATTGTACCATTTTGTGCCATTACATTATATACCACAGGTAAAGTATAATTTAATTCCGTGACTCCACTATCTTGTTTAATGGTACCAATACGCAATGATGCAAAATCGGATATTTGAAAACTTGGAATTAAAGCACTTAAATTGGCGTTGTTATTAACAAAAACTTGTATCGTTTTTAAATCTGAATTTATTATAGTTGCTCCTATTTGGTTTGCTACCGAATAAGATATAACATTGGTTTCAGAATTCTTTGCATCTAAAGTTATTGTATAATTTGTTTGAGAAAACTTATCTTCTGAAACTACAGTTACTAAAAAACTATCTGTATAATCAAATGAAGTAGTTTTTGAGTTTAATTGTTTCACTCCATCTATATATAGTTCCGCTCCTGATGAAACAGTAAAATCTGCAATTAAATTAGATAGATTAACCCCATAAGGAAGAGTTTTAGTAACATTATTACCAACTATTTCTGTATTAATCTCTTCAGTTAACTCAGGATTAGAAGCTGTTTTAAAATCATAAGATAGTAACTTACTTTCCGTTTTTAAATTACTTATAATTTTTAATGTATAGACTTCATTAATTCCAGCATTAAAACCTACACCTTCTACAGTAAAGATCACTGGATTTGTATAGTCATTTTTTGTTTTGCCACTTATTTGTGTTATCCCATTTATTTTTGCAATACTTTGCATCTCCAATGAAAATTTAGCAACAGCAGTAGCTACATCAGTTCCTTTCTTTAATAAAATTGTATATGTTTTGGTAGTTGCATCATATGATGATGATAGTTGATTTATAAAATCTAGTTTTTGCAATAAAACTGGTACGTTCCAAAATTTCCCCTCTCCTATGCCATTTGTATCAGCATTTTTCACAACAGCTGTATTATCATATATTGAGGAGTCATGAACAAACTCTTTATCTCCTTCAGAAAAGGAGTAATAGGCATCCAAACCTAGTTCATTTCCAACATAGTTTCTCATTGCATTGCCTTTTATTACTGCTAGAGTACGAACTCCTGACCAAATACGAACTTCGTCTATATTCCCATTTAAGCCACGTGCTAAACCTGCATTGTTTCCTATATAAGCAGATGATGTTGCATTTGAACTTGCCTCTCCTGCTATGCCTGTGCTTGTAAAAGGAACCGAAACTCCATCTATATAAATTTTATAAATATTGGTTTTACTTACCCTATAAGCAATATGATGCCAAGTATTTTGCTTAATTGAATTTTGCCCCGTATTTATAACATAAGAACCTTTGGCAGTAGTTATAGAAAGTACTAAACTATTTTCTTTATAAATGCTAAGACTAGATGTGTTATGTATAAAAAACAGCACTGTACCTTTATCTAATATTCTACCTAAAATACTTGGTTCCTTCTGATTAACCCATGCTTCGAATGTATAATTATTAGTAAGATTTAAAGCTGGATTAGCATCAATAACTACAAAATCATCTAATCCATCAAAAGTTCCTGTAACGTTTGTAGCATAATTTGGAACATGTGCTATTGTTACTGATTTAGAATCATTTGTAGCATCTGTATCACCTTTCAATTTAGTATAAACATCGATTGTGTAATCTGCTGGAAGACTCAAATCTGCTTTTGTAGTAAATGTGAAATTAGCAGTCGCTTTAGATGCAATAGGGTCTACTACAGTTTCAACTACTTCGTTGATTCCATTAATTTTATAGGCAATTGGGAAGTTCGTAATTGGAGTATTCGAATAATTACGTATCACTACTTCCACTGAAACTGGTTTCTTACCTGACTTAAGTGGCGTTACAATTCTCTCTACACTTGCATCTGCTACAGTAAATGGCAATACATCAATTGTATATTCTTCTATTTCAAAATCTTCATTAGAAGTTGTTACTCCATCAATAGTTGGTCCAAGATTAACATTAAAATACTCATATGGCGAACGATACATATGTATAATACGCATTAGTTTCTCACCAGCTTTTGTACCTGACGGAATAGTTAAACCTCCTACTAATGAGGATTTATTTCTAAAATAATGCACTGTTGGTGTTGACTTAATCGCAGGTGATGTCGAAGCAGGTAATGTATTTACCCAAAAATTACCTGCATAAAATTCATCTGTTAAGTTACCATCACCATTTAGGTCAATAACAATCATTGTAAAAACACCCGCATTTGCTGTTTGGTCTCTAGTAATTGGCACTCCTGTTCTACTAATTGTAACCTCTGGCTGATAAGTAAAGCCAGCATATACAGGGATTTTTATACTCTTAAAATCTGAATATGCTGTAGTTCCTGAAGTATTTACAATGTCATTCCATTTCAATTTAGATATTGCATATCCATCTGTATTAATGTGAACTGGTAGTTCATTTTTATTATATACAGTTTTTTCGATTACATCATTAGCACTATTATCATCTGCTATATCAATTCCACTTTTAATTTTATATTCAGCATTAACAGTAGATAAATCTGCTTTGGCATTAAACGTAAAACTAACTGTTGAATATCCTGGAATAGCAGGAATTGTTTCAGTAACTTTTGTTCCATTATTTACCTGATAAAATACTGGATGGTCTGTTAATGCTTCAGACCCTAAATTATTAACTCTAATTGTTATGTTGTGTGTACTTGATTTTTTACCAAGAATTTCTGGAGTTACTACAGAAACTATACCTGCGTCATTTACAAGTGGTTTTGTAACACAACTAATAGCTGCGATCCAACCCCTTCTATTTACATAATCAGTAGAAACAAATTTAAAGGTTAATTCTCCTCCACTTGCCGTTGAAGTCAAAGATTCTGGTAAGTCAGCTCCTGTAAATGCACCTAACAATGGAGCTGTTATAGATGAACCATTATAAACATATAAAAAATCATAACCCATCTCGAGATCAAAATCAGTAAAATTTACATTTATACTATTCTTAGTAATTTCTGGCTTAAAAGTTATTATTTGCGTAACTCCTATTGGATAATTATTAAAACGTGTACCTGCATCTGTAAATACTGCCGAACAAGTTGTCATACTAGCGACAGATCCCATCAAAACATCTGTACCAGTATTATAAAATGTATTTGTAACTGTGTTATTTTTTATTACTTCATCCCCTATATAATTCACATTAGCAACAACAGTATATTGCCCTGGAGCAGAGAAATCAGCTGCTTTTGTAAAATCATAAGCTATTTCTGCTAATGAGCTAATAGGTCCTGGAATTGTTTCAATTATTTCTTCTTCATCATTTATTTTATAAGAAACTGGAATATTACTTATAGCAACTGGAGAATGATTGAAGATTTTTATTTTTACAACTTCTGTTGCTGTTAAGCTAGTCTTTGGAATAAATGAAGTTAATTCTAAATCAGTTGACGTAGCTTCGTAAATAGCAATATTATCTACAAAAACTAAATTGTAAACATTCTTTTTATTCACTACAATAAAGTTATTATCTATAACTGTTTCGAATACTATGCTAAATGTAGTTCCTGCATAAGCTGATAAATCATAGGTTAATTCAGTATTACCTGATAATTGTGTCCCTCCATAATCCGTTTTATTTTCATGGCTATTTACAAGATTTCCATTTATCAGGACTCTAAAAAAACTTTTATTGACTGGTCCAACACTATTCCATAATAAATTAAACTTCATTCGGATATTTTTTCCAGCAAGGCTTGTTGCATCTATATCACAAAATGCTATCTTTTTTATATAATCTGGATTATTTGCAAATGCATCTATTGCTGTACTTTCTACCCAAGAAGAGGTAGATGTTGTGTTTGAGCCTTCCATCTTTACACCATCTAATAGTTCTGCATTGATATATTCATATTTAATACCTCCAGCAACTCCCTTAGACATAACATAATTGGTTGCTTTTCTATTATTGAAATTCTCCAGAAACGGCAATTTTAAAGCATTTAATACTGGTTGAAACACTGGCTCTACATTTACGGCACGAACTCGTTCAGAAACTATTCCTGTAATGCCATCTACTGTACGAACAGAAAACCAATTATCCTCACTTACAGCAAGATTATCAAATATATAAGTCGGTTCTGTAACAGTTGCTACAACATCAAATTTATAACCGTTCATTTTTAAAACTTCATATTTTGCTCCTTTAATAGGATCCCAATCCATTTTATAAGATGGAGTGCCACATACTGAGGGTGTGATAACTAAATTTTTAGGTTCTGTAATAATAGTAAATACTTCTTTGGAAACATCTACTTTTGTACCTGCGCTTATTCTTATTTTAGCATTTGCAACTATCCCAGTTGGTATTTTCCATTCAAAATTTCTTGCTACTGATGGAACATCTTTTGCGAGTATTAGATAATTAATTCCTCCATCTAGAGAGTACTCAATGGTAAACGTTTTAGTATCTCCTTCATAATCCCATCGAATATATTCAGTCGTATCTGGATTAAATTTTTCTCCACCTATCGGATAGGTAAGAACTAATCCTGGAGTCACAAAATCATACACCACTGAAAACTCCTGATTGTTAAAAGGAACTGTTGTACCTGTAACTATAATTTTATAGATTCCCTCAGTAGGATTGTCTACTGTTATCTGCTCAATATTGTTCATTCTATCAATTCCACGAGTGGCATTTGCTTCTGGTGTTATTGGATTTAATACCCAAGGCAGAATCGTTGTTCCATCCTTTACTATTTTAATATCCAAATCATTTACCTGAATTGATCCTGCTCCTGGTGTCCCTGGAAGATCAGAATAGGCAAGCATTACTTTAAGTGAAACCAATCCTTTTGGAACTATAATTTTTTCTTCATATCTTTCTCCATTAGCAACAGAAGCGGTATAAAACATTTTTTTATCTAATACTTTTACTGCTCTTAGTCCATTTATGTTTCCAAAACCATATTTATAATCAGGACCTGGATTCCCAACATCTTTTGCGGTATTAGCAACTAAAGCTTTCATTAATGAAGCTAATGGTTTCTCTCCATAAATACCTTTATATCTTTCGTATAACAAAGCAACTATACCAGTTACTCCTGGTGTTGCCATTGAAGTTCCACTCATGAACTGATAGGAATTACTATAATCTAATGAATACACATTGCTCCCAACTGCTGCAATTTGTGGTACCAAGCGTCCATCAACTGTTGGTCCAAAACTACTATAACCACTAATCTGATCATTTGGATTATTTGCTGCAACATGCAATGAATTCTTCGAATTTTTTGTAGAAGTATTAAATCCTCCCGGATATATAGTTTGAGCATTTCCATTAGAATATATGTTTAAAAGATAAGGGTTCATTGCGGTAACAAAATCATCACCATAATCTGATCCATTATATCTATAGGTACTAAAGCCAGAAGTAAGACTTGTTCCATAAGAATTTGATGTAATTTCAATTCCATCTTCTGCAATTGATTTTAATCTTTCGCTTGCAACCGATAAACCATTTGATTGGGTATTAAAATTCCATCCATACATTTGTACTTCTGGAGCCATCCCTTTTGCTCTAGGATCTAATAAACCAGCCCCACCAATAGTTCCTGCTACATGACTGCCATGAGATGAATTGTATTCATACTCCTTATTAATTACTCTCCCTGTATAATCTTTATGGTTCTCTAAATTTCCATCCCAAACACCAACTTTCACTCCCTTTCCTGTTAATCCATATTCTAAACCTGAAATAGTAGATCCCAAAACATTTGCTTTATGCGAAGTTACTCCTGGTTTATTATCACTTTCAACAGGAGCTGCAATTAATTCAATATTTTGTACCCAATATTTTTTTGCGATATCTTCTAGTTTATCTTTAGAAACCTGCAGATAAATTTGATTAAATGGTTCTTCAATTTTTATGTTTTTCACAAACAAACCTGATAAATCATTTGAGATAACTTTTGAATCTACTCCTTTGAAATAACTTACTACTACCTTAACTCCATTTTCCTCTAAAGCATAATCTGGAATAGTATTATTGGCAAGCATTAGATCTAATTTATATTTTGGATCAATCGCAATTATGCTTCTTATATTATCAGACACATTTCTTTTACTATAAAAATCAGATTCAATTGTAGCATAATAAGCATTATTTGATAAATAGCTAAGCAAAGTGACTCCTTGTTTTTTCAATTTTTGTTGCTCATCTATTGAAGGTATTCTTATAAATTGCAACAAAATATATTCCTTATCAAGTCTTTGTCGTTTGCTTGTATTCTTTTTTAATTCTATAAACTGCTGTTTAAAATTTTCAGTAGTCGAAATTTTATTTCCATTTATAGTAATAGAAAAATCAGTTTCTGAAATGTTTTGTGACCATCCCAAAATAGCTAAAAACATCATAATTAGGTTAAGTAATTTTTTCTTCATTTTGAAAACTATTTGATTAACACTTATTTCTAAAAAACAAAATAAAGATTAAACTTACAAATTAATTCTGCAAAAACCTATATTATAAGATTTATTATATTAAATTATGGATAGTTATGGGAATTAAAAGATTTAAGTTATTTAAAAAGGATTTTATTTTACTAATCAAAATAACGCTATAAAAAAAGACCTATCAAAACATATTTGATAGGTCTTCTCATAATTTTTAATAAAAAATAAAGCTATTTTATGGCCTTCATTTCTTTGGCTTTTTCTTGCCAGCGCTCACTAAGATCATTATAATCAACTGGATGAGCTGGTGCTTGATATTGTAATCTTCCTGATTCAAAAGCACGAATTAAGATTGTTTCAATTAAATAGTCCTCATTAACCTCATAAGGAGCATATTCAGTCTTTAAACTAATATCAAAAACATTAGCTGTAGTGTTAGCCCAAAAGGCTTTCCATCCACTTTTTAAAGTTTTTACTAACTCAAATGTAGTCGTTCCTGTTTGACGGTGAATGAGCTTCACTAATATTTGCCCCTGCTTACGAGATAACTTCTTTAGTTTCCCTTCAAATTCATTATTAAGATAATCTTCAACAATTTTAAAATATTTCTTTTTTTCTCTATTTGAAGATAAACGAGCCATACCTTTATTAAGAGCAACTAATCTATCCGAAGCCAATCTAGCAAATGGATATGTTTTATAAACTCTATTCTGTAAAATTAAAAATTGTTTTTGAGCCTCAGGATCAAGCTTTTCTTTTGAAATAATAATTTCTGGTAATTGAATTGTATCGTTTAATATAGAATCCTTTTCGGTTAAAACGTATCCCATTTGTTGGGGATTATTTTTATCGATTTGAGCATGACCAACAAAACACACTAGAAAAAAGCAAAATAAATAAGTTCTAAACTTCATTGAGTTATTAATTTGAATGTAAAATTATACATTTATATACAATTGTAATACCAAATTTATATTTTAGAAAAAAAATATCATATAAAACTAATATACAACAACTTAACAATTTAAAAAATAATATTAGCCTCCAAATATGAATCAAAAAAACTAGTTTATATCTGAAAACAACTAGCTTACAATAATTAGAAAATAACCTCTACTTCTTTTTATCCCTACTTTGACATAAAAAATTCATTTACCAATTATATAGAAATAATTTCAATAAAAAGATCAGAATGTAACTAATAGTCTTTGATTGACATCAATAATAGATAAAACAATAACTAAAAAGAGACAATAAAATGTATAAAGCATATTTAACATAATATAAATCTAAAGTTCCAATTATTTTTATTTTTTGATAAATTAAACTTGATTTAAAGATATTAATATTTACATTTGCTCTATTCTTATTTATTCTAAATAGATAAGTTATTTCTATCTAATAAAAAACAAATCTTGTCAAAAATCAATAAACAATAAATACATAAATATGAAGAAGAATCTTTTTATTTCTATAGCATTAGCTGCTACTTTATTTGTTAGTGCACAGCAAAAAAACATCTTACTAGAACAATCATTTTGGAAAACGTCACCAGATGTAAGTGCTGTTAAAGCCGAAATAGAAAAAGGAAGCAACCCGTCTCAGCCCAATCAAAATGCTTTTGATCCAGTTGTTTTAGCAATTAACAATGATGCTCCAATAGCTACTATAAAATTCCTTTTAGAACAGCCTGGAAATCCAGTAAATAAAATGACTCATGACAGTCGTATTTATTTACATTGGGCAGCCAACAAAGGAAATATCGAACTTGTAGAATATCTTATTGCAAAAGGTTCTGATATTAATCTTGAAGATAGTAAAGGTGCAACACCGGTTGTTTTCGCTGCTAGCAACGGACAATCTAATACGGCTTTATACGACACTTTTTTCAAAGCAGGTATTGATCCAAAGAAAAAATATAGAGATGGAGCTAATTTATTATTAATGGCAATTCCTAATGATAAAGATTTAGTATTATCAACTTATTTTGCGACTAAAGGAATGTCATTAAAAGACGTTGATAACCAAGGAAACACTGCTTTTAATTACGCAGCTAGATCTGGAAATGTTGCTCTTTTAAAGAAACTTTTAGAAAAAGGAGTTAAGTTTAATGATAATGCACTTCTTATTGCAGCACAAGGAGCTCGTAGAGAAGCAACTTCTCTTGAAGCTTATAAATATTTAGTTGAAGAAGTTAAGATAAAACCAACCGCTGTAACAAAGTCTGGAGAAAATGTTCTTCACTTTTTAGTAGCTAAACCTAACCAAACTGAAATCGTTACATATTTCTTGGCAAAAGGCGTAGATGCAAACAAAACCGATAAAGACGGAAATACACCATTAATGATTGCTGCTTCGGCAAAAGATACTGCTGTTTTAGAAAAATTACTTCCGGTAGTAAAAAACTTAAATGCACAAAATAGTAAAGGGGAATCTGCTTTAACATTTGCAGTAAAATCAGGAACTCCCGAAGCTGTTGAAATTCTTTTAGCAAAAGGAGCTGACGTTGCAGTTAAAGATAAAGACGGAAATAATTTAGGCTTTTATTTAGTACAATCATACCGTCCGCAAAATAGTCGTGAAGCTACTTCAGCAAAAGATCCTTTCGATGCTAAAATAAAATTACTTCAAGATAAAGGATTGAACCTAGCAACTCCACAAGTGGATGGAAGTACCTTGTATCACATTGCAATGGTTAAAAATGATTTAACATTATTAAAGAAATTAGCTTCTTTAAATATTGACGTAAATGCAAAAAACAAAGATGGCTTAACAGCTCTTCATAAAGCTGCAATGGTTTCTAAAGACGATTCTATATTGAAATATTTATTGTCTATTGGTGCAAAAAAAGATATTCAAACTGAATTTGACGAAAGTGCATATGCTTTAGCAAAAGAAAATGAAACTTTGACGAAAAATAACGTCTCTTTAGAATTTTTAAAATAATAACTTCTTTTTGCGATTCTTTAAAATAACAATAAAAGATCGCATTATTAGGAATTGAATAATACAAACACAATTACATCATGAAATCAATATTTAAAATAGCTCTAACTGGAGCCCTTATCTGCCTAATATCTTTTCAAGCTTCTGCACAAGCTTCAAAATACAAATGCATGCTTCAAATGTCAAACTATATGGGAGAAGGAGCCTATATTGTTGTTTCTCTTATCAATGCTAAAGGAGAATATGAAAAAACACTTTATGTAATGGGTGATGATAAAAAATGGTATAACACTCTAAAAGAATGGAATAAGTTTCATTCTAAAAAACCATCTGATAATATTAGTGCAAAAACGGGTGCCTCTGTAACAGGCGGAGACAGAAGCATTACCACGATAGAAATTGAAAATTCTAAAATCAATTCTGGATACAAATTAAGATTTGAAAGTGCTGTTGAGGATCAAAAATATTATGTAAACGACTTAGAAATCCCTCTAACAACAGAAGGATTAGCTACTAAAACAGAAGGTAAAGGATACATCCGTTACGTAAGATTAAATAAAATATAATAGCATATAATGATTCTTTCTTTTTGGCGTTACTCTCACTTGGCTTTGGCTTTGTTTTCTTCTTTGTTTCTATTTATTGCATCTGTTACAGGTATCGTTTTGGCCGTTGATGCTGTACAAGAAAAAACGCTTCCTTATCGAGCAACAAATTTTGACACAATAACTTTAGAACAGACTTTACCTATTTTAAAAAAGGTATATCCTGAAATTACAGAGTTAACTGTAGATCATAATCAGTTTGTAACGTTGCAGGCTATTGATCAAGACGGAAATGACGTTAATGCTCATATTGATCCTTTAACCGCCAAAGAGTTAGGAAAACCTTTAAAAAAGACTGAATTCATTCAATGGGTTACTGCTTTTCATCGTTCTTTATTTTTAAAAGAAACAGGCCGTCTTTTTGTTGGAATTATTTCATTTTTACTTTTTTTAATTTCAATTTCGGGTTTTGTTCTTGTTGTTAAAAGACAGTTGGGAGTTCGTAAATTCTTTTCAAAAGTAACTAAAGATTATTTTTCTCAATATTATCATATCATATTAGGAAGATGGAGTTTAATTCCGATTTTAATTATTGCACTCACTGGAACTTATTTAACATTGGAAAGGTTTAACTTTTTCATGGACAAAGAGAATAATAAGTTCGAAAAATCAATAACAGTTGCGGAACAAAAAAATGATGCTCCATCAATATTCAAACAAACTCTTTTATCTGATGTTAAAAAAATAGAATTCCCTTTCTCTGATGATCCAGAAGAATATTATATCATTCAATTAAATGATCGAGAAATCGAAGTTAATCAGGTAACTGGCGCTGTAGTAACAGAGAAACTTTCTCCGATGAGATCGCAATTGGCTCTTTTAAGCCTTAATCTACATACTGGGAAAACCAATGCAGTTTGGGCAATAATTCTAGCAGTTGCTTGTCTAAACATTTTGTTTTTTATTTATTCGGGGTTTGCAATGACCTTAAAAAGAAGAGCAAACCGAATCAAAAATAAATGCAAAGCTGAGGAAAGCAAATTTATCTTATTGGCTGGTTCAGAAAACGGAAGTTCATTGCGATTTGCTAGTGCGATTCAAAAACAATTGATCGCAAACGGTGAAAAAGTTTTCATAACCGAATTGAATAATTTTAAAACTTTTCCGAAAGCAGAACATATCATCATTTTCACATCAACACACGGATTAGGAGACGCTCCTTCTAATGGAGATAAATTTACATCCATTCTAAAAAAACACAATCAAGAACATAAAGTTCAATTTTCTGTTGTCGGGTTTGGTTCAAAAATCTATCCAAACTATTGCGGTTTTGCATTTGAAATTGATTCTTTACTAGAAAAACAAAATTGGGCTAATCGTTTATTAGAAGTACAAACTGTAAATGATAAATCTGCAGAAGAATTTGTAAACTGGGTTAGATTATGGAGTACTAAAACTGGAATTCCATTATCTCCAACACCTTCCTTATATAATGAAGTTCCAAAAGGCTTACAGAAATTAATAGTATTAGACAAAACTCCTGTTTCTGATTCTGAACATACTTTTATACTTACTTTACAGACAGGAAGCAGAACCAAATTTGTTTCTGGTGATTTATTAGCCGTTTATCCTGCAAATGATAATAGAGAACGCCTCTATTCTATCGGAAACCATTCTGGCAATGTGCAATTAGTTGTAAAACTGCATTCACATGGATTGGGTTCTACTTATTTAAATAATCTTGAACCTGGCGATAGCATCAAAGCGAGAATTCTTAAGAATCAAGCTTTTCACTTTCCAAAAAAATCCCCAAAAGTGGCTTTTATTTCAAATGGAACTGGTATTGCTCCTTTCCTTGGAATGATTGAACAAAACAAGATAAAAACTGAAACTCATTTGTATTGTGGCTTCAGAATGGAAACAGAAACAGTTTCTGGATATAAAAAGTTTGCTGCGACTATGATTGAAAAGCAACAACTTCATAGTTTTCATTTAGCATTATCACGTGAAGCAGAACACATTTATGTAATGGATCTTATAAATCGTGATGCTGCCTTTTTTGTTGAATTATTATTACAAGGTGGTACTATAATGATCTGCGGTTCGTTGGCAATGCAAAAAGATGTAGAAATGGCTCTTGATGTATTATGCCTTTCTAAGCAATCCAAAAGCATACTAGATTTTAAAAATAATGGACAGTTATTAACGGATTGTTATTAACCGTACTTAAAAGACACTATACATGTCAGTTAATAAAAATTTCATACAGCAACTTTTGTTTCTTTTTGTACTAACTAGTAGCTTTTATAGCAATGCGCAAGTTTTACGAAAAAGAACTACGCTCCTTATGGGAAGTCGTTTTGACATCACAATTGTTGCAAAAGATTCTCTTACTGCTGAGCAAAATATTGATGCATCTATTGCTGAAATTACACGAATTGAGAATTTAATTTCAGATTGGAAATCAGATTCTCAAGTTTCTGAAGTAAGTCAAAATTCAGGAATTCGACCTGTAAAAGTAGATCGTGAAGTTTTTGAGTTGACGCAAAGAGCAATCCGTTTATCAGAAATAACAAATGGTGGATTTGATATCAGTTTTGCTGCCATGGACAGAATCTGGAAATTTGACGGATCAATGACTGAAATGCCAACGGAGGAAAATATTAAAAAATCGGTAGAAAAAGTGGGGTATAAAAATATCATTTTAGACTCCGTAAATTCTACTATATTCCTAAAACTAAAAGGAATGAAATTAGGATTTGGTGCACTTGGAGAAGGTTATGCCGCTGACAAGTGTCGCGATATGATGCTGGCAAAAGGTATCAAAGCTGGAATCATAAATGGATCAGGAGATATGAGTACTTGGGGAAGTCAACCAAATGGAACTCCATGGAAAATAGGAATTACCAATCCGTTTAATCCTGAAAAACTCTTAGCTACTGTACCTTTAGAACAAGAAGCTGTAACAACTTCTGGAAGCTATGAAAAATTTGTTGTTTTTGATGGTAAACGCTATTCTCACATCATAAACCCTGCAACTGGATATCCTGCAACTGGCTTATGCAGTGTAACAATTTTTGGTTCTAATGCCGAAACGGCAAATGGTTTAAGTACTTCTATAATGGTACTCGGACAAACAGAAGGTTTACTCTTACTTAAAAAATTCCCAGATTACAGCTGTCTAATGATTACTGATAAAGGAAAAGTTATAAAGTCTGAAAACTTCCGTCTTAAAAAATTCAAAGCTAAATTTCACTAAAATAAATCGCAGTAAACATTTTATAATTTTAATCTTGGTGGCTACTCATTGAGCAACTTTGCCTATTCGTTAAAGTTAACAAAAACTGGATTATCCTTGTTTGTCTTTCGTCAAAATTAAGTTTACTTTTGTTACTATATATTTTATATTGTAGGTACTGCATATGCATAAGAAATGGCTGTTTCTTACCTAAATTATTAACTAAAAAAGATTATTCACTTACATAATCTTTTTGAATACGCTGGTAAAATATATAAAATACAAATTTATAAATTAGCAAAAAAATATTTTTATGAGTACAAAATCAATCTTAAATGATAGTTCGATTACCTTTTTAGAAAGCTATCTTAATAATGCATCCCCAACTGGCTACGAAAGTGATGGTCAAAAAATATGGATGGATTATTTAAAACCTTATGTTGATACTTTTATTACCGATACATATGGAACTGCTGTAGGAGTTATAAATCCAGATGCTCCATATAAAGTCGTTATTGAGGGACATGCAGATGAAATTTCATGGTATGTAAATTATATCACTGATGATGGATTAATATATGTAATAAGAAATGGTGGATCAGATCATCAGATTGCTCCATCAAAAAGAGTTAATATTCATACTAAAAACGGAATCGTTAAAGGTGTTTTTGGATGGCCAGCAATTCATACAAGATTACGCGATAAGGAAGAAACTCCAAAAATCAGCAATATTTTTATTGATTTAGGTTGTGAAACCAAAGAACAAGTTGAGAAAATGGGCGTTCATGTAGGTTGTGTTATTACCTATCCTGATGAATTTATGATCTTAAACGAAAACAAATTTGTTTGTCGCGCCATCGACAACCGAATGGGAGGTTTTATGATCGCCGAAGTAGCTCGTTTATTACATGAAAATAAAGTAAAACTTCCGTTTGGATTATACATCACAAACTCGGTTCAAGAAGAAGTTGGATTACGTGGTGCCGAAATGATTACCAAAACCATTAAACCTAATGTAGCTATTGTTACTGATGTTTGTCACGATTCGACAACTCCAATGATTGAAAAGAAAATTGAAGGAGATACAAAAATTGGTTTAGGACCAGTTATTACTTACGCTCCAGCAGTTCAAAATAATCTACGTGAACTTATAATTGATGCAGCAGAAGCTAACAAAATTCCGTTTCAACGTTTAGCGTCTTCTCGTGTTACTGGTACAGATACCGATGCATTTGCATATAGTAATGGTGGTGTTGCTTCTGCATTAATTTCGCTTCCGCTAAGATACATGCATACTACTGTAGAAATGGTTCACCGTGATGATGTTGAGAATGTAATTAAATTGATCTACGAATCATTGTTGAAAATTGAAAATGAAGAGACTTTTTCATATTTCAAATAAAATTAAAACTAATTTTAACTAAAATCCCCGCAAATCAAATTATGATTTGCGGGGATTTTTACTAACTATAATAGGCTTATTTAAGCTTTTTTCAAAAGTGCAACTGCATCAGTTGCATTAGACAATTCTGCATATTTTAATGCAGTAAAACCTTTTTCATTTTTTATTGTACTATCAGCTCCATTCGATAGCAAAAGTTTTATAATCTCAGCTTTATTATATCTCGCTGCAGTCATTAATGGAGTCAATTCGTCTGAAGTATTATTGACATCTACTCCATATTCAATAAACTTCTTAACTGTTTCAATATCTCCTTTTCTTATAGCTGCATTCAAAGGAGCTGAATCAAAGACTACTGAAACAAAAGTTTTGTCATTAACAAATAAATTTTTAGCTGGATTTGAAGCTAAAGAAACATTAACAAAAGCTACTAAAGCTATTCCTAAATAAACGATTGAATTTTTCATGGTGATTGTTTTTTGATTGATGATTGATGATTTAGAATCTTTATTAATTCTTATACAAATATATATTTAAAATTGGTATTATGTATTACAAGGTACTTTGTTTTAACTAATAATTAACATTCGCTTAAAATTAGAAGCTCAATTTTAAATAATTGTTTTGAAAAAAGAACAACTATACTTATATAGACGTATTAATAAATAAAATGTTACACTATTTTCAAAACAAATAAAACATTATATATCAAATACTTAAATACTTAGTAAATTAAAAAACTTTGAACTTTTGTAAATTGAAAACACCTCAAATCTTATCTTTAGATTTGAGGTGTTTATTTAAGAAAATAGTATTGACTAATATTTTTCTAAAATTGCTACAGCATCTACAGCTTTTGAAACTTCTGCAAATTTTAAGGCATTATACCCATTATCGGCAGTAATATGAGGATTAGCTCCTTTAGAAAGTAAGAGATGAATGATTTCAACTTTGTTATAACGAGCGGCAGTCATTAATGGAGTTAAACCTCCTGAGAACTTATTTATTCTTGCGCCGTTTTCTAAAAGTTTTTTAACCGTTTCTATATCCCCTTTACAAATGGCAGTATTTAAAGGATTAACATCAACACTGATATACGTGTTAGAATTAAATGGTTTATAATCTGAGGCTAGTGCAACATTTGTAAAAGTAACTAAAGCTACTCCTAAATAGATGATTGATTTTTTCATGATGATTGATTTGATTGATGATTTTAAATTAATATAATTCTGAAACAAATATATAAATAAAAACAATAGTATGCATAACAAGGTATCTTGCTTTATAAAACGTTTTATTGAAACACAACTTTAACCGTATTGTATTAAAGCTAAATCGTTTATTATAAGTCATACAAACAAACTAAATGTTACATAATTATATAATGCATCTTTTTTATAGCTAATTATCAAATAGATGTAAAACAATATTTTAAATCATTTACGATGCTTATAAATAAAAAAAAGACCTCAAATTAAGACTTGAGGTCTTTTACTAAACTTTAAAGAATAATTATTTTTTTAGAATAGCTTTTAAAAAAGCAATAGCTTCTTTTGCTTTTGATACTTCTGCATACTTCAATGCTGTGTACCCATTCTCGTTTTCAGTCTCAACTTCAGCACCTTTAGACACAAGAAATTTCATAATTTCAACTTTATTATAACGTGCTGCAGCCATCAACGGAGACATCCCGTCTAGTACTTTATTGACATTCGCACCATATTCTATAAATTTCTTTACTGTTTCTATATCTCCTTTGCTAATTGCAACATTAAGAGGACTTCGATCATATCCTTGTACGATATTTTTTTCAGTATTTAATAATTTAAAACTTGTACTTCTACTTGAAGCTTGGACTACGGGAGTTAAAGCCATAAAAGCCACTCCTAAAAAAACGATTGTTTTTTTCATGATGATTGATTTGATTGATTTTTTGATTGATTTTTTGATTGATGATTTAAGAATTCTTTCAAATTCTTTGACAGATATATAAATTAAAATAACATTATACTACACGAAGTACTATACTTTACTTTTAAATTTAAAAATACGCAGCCAATTATTAGTCACACAAAAAAGCCAAATGTTACAGAACTAAATCGCAATTTTTGCTTTTCTTATTTTTAATCTGTGCTCCAAATTACTACGCTGTATTTGCAAAAGCGATTAAAGCAATTCCTAAATAAACGATTGACTTTTTCATGATAATTATTTTTTGATTGATCTCTTAATGATTTTAATTCGATTAACTTCTTGAAAATAAAAAACTAAGTTTTAATTAGTCTAGAATAGTTATCCATATAATACTAAGACGTACAAAAAAACTAAAAGGTTGCATAATTTGTAATAAAAAACAAAAACTAGCACATTATTTTTATAAACAATTAAAATTCACAACACTAAATTTTATTTAACTTTACAATAAAAACTTAAAATGCAATCGTCAGCCAAAACAATCGAAGAATATTTATCATCACTTCCTGAAGAAAGAAAGCTTTCTTTTCTTAAACTTCGTGAAACAATACTTAATAATATTCCTAAAGGATTTACTGAAGAATTGAGCTATGGAATGTTAGGTTATCTTGTACCTCATTCTATTTATCCAGCAGGTTATCATTGTAATCCTAAACTGCCTTTACCATTTATAAATATAGCATCTCAAAAAAACTTTATAGCGTTGTACCATATGGGAATTTATGCAAAACCAGAATTACTAGAATGGTTTGTTACTGAATATCCTAAACACAGCAAACAAAAACTGGATATGGGAAAAAGTTGCATTCGTTTTAAAAAGATGGATGATATTCCTTATGATCTAATAGCAGCGCTTGTACAAAAAATGTCTGTTACCGAATGGATTAATTGCTATGAAACACAGCTTAAAAAATCAAAATAATTATAAACCACTTAATTATAAAACTATGAATGTTATTAAAAAAATTATTCTCGGGATTTTAAGTATCGTAATGTTAGGATTAATAGTAGCTTTATTTTTACCAAATGAATATCATGTAGAAAGAGAAGTTACTATCAACAAGCCAAAAGACAGTGTTTTTAACTATATAAAGTATTTAAAAAACCAACACAATTTTAGCGTATGGTCCAGATTAGACCCTGCAATGAGAAAAACGTTTTCTGGTACTGATGGAACAATTGGTGCAATCGCTGGCTGGGATAGCAATGATAAAAACGTTGGCAAAGGAGAACAAGAAATAAAAAAAATTATTCCTGGTGAACGATTGGAATATGAATTACGTTTTGAGGCTCCTATGCAATCTACTGATACCGCTTATATGACAACCGAAGAAATTACTCCAACACAAACTAAAGTAAAATGGGGATTTGATGGTCGATCTCCTTATCCTATGAATTTAATGCTTGCGTTTATGAATATAGATCAAATGCTTGGGGAGCAACTTGAAACTGGTCTTCAAAATTTAAAAATTATTCAAGAAGGTCCACAATAATCTAAAAAATAACCCCACAATTTAAAGTTGTGAGGTTCATTTTTAATTTTAAATAAATCTTATTTACTTAAATAAGCTATTACATTCTTTTCGATACGTTCGTCAATATTATCAATATCGGCTTTAACGAATTTTTCTCCTAGAATATTCTCATATAATTCGATATAACGCTCCGATACAGATTCAATATAAGCATCGTTCATCTCTGGAATTTGTTGTCCTTCTTGTCCTTGAAATCCATTTTCGATTAACCAACGACGTACAAATTCTTTAGATAATTGTTTTTGCTCTTCTCCTTTATCTTGTCTTTCTTGGTATCCGTCAGCATAAAAATAACGAGAAGAATCTGGTGTATGAATTTCGTCAATTAAAACAATTACTCCATCTTTAGTTTTTCCAAACTCATATTTAGTATCTACTAAAATTAAGCCGCGGCTTGCAGCAATTTCAGTTCCTCTTTGAAATAATGCTCTAGTATATTTTTCTAAAACCAAATAATCTTCTTCAGAAACAATTCCTCTTGAAAGGATGGCTTCACGCGAAATATCTGCATCATGCTCACCATTATCTGCCTTTGTAGTTGGAGTAATAATAGGTGTTGGGAATTTATCGTTTTCTTTTAATCCCTCAGGCATAGCTACGCCACAAATTTCTCTTTTCCCAGCCGCATATTCACGCGCTGCATGACCAGAAACATATCCTCTGATTACCATTTCTACTTTGAATGGATCACATAAATGACCTACTGCAACATTTGGATCTGGAGTTGCGATTAGCCAATTCGGAACAATATCCTGAGTAAGTTCCATGAATTTTGTCGCAATCTGATTTAAGATTTGTCCTTTATAAGGAATCCCTTTTGGTAAAACTACATCAAAAGCCGAAAGCCTGTCAGTAGCAACCATAACCAAAAGTTCATCATTAATATTATAAACCTCTCTAACTTTTCCGCGATAAACCGATTTCTGATTAGGAAAATTAAAATTAGTAGTTGTAATTGTATTGCTCATTATTATTTGTTGTGTTGTGTTGTTTCGTCTTTTACGAATGCAAATTTAAAACTAAATAAAATAAAAAAAGAATCTATTCAGATTCTTTTTTTAGGAGTACTCTTTTATAGTTACAGTCACAGTTTAGAGTCTCAGCCTGAAAACTGCGACTGTAAACTGCAACTACTAATTACTTTTTTAATAGTGTCTCATTAAATAAATGCAAGATTCTGTCATATTCATCAATCCAAGAATACGTTTCTTTAAACCCATGTGCCTCTACCGGGAATGATGAAAGGCTCCAATTTTTTTTACCTAATTCTATAAAACGCTGGGAAATACGTACAATATCCTTATATTCTACATTATCATCAACCATACCATGAAGCATCAATAAGTTTCCTTTTAGATTATCCGCAAAATAAATTGGAGAGCTTTTTTTGTATGCATCTGGATCTGTTTCAGGAAAATTAAGAATATTACCGGTATAACCATGATTGTAATGTGCCCAATCCGTAACAGAACGCAAGGCTGCTCCAGAAGCAAATTCTCCCGGAGCAGTAAGCATTCCCATTAAAGTGATAAAACCACCATAAGAACCACCATATATCCCTACTCTATTGGCATCGATTCCGTAATTATCAACTAGATATTTCTTTCCATCTATTTGATCCGATAAATCTTTTCCGCCCATAAAACGGTATATTCCAGTTCTTACATCACGTCCGTAACCATCACTTCCTCTATAATCAATATCCAAAACAGTATAACCCAAATCGGTCAGCATATTATGAAACATATATTCTCTATGATAATTGCTCCAATAATTGTGTGCATTTTGCAAATACCCAGCTCCATGAACAAATAATATAGCAGCTTTGTTTGTTTTTTCTGCCTTTGGAGTATATAATCTCGCATAAACAGTAGCTCCGTCTTGCGCTTTAAACGTGATTACCTCTGGTTCTCTCCATTGGTATTTTTTAAACTCTTCTGTAGTCGAAGAAGTTATTTGTTGTAATGCAGGATTCTTTTTATTCTCTCCTATAAATAATTCCCATGGCTTGTTTTTATAAGAATAACGTACCAATAGCGTTTTTTCATCTGGAGATAAACTTACTTCATGCGCACCATCTTTAGTTAAAATAGGTTCTAAAATACCATTGGCTACAGCCAATTTATAGAAATTTCTATTTCCAGGATGTGTTGTATTTGTAGTTAAATAAAATGTCTTTTTATCTTTTGATAAAATCACATCTCTTACTTCCCAATTACCACTAGTAAGTTGTGTTTTCTTTTTAGTCTTTAAATTATAGGTATACAAATGTGAATATCCTGTAACTTCCGATTGAAAGTAAATCGTTTCGTTATCCGAAAGAAATCCTAAAGTTCCCGAATCAAAATCATAAGACGGAATTCCAGGTCCGCCAATCCAAGCTTCGTCATGCTGATGTTCTATTTCCTGAAAAGTTCCCTTATCTAAATCAAGACTAATTAGCCATCTGTCTTTATTATCCTGACTTCTTATTTCGGCTATAGCCAATGAACCACTTGCATTATAAACTGGAGCTTGAACCGTTATTAGTTTATCTGACTTCTCTTTATTTTTAAGCTTTTCATACGAATCATAATATTTTGGTACATCCTGAATATGACTTAAACTAGAAAAATTGACAAAATAAACAGAATCTTTAGCAACTGAATATATTCCGAATCTGGTCTTTACAAAATTATCTATAGAAACCTTTTCTTTCGTCTCAGGTGATTGGTTATACCCGTCGGCAGTGATAAAAACTTCCATTGTTTCTTTCTTAACATCTAATTTTTCGATTAAACTAAATGTTGCAAAATTTCCGTTTGGATTTACTTTAAGACTTGCAAAATCATCTTTTTTACCATAGTAATATTCTTTAGGAAAATCAGATTTAACGCTATTTTTTTTAGCTGTATTCCATTCTTTTTTAGCTTCCTTATCTCTAATAAATTGGAATAATTCTTTTTGTTGCGTTTTCAAAAAAGAATCTTTATTTGATTCTTTCTCCTTTTTATCTCCACTATTAAAATTTGAGATTTGTACTATCGTCCCTTCTTTGGCATTGTACTTAAATAAATTATCATTTTGCTGAAAAAATAAAATTCCAACTTCAAAGCCTAGTTCTAAATTAGAAATCGGATTCGATTGCTGGAATATTTTTTTTGAAATTTTATTATTTATAGAATAAGAATATAATCCTCCTTTGTCTATATAATAAACAATATCGGATGTTAGGTTTCTTTTAAAATCCAATTGCGAAAAAGCCGCTTCTTTTGGTTGGGCAAGTACTGGTTTTGTCATCCCTTTTTCCCAGAAATAAGTACTTAAACCTAGCTCATTATTAGGGTTCCAATCGAAGTAAACCTTTTTTCCGTCTAAACTCCAATGTTGATTTGTAGGCTGAACACCAACAAATGAATCCCCTTTCATGATTTCATCCAACTTCAGGTTCTGACTTTTGCCTGATATTGAAAAAATCAACAAAGCAGCTACAAAGATATTTTTAGTCATTTTTATGTTATTTGATTAACACAAAAATACACTTTGATTGCAATTAAAAAAATCTTTCTTTGGCAGGGAAATTAACGTACCAATTTTGAAATCTATATAATATTGAAAATCTATAATGTTGGTGGGAAAATCTACCATAAGATATAACGGTATAATACAATCTCAAAAATCTTAAATTCTGATAATCTATGCAATAAAAAATTATTGCTTTTTGCTATGAGTGATTATTTTTTTATTCGAAATTAAAGTCAGATTTTCCTCTGTAGCTTAAATATTAGATTGATTTGCGATTTTTGTTAATGTACCACCTACGATTAAAGTATATTCATTATTAACCGTCACTTTTCTATTTTTACAAATTTTGTTGATTGCCATAATTTAAATTTTGTTACGTATCCTATCTTTTGCTGCTTCCATACCCAGAGAACCATTGTCTGCAGACCAGTGCAAATATTCATTACGGAGTTTTCGTAAATCTTTTTGCTCTTGTAACTCTTGCTGGTAAGCTACAAACTGTTTATCACCAGCTTTTACCCCTTTATACTTTTCATGAATTGCTCCAAACCATTTAAATGCATATGGCTCACCATCAGCTAAAACATATTCTCGCAAACGCTTTTTCACCCGCATAAGCAAGGCATCGTTAGCAATACTGTATTTTTTAATTTCTAATTTTTCTGTTTGAAAAGGTACTTTTTGTGTTGTTATGGCTGATTCTGCCATAAAATGCAGCGGGATGTAACTGTAGTTTTTGCTTAACTCTCGTGTGCCTTTAAGTTCGTGTTTTGGTCCAAAAAAAGAAACCTCTAATTGCTTTTCTAAATACCAAGACTCTGCTATTAGTTTCTTTGAAAACTCTTTTAATTCGTCCTTAAAATTTTTCTCAATAACCCCTACTAGCTCAACACCATCATTGTAACTTCCGCCAACATCAGAATGCACACCCGGAAATTCTCTTTCTTTTCCTACTCTTGTTTTAGTAAGCGAAAAATTGGCTCTATGTTCATCAGTAGCGGTAAAGTGCATGACTGTTTTTGCCCGAGATAGATTGTTTAGTTCTATTTCGGTTGTATCATTATCAAAATTCGGATTCACACTTATTCCTTTCGAGTAAGAAGACACAGTGTCAAAAAGACCTAGAAAACGAACTCTTACCACATCAACCGTGATATTGTTTTTAGCTAAATAATACCCAAAATAACCTCTTTTATTTTTAAATTTAACAGCCGATAGATCTGCTATTTTCTCAATTTCATCCAAAAAAACTCTAGCTGCTGCTGCACCTCGGCTGAAACCAAAAACGTCTAAATTAAGTATTTTCACTTTGTTATTTTTACTTTTTTCAGCTACTTTCTCAGCTACTTTCTCAGCTAACTTTTTACAGCCTTCTTGTACTTTTCCTAATATACCTGTACCACTGGTAATAAATCCTGTTCCGAAACCAGCCCCTAATGGCGAATCTCCTTTTTCCGATTCAGTACCAATACCATCAACATATACAGCTAATTTTGTAGGATAAGCATCATGAAGCCGTGCAACATTAGACCAAGCATTATGATAACTGCTGCTTGGGGCGTTTTTACCATTTTTTCTATACGCCTCTGCAGAAATGGTTTCTTCAGGTGTTAATTTTTCACCCCTAGCCCTTTTATCATAATACTCTTTGGCATTGGTGTTGTTTTTATTGTTATTGGTACCATCAAAAAAATACCGATGGCTAGTTCCGTAGCTTCGTCTTCTTTTTTAGGCGGCGTGTAGTTTCCAAATATAACACTCATAATTATTCGTATTTTCCTGTTCGTGTTACCTTTTCTTTTATCTCATATCGTTTTCCATCTTGTTCTAAATATAAATCAGTAACTCGCTCTGATTTTATTTCAACATTCGGATCAATTTTTATAACCAACTCGACAGCCTTATTTTTATCAAGATCTTCTTTAAAAAAATTTCTAATTTGATTTTTATCAAAATCTACTGGAATTTCATCCTCTCCACCTTCAAGATACTTTGCCCAATATTCTTTATCGTGGGTAAAAGCTATTCTAGAAACAAACTCTTGTTCTTGTTTGCCACTGCCTACAGACCAGAATATTTCAAAAGAAAAAGGAATTGCTCTATTTTTTAGCTCTATTGGTCTATCATACGGATTTTCAATTTCTCCGTTACACATTTTAATATACATTGAAGTTATTTTACTGCCTTCAGGTAAAATTACTCTGGGTTTCCAGTTGTATTTTTCTCGATAGTCCTCATAAACCTCTGGCGCAGGATAACCATATTCCTTAATCTGTTCTCGAACATCTTTAGATATAGTACTGTCGTAAGTCAACATATCTTTAGTATAGTCCTTTTCAAACATATACTTCTCGTCTTTGCTAATAAGTTTCGGGTCTATAATAGTTTCATGAGCCTGAAATCGAGCTACTTCTACTTGCCTTCCATTTCCGGCAACCCAAACTACTACCATTCCTTTTGGAGCAAAGCCAATTTTTATATATTTATAAGGCACTGTTACTGCTTCTTCTCCTCTTTTAGCATAAAAACCCTCATCAAATAGCTGTTGTATTTTTTCGGTAGGGAGTTTCCATTCGCCTGTATAAAATTTATCATCGACATACGACAACCATGTCATATCAAGCCTATCTGGCAAGGGCGCTTTTATAAAATCTACACTGCCTCCACCTCCCCAACCAGTGTTGCTAAATCCTCCCATTTGGCTAAAAAAATAACCTCCTGCTGCTCCTGTATAAACTTCTACAGGATATTCTCTTGGTGCAGAAATACTTGCTGACCACTCATACTTTTTTTCCATACATGAATTTATTGTTATTGCTAAAAGCAATAAAAGCATTGTTTTTTTTATCATTATCGGTCTGTGTTTTATTTGACATCAGAAAAAATGCCGATGGTTAGTTTCCTAACTTTGTCTTTTTTTTAGGTGGCGTATAATGTCCGAATATAACATTCATAATTATTCGTATTTACCAGTTCGTGTTACCTTTTCTTTTATCTCATATCGTTTTCCATCTTGTTCTAAATACAAATCAGTAACTCGCTCTGATTTTATCTCAACATTCGGATCAATTTTTATAACCAATTCGACAGCCTTATTTTTATCAAGATCTTCTTTAAACAATTTTCTGATTTGATTTTTATCAAAATCTACCGGAATTTCATTCTTTCCTCCTTCAAGATACTTAGCCCAATATTCTTTATCGTGGGTAAAAGCTATTCTAGAAACAAACTCTTGTTCTTGTTTGCCGCTGCCAATTGACCAGAAAATTTGAAAAGAAAAAGGAATTGCTCTATTTTTTAGCTCTATTGGTCTATCATACGGATTTTCAATTTCTCCGTTACACATTTTAATATACATTGAGGTTATTTTACTGCCTTCAGGTAAAATTACTCTGGGTTTCCAGTTGTATTTTTCTCGATACTCCTCATAGACCTCTGGTGGTGGGTAACCGTATTGCTTAATCTGTTCTCGAATGTCTTTAGATATAGTACCATCGTAAGTTAGAGCCCTTTTCGCATAGTCCTCTTTAAACATATACTTCTCGTCTTTGCTAATAAGTTTCGGGTCTATAATGGTTTCATGTGCCTGAAAACGAGCCACTTCAACTTGTCTTCCATTTCCGGCAACCCAAACTACTACCATTCCTTTTGGAGCAAAGCCAATTTTTATATATTTATAAGGTTCTGTTACTCCTTCTTCTCCTCTTTTAGCATAAAAACCCTCATCAAATAGCTGTTGTATTTTTTCTGTAGGGAGTTTCCATTCGCCTGTATAAAATTTATCATCAACATACGACAACCATGTCATATCAAGCTTATCAGGTAAGGTCGCTTTAATAAAATTTATACTACCTGAGCCGCCCCAACCAGAGTTACGAAATCCTCCCATTTGGCTAAAAAAATAACCTCCAACTGCTCCTGTGTACACTTCTACAGGATATTCTCTTGGTGCAGAAATATTTGCTGACCACTCATACTTTTTTTCCATACATGAATTTATTGTTATTGCTAGAAGCAATAAAAGCATTGTTTTTTTTATCATTATCGGTCTGTGTTTTATTTGACATCAAAAAAATCTTAAATTTAGATAATCTATGTTATAAAAAACTACTGCTTTTTGCTTTGGGAGATTATCTTTTTATTCGAAATTAAAGTAAGGTTCCCTGTTGTAGCTTCGATATTAGATTGATTTGTGATTTTTGTTAATATACCACCTACGATTAAAGTATATTCATTATTAACCGTCACTTTTCTGTTTTTACAAATTTTATAGATTGCCATAATTAAAACATTTTAGATTTTTCTACACTGTTAACCTCCACCGTTTTACCACTTTGTAGGGTTAAATTCTCTTTATTGCTAAAAATAGTAACTCCAGAAGCTACCACATTAGAAATATCGGACTGCCGTAGAAAATCCTTATCAACCGTTTCTTTTCTATTGTCGGAACTTTCAATAATATCGACCATTGCTCTTTGGGTTAAATCATTACCTGCTGTTTGAGAAATATTTTTTCCTGCGTCACAATCCATATTTTCTCCTGCATCAATTTTTACATTTTTACCTGCGTTGACAATAAAATCTTCTCCTGCCTGCATTGTAATATTCTTTGGTGCAGTAACATTGATATTCCCTTTCCCATCCATAAACCAAGTATTGCCAGAAGGGTCTTTTACCAATATGCTACTTTCGCCCTCATCAAAGGTTATGGTACTTCCAGTTCTGGTATAAATACTTTTAATATTATTGTCTGCTTGTCCACCAGCACCAATTTTTCCATTAAACAAACTTCCTATTACAAATGGTCTGTTGGGGTCGTTGTAGCGAAAACCAAGCATCACATGATCTCCTACTTCAGGAATAAAAACCATTCCTCGGTTGGTGCTAACCTCACCACTGGTTCCTGCATCGGGTGTCATTACTCGTAACCATGGTGTACGTTGTTGTTTAGCATCTTGCCATAACATTTTTACACGTATTCTGCCTTGTCCTTTTGGATCGTCATTGGCTACTACTTCTGCTTGTTGCATTTGAGCTATCGGAAAGCTGATGTTTGGCTCAGGTAACTTACGTATTTTGGCAGGTAAGGCTTTAAAAGTGTTTTCGTACTCGCCTATGTCGCTGGCTTTATGTGTTATTTCGGTGATAATATAGATACCTACTTCGTTGGTTTCGTAGTTGATTTTATTAATATCTTGTCCGCTGGTAAATGCCGTTAATTTGTCTTTTACCTGCATGGCATCTATGCTAATGCTCATACCTATTCGTAAGCTTCTGTTTCGACTAGTGGCGGTTATAAAATTAGATTCGGCTGCAGCACTTTGTTGTCGGTTTTGCAGTATGGTTTGCAAATACATATCGTCACCAGTGGCAATTCTGCCATATTCTAATGATGATGTGGCATATAATTTTTGAGAAGCAGTTATAGCATCAGTACCCAACTTTGGAAATCCTTCTATTTCGTCTCTAGTCTTAGCTTGGTACAGTTTGTTGATATCTTCGTTGTATGTAAATGCTTCAAACTGATTTGGAATTGCCTGAACAGAAATATTTAGGTTATAAAGATCTTTGTTGTAAACTAATTTTGTAAAATCCATACTAGCATTTGGTTTGCCAAAAAATAGTTTTTCTCCATCATAATACAACCATTCGTTGTATTGTTTGGCCAAGCGTTGTATGAATTGATAATCGGTTTCGAGATATTGGGTTTGATAGCCTAAATTACTGCTGAACTCTGGTTTTATATCGTTTTGCAATTGCTCGCCTGTTGCTGTTTTTATTACTTCCTCAATAATATCTTGTAAGTTGGTATCTTCCCAAGAATTGAGTTTTGCTCCCGATTCAAGAAGTATGGTTTTAGAATAACCCGAAATAATAATTTGGCTTCCCACATGACCTAATTCTTGAGCATATTGAATATTGGTTACTATTCCTAGAAAGTTGTTTTTTCTCTCTAAAGCAATATGTACCGTTTTGCCCAGCCAATTCTGAGCATTTTCCATAGTAAAAGCTCTAGGTTGTTCAATTACTGAGTGAGGTACTTTTATTGTGAATTTATGATGATTGTTGATGCTTTGCACGACTTCGATAGAAGTAAAATGAGAAACTTCTTTTCTGTCAACTCCGAATATAATTTTTTCCTGTATCATGGTCTTTTAGGCTAGTAATAAGATTGAAATAAGTAATCACTATAATCATTAGAAATGATTATAGTGATTTAGAAAGCAAAATAAAAGCAGCACAAGATGCCACCTTTATTAAATAATAAAAATTAAACTCTTGCCCAATTGTTATCTAATGTTGCGTTTCCTAATGTAATTTTCTCTGCTGAGAAAGTAATTTCAGTAGTCATTGGAGTTTCTGCCAAAGCATCTAATTGCTCACTGAAAAATACAATAAAAGCATTCTCAAAAGAAAGTTCTTTCATTACTTGCTCAGAATCAGCTTTAAAATACTTTACTTTTCCACTTACTGGTTTGTGCTGACTGTTTACTGCCTGCTCAATAACAGTAGTGTTGTCTGTAGATTTTACTTTTAAATTTAATCTGCCTCCTTTTATTTCAGATGAAACTGCTCCTTTACCATCAGTATGTCTTATCATATCTACTTTCGAGAATAATACTTGGTACTCGTTTCCTTCAAATTCTAAAATTGCTTTAAATGCCATAATAAAAATAATTAATTAGTTTAAAATTGTTTTTTTAGAACCCTCAATCTGTTATCCGACTAGTAAAAACAAAGAGAAGAGGTATTCTAACTGATTTTAGAATACCTCTTCTCTTTATACTAAAAGTATTTTTTGATTTACTTCTTGTAGAAAGAAGAGGAAGATTCGTAATCAATATTAATGCGAATATATGACTACAAATGAAATAAACAAATTATTTTGTACTATTTTTCATAAAAAAACTAACGAAACAATTACAATATATAGGAATATATTTATTTATAAGTATTGCATCGAATTTTTAAGCTAACTAATATTTCAATCGTTTCCAGATATTCAAAAAGAATATAATCTACCCCAAGAACTTCGAAATATCTTAGAAATAACAACCGATAAAATCATTGGTTTTGTTCAGCTAATCAAATAGCATGAAATAGTAAATCAATTTGGATTGAGGTCAGGTACAATCTCATATTTTTTAACACCAAAGAGTTCGTAAAGAGATAGAATCTTTTTAATCTTAATAATCTGTGGCTAAAAAAAGTGCGCAATTTAAATAACTATCGAGATACGCAGAGGTCGCAAAGCTTTGAAATCCTTTAATCCCGTCAGTTATAAGCACAAAAAAACCGCAAAGAGACTAAATACAGACTTTGCGGTTTAATTAAAGATTTATTCTCTTTATATTCTAAATTGTAACCGGAACTTTACCTAAGACATTTTCAGATAAATATTTAGCTACACCGTCTTCTCTATTTGTCGCGATAACTTCAAGATCTGGCAACTCATTTTTTAAATTTTGTGGAGCATTCCCCATAATTAGTGCTTTTCCTGTAGATGATAACATTTTTAGATCATTAAAACCATCTCCAAAAGAAATTGCTTCCTCAAAAGTTGCATTCTCTATTTCTAAAACTTTAGCAATTGCTACACTTTTATCTACAGATTTATCCATAAACTCAAGGCAGTTTGGTAAACTAAAAGCATGATGTAACTTGTCTGAACTTGTACTTAAAATCACATCTTTTAAGGCAACCAATTTTTCATGGTTATCATGTGTGAAGAATATTTTTATAGCGCTGTAGTCTTCCAGTTTTGAGTAATCTACCAATTCTGGATGATAAACTAAATCTGCTTGAAAAGCATTTAGTTTTTCGCTCAATCTGTTAGTAAGCCAAACGTCTTCTTTAAACAAAACGGTGGTGATTTCTGGATCGATATCTGCACTCAAAGCCGATTTTACCACTTCGCTTTCTATATCAAAAGCAAAAAGTTCTTTCTTCTCTGGCGAATGAATACGTGCTCCATTAGAACTTACCAGATAAACTGGAATTTCTAATGTATTAATAATTCCAAACGCATCAAGATGATGACGTCCTGTGGCTACAATTATTAGATAATTTTGATTGTATAGTTCTTGAAAAACTGATTTTGTGTAAGAAGAAATTTTATGTTCTGGATTAAGTAATGTACCATCTAAATCGGTAATTATTACTTTAATTTTTTTAGATTCTGAATTCATATCGAGTATCAAATATTTATGATTTACAAATTTATTGCTTTGAAAACTGGCAAGCAAAGAAATTTGAGAAATCTGAAAGAAATAAGTTAAACTTTACTATTTCTTTAACACAAATTAACGAAGTCGTAAAAAAAACATTCGTTTTACACAACTCTCTAACAGATTTGTATAAAACGAATATCTTTAAATATCAAAATACATTTTACGATTTACATTTGACATTTCGCAAAAACCATTTGACAATTTTAATCGTTGTTCTCTATTTGTTTGTATGCATCGATTACTTTTTTTACCAATCGGTGGCGCACAATGTCTTTATCATCAAGATAAATAATTCCGATGCCCTCAACATCTTTAAGTACCAATATTGCTTCTTTAAGCCCAGAAATAGTTCTTCTTGGCAAATCAACTTGACCAGGATCACCTGTAATCATGAATTTGGCATTTTTCCCCATACGAGTCAGGAACATTTTCATCTGAGAATGTGTCGTATTTTGTGCTTCATCCAAAATTACAAAAGCATTATCGAGTGTACGCCCACGCATGAATGCCAATGGCGCAATCTGAATAATTCCTTTTAAGATATAATCTTCGAGTTTTTCATTTGGCAGCATATCGCGCAAAGCATCATAAAGAGGCTGCATATATGGATCTAGTTTTTCTTTCATATCACCTGGTAAAAAACCAAGGTTCTCCCCTGCTTCTACCGCTGGTCGTGTAAGTATGATCCTTTTTACTTCTTTATCTTTAAGCGCTTTTACAGCCATTGCTACACCTGTATACGTTTTTCCGGTTCCCGCTGGACCTACAGCAAATACCATATCATTCTTTTTAATGGTATCGACTAATAGTTGCTGATTGGGAGTCATGGCTTTGATGATTTTACCAGCAACTCCATGAACTAATATTTTATCATGATCGTATGCTTTTTTTTCATCATGACCATCACTCATGATCACGCGTTCAATTACATTATCGTCAATATTATTGTATCGGGTAAAATGGACCATTAATCTTTGAAATCTTTTTTCGAATTCATCTAAGACTTCTTTTTCGCCGAACGCTTTTAAAGTAGTCCCTCTTGCTACTATTTTAAGCTTTGGGTAATACTTTTTGATTATTTCAAGATGAGTGTCTTGAGCGCCCCAAAAGTCTTTTGGAGCGATGTCTATGAGCTCGATTATTCTTTCGTTCAAATGAGGTAGTTTTAAATTAAAATTAATTCTTTTTATAAATCAATTGGCTGTCGGGTGCTTCTTTTTAGTATTCAGTCACAGTGTTCAGTTCCAATACTTAGCTTCAGTGGGTGTTTATGATTTCTGCGAAATCTTAATTTATTTTCATAATCTAAAATACTCAATTTTACAAACTGAATGTTACGACTAAACACTGAAACTATTCTTATTTTCGCTTTACAAACTAAAAACCAAGACTATGATAACTTTTAATTATTTAAAAATATATTTTATCTTTTCTTCTTTCTTTTTTGCGTTTACTATTATTAGCTTTGCATATCTCAAATTTAATGAAAATTAGATTTAAATACTATCAATAGTTATAAACAAAATGATGTCAATAATTACCCTTACTACCGATTACGGCTTAAAAGACCACTTTGTAGGCGCGCTGAAAGGGAAAATTTTATCCGAATATTCCGAAGCTACAATTGTAGACATTTCGCATGACATCGATCCGTTTAATACTACTGAAGCAAGTTATATAATTGGCTCATCGTATTTTAGCTTTCCAAAAGGAACAGTACATCTTATTGGTGTCGATATTGAACGTAATAAAGAGAACCAGCATATCGCAATGCAATGGAACGATCACTATTTCATTTGTGCCGACAATGGTATATTAAGTATGCTTACGCAAAAAATTGTTCCTCAAAAAATTGTCGCCATTAATATTCACGATCGTTTTCCTGTGGAATCAACCGATTTAGATATTTTTATACAAGTGGCTTGCCATATTGCCAAAGGTGGTTTACTGAATGTAATTGGTAAAGAAATCCCAGCAATTAAAGAAGTTACTGATCTACAAGCGGTAGTTGCCAGTGATGGAAATTCGATTAAAGGATATGTAATTTATATTGACCATTTTGGAAACGTTGTAACAAACATTTCTAAAAATCATTTTTTAAAAATAGCAAGAGGCCGTCCGTATGAGATTGTGATGAAACCAAAAAGCATCAAAACCATTTTGCCTAATTATTCGGCAATAGCCAGTTCTGAAAAATACCCCATAAAAACCTATGAAGGTGAGAAACTCGCTATTTTTAATGAAGCGGGGTTTCTAGAAATTGCTATTTTTAGGAGCAATCCTTCAAAAGTAGGTTCTGCAAATAGTCTTTTAGGATTAAATTATAGAGATGTGATCACTATAAAATTCCATTAATAAATCACATCTAATATTTAAGTATTGTGACTACAAGTAGGATACCTACTTCTTCAAAATGATAAAATTTAAGAAAGCATTATTTTTTTTATAATAAAAAGAACAATCTAATTTGGTATTTTTGCGCGCACATAAGCCATTTCTCAATATAAAATTTACCCTGACAGCTTTCGGGACTAAAATCTAAAATTATAAAAATGTTTGTTCGAATAGTAAAAATGAGTTTCCACGAAGATAAAATCCCTGCTTTCATGGAAAATTTTGATGGTGTGAAAGACAAAATACGAAATGCTCCCGGAAATCGTTTTTTAGAATTGTACCAAGATAAAGACAATAAAAATATATTTTTTACTTATAGCTATTGGGAAACCGAAGCTGACTTGGAAAACTATCGACAATCTGAACTCTTTAATACCGTTTGGACATTTACTAAAACCTTATTCAATGCTAAACCAGAAGCGTGGAGTGTTGATAAACTAGTAAGCCTGAATTAGTTTTCAGTTTGCAGTCGCAGTTTTCAGTGTCATCCTGAGTGAAGTCAAAGGGTAGTTACAGTTGAAGACCTTAGTTTGTAGTCTCAGTTTACAACTTGAAACTTGAAACTAAAAAATAGAATTTAAAACTTTAAACTAAAAAAATCAACGATTAAACAAAAAATAAATGAAATCAATTGTTTTAAGAGAAATAAAATCTTTTTTCGGGTCTCCCATTGGCTATTTAGTCATTGCCATTTTCCTGATTAGCAATGGCTTATTTCTGTGGGTTTTTCAAGGAGAATACAACATCCTGAATACAGGTTTTGCAGATCTTACTCCGTTTTTTACATTGGCACCATGGATTTTAACTTTTTTAATTCCTGCAGTTACCATGCGTAGTTTCTCTGATGAAAAGAAACAAGGTACAATCGAATTGTTGCTGACAAAACCATTAAGTATTTGGCAAATTGTAAACGGAAAATTTATTGGTTCGTTGCTTTTAATCATAATGGCAATTATTCCAACTTTCATATACATAAAAGTAATTTCAAATTTAGGATTACCTGAAGGCAATATCGACATGGGAAGCACAATTGGTTCTTATTTTGGATTATTATTCCTGATTGCAGCCTATACTGCTATTGGAGTTTTTACTTCTACTTTATCCGAGAATCAAATCGTAGCTTTTATTATAGCAGTCTTTTTATGCTTCCTTTTCTATTTTGGTTTCGAAGGTTTATCTTCTATTGTTCCTAGTTCTATGAGTTTTATTTCGTCATTAGGAATGCAAAATCATTTTAAAAGCATGAGCCGAGGTGTAATTGATACACGCGATGTAATTTATTTTTCAAGTATAACGGTACTTTTTCTTTCGTTTACTGTATATCAACTAAAATCTTTTAAATCGTAATGAAAACCTCTTCTCAAAAAAACATAAAAACGTTACTGATTACAATTGCGATTTTAATTGCGTTGAATATTGCTGGCACTTTTATCTTTCATCGCTTTGATTTAACCAATGACAAACGATATACTTTATCGCCAACTTCATTAAATATCGTAAAACAGGTTCACAATCCGCTGTCTGTAAAAATTTATATGCAAGGTGATTTACCTCCTGAGTTTAAACGTTTACAACAAGAAACGCAACAATTACTAGAAGAGTTTCAAGCCTATAACAAAAACATATATTTTGAATTTGTAAATCCTATGGAGAACGAAGACGAAAGTATGGATATGATTAAAGAATTATATCGAAAAGGGCTTACTCCTATAAATATAACTGTTGATGACAAAGGAAAACAATCGCAAGCTATGGTTTTTCCGTGGGCAATTGCAACATACGACAATAGAGAAGTTAATATTCCTTTATTAAAAAACCAAATGGGTGCTTCGACCACTCAAAAAGTAATTGGCTCCGTGCAGCATTTAGAATATTCGATTGCTGATGCATTAAATAAAATCACGAAAGAAAAACAAAAAAAGGTTGCAATCATAAAAGGGAATGGCGAAATGAAAGAGATTTTCATGGCTAAATTCCTGATGCAAATTCGCGAAAGCTATCATATTGGACCGTTTACCTTAGACTCTGTTGCTAAAAATCCTATTGGTACTTTAGATGCCTTAAAAAAATATGATTTGGCTATTATTGCTAAACCTACCGAAGCTTTTACAGATAGTGAAAAACAAGTTTTGGATCAGTTTATCATTAATGGTGGAAAAACATTGTGGCTTGTCGATCAGGTAAATGCCGAAATGGACAGTTTATACAATCAATCTGGTGCAACGCTGGCTTTTCCAAGAGATTTGAATCTTAATGATATGTTCTTTAAATACGGCTTCAGAATTACTCCTGATTTGGTAAAAGACGAACGTGGAAGCCCAATTAAACTAGCTTCTGGAGAACAAGGAAGCGCTACTCAATACCAACAATTTAATTGGAAATATGCGCCTCAGGTTTATCCGGAAAGCAAACATCCAATTGTAAAAAATTTAGGAGGAATCAAATTTGACTTTGCAAACCCAATCGATACCTTAAAAAATGGCATTAAAAAAACGGTGCTTTTGCAATCATCACCTTATTCTAAAAAAATTGGTACTCCTGCCGAAATCAACCTGAATATTGTTACTGAAGAGACTTCTCCTAATGATTATTTAAACAAAGGAAATATTCCTTTATCAGTTTTACTAGAAGGAGATTTCCATTCGATGTATGAAAATCGTGTTCTCCCTTTTGAACAAAAAACTTTTCAGGCTAAAGGTAAAGCGACCAAAATGATCGTGATTTCTGATGGTGATTTAGTTCGCAATCAATTGGACAAAAATTTAACTCCTGTAGAATTAGGTTACGATCAGCGTTCAGGAAATTTGTATGACAACAAAGATTTCTTAATGAATTGCGTTAATTATTTGCTGGATGACACAGGACTTATTAACATTAGAAGTAAGGATCTGAACTTACCTTTATTGGACAAGGAAAAAGTTTATCAAGAGTACAGCATTACGCAATTCATAACTATCGGACTACCAATTCTAATTTTATTGGTCTTTGGACTTGCATTTACTTTCCTTCGCAAAAGAAAATACAGCAAGTAGATGTTAATAAAAAATTTGGGATACTAGAATTGTTTACGATATATTTGTAAAAATGTATTCTAGTCATTAATCAAGCTAAAATATATACCAAAAAATAAAACAAAAGAGATGAAATTTATAGTATCGAGTTCGTACTTATTAAAGCAATTACAAGTTTTAGGTAGTGTAATCAATAGTAACAATACGTTACCTATTTTAGACAACTTTCTATTTGAATTAGACAATAATGAATTAACAGTTTCTTCATCGGATCTTGAAACGACGATGTCTGCAACTTTAGCGATTGATTCTACAAGCAAAGGAAGTGTTGCAATACCTGCAAAATTATTACTCGAAATCCTTAAAACATTTCCAGAACAACCTTTAACTTTTACAATTGAAGACAATAACACTGTAGAAATTAGTTCTAACTCAGGTAAATATGCCTTAGCATATGCGGCTGGAGAAGAATTCCCAAAATCTGTAAACTTAGAAGATCCTTCTGTTACTCTTGTACCTTCGGATGTTTTGGCAACTGCTATTAGCAAAACGATATTTGCTGCTGGTAACGACGATCTACGTCCTGTTATGTCAGGAGTATTCTTCCAGTTTTCGCCAGAAGGATTAATATTCGTTGCTACAGATGCTCATAAATTAGTAAAATATGCTCGTACAGATGTAAAAGCATCTCAAGTTGCTGATTTTATTATGCCAAAGAAACCTTTGAATATTTTAAAAAGTATCTTAGGAACTTCTGATGCTGAAGTAAAAATTGAATACAACGACTCTAATGCTACTTTCTCATTCGACAACTACATCTTGATGTGTCGTTTAATTGATGGGAAATATCCAAATTATGAAGCTGTAATTCCAAAAGAGAATCCAAACAAATTAATGATTGACCGTTCTTTATTTTTAAGTTCAGTACGTCGTGTGGCGATTTTCTCTAACAAAACTACACACCAAATTCGTTTGAAAATCGCTGGTGCAGAATTAAATGTTTCTGCCGAGGATATTGATTACTCAAACAAAGCCGAGGAAAGATTGACTTGTGATTACCAAGGTGATGACTTGCAAATTGGGTTTAACTCCCGTTTCCTTACTGAAATGTTGACCAACTTACAGTCGGATATGATAATGCTTGAAATGTCTTTACCAAACAGAGCAGGAATCCTGACTCCTGTAGATGGTTTAGAAGATGGAGAAACTGTGACCATGTTGGTGATGCCAGTAATGCTAAATAGTTAACATTTAATTATGTTTTTGTTGTATTAGATTTTTGATATTCAAATATAATACTTATTATTGCATAACAATTACGCTATTAACCAACCATTTTTATACTTAAAAAACCGCCGCTTCTTTTGAAACTGCGGTTTTTTTATTTTGTTTAGAGAGCTCTTTCGCAAAGCTTCACAAGGAGGTACTAAGTTTCCTCAATATTATCATTCTGAGGCGGAGTCGAAGAATCTTCACGAGCGACTCGACAAAGTTAATGGAATTTCTCGTGAAGTTCCCTCGTTACTTCGAGATGACAAGTTTGAGGAAAGATTGTACAAAGAACAACAAGAGTAAATTAAGACTAAGTTTAGTGACCTACAACTCCAACTAAAATATCACCACTAACTACTCATAAAAATATTTAGCTTTTACTCTATATAGTATTTACTCTAAACCTATAGTCTTCCTATACTCTATACTCTATACTCTATACTCTATACTCTATACTCTATACTCTATACTCTATACTCTATACTCTATACTCTATACTCTATACTCTATACTCTATACTCTATACTCTATACTCTATACTCTATACTCTATACTCTATACTCTATACTCTATACTCTATTCTCTATACTCTATTCTCTATACTCTATTCTCTCACACCACTAAATCACGCCCATTTTTTGCATTAGGAAAGTAGCACTTTTATTTTTACAGATACCTTCACGAAGCGTAAAATCAAAATGCAGTTCGTTATTCTTGATTTCAACCTCAAAACATTGGTTTGTTAAAACATCTGGATAATCATTAGTTGTTAAACATACTTCGATATCGTGAGTTGCAATAGCTCCGATTGCTTTTTTTGCAATGATCTTTTTTACTACTTCAATAGTCCCATTGCGTTTGTCATCTGAGTTAGTACCTCTTAAAATCTCATCTAAGAGCACAAAAGCGGGCTTATCCTCTAACGCATCCATAATTTGTTTTAAACGCTTTATTTCGGCAAAAAAGTACGATTCACTATCTGACAAAGAATCTGATAGTCGCATAGATACCAAAACTGGTAACGGATGCATCGTAGCCTTATTAGCGCACACCACAGAACCTATTCCTCCTAAAACCATATTGATTCCTAAGCTGCGTAAAAAAGTACTTTTCCCGGACATATTTGATCCCGTTAATATCATAAACGATTCTGGAAAAAATTTCACCTCATTTCCTACTCTAGTTTCAGGATTTAGCAATGGGTGACTAAGATTAGAGAAACCAATTTTAAAATCAGTATTTAGCTCTGGGAATACAAAATCTTCATTATTATATGAAAAGTTCGCTAAGCTGTTCAGCATTTCAAACTCGCCCATTACTTCCAGCCATTCTTCTAAAACAGCTGCGTGATTCGTTTTCCAATTTAAAAGATTTTTAAAAACATGAATATTGAACAAGAAAATTCCATTAAATAATAATGCGGTTACAAAATTATTGATTGTATCCATATTTGAAAACAACTCCGATAATTGTTTTAAATGAACACTGGCTTTCGCATTTTTATAAACCAATTTCTTTTGCAGAGCAACTAATTTATCTGACTTAAACGTTTCGTTTTCAATTTCCTTAACCAATAAACCATACTGCTTAATAATTTTATCAATATTTTCAGCTTTGGCAATTTCTGTTTGAATTCTTTTAAAAAACATACCAAAAACTGTTGTATTTAAAACAAAAGCAAAAGACAGATAGGATATAAATACCACATTCGATGTTACGAAATACGCAATTACTAATGCTCCAAAAACAGCAGGCAAAACATACATCAATATTGACATTACTTTTGAAAATGGAGCACTCTTGCTGTCCTTCCATTTTAATAATGCCTGATAGGCTTCTTTAGTATCTTGTCCTATTATTGCAAGTGCTAAAAATTCCTGACGCCAATCTAACTTTGATTTCAGTTCTTGTATTGCTTCTTGATTTTGAGCAATTTCGTTATTTGGTAAATTATATAACAACTGATTTGCCAATGTCTTTTTCCCAACAAAAGTCCCTGTTCTATTAAGACTTTGAAACAATGAATGGTCTCCAAAAATATCTAAATCGTATGCGTAAGGGTGATGGAAGTCAATAAACTCTTGTCCATTTTCAAAAGGTAGTTTTTCTCTTTTTAGAAAAGTAATCTCGTTTTTATTTATTTTTAAAAGTGCCTCGGTAAATTTCTTTTGAAAAGACAAAGCAGAATGAATACGCATTAAAACAACAAACCCCAGGAATGACAAGACTGCAACAATAAGATATATTGAAGCATCTGTCTTGATATAATAATACCCTAAAACAAAACACAAAACAATACTCAAAAGTCGTAATAAACTAATGCTATTGTATTTTTTGTTGATTGTATTTAAAGCCTCTGAATAACTATTGCTGTTTTTTTGATATTGTTCCATTGATTTAAAGTAATTATTCCTTTTAGAAATTATATTAAATACAAATATAAGTTTACAGCAACGAAATAACTACTTTAAATACTAGGAATATTACTCACTACTACATTCTCTTCCTCAATTAAAAGTTTGCACTTATTTATTCTCGCAAAGTCACAAAAACGCAAAGAAAACAACTTTAAACTTAATCTTTACTGCTCTGCACCTTTGAAAGAAAATTTATAATACCACAGAAATCTATTGTTCGTGCATAATCAAAACCGGAATTGCAATATCCTTTGTTAGTTTTTTAGTAAAACTAGGACTAAACAAGCTTTCGAAGAAGCTTCGTTTATAAGCAATCATTGCTAGTATATCGATGTCTTTATACAAAACAAAATCTAGAATTGTTTCTTTTACTTCTTCACATGGCAGCACCAAAAACTGAACTGGCTCTTCTTTAAAATCTTTTTCCCATTCTTTAATTGTTGCATCGGTAACATCAGAGTTCTGCGTTTTTACATACAGACATTTAATTTTAGCATTCATTTTTTTGGCTATAGCCAAAACTTTACGAAGCTCTTTTTTATCTTTTTCACGATAGCGCGTTGTGAATCCGATGGTTTTTACTTTATTAAATTTAGATTCTACAGGTACGCATAAAATTGGTACTTCAACACCTGATATCACTGCATCGGTATTGGTTCCTAAGAAAAAAGTATTCCATCCTGCTATACCTGAAGTTCCCATTACTACAAAATCTATTTGATCTTCTTTAATGGCTTTCTTCATATTGTAAACCAAATCACCATCCATCAAACGGTGGTTCATCACAATATTATCGAGCTTGCGGTCTGCAGCTATTTGTCGTAGCTTAGGAATTTCATCTTTAAACATTTCGAATTTAGCCAACTCTAATGAATTATATATAATGGCAAAATTCTCTGGAAAAAACTGGCTATCATAAACTGGAATCTCAAATGTATGTAGTAAAATGAGTTCGCCTTTAACCTGTTTTGCAAATTCTAAAGCATGTACAAATGCATTTGTAGCTACTTCAGAGAAATCGGTGGGGAATAATATTCTTTTCATCGCATTATTTAGATTAAATGTTAGTTTCTCAAATTTAACCATAAAACGATCTCTTCGACATGACAATTATCAGTTATTTAACATTTTACAATTTCTTAAAGTTAGTACTCAATTCTAGTATTCAGTTTACGCTCTCGGTTTACAGTGTCATCCTGAGCGGAGCCGAAGGACATTTCAGTAGTCAGTCTCAGTTTTCAATTACAATGTTATCTCAATTCTTAGAATTCATCTTTCATCGCTTTTTGAGACTAGCACATTCCGATAGCAATCCCGAAGCGCTGAGCAATATCATTAAGTCAATCTTTTTTTAACCAAGCTGGGAACATTATTTTCTCGCAAAGCCGCAAAGAAAATAAGTCTAACTTTCAAGGCTTTGTGTCTTTTCGTGAGATACCTAGCATCACTATTTAAAATAAGAACAAGCCTAATTATCTATAAAAAAGTATATCCTTTTATACAAATACTGCTTTCGGAACTTCTAGCCTTTTTTTATACCTTTGCACCATGATAAATCAAGATTCTATAGTAGCACTAGCAACACCTTCGGGAGCTGGAGCAATAGCCATAATCCGAATTTCGGGTAGCGATGCCATTACAATTGGTAACGGTGTTTTTCAATCTATTAAAAACAAGGATTTAACTAAGCAGAAAACTCATACGTTACATCTAGGTCATATTGTAGATGATTCTAAAACCCTTGATGAAGTTTTGGTTTCTGTATTTAAAGGTCCAAACTCCTATACTGGCGAAAATACTATCGAAATATCATGCCACGGTTCTACGTATATCCAACAACAAATCATACAATTATTGCTTCGCAAAGGATGTCGAATGGCTGATCCTGGTGAATTTACCCTTCGTGCTTTCTTAAATGGAAAACTAGATTTATCCCAAGCCGAAGCAGTAGCCGACTTAATCTCGTCTGATAATGAAGCTTCGCATCAAATTGCCATGCAACAAATGCGTGGTGGCTTTAGCAACGAAATTGCTAAACTACGTGAGGAGTTATTAAATTTTGCTTCGCTTATCGAACTTGAATTGGACTTTGCCGAAGAGGATGTCGAATTTGCTGACAGAAGTCAGTTTCATGAATTACTGAATCGCATTGAATTTGTATTGAAACGTTTGATCGACTCTTTTGCTGTTGGAAATGTAATCAAGAACGGTATTCCTGTTGCTATTGTTGGAGAACCTAATGTTGGGAAATCAACTTTATTGAACTCTTTATTAAACGAGGAACGTGCCATTGTTTCGGAGATTGCTGGAACGACTCGTGATACTATCGAGGATGAATTGGTTATTGGCGGAATCGGCTTTAGATTTATAGATACTGCTGGGATTCGCGAAACTGTTGATTATGTAGAAAGCATCGGAATCAAGAAAACCTTCGAGAAAATTGAACAAGCGCAACTCGTTATTTATTTAATGGATAGCTTGAAGTTTAAAGCTTCAAGTAACTCGTTTATAGTTGAAATTGAGAAAATAAAAAACAAATATCCTTTAAAACAAATTTTAATTGTTTGTAATAAAATAGACCAACTTACGGAAGAAGAACTTCAAGATATTCGCAAACAACTTGAAACTTTAAACCTCAAACAGCTATTTTTAAGTGCTAAAGAGAATATTGGCGTTGATGAATTAAAAAATCAATTGCTTTCTTTTGTAAACACTGGAGCTTTACGGAATAATGAGACTATCGTAACAAACACACGTCATTACGACTCTTTACTTAAAGCGCTAGATGAAATTCAAAAAGTAAAATACGGCCTCGAAACCAATCTCTCAAGTGATTTAATGGCTCTAGATATTCGCGAAGCTTTATACCAATTTGGGCTGATTACTGGTCAGGTTTCTAATGACGAATTACTTGGTAATATCTTTGCTAATTTCTGCATCGGTAAATAACAGGGCAAAACACAACATAACAAAACAACAATAAACGAGTTAAAATTTTATCAATCAATGCATTAACTCGTTTTTATTTATTCTTTCTTTTAATTGTTTTGTATTATTTTGCTTAAATTTTATCTCTCCACATGTTTACGTGTTGATCCGTATTTTGCGTTAAAACGAATCAAAAACAAATCTTGAGGAGGAAGTGTCAAAATAAAATAAGAGATTTGCAATCTAATAATTTATCATACTCCCTAAGAGCTTTTGAAATTTATGCTTCCTGATTTTTTTAGTAGAACACTTTAAAGTTGTTTCGTCTACTAATACAGAAGAAATATTACACCTATACTTTGAAGAGGATTCCAAACCTCTAGCGGAGTTTAATGGCCTTCAGTTAGTATCAAAGTACTTCCAAGATGAGATTACTATTCAGGACTTTGCTCTAAGAGATAAGCTTGTGTATCTACACATCAAAAGACGTCCCTGGACTAATAAAGACACAGGTGAGATCGTTAAAAGAGATTGGGATTTAGTTACTAAGAGAAGCCAAATGCCTCAAGAGTTTGTGTGTTATTTAATAAATAAGACTGCTATTGATTGTCGAACCATCGGAAGCTTGCTTGGAGTCAATAGGAAGAAACCACAGAGGCAATATAAAAAAACTAAGCCCTTTTAATATATAGGCTCAACGTTAATATGAACATCAGTGGAATTTGTACCCTGAAAATATGGGTACTCATTTATCAATTGATGAAGCACCTTTGTCTCAAGGAGAACTTCTTACTATTGTTACTAATAAGGAAGCCAGAGACAAAAATGGTTACTTAGTTGCTATTCTTGTCAGAACAAAGGCTGATCAGGTTATTGAACATATCTGATAAATTGATTACGAAAAAAGAAATTGTGTCCAAGAGATAACACTTGACATAGCCAATTCCTTGAAATTGATCCCCAAAAGATGTTTTCCAAAAGCCGTGCAATTTCATGTTCAAAAATTAGCTCTAGAAGCATTACAGGAGCTTAGAATCAAATATCGTTGAAAAACCATGGATGCTGAGGATCGAAAAGAGAGGGCAAAACCTATATCCCAGAACTTTTGTCTAATGCAGACTCTGTAAAGCAGTTGTTAGCCAGAAGTAGATGTATTCTTTATAAATCTAGTAAAAATGGATTGAGAGACAAAATAAAAGAGCTTAGATCTTATTTAGCCTATATCCTGATATAAAAACAACTCATAGACTAGTTACAGTACCTTCGTGGGATTTATAACAACAAACTCATTGCTATGACCAAACTAGCACATTAATATAGGAATGTAGAAGAACCAGGTTTTAAGAACTTTAATATCCTACTTAATACCATAACATTTAATTACTAGTCAATCTTAAACTATTTTGATAATAGAAGTACTAATGACTAATGTTCAGCGGCATCTTTTTTGGATAATCCCCAACATTTGCACTTGATCCCATTAAACTTTGCGAAGCTTTGCGTATCCCGATAGCTATCGGGACTGTGCTCTTTGCGGTATTTTTTTTGTCAACCAAAAAGTTTCAAACAAAAAAAAATCCTCATCAAATTCATGATGAGGATTCTAAAGAAAGGCGACGACATACTCTCCCACATAACTGCAGTACCATCTGCGCAGGCGGGCTTAACTACTCTGTTCGGGATGGGAAGAGGTGAGCCCCGCCGCAATAACCACCTTAAGGTCGTTAGTTGCTTTAGGCAACTTTTGTAATAAAAATTAAAAATTAACAATTGATAATTAATAATTAATAATTACAATAATATCTTAACACACTGAGATAAAGAAAAAATAATTTTTTAGAAAGTTTCTCCCCCCGACTTGCGTCGGGGGAAAAGGCGTACATAAGCTTACGGATTATTAGTACTACTCGACTATGACATTACTGCCTTTACATCTATAGCCTATCAACGTGGTCATCTCCCACGATCCTTAAAAGAAATCTCATCTTGTGGTGGGTTTCGCGCTTATATGCTTTCAGCGCTTATCCCTTCCAAACGTAGCTACTCTGCGGTGCTCCTGGCGGAACAACAGATACACTAGAGGTTTGTCCAATTCGGTCCTCTCGTACTAGAATCAGATCCACTCAAATTTCTTGCGCCCACAGTAGATAGAGACCGAACTGTCTCACGACGTTCTGAACCCAGCTCGCGTGCCACTTTAATGGGCGAACAGCCCAACCCTTGGGACCTTCTCCAGCCCCAGGATGTGACGAGCCGACATCGAGGTGCCAAACCCCCCGTCGATATGAGCTCTTGGGGGAGATCAGCCTGTTATCCCCGGCGTACCTTTTATCCTTTGAGCGATGGCCCTTCCATGCGGAACCACCGGATCACTATGCTCTACTTTCGTACCTGATCGACCTGTATGTCTCTCAGTCAAGCTCCCTTATGCCATTGCACTCTACGCACGGTTACCAAGCGTACTGAGGGAACCTTTAGAAGCCTCCGTTACTCTTTTGGAGGCGACCACCCCAGTCAAACTACCCACCAAGCAATGTCCCCCGCAATAACGGGGTTAGGCCTCAGATAAACAAAGGGTTGTATTTCAACAATGACTCCACAACGCCTAGCGACGCCACTTCACAGTCTCCAACCTATCCTACACATCATTTATCCAAGGTCAATACTAAGCTATAGTAAAGGTGCACAGGGTCTTTTCGTCCCACTGCGGGTAAGCGGCATCTTCACCGCTACTACAATTTCACCGAGCTCATGGCTGAGACAGTGTCCAGATCGTTACACCATTCGTGCAGGTCGGAACTTACCCGACAAGGAATTTCGCTACCTTAGGACCGTTATAGTTACGGCCGCCGTTTACTGGGGCTTCAATTCAATGCTTCTCCGAAGATAACATCTCCTCTTAACCTTCCAGCACCGGGCAGGTGTCAGGCCCTATACTTCATCTTACGATTTTGCAGAGCCCTGTGTTTTTGATAAACAGTCGCCTGGACCTCTTCACTGCGGCCAGCATTGCTGCTGGCGACCTTTCTCCCGAAGTTACAGGTCTATTTTGCCTAATTCCTTAGCCATGAATCTCTCGAGCACCTTAGGATTCTCTCCTCAACTACCTGTGTCGGTTTACGGTACTGGTACTAATTACCTGAAGTTTAGAGGTTTTTCTTGGAAGCCCTTAGGCGCACTATCTCTTCAACCGAAGTCTCCGAGTACTATCGTATTTCCCCAAAATCTGTGGATTTGCCTGCAGATCTTATAGGTAGGTACTTCAACGAACTATTCCGTCAGTTCGCGGCGCTTTCATCACTCCGTCACCCCATCACAGTAATTAGTAGTACGGGAATATTAACCCGTTAGCCATCGACTGTCCCTTTCGGGTTCGCCTTAGGACCAGACTAACCCACAGCTGATTAGCATAGCTGTGGAAACCTTAGTTTTTCGGTGTGCGGGTTTCTCGCCCGCATTATCGTTACTTATGCCTACATTTTCTTTTCTAACCAGTCCAGCATGCCTTACGACACACCTTCAACCCTGTTAGAATGCTCCCCTACCACTTAGAGTAAACTCTAAATCCATAGCTTCGGTAATATGTTTATGCCCGATTATTATCCATGCTCGTCCGCTCGACTAGTGAGCTGTTACGCACTCTTTAAATGAATGGCTGCTTCCAAGCCAACATCCTAGCTGTCTGGGCAGACAAACCTCGTTCTTTCAACTTAACATATATTTGGGGACCTTAGCTGATGGTCTGGGTTCTTTCCCTCTCGGACTTGGACCTTAGCACCCAAGCCCTCACTGTTGTGAAACATTATATAGCATTCGGAGTTTGTCAGGAATTGGTAGGCGGTGAAGCCCCCGCATCCAATCAGTAGCTCTACCTCTATATAACTTTATGCACAACGCTGCACCTAAATGCATTTCGGGGAGTACGAGCTATTTCCGAGTTTGATTGGCCTTTCACCCCTACCCACAGGTCATCCGAAGACTTTTCAACGTCAACCGGTTCGGTCCTCCACTGTGTGTTACCACAGCTTCAACCTGCCCATGGGTAGATCACACGGTTTCGCGTCTAACACTACTGACTAAAGCGCCCTATTCAGACTCGCTTTCGCTACGGATCCGTGGCTTAACCACTTATCCTTGCCAGCAACGTTAACTCGTAGGCTCATTATGCAAAAGGCACGCCGTCACCCCACGAAAGGGCTCCGACCGCTTGTAAGCGTATGGTTTCAGGATCTATTTCACTCCGTTATTCACGGTTCTTTTCACCTTTCCCTCACGGTACTGGTTCACTATCGGTCTCTCAGGAGTATTTAGCCTTAGCGGATGGTCCCGCCAAATTCAGACAGGGTTTCACGTGCCCCGCCCTACTCAGGATACCACTATCATTTACACTCATTACCTATACGGGACTATCACCCTCTGTGGTTCTACTTTCCAGTAGATTCTAATTCTTTGTGCAACAAATATCGTGGTCCTACAACCCCAACATTGCCGTAACAACATTGGTTTGGGCTAATCCGCGTTCGCTCGCCACTACTTACGGAATCACTTTTGTTTTCTTCTCCTCCGCCTACTTAGATGTTTCAGTTCAGCGGGTTTGCCCACCTATCGGTGTACTATGTCTTCAACATAGTGGGTTGCCCCATTCAGGTATTTACGGATCAATTCGTGTGTGCCGATCCCCGTAACTTTTCGCAGCTTATCACGCCTTTCATCGCCTCTGAGAGCCAAGGCATCCCCCATACGCCCTTATTTTGCTTATTGTACCAATCATAAATTAATATGACCGTTTTTTTTTGTTTTTATTATCGCTAATAAAAACGCTTTCTACTTTTATTATTTTCTTATCTCAATATGTCAATGAACTTTTATCGCTCCCAACTAAGGGATTGATCTGTGGAGAATAACGGAGTCGAACCGTTGACCTCCTGCGTGCAAGGCAGGCGCTCTAGCCAGCTGAGCTAATCCCCCATTTTTAAAATGATGATGAATTATGAGTTATGAATTCGCTCATAAATGCTCAACTTCTAAAATTTCCTTTTATTTAAGTTTAAATAGTAGTCCCGGGCAGACTCGAACTGCCGACCCCTACATTATCAGTGTAGTACTCTAACCAGCTGAGCTACGAGACTCTGTTTTTACTTAAATTTATTATTTGAACTAACAGCAGAGTAATATAATCTTTAGAGATGAACCTTTAAATTCTTTCGTCTTCTTTCCCTAACGTGCATTACTGCTAACATATAGGGCTCTAGAAAGGAGGTGTTCCAGCCGCACCTTCCGGTACGGCTACCTTGTTACGACTTAGCCCTAGTTACCAGTTTTACCCTAGGCAGCTCCTTGCGGTCACCGACTTCAGGCACCCCCAGCTTCCATGGCTTGACGGGCGGTGTGTACAAGGCCCGGGAACGTATTCACCGGATCATGGCTGATATCCGATTACTAGCGATTCCAGCTTCACGGAGTCGAGTTGCAGACTCCGATCCGAACTGTGACCGGTTTTATAGATTCGCTCCTGGTCGCCCAGTGGCTGCTCTCTGTACCGGCCATTGTAGCACGTGTGTAGCCCAAGGCGTAAGGGCCGTGATGATTTGACGTCATCCCCACCTTCCTCACAGTTTGCACTGGCAGTCTTGTTAGAGTTCCCGACATGACTCGCTGGCAACTAACAACAGGGGTTGCGCTCGTTATAGGACTTAACCTGACACCTCACGGCACGAGCTGACGACAACCATGCAGCACCTTGTAATTTGTCTTGCGAAAAATCTGTTTCCAAATCGGTCAAACTACATTTAAGCCTTGGTAAGGTTCCTCGCGTATCATCGAATTAAACCACATGCTCCACCGCTTGTGCGGGCCCCCGTCAATTCCTTTGAGTTTCATTCTTGCGAACGTACTCCCCAGGTGGGATACTTATCACTTTCGCTTAGCCACTGAGATTGCTCCCAACAGCTAGTATCCATCGTTTACGGCGTGGACTACCAGGGTATCTAATCCTGTTCGCTACCCACGCTTTCGTCCATCAGCGTCAATCAATTAGTAGTAACCTGCCTTCGCAATTGGTATTCCATGTAATCTCTAAGCATTTCACCGCTACACTACATATTCTAGTTACTTCCTAATAATTCAAGTTTAACAGTATCAATGGCCGTTCCACCGTTGAGCGATGGGCTTTCACCACTGACTTATTAAACCGCCTACGGACCCTTTAAACCCAATGATTCCGGATAACGCTTGGATCCTCCGTATTACCGCGGCTGCTGGCACGGAGTTAGCCGATCCTTATTCTTACAGTACCGTCAAGCTGGTTCACGAACCAGGGTTTCTTCCTGTATAAAAGCAGTTTACAATCCATAGGACCGTCATCCTGCACGCGGCATGGCTGGATCAGGCTTGCGCCCATTGTCCAATATTCCTCACTGCTGCCTCCCGTAGGAGTCTGGTCCGTGTCTCAGTACCAGTGTGGGGGATCTCCCTCTCAGGACCCCTACCCATCGTAGCCTTGGTAAGCCGTTACCTTACCAACTAGCTAATGGGACGCATGCTCATCTTTTACCGTTGTGACTTTAATTATAAAATGATGCCATTCTATAATACTATGAGGTATTAATCCAAATTTCTCTGGGCTATCCCTCTGTAAAAGGTAGATTGCATACGCGTTACGCACCCGTGCGCCGGTCTCTACTTCCGAAGAAGCATACCCCTCGACTTGCATGTGTTAAGCCTGCCGCTAGCGTTCATCCTGAGCCAGGATCAAACTCTTCATCGTATATTTTTTATATTATATTGCGACTAAGATTCTATCGGTTATATTCAAATCTTGCGATTCTATTACTCTTTATTCTTTGTTTCGAAATCTCTTTCGAAACGGCTGTCAATTCAATATGTCTAAGAACTTGTCTACTTATTTTGTATCGCTTGTTTCTCAAAGCGGGTGCAAAAGTAATGAACTCCTTTTTAACTGGCAAGATTTTTTGAAGTTTTTTTTAAGAAATTTTATTTCTCGTTTTCTTCGTTTTTCTTAGCAGTATTTCAAGGAACTTCCGTTGTTTTATCTCACTTAACTCTTATCTAAAGAAGTGTTCGATGAACTTCGTTTGCGGGGTGCAAATGTAACTTTCGTTTTCCAAACTCACAAGCTTTTTTTAATCTTTTTTTTAGAAACTTTCGCTTCCAAATCCGATTGTTTTGCTTACCAGTGTGTCAGTGAACGTCTTGTTTGTTGCGGGTGCAAAACTACCACCTTTTTATAGATAAACAATACTTTTCGATCGCATTTTTGCGCTTATTTTGCGTTTATTTCTTAATGCATTGATAACTCATACCTTACTGCTTCGGTGTTTTTGGGTTTTCTAAGATTTTTCTACTTACTAAACTCTTCTTCTCTTGTTTTTGCTCGGTTTTGCTGGGATTTCGGGTTCTTGTTTCTCGCAGATTTGGCTGATTCAGCAGATTTCGAACTCCCTAGCCCTGATAAAAGAGGAAATCCTTAGCCTTTTTCCTTTAAAAAGGCTAAGATTGGAGCGGATAGCAGGAAAGCGCTCCCGAAAAAACTTCTCTTATATATTAATAACAGAATATTACTCCTATATATAGGATACAAAAAAAGCGACTACTATATACAGTATCCCAAAAAACGAAATCTATTATAACTAGGTATTACTTTAAAACACCTTCTTCTTCTAATCTAGTAATACCTTTATTGATTCTTATAAATTGGATAAACTAAAACTAACAGTCTACCCCCTCCCTCCAACTCAAATTTACTGGAATCATTGCATATAAAATACCCAACCCTACTCTTAAGCCTCTCCAACTTATCATCTTTATGACACAAACTTCACCATTTAATAATACTGACATCAACAAACTATGGCAGTTGTTCTACAAACTTATATAAATCCGCTAATTTTACTCTATAAAAAAATCCCGCCATTTTATAAATGACGGGATTTTCTATATATTAAAGTGTTTTTATTATTCTAAAATAAAACTCACACTTACGTTTGACACGATTTCAATTTCCCCTATTGCTAGCGTTTCATTCGAAGCCGCTCCTGCGCTATCCATTGCCATAGATTTCATTGCTGCATAGATCGGTTGCGGACGGTATCCTTGAGAGTTATCCGAAATAACAATTGCTTTACCTACTTTTTGCCCTAAGACTGATACATAATCCTCCGCTTTAGACTTTGCGTCTTTTATTGCTAGTTTTCTAGCTTCCGACTCGTATTGTGCCAATTTAGAAGACTCGAATGTTACATTATCTATACGATTGATTCCTTGATCTACCAATCCTTCCATTAACTCATCATACTTAGTTAAATCTTTCAATAAGATTTCAACTGTTTGCGTAGCATTATAATTATGTTTCTTTTTTCATAATCATATTGAGGATTTAATGAAACTTGTTTAGTTTTAAAATCTGCAGTTGGAATATTCATTTTTTTAATGAATTTTAAAACTGCATCCATTTTTTGATCGTTTTGTTTTTTACATCTTTAGCATTACTTCCTTTGGTTTCAATAGTTGCTAAAATTGTTGCTTGGTCTGGAGCTACTTTTACTTTACCCTCTCCAGACACACTAATTTGAGGGATTTGTTTAGCTTCTTGAGCGTGAGTCATAGTCATAAACATAAGAGTTAAAAATAAAGCTATTCTTTTCATATTTGTATCATTTAATTGTTTGATTAATCCTTTTCAAAAGTTATGCCATTAAAGTTTTCCAAGCTTAGCCATTATAAAAAGTACAGCAATTGGGATAGCCAAGAGAATAACCATCAATGAATGATCAACAACTAATGTTGGCTCTTTTATCAAAGTAATCATGTAACCACCAATAGCTCCTCCAAAATGCGCCGTATGCCCGATATTATCATTTTTAGCTCGCATTCCATATATCGAATACAATAAATACAGGATCCCGAAGAGATATGCTGGCATCGGAATTATAAAAAATATACCCAACATCATGTTCGGTTGTAATAAAATTGCAGAATACAAAACTCCTGTTACAGCTCCAGAGGCTCCTACTGCGCGATAACTGTAGTCGTTTTTATGAAATACCATCGTTAGTAAACTTCCAAAAACTAAACTTCCTATATAAATCAATATGAACGAAAAACTCCCTAAATGATTAATAACTACTGGTGCGAAAAAATATAGCGTTAGCATATTAAAAAGCAAATGCATCATATCAACATGCAAGAAACCAGATGTTAACATTCTTATTTGCTCACCTGAGCGAATGCTCCCGACATGAAATTCATATTTTCTAAAAAAAGAAAGATCATTAAATCCCTTATAACTAACTAAAACATTGGCAACAATTATTCCTATCAAAATAGTATTCATATTCTATATTTATTATGAATTGTAAATATAGTAATTCTCATAGACTCCACAGTTACCGATTAAAATATATACGTTATTCATTTTTGAGTTATATTTGTAAAAAATTAAACTGCATGCAATTCCTTGTTTACATACTTTCATATCCATTACTTTGGATTATATCCATACTTCCCTTTCCGGTTTTTTATCTATTTTCTGATGTCGTTTACTTCATTGTTTATTATCTTATAAGATACCGAAGAAAAACGGTTAAAGAAAATTTAGCTCTTGCATTACCACATCTTAATGACACAGAAAGAAAAGTAATCGAAAAAAAGTTTTACCAACACATGTGTGACATGTTTTTGGAAATGATAAAAACAATGACTATTTCTCCTGAAGAAATGCACAGACGTTTTATTATTACCAATATCGATCTTATAAAAGAATACGAAGAAAAAGGTCAAAGCGTAGTTTTGGTTGCTTCTCACTATGCCAGCTGGGAATGGCTATTAACTATAAATTCGCAAATTAAATTTAGAGGTATTGGTGTTTACAAAAAAATTGTGAATCCTTATTTCGACAAGTTAGTTCGAAAAATCCGTTCTAAATATGATGCTGAATTAGTAGAAACTAAAAAATAATTCCACTCATGGCACAAAACCAAAGAGATGGTATTTTGAGCATGTATGGTTTAGCTAGCGACCAATCTCCTAAACTTGACAGAGCTTTTCATTGGGATTCGTTTATGGGAATTGAAGTTCCTGTTCATACTGGTGCCGAAATGCTTGCCAGAAAATACAATTTAAGTGTTTTGTTTGTGAAAGTAAAAAAAGTAAAACGCGGCTATTACGAAGCTACTTTTATTCCTATTTGCGATACGCCTAAAAAAGCTGATGGTTTTGAGATTACTCATGCTTATCTGCGAGAAGTTGAAAAGCAAATTCTTGAAGCTCCCGAGTATTATTTATGGACTCATAAAAGATGGAAACACAGAAGATAACTCATAAAAAATACAATCTATTTTATCATCAAAGAAAAGAAATAGACTGTATTTTAAACATTAATAGAAGTATTCTTTTGTGGAGATTTCATTATTATCAATACTAGTTCTTAAAGTTGGAAATCCTTTTGAATTGTATGAATATTCAAATATACTTATCGATTTTTGAAGCGAATCTGAGAAAAACTCTTTTATGTTTGAAGCTGTTGATGTAGTTTTAACTAGGTTATTTTTATTGCCATTTAATATACTAAGAAATCGGTCATCATCAAACAATAAATCACAACCCAAAATATTTTTATACGGGTTGTTCTTAGTATCATATTCTTTTATTATCGTTTGAGTCACAACTTCGTTATTGTCTTTCATTACATACTCTTTTTTTACAAGATTACCATCTACAAACTGAAGATTACCCCTCGATCTTTCTGTTTCCATCGAATTAAAAACATAGTACTCTTTAAACGAAACAGTTCCGTCTACGTTATGTATATAAACAGTTTTATAGAAACTAATATCTCCTGTAAATTTTTCTGTATAACTAACTAACTTTCCATTATCATACCCAAACTCATATGTAATATAAGCTGAAGCCTGCTTAGTAATATAGTTTCCTGTATACGTAAAACTAACATCACCAATACTAACTATTCTATTTCCATTATATACATATTCAGAAGAGTATGTCACTTTATTATTTTCTTTACCAATCTCTTTTCTTAATAAAACATTCGCAGAATCATTTTCATAATCATCATCTTTAGAGCAAGAAGAAAGTATTAATACAGAAACTAAGAATATATAAAATGTTTTTTTCATTATTTTTTATATTATTTTTTATATTATTTTTTTTTAATTTAGAATGTTATTTTCGTTAAAGTTTATGAATAAAATACATTTTAAATATTAACGATGACAGAGTTCAAAACATATAAATCTCAACAAATTTATTAACTAATAAACATCATGTTAATTTCATGATAAAAAATGCCCGAAATTAAATTTCGGGCATTTTTTATTCGATTCTATCTCAAAAATTAAATTCCTGCGATTGCTTTTATTTCATCTATAATTCTTAAAGCTAAAACATCTGCTTTTTCCTGAGACGGTGCTTCGGTATAAATACGAATTATTGGTTCTGTATTCGATTTTCTTAAATGAACCCATTCTGTAGCAAAATCAATTTTCACTCCATCAATAGTTGTGATATCTTCATTTTTATATTTTTCTGTCATTGCAACCAAAATTGCATCAACATCAATCTGAGGCGTTAATTCAATTTTATTTTTGCTCATATAGTATTCCGGATATGAAGCACGCAAAGCTGAAACGGTCATTTTCTTATTTGCCAAATGTGTTAAAAATAATGCTATTCCTACCAAGCTATCTCTTCCGTAATGAGATTCTGGATAAATGATTCCTCCATTTCCTTCTCCACCGATAATAGCATTATTTTTTTTCATTAATTCTACTACATTCACCTCTCCTACTGCACTTGCTTCATATTTTCCTCCGTGTGCAACTGTAACATCTCTTAATGCGCGAGATGATGACATATTTGAAACTGTATTACCTGGTGTTTTACTCAAAACGTAATCTGCACAAGCTACTAAAGTATATTCTTCTCCAAACATTTCTCCGTCTTCACAAATAAAAGCTAAGCGATCTACATCTGGATCTACTACAACTCCTAAATGTGCTTTTTCTTTCACTACCAACTCTGATATATCTGTAAGATGTTCTTTTAATGGTTCGGGGTTATGAGGAAAATGTCCGTTAGGCTCGCAGTATAATTTTACTACTTCAACTCCCATTAATTCTAATAATTTTGGAATAATTATTCCTCCAGAAGAATTTACTCCATCAACTACAACTTTAAATTTTGCTGCTTTTACCGCTTCTATATCTACCAAAGGTAAATTTAAAACTTCATCGATATGGATATCCATATAAGCATCATTAATTGTGATTTCTCCTAAACTATCTACATCCGAAAAATCGAAAGCTTCTGCTTCTGCAATTTCTAAAATTTTTGCTCCTTCTGCTCCATTTAGGAATTCACCTTTTTCATTCAATAATTTTAATGCATTCCATTGTTTTGGATTATGTGATGCTGTAAGTATTATTCCTCCATCTGCTTTCTCTAAAGGAACAGCAACTTCTACTGTTGGTGTTGTTGAAAGACCTAAATCTATAACATTTATTCCTAAACCAATTAATGTATTTACAACCAAGTTGTGAATCATTGGTCCTGAAATTCTCGCATCACGACCAATTACAACTGTTAGTTTTTCTTTTTTAATATTATTTTTAAGGAATGTTCCATAGGCCGAAGCAAATTTTACTGCATCAACTGGTGTTAGATTATCACCTACTTTACCACCAATTGTTCCTCTTATCCCTGATATCGATTTTATTAAAGTCATTTTAATGAGTTATGGTTATTGCTACAAATATAAAAAAGTTGCGGAGTAACTAAGTGAATAAGATGCCAAGATTTAAAAAAAGTATCTAAACTGCTGTATTTTTAAGCAAATGAGTTAAAAAGTTTTTATTACATTTACATGAGTAAACTTAACGCTACGTCTTTTTATAGCGTTAGTAACTCCTAAAAAAAATGAATTTCCTAGCTCATATATATCTTTCTGGCGATAATGATTTAATCAAAATTGGCAATTTTATGGCTGATGGAATTCGAGGAAAGCAATTTGAAAGTTTTCCTATTGAAATTCAAAAAGGCATAATTTTGCATCGCGCAATAGACACCTATACCGATGCTCATCCTATTTTTAGGCAAAGTACCAAAAAGCTTCATGAGAAGTATCACCATTATGCTGGCGTTATTATTGATATCTTTTATGATCACTTTTTGGCAAAAAACTGGAAAGCTTACTCTGATGAAAATCTTGATGGTTTTGTTAAGAAATTTTACGATTCTCTGACTGAAAATCATGATCTCTTATCTGAAAAAACACAACGTATAATGCCTATTATGTTTCGGGAAAATTGGCTGGTAAGCTACCAAACCATCGAAGGGATTAATCATATCCTGACTCAGATGGATCGCAGAACAAAAAACACTTCAAAAATGCAATTCGCAACAGCGGAATTAAAAGAATTCTATTCTGAATTTGAAACTGAATTCACTGCCTTTTTTGAAGAATTAAAACAACATGTTAATCACAAATTACTTTCATTATGAAAAAGATTGCCTTTTTATGCTACTTTATCTCTCTTACCTCTTTTGCCCAGAACGCAACCAATCAACCAACAGGATTAGTTACCAATAAAGCAATGGTTGTCTCGGCACGTGAAGAAGCTTCGAAAATCGGTGCCGACATCATGAAAAAAGGAGGAAACGCATTTGATGCCATGGTTGCTACCGAATTAGCATTGGCTGTTGCCTTTCCTTATGCTGGAAACATTGGCGGCGGTGGATTTATGGTATACCGAAAAGCAAATGGCGAAGTTGGTTCTCTTGATTATAGAGAAAGAGCTCCTTTAAAAGCTACTAAAGATATGTTTCTAGACAAAAACGGAAACGTTATTAAAGGAAAAAGTACCGAAACTGCACTAGCCATTGGAATACCCGGAACTGTTGCTGGTGTTTTTGCAGTTCACAAAAAATTTGGTTCTTTACCAATGAAAACAATTCTGGAACCTGTTATTGCTCTTGCTGAAAAAGGTGTAATTGTAACCCAGAAACAAGAAAAACGATTAAACGAATATCGTGATGTAATTATAGAAAGAAATGGCAAAAATACTTTGCTTGCAACCGTATACAAAGAAAATGATACGATTAAATATTCTGCTCTTGCTGAAACATTAAAAAGAATTCAGAAAAATGGCCGCGATGAATTTTACAAAGGAAAAACGGCTAAAATATTAGTTGATTATCTTAACAAAAAAGGAGGAATTATCTCCATGAAAGATTTAGCAACTTATGAAGTTAAATGGAGAAAACCATTGACTTTTAATTACAAAGATTTAAAAATTACTTCAATGTCTCCTCCTAGTAGTGGTGGAATTTGTTTGGCACAAATTTTAAAAATGATTGAGCCTTACGATTTAGAAAAAATGGGCCATAATTCAGCTGAAGCAATACAAGTAATTGTAGAAGCCGAAAGAAGAGCTTATGCTGATAGAAGCTACTTTTTAGGCGATCCAGATTTTGTAAAAATCCCATTAAAAGGTTTACTTTCTGATGATTATTTAAAACAAAGAATGTCAAATTTTAGTTTTGACAAAGCCACTTTATCTTCGGATGTTAAGCATGGTGAAGTAAAATATAGCGAAAGTACCGAAACAACCCATTATTCTATCGTAGATCAGTTTGGGAATGCTGTTGCTGCTACAACAACAATTAACGATGCATACGGTTCTAAATATTATTGTGACGAATTAGGTTTTTTCCTAAACAACGAAATGGATGATTTTAGTGTTAAACCTGGTGAGCCTAATATGTTTGGATTAGTAGGAAACGAAGCTAATAGTATTGCGCCTCAAAAAAGAATGTTAAGTTCTATGACTCCTACAATTGTTGAAAAAAATGGCAGCCTATATATGGTTGTTGGTACTCCTGGTGGTTCTACAATTATTACATCGGTTTTACAAACTATTTTAAATGTACATGAATATCATCTTAGTATGCAGGAAGCAGTAAATGCTCCTCGTTTTCATCACCAATGGCTACCTGACAATATAAGTTTTGAACCAAAAGCTTTTGATTCGAAAACACTTGAATATTTAAAATCAAAAAATTATATCGTCAACGAAAAAAATGCTCCTGTAATTGGTAAAGTAGATGCTATTTTGGTTTTACCAAACAAAAAACTTGAAGGTGGTGCTGATTATCGTGGTGACGATGCTGCCGTTGGATTTTAATTAAATAACATTTTAGAATACTTTTTTTAAAGCTGTTAATTTCTTTAAAGAGATTAACAGCTTTAAAATTGTTTAATTCGGGTTCTAAAGGCTAAATTTGCACTATCATATAACTTTTTTAAAACATAATGTTAAAAAAATACTTCAGGAGATTCGAATCAATTATTGCTATGCTGCAATCTATATTGACGCAAAAGCAATTTATATTCATGTCCAGTGTTTTGGTTGGTATTTCCTGCGCCTTTGCTGTAATTGTCTTAAAAACCTTTGCGCATAGTGTGTTCTCGTTTGCCACTTACATTAATGGTATTCTAAAACTAAGTTTCATTAATAGTATCTTACCTATCATTGGTATCTTACTTACCGTTTTTGTGGTAAAGAGAGTCTTAGGTGGAACTATTGAAAAAGGCACTTCTCAGATTTTATATACTGTTGCTAAAAAGGCTAGTATTATCCCTAAAAAGCAAATGTATGCGCAAATTATCACCAGCTCCCTTACTGTTGGTCTTGGTGGTTCTGCAGGTTTAGAAAGCCCAATTGTGGTTACTGGAGCTGCTTTTGGATCTAATTATGCCCAAAATTACAAATTACCTTATAAAGACCGAACATTACTTATTGGTTGTGGTGTTGCAGCTGGAATTGCAGCTGCGTTTAATGCCCCAATTGCTGGTGTTCTTTTTGCTATCGAAGTTTTATTAGTTGATGTAAGCATTTCGGCATTTACTCCAATTATGATTTCGGCTGCTACTGGCGCTTTGGTTTCGGCGATTGTTCTAGATGAAAACATCTTATTAAATTTTAAACAGCAACAAACTTTTGATTATCACAATATCCCTTTCTATGTACTTTTAGGAGTATTAACCGGCTTTATAGCGGTATATTATGCTAGAAACTTTCAAAGAGTAGAACACTATTTTTCTAAATTAAAAATGAGTGCTTATAAAAAAGCGCTATTTGGCTCTTCGATGTTAGCAATTCTTATATTCATATTCCCAACCCTTTTTGGTGAAGGATATGAAAGCATTAAGACCTTATCAGAAAGTGACCCTGGAAAATTATTAGATAATACTCTATTTGAAGGCTTCAGAAATAACCAGTGGGTTTTATTACTTTTTGTTGGATGTACTATGATGGTAAAAGTTTTTGCTTCTGGTTTAACAATTGGTAGTGGTGGTAATGGTGGTAACTTTGCTCCTTCTTTATTTTTAGGTTCTTACATAGGTTATTTCTTTTCTAAATTGATTAGCCTAACAGGTCTTACGCAACTACCAATTAGTAATTTTACAATGGTAGGAATGGCTGGAATCTTAAGCGGTTTATTTCATGCGCCTCTTACAGCTATTTTCCTTATTGCCGAAATTACGGGTGGTTATAGCTTAATGATTCCGCTTATGATTGTTTCCTCAATTAGTTTTGCTATTTCTAAACGTTTCGAAAAATATTCTCTAGATGTAAAAGGATTAGCGCAGAAAGGGCATGCTTTTACAAGCAATAAAGATTCTAATATTTTGTCGACTCTAGAAATCGATTCTATCATTCAGACTGATTATTTAACAGTTTCTCCTGATGAGCATCTTAGTAAATTAGTTGATTATATTTCGCACTCTAATCAAGTTGTTTTTGCTGTAATAAATTCAGATTCAGAACTAGTAGGAATAGTACATTTTAATGATATCCGAGAAATTATCTTTAATGTTTACAGAGTAAAATATACCTTGATAAAAGATGTTATGAAAACTCCTCCGGCAACTATTTCCTCTATAGATAGCATGGAAACAGTGATGAATAAATTTGAAGCATCTAAAGTGGCTTTCTTGCCTGTAATAAAAAATGGAAAATATTACGGGTTCATTTCCAAATCTATAGCACTAGAAGCCTACAGAACCAAGTTAAAGTCTATGACAATAGAATAAGCTTATTATCGGATAGTGTATAAATTAAAAATATCCGATATTAAGACGTATCTTTGTGGAATGTGGAATATAGACTTAACATATAGAAACGAGTTTGAATCAACATTTAAAAGACTCTACCAAAAAAGACAAGATTTGCAAGCCAGCAGACCATTGCCTACTATTGCTTTGAATAAAATCCGTGAAAGCTTATCGATAGAATGGACATACAATTCTAATAGCATCGAAGGCAATACAATGAGCTTAAGAGAAACTCAAATGGTGATTCAAGAAGGGATAACTATAAAAGGTAAATCACTTCGAGAACATTTTGAAACTCACAACCATGATAAAGCCATTGATTATTTATACTCAATAGTAACTGATGATTACAAACTTCGAAGTATAGATATACTTTCTCTTCATAGTTTAGTCTTACGTTCTATCGAAGAGGATTTTGCAGGACGTATCAGAAATGGTGGTGTTCGTATTTCGGGTGCTAATTTTATGCCTCCAAATGCTAACAAAGTCTCCGATTATCTAGATGAATTAATCGATTTTATAAATACAAATCCATTAGGTTTAAATGATATCGAGCTAGCAGCTATTTTTCATCATAAATTTGTTTGGATACATCCGTTTTTTGATGGTAATGGTCGCACAGTTCGCTTGAGTATGAATTTACTATTGATGCGTTGTGGTTTTCCACCTGCCATTATCCTTAAAAATGATAGAAAAAAATATTACGAAGCACTCAATCAAGCAAACAATGGTAATTATCAAAAACTAGTTCTTTTAATGTGTCAAGCTCTAGAAAGAACCCTTACTATTTATTTAAATGCAATGCCTGGTAACGAAACCGAATACCAAACGATATCTAATATTGTAAGTGAACCAAGTGCTCCTTATGGTCAGGAATATGTGAGCTTATTAGCTAGAACAGGTAAAATAGATGCTTATAAAGAAGGACGCAATTGGTACACAACCAAAGAAGCCATTGATAATTATATTTTAACTCGCAAAAGAAAACGCTAACTTTTTAAGTTGGCGTTTTTTTCTGTGTGTGTAATGGGACGCGGATGAAATCTGTTTTATTCGTGTTCTTTTTAACGCAACATATATTAAATCAGTTTCATCCATATTCTATTTTAACACAAACTTCTATACTGTTATATCGAAAGAACAAATCAAAATGGTAACTTTGCTTTTTTGCAAAAATTATGTCGGATACAAATAATACTATTGAAGTTCTTGGCGCAAGAGTTCACAACCTAAAAAACATCGATATTTCTATTCCTCGTGAAAAACTGGTCGTAATTACTGGTTTATCAGGCTCAGGGAAATCTTCTTTGGCATTTGATACTATCTATGCCGAGGGTCAACGTCGTTATGTAGAAACTTTTTCAGCCTATGCCAGACAGTTTCTTGGTGGCTTAGAACGTCCTGATGTTGATAAAATCGATGGGCTTTCGCCTGTTATTGCTATTGAACAAAAAACAACTAGTAAAAGTCCTCGTTCTACCGTAGGTACGATTACCGAAATATATGATTTCCTCCGTTTATTATATGCGAGAGGCGCTGATGCCTATAGTTATAATACAGGCGAAAAAATGGTGAGCTATAGCGATGAACAAATTAAAGATTTGATTATTCATGATTTTAATGGCAAACGCATTAATATTCTTGCTCCTGTAATTAAAGCACGTAAAGGTCATTATGCCGAGCTTTTTCAGCAAATAACCAAACAAGGTTTCATAAAAGTTCGTGTTAATGGTGAAGTTCAGGATTTAGTTACCGGCATGAAACTAGACCGTTACAAAACACATGATATTGAGATTGTTGTTGACAGAATGGTTATTGAAGATACTCCTGACAATCAAAAGCGATTATCCGAAAGCATTAATACTGCTATGCATCATGGTGAAAATGTATTGATGATTTTAGATCAAGATACTAATGAGGTGCGCTATTTTAGTCGTAATTTAATGTGTCCCTCTACTGGAATATCTTATCAAAATCCTGAGCCGAATTTATTTTCTTTTAACTCTCCAAAAGGAGCTTGCCCTCATTGTAACGGATTAGGAACCGTACATGAAATCAACATAAAAAAAATAATTCCGAATCCTAAATTATCTATTAAAGCCGGTGGATTTGTTCCGCTTGGCGAATATAAATCGTCTTGGATTTTCAAACAGCTGGAAGTTATTGGAGAGAAGTTTGGTTTTAAAATTACCGATCCTATCGAAAAAATTTCTGCTGAAGCCATGCATATGATTTTACATGGTGGAAAAGATAAATTTACCGTTAACTCAAAAGATTTGGGTGTAGCTCGTGATTATAAAATAGATTTTGAAGGAATATCTAATTTCATCAAAAGTCAACACGACGAAAGTGCTTCGACTACAATAAAACGTTGGGCAAAAGATTTTATGGACGAAATAAAATGTCCAGAATGTCATGGCTCTAGATTAAAAAAAGAAGCTTTATTTTTCAAAATAAATGAAAAAAATATCACCGAATTGTGTGATATGGATATATCTGATTTGACTGCATGGTTCTTAAATCTGAACAGTCATTTAACTGACAAACAACTTTTGATTGCTTCTGAAGTTGTTAAAGAAATAAAAGACCGCCTGAACTTCTTAATGAATGTTGGTTTAAATTATTTGGCATTAAGCCGAAGTTCTAAATCTCTTTCTGGTGGTGAAGCGCAACGTATTCGATTAGCAACCCAGATTGGTTCGCAATTAGTTGGGGTATTATATATTCTAGATGAACCAAGCATTGGTTTGCATCAAAGAGACAATGAAAAACTAATTCATTCTTTGGAACAATTGCGTGATATCGGGAATTCTGTTATTGTAGTAGAACACGACAAGGACATGATTGAACGTGCCGATTATGTTATTGATATTGGCCCTAAAGCAGGAAAATATGGTGGTGAAATTATAAGTAAAGGAACTCCAGAGGAAATTCTGCAGCATCATACCATAACGGCCATGTACATGAATGGAGAAATGAAAATCGAAATTCCTGCAAAACGTCGTGAAGGAAATGGAAAGTTTTTAAAACTGACTGGGGCAACAGGAAATAACCTGAAAAATGTTTCTATTGAATTGCCTTTAGGAAAAATGATTTGCGTTACTGGTGTTTCTGGAAGCGGGAAATCAACATTGATAAATGAAACACTCTACCCTATTCTTAATGCTTATTATTTTAATGGTGTAAAGAAACCACAGCCTTATAAAAAAATTGAAGGCTTGGAACATATAGATAAAGTTATCGATATTGACCAAAGTCCGATTGGTAGAACTCCTCGTTCGAATCCGGCAACATATACTGAAGTTTTTACTGAGATAAGAAATCTATTTACGATGACTTCTGAAAGTATGATTCGTGGTTATAAAGCAGGTCGTTTTAGTTTTAATGTAAAAGGTGGCCGTTGCGAAACTTGTGAAGGTTCCGGTGTGAGAACTATCGAAATGAATTTTTTACCTGATGTTTATGTTGAATGCGAGACTTGTCAAGGAAAACGTTTTAACAGAGAAACGCTTGAAATACGCTATAAAGGAAAATCCATTTCGGATGTTTTAAATATGACTGTAGATGAAGCGGTTCCGTTTTTTGAGAACATCCCTAAAATTTACAGAAAAGTAAAAACTATTCAGGATGTTGGTTTAGGTTATATCACACTTGGTCAGCAAAGCACAACACTTTCTGGTGGTGAAGCGCAACGTATTAAACTTGCTGGTGAATTATCTAAAAAAGATACTGGAAATACATTCTATATTCTTGACGAACCTACAACTGGATTGCATTTTGAAGACATTCGGGTTCTTATGGATGTGATTAATAAATTGGTCGATAAAGGAAATACGATCTTAATTATCGAGCATAATATGGATGTAATTAAACTTGCTGATTATATTATTGATATTGGTCCCGAAGGCGGAAAAGGTGGCGGACAGCTTATTGCAAAAGGAACTCCTGAAGAAATAATAAAAAATAAGAAAAGTTATACAGCGCAGTTTTTGAAAAAAGAATTATCTTAGTATATTGCGCCCCGCTTTAAAACAAATACACTTTTAAGACGGAAGCCCTAGCCCAGATAGTAGCGGCATCCTTTTGGTTTTTTCTTTAAAAACCAAAAGATAAAGCGAATAGCTGGTAAATGCTCCTGAAAAATAAATTAATACAAAATAAAATGAGATTAGAAGATTTTGACAATGACGAGGATAAAGTAATCCAAGATAGATTAAAACAAAAAACATGGAACGAAATTAGAACCAATGATAGTTGGGCGATTTTTAAAATCATGGCTGAATTTGTAAATGGATATGAAAACATGGGACGCATTGGTCCGTGTGTGTCTATTTTTGGATCAGCAAGAACAAAATCAGATAATAAATATTATTTATTGGCTGAGAAAATTGCCTATAAAATCAGTAAAGCTGGCTATGGTGTAATTACTGGTGGTGGTCCCGGGATCATGGAAGCTGGTAATAAGGGTGCTCATTTAGGAGGTGGAACTTCAGTTGGATTGAACATTGAATTGCCTTTTGAGCAACATTTTAACCCTTATATCGACCACGATAAAAACTTAAATTTCGATTACTTTTTTGTTCGTAAAGTAATGTTTGTAAAATATTCTCAAGGCTTTGTGGTTATGCCAGGTGGTTTTGGAACTCTTGACGAAATGTTTGAAGCTATCACTTTAATTCAGACTAAGAAAATTGGAAAATTTCCTATTATTTTAGTTGGAACCGAATTTTGGTCAGGATTAATTGATTGGGTAAAAACTACTTTGGTAGAGAAAGAACATACTGTAAGTCCTGAGGATTTAGATTTATTCAAAATCGTTGATTCTGAAGATGAAGTAGTTGAAGCTCTGGATAAATTCTATAAAAAATATGATTTAAGTCCTAATTTCTAAAATTTAAAAAAGCTGTGTAACAACAGCTTTTTTTATGCTTTTTTCTGTCTATTAAGTTTCATAAATCCACAATTAATAGTATATTTATTTCGTTATTAAATCTTTAAGGATAATCATTGAAGTTACTTTCTAAATTTACTATTTGTATTTTTGTTTTATTTAGTTCGATAAAACAATACGCACAGCATCATTCTAAAATGGCGGTTGCGGTAAATCTCGAGCTAAAAACATTGAACATTAGACAAGAAATTACTTTTAACAATGTATCAAACGACACCTTAATTTCTGTTGTTCTTAATGATTGGAACAATTCTTTTTCAGATAAAAACACCCCACTTGCCAAACGTTTTTCGGATGAATTTTATAGAGGATTCCATCTTGCAAAACCAGAAGAACGTGGAAATACAACAATTATAAGCTTAGCCGATACTCAAGACGGAGCACTTGCTTGGGAAAGATCTGTTAAGAACCCCGATTTTATTGTCGTTAAGCTAAACCAGAAACTAGCTCCTAACGAAACTATTGTTTTACACCTGACCTATATTGTTAAGATTCCTAGTGATAAATTTACAAGATATGGATTTTCACAAAACGGAAGTTTAAACCTAAAAAACTGGTTCTTAACGCCTGCCCGATTTGAAAATCATCGTTTTATAAAATACAACAATTACAATCTAGATGACATTGCAAATGCTACTACTGATTATGACGTTGAAATAAAAATTCCGAACAATTACACTATCACAACTGACTTAGATAAGGTTTCTCAAGATCAATTTGAAACTTACAGCAACACTAGCTATTCTGGTAATAAGAGAACTGATTTCAGTATGTTTATTGAACCGAAGAATAGTTTCAAAAATTATAAAATTGGCTCCCTAGAAGTTTCCACTAATTTAAGGAATAACAATTTAGACGAAATACAGAAAGCTCTTGCTATAAGCAAAATTGTAGATTACACAAATGCTTACATTGGTACATATCCGCATAATAAAATTACTGTTTCGCAAATAGATTATGAAAGAAATCCGTTTTATGGTTTAAACCAGTTGCCTTCATTTATAAATCCGTTTCCTGATGCATTTATGTTTGAAATTAAGTTCTTAAAAACGTATTTAAACACTTATTTAAAAAACAGCTTACGCCTTGACCCCAGAAAAGACAACTGGATTTATGATGGCATTCAAATATATGTCATGATGAAATATATCGAAGAAAACTACCCTGATCAGAAAATGATGGGAAGTCTTTCGAAACTAAAGATCTTAAAAAGCTACAAACTAACAAATTTGAGTTTTAATGAGCAATACAGCTATTTTTATATGCTTATGGCTCGCAAGAACCTCGACCAGCCACTAGGCGATCCTAAGAACACGCTAATAAAATTTAATGAACAAATTGCCAGCAAATACCGAGCTGGACTAAGCCTTAGCTATCTAGACGATTATTTGGGTAACAATAGTGTACAAACGAGCATTCAGGATTTTTATGAACTTAATAAAATAGAGCAAGTAAGCCGTACAAACTTTGAAAGTTTAATGAATTATAATGCCAAAAAGAACATTGATTGGTTCTTTGATATTATAATTAACTCTAGAAAAATAATTGATTACAAATTTCATAATGTTTCTAAAACAAAAGACAGCGTTACGTTTTCTATAAGAAACAAAACAGATAATTATCTTCCGATTCCAATATATGGAGTGAAGAAAAAGATATAATGTTTAAACAATGGATAGACACTAAAAGCACCGACACTACATTTACTGTAGAAAGAAAAAATGCAGATAAAATTGTTATAAATTATCAAAATGAAGTTCCTGAATATAATTTGAGAAACAACTGGAAATCCTTAAAAGGTTTTTCACCAACCAATCGTCCTATAAAATTTAATTTTGTAAAAGATTTAGAAGATCCCTATTACAATCAGATAATCTACATTCCGACTCTTAATTATAATTATTATGATGGGATTGCTCCTGGAATACGTTTTCATAACAAAACAATATTAGACAAACCATTTACATTTGATGTAAATCCTGCTTACTCTATAAAAGCAAAGACTATATCTGGTTCGTCTGGCTTCTCTTATGTTCAGAATTTTAGAAATAGTACCTTATACAATATAAGATATTCCTTTTCTGAGGCTTATTTTCACTACGCTCCAGACGCAACGTATCTAAAATTAAACCCAATGGTACAGTTACGTATAAGAGAAGAAAATTTTCGTGACAACAGAAAACAACTTATCACAATGCGCCAGGTTATTGTAAATAGAGAAAAAAGTAATTATATAACTGATAATTCTAGTCCCAATTATTCAGTTTTCAATGCTCGTTATTATAATACAAAAACAGAGATTACGAATCATTTTAATTTTATGTCGGAAGTCCAATTTGCTAGCCAATTTGGAAAACTTGCCAGCGAAATAGAATTCAGAAAACTTTTTGAGAACAATCGCCAAATTAATCTAAGGATGTATGCTGGTGCCTTTTTATATAACAACAGTAATTCTGATTATTTTAGTTTCGGTATTGATCGCCCTACTGATTATTTATTTGACTATAATTATTATGGCAGATCTGAAAGCACTGGTATTTTTAGTCAGCAATTTATAATGGCCGAAGGAGGTTTTAAATCAAAACTAATTCCTCAATTTGCTAATCAATGGATAGGAACTTTAAATGCAAGTTATTCGCTATGGAACTGGATTGAAGCTTATGGTGACATTGGTATTATTAAAAGCAAAGGCCTTTCTGAAAAACTCATATACGATAGTGGCATTCGATTAAATTTTGTCCCAGATTACTTTGAATTGTATTTTCCTGTGTATTCTAATAATGGATGGGAAATTTCTCAAGATAATTATGGCGAAAAAATACGATTTGTAGTTACTTTATCTCCTAAAACATTAACCAATCTTTTTACAAGAAAGTGGTTTTAATCAAATAAAAATTAAATAAAACATAAATTATTATCACAAAATTACACAAAACAATAAAAATACAATAAAAAAAGCATCCCGTTATACCCATTTAAATACAGATAATTAAATTATATTTTTTTTAACGAATTATGATAATTGCTAGTTTTTAAGTAATTTTGTGATCTAACATGACCCTTTCCAGATTATGATAAAAGAAAAAAACAATACTACACTTACTTTCGAAGATTTCAAAACTGAAGTTTTGAACGACTACAGAATCGCTATAATCAGCAGGGAATGTAGCCTATTAGGCCGTAAGGAGGTATTGACAGGAAAAGCCAAATTTGGAATTTTTGGCGACGGAAAAGAAGTTCCTCAATTGGCAATGGCTAAAGCTTTCAAGAATGGTGACTTCCGATCAGGATACTACCGTGATCAAACTTTTATGATGGCTATTGGAGAATTAACTCCTAAACAATTTTTTGCTGGTTTGTACGGACATACAGATTTAGATTTTGACCCTATGTCTGCAGGAAGGCAAATGGGTGGACACTTTGTTACTCATAGTTTAAATGAAGATGGTTCATGGAAAAACCTAACCAAACAAAAAAATTCTAGTGCTGATATCTCTCCTACTGCTGGACAAATGCCAAGATTATTAGGACTTGCTCAGGCATCTAAAATATACAGAAATGTTGATGGTATAAAAATCAAAGATAATTTTTCTGTTAATGGTAACGAAATCGCATGGGGAACTATTGGAAATGCCAGTACTTCTGAAGGTTTATTTTTTGAAACTATAAATGCCGCTGGAGTATTACAAGTACCAATGGTAATGAGTGTTTGGGATGATGAGTACGGAATTTCGGTTCATGCAAGACATCAAACCACTAAAGAAAATATCTCTGAAATATTAAAAGGATACCAACGTGATGAAAACTCAAACGGATATGAAATCTTTAGAGTTAAAGGTTGGGATTATGCCGAATTAATAGCAACTTACGAAGAAGCGGCTGCTATTGCCCGCGAAAAACATATTCCTGTATTAATTCATGTAAACGAATTAACACAACCGCAAGGACACTCTACTTCTGGTTCTCACGAACGTTATAAGAATGCAACTCGTTTGGCTTGGGAAAAAGATTTTGACTGTATTCGTCAAATGAGATTATGGATGATTGCCATCAATATTGCTTCTCCTGAAGAACTGTCTGAGATGGAACTTGAACTTAAAAAAGAAGTTTTTGACGCTAAAAAGAAGCATGGAATTCTTTTATAGATCCAATTATACACGATCAAAAAGAATTACTTTCTTTATTAGAAAACATTGCTCCAAAAAGCGCAAATAAAGACCAAATAATAAAACTTACTTCTGAATTAAGTACTGTAAAATCTCCTCTAAAAAAGGAAATGCTAGTTGTTGCTCGTAAAGTATTGCGCTTAATTGTAAACGAAGACTGCAAAACTGAATTAGCAAATTGGATCACATCTTATATAGCTACAACTCAAGAGAGATTTAGCAGTAATTTATTCTCAGACTCTGATTTAAATGTTTTCTCTGTAGAGAAAGTTTTACCAAAATATGAAGCTAATAGCTTAGATGTAGATGGTAGAATGATTGTTAGAGATAACTTTGATGCTATCTTTACTAAATACCCTGAAACCTTAATTTTTGGTGAAGACGTAGGAAACATTGGCGACGTTAACCAAGGATTAGAAGGAATGCAAGAAAAATATGGAGAACTTCGTGTTGCCGATGTAGGTATTCGTGAAGCTACCATAATTGGTCAAGGAATCGGAATGGCTTTAAGAGGCTTACGTCCTATTGCTGAAATTCAATATTTAGATTATCTACTATATGCAATCCAAATTATGAGTGATGATTTGGCTACTTTACAATACAGAACTGTAGGTAAACAAAAAGCTCCATTAATCATTAGAACGCGAGGTCACCGCTTAGAAGGCATCTGGCATTCAGGTTCTCCAATGGGAATGATCATCAATGCTATACGCGGAATACATGTACTAGTTCCTAGAAACATGACTCAAGCTGCAGGATTTTATAACTCTTTATTAGAATGTGACGAACCTGCTCTTGTAATCGAATGTTTAAACGGATATCGATTAAAAGAAAAAGCTCCTAGCAACTACGGAGAATTTAAAACCCCTATTGGAGTTGTTGAAACTTTAAGAGAAGGCAAAGACATCACCCTAGTTTCATACGGATCGACTTTGCGATTAGTTGAACAAGCTGCCACTGAATTATTGCAAGCTGGTATTGACTGCGAGGTTATCGATTTACAATCATTACTTCCGTTTGATATCAATCAGGATATCGTAAAAAGTATCGCTAAAACAAATCGCTTGCTAGTAATCGATGAAGATTTACCAGGTGGTGCTTCGGCTTTCATCTTACAACAAATTGTCGAACAACAAGACGCATACGTACATCTAGATAGCAAACCACAAACATTAACTGCAAAAGCCCACCGTCCTGCTTACGGGACTGATGGAGATTACTTTTCAAAACCTTCTGCCGAAGATATTTATGAAAAGTATACAGCATGATGAATGAAGTAAATCCTTCTAAATATCCTAATTTATACTAAGAAATTAGTTTAATCATCAAATATAAAAAAGCTCCAAATCTTCACGTTTTGGAGCTTTTTTTATAGACTGTTTAAATAAATCTTTTTTATTTTATTATAAGGAGCTATTTCCTGCTGTCTGCTATATCTTTTACTGGCAAAAAAGTCAGAAAAAGGATGCCGCTACTCCCGATAGTTATCGGGACAGGGCTAAGACTTGCGTATTTATTAAAGTATGTCAGACTAAGCAAAGATTACCGCTACATAGGGCTTCGACTCCGCTCAGCCTGACAACATAATGAATATACTACAACAAGCAAATACTCATTACATCACTTATACATTATACTGCCACCCTGAGCAGAGTCGAAGGGCGCTACTGATCTCCTCCCGAAATCCCAAAACACTCAGAAAGACAAGACTATACAGTAACTTTATTTCGATAACAACAATAATCTTGCTTTTTCTAAATCCTCTGGTGTATCAATTCCTATACCTACATGAGTAGTTTCGACCATTTTAATACGTTTTCCGAACTCTAAATAACGTAATTGCTCTAGCTTCTCTGAAGCTTCAAGAGTTTTCATCGGAAGACTATAAAAATCCAATAATGCCTGCTTCCTAAAAGCATAAATTCCAATATGCTGAAAATAACGTACTCCAACATCTTTGTCTCTTGGATATGGAATTACAGAGCGAGAAAATACAAAGCAAATCCACTTTGATCTACCACTACTTTTACATTATTAGGATTATTTATTTCAGATTCGTCTTTTATTTCACGCATTAAAGAAGCCAAATCTACTTTTTTATCGAAATCATTTCTAAAAACTTCAATAACCTTTGCTAAGGGTTCTGCATCAATAAAAGGCTCATCACCTTGAACATTTACAACAATATCTACGTCTAAATCTTGGATTGCTTCAGCAATCCTATCACTTCCCGACTCATGTTCTTTAATACTCATTATGGCTTTACCTCCATTCGAGACGATTTCATCGAATATAATATCCGAATCGGTCACAACAAATACATCATCAAACAAGTTGGTTTGCATTGCAGCTTGATAGGTTCTTAAAATTACTGTTTTACCTCCCAAATCTTGCATCAGTTTCGCTGGAAATCGTGTAGAAGCGTAACGTGCGGGAATAACTGCTATTGTTTTCATTTTTGATAGTATTATTAATGTTCAATCCTGAAAACAAATATACTTATTCACTATCAGGTTTAAAAAATTTATTTATAACATATTTCTTAAATAACTAAAGTTTAATATATTATAAAATTTTTATTTTTATACGAAAAATAAAAATATGAAAAGATCATTAGCACTTCTCCCACTCTATTTCTTTTTAGTTATGCATAGCGCATTTGCACAAAAAACTGAAACATCAATCATAAACTCATTCTCTGATCGAGTATTTCCAGGTAAAGGATATTTACCATTAGGAGATGTAAAATGGAAATTTAAAACCGATGGTAAAATCTTTTCTTCTCCAATTGCAAAAGATGGAATCGTTTTTATTGGTAGCGAAGATGGATATCTTTATGCAATCGAAGAAAATTCTGGAAATTTAAAATGGAAATTTAAAACAAACGGTGCAGTTCATAGTTCGCCAAGTATTTATGAAAATACTATCTATTTTGGTAGCTTTGATGGTTATTATTATGCTGTAAATACCAAAACAGGTAATCAGATTTGGAAATTCAGAACTGGAGGCGAGAACTGGTATAGAGAAACTGGCATTGAGGGAGCTATGGATAATTTATGGGATTATTTTTTATCATCGCCTGTTATTTACAAAGACGACAAACAAGCTTCGGTTCTTTTTGGAAGTAGTGACGGAAATGTATACTCACTCGATGCAAAAAAAGGAAGTCTTAATTGGAAATTTAAAACTAACGGTCCAATTCATAGCACACCAGTTATAGATAAAAACATATTATATATTGGCGGATGGGATGCTAATTTGTATGCTATCAATTGTACAACAGGAAAAGAAAAATGGAAGTTTTCTACAGGAACCAAAACGGGATTCAAAGGAATTCAATCGTCTGTAACTGTTGCCGATGGAATGGTATATTTTGGAGCTAGAGACCCTTATCTTTTTGCTTTAAACTCAGAAACAGGAAAAGAAATTTGGAGATATGATGCCGAAAACTCATGGATTCTCAGCTCAGCAATAGTATTAGACAACATTCTATATGTAGGAACCTCAGATACCTATGCATTACTTGCATTAGATTCTAAAACAGGCAGAGAACTCTATCGCTTTAGAACTAGTGGATACGTATATTCATCACCAGCAATTGCAGGAAGCACTATTTATTTTGGAGACTTTACAGGTAACTTCTTTTCTCTAGACATGCTTTCGTCGGGCAAAATATCAAAGCTTATAAGTACAGATGCAAGAAAAAAACATGCTGGCGAAATACTAAACAACGACAATTTAGATTTTGTTTACGCGGCCAAAGGCTCAGATTTATCTCAATACAAAGAGAGCAAAAAGGTTATGGATGAATTCTACAAACTTGGCGCAATCGTTTCATCACCGTTTATTAGCAACAATACTGTTTATTTCGGGAGTGCAGATGGGTATTTTTATGCAATTGGACTAACAACAGGCTATTAAAACTATTATACCTACTTAGAAACTAAAATTAACCGCAAAGAGCACAAAGGCGCAAAGTTGCCAAACTTGAAACTTGAAACTTGAAACTTGAAACTTGAAACTTGAAACTTGAAACTTGAAACTTGAAACTTGAAACCTGAAATTAAAAATCACATAATCTTAACTGATGTCATACTCAGCGACCCTGCCATCAATTTATCGTTAAACAAACTTAGTTCTTCTGATTTTTCTTTTAATCCTAAAGTGTAAAGCAGTGGTAAATAATGATCGGGTGTTGGGATTGCTAATTGCATCGCTCGATCCATTTTCTCAAAATTGATAAGCGGTTGGAAATTCCCGTCTAACAAATAGTCATTAATTGTCTGTCGTGCTTCAATCGCCCAATCATAACCATAATTATCCTTATTATAATTATGAAAATCAATCAGCCTCAAATTATGAACAATGTTACCACTACCAATAATCAAAACGCCTTTATGGCGTAGCGATTGTAGTTTTTGAGCCAATTCAAAATGATATTGTCCAGGTTTTGTGTAATCAATACTTAACTGAATCACTGGCACATTTGCCTCTGGATACAAATGTTTTATCACACTCCAAGCCCCATGATCTAAACCCCAAGTTTCATCTAATTCTATTTCAACAGGACTAAGTATCCTTTTCGTTTCAACGGCTAATTCGGGGCTACCCTTGGCAGGATATTGTACATCAAACAAAGCTTGCGGAAAACCTCCAAAATCATGAATCGTTTTTGGCATTTCCATAGCTGTAACTTTTGTTCCTTTGGTGTACCAATGTGCCGAAATACATAAAATAGCATTCGGCTGAGGCAAAGTTTTAGCTAAGTTTCTAAATCCAGCTACAAACTCATTTTCTTCAATAGCATTCATCGGACTTCCATGCCCAAGAAACAAAACTGGCATTTTATCGGTATTCGAAAAAGTTTGTGAAATAGTATGTAAGTCGTTTAGCGTATTCATAATCATAAAGAGATTAGTGTTCTAAAAAAGCTAACACGAATGGCACGAATTAGCACAAATTATTTTAAATATATTTTCTTTTCGAAGCAAAACCAACAAGTTTTTAAACCCTGCAGTGTTTAACCTCGGCAATATCTGAGAGAAAAGCGATTAAATTTTCTAACAAATCAAGTTCGTATTTAAAACTTTAAATTATTCAACAAAATACTCGTCTTTAAAACCTATCAAATATAATTTATTTTTTGCTCTTGTCATAGCAGTGTACAGCCATCGAATATAATCTCTGTCGATTCCGTTTGGTAAATAAGGCTGCTCAATAAATACTGTATCCCACTGCCCACCTTGCGATTTATGACAGGTTATCGCATAAGAGAATTTTACTTGCAAGCCATTAAAATATTCATTGGCTTTTACTTTCTGGAATTTCTTATACTTTGTCGTTTCATTTTCATAATCTTTCATTACCTCTTCATACAATCGGTTTGATTCTTCGTAGGTTAATGATGGAGATTCACTTTTAATGGTATCCAATAGCAAAACTGTTTCAAAAGGCTTTTGATTTGGATAATCGACCATTCTAATTTTTACTTTAGCAAATTTAAATCCATACAATTCCTGAATACTAAAGATTTCTAAAATCTCGATAATATCACCATTTGCAATAAAACCAGCTTCATCTGAATCTTTTAACCAGAAATAATTATTCTTAACAACCATCAAGAAATCTCCTGTAGAAAGATCACTTTCTTTAAACAAAATCTTGGTTCTAATTTGTTCATTGTACTGATTGGCTCTTTTATTAGAACGTACTATAAATGCTGTATCTTCAATACTATAATTACTGTAAGCCGAATTGATAGCGTCCTGAATATCATAACCATCCGTTAATCGCACGATATCTTTAAACTTCTTAACATCAAATCTAAACTCAGTAATAAAACTCTCTTTTAACAATTCACGTAACTCAGTAGCATTAAATAAAATCCCTGAATTTTCTTCCTGACGCATTACCTCATCAAGTTCGATATGCTCAATTTCTTTGTTATAATTTACGCTTAAAGTATGAATATCTAGCGCTGGACTAATATCTAGATTCACCGGAGGCAACTGAGCTGTATCTCCTAAAAGAATCATTTTGCAATTGGTTCCTGAATAAACATATGAAATTAAGTCGTCTAATAGAGAGCCATTTTCATATAATTTAGAGTCTGAATTACTATCAGAAATCATCGAAGCCTCATCGACAATAAAGATGGTGTTTTTATGCTTGTTTTGCTGAATAGTAAACGAAACGCCTCCTCCTGAGGATTTCTTTGGAAAATATATTTTTTTATGAATCGTAAAAGCTGGTTTGCTCGAATAATTCGCAATTACTTTGGCTGCACGACCAGTTGGTGCAAGCAAGACATATTTCTTATCAATGTCAATTAAATTATTTACAATAGTCGAAATTACTGTGGTTTTTCCTGTTCCTGCATACCCTTTAAGCACAAAAATTGTCTCATTAGCTGTATCGGTTAAAAATATAGCAATCTTTTGGAAAAAAATGTCCTGTTTATATGTAGGAGAAAAAGGAAACTTTTTTTGTAAAAGACTATAAAACAGGGAAGAACTCATAACGATTATTTTAATGTAAAATTATCATCAAATATAGGTATCAAACGCGAGGGAACCACATAAATTCCCAAATGAATAAAAAAAAATTGTAAGTTTGTCATCACGTATAATTCTATTTTGATTCTTAACAAGAATTGAATTCTAAAACCATTTATGCAATCACAAAATACAAATATAACATCAAAAAAATACAAAAAACTTTCTATTCAGGTTTCACTGACTGGACTTTCATTTTGTTGTTTTGATACTTTAAACAATACAATTCTATCTTTAAACGAAGTTACTTTTGACACGTTTCATAAAACTACAAAAATTGAAGATTTATTTGCTGATGCTTTTAGTAAACATCCGGAGCTTAAAGATACTTATGATGAAATAACAGTTGTTCACAACAACAATTTATCAACATTTGTTCCTACTGCCCTTTTTGATGAAAACTTCCTAGGGAGTTATTTACAATATAATACCAAGGTTTTTGAAACCGATTTTTTTGCTTTCGATGTAATTTCTAATTACCAAATGAATGCTGTTTACATTCCATATGTAAATATCAATAACTTTTTTATTGACCAGTTTGGTTCATTTGAATACAAACATGCCAATAGTATTCTTGTCGAAAAGCTTTTGGATCAATCCAAAAACAATGACGAAAAGACAATGGTAGTCAATTTTAATTTTGGCCATTTTGAAATCATTGTACTGCAAAACAAAAAACTATTATTATTTAATTCTTTTGAATATCAAACTCCTGAGGATTTTATTTATTACTTACTGTTTACAGCAGAACAACTTAATATGAACCCAGAGATTTTTAAACTTGAATTATTAGGAACGATTTCTGAAGATGATAATTTCTTTGAAATCGCTTATAAGTATATCCGAAATGTATCCTTGTTTGACGTATCTAACTTAAAAAGAAAAAATTCTTTTTCAATAGCTCAAAATCAACAACATTTTATACTTTTTCAATCATGAGAATCATTTCAGGAAAACACAAAGGAAGACGCATTTTTCCACCAAAAAACCTTCCCGTAAGACCTACAACTGACATGTCTAAAGAAGCATTATTTAATGTTTTGAACAACCATTTTAGTTTCGAAGGTTTAAAGATATTAGATTTATTCGCCGGAACCGGAAACATAAGCTATGAATTTGCTTCTCGCGGATGCACACCAATTACATCTGTAGATGGTGATTTTGGTTGTGTAAAATTCATCAAACAAATCGCTGCAGAATATGACTTTAATATTGCTGCTACAAAAAGTGATGTTTTTAAATTCTTAGAAAGCAGTAAAACTTCTTACGATATCATTTTTGCCGATCCTCCGTATGCAATGGATCAAGCTACATTTGAAAAAATTGTCATGCTAGTTTTTGAAAGAGACCTATTGCAAGAAGACGGAATGATGATTATCGAACATTCTAAATATACTAAACTCGATCATTTGAGTAATTTTTCATTCAAGAAAAGTTATGGAGGTTCATTTTTTAGTTTCTTCGAATTTGATTCATCTGAAGAGGAAGAGGAAAACAACGAAACATCTACAAAAAATACCGAAGACGACGAAGGATAATTAAAATCTGATTCACATAAGTATAAAGCCTCCTTGATTATTCAAGGAGGCTTGTTTTTACAACAACTATCTATTCTTTTTCTTTTTCAAACCTAAATAAAAATTAATCCCTAACCCCATAGCATCCTGAGTACTATAATTGTAACTATCTGAATTTGTATTTAATTTATTAAGAGCCTTCCCCAAATCAATTCCGTTATAATACAAATTTAATGCTAAAGAATTCTGATTTTCACCTGGAAAATTAAAGATATAACCAACCCCAATCCCTAATGAATGCTGTACATCTGATACCTTTTTTCTTTCTCTAATAGGATTTGAAAGATCAATAGGGTTTCTGGATGTTAATTCCCTTTTAGCATCAATACTAGAAAACGTATATCTCGGAAGTATTTGTATATATCCAGAATCCTCTTCATAATCTCCAATAATTATTTTTGGACAAAAACTATAATTCATAGCCGATACTGATTTTTCTGAAGCACTCATTGTAAGTCCTTTATCATTCCTAATTATAACATCTTGAAGATTTCCAAGCATATAGCCTACTTCAATTTCAAATCTAAAAAACTTAACCACCTTAATTTCGGATCCTAATGAAAAGTTTCCAAAAGCAGATCTTTCAAAATCGGTGTGCAAATAAGCAGCCCCTCCGACAAAAGGACGTAGTTTTTGTGCAAATATGCTCACCGAAAACATAAAAACAAAAATATAAACAATGTATTTCATCCTATATTATTTTCCTATTACCCAGCCTAAAGTAAAATTAATCACTGGAACAAATTCATTATCATATTTATCAAAATTATACCCAACACCTATGTTTAAACCTAAATTAAAATTTCGATTATAAGTCCGCTGTAATCCCCAAACTGGTGCAATTGTAAACGAGGAAGTATCTTCAGAAAAATTATTATTTGTAGAAATTGACTTGAAATTATAAATTGCATTTAATGCCACAAAATTCCCTGAATTATGAGTTACTCTTCTCCCTTTTAAAGCTCTTTTATCTAAATTGTAATAATGCCGAAACTGCTCATTTATATTGGGATAAAGTTGCCAAGAAGAACCTGCATAATAATTACTACGATAAGCAAAACCTAAACTTACTTCTGAGTATAGAGTGTTTTTATCATTGAAACCATGTTCATATACTAATCCTGGCAACAATACATTAACTTTAAATTGATTTTCAACAACAGCTACTCTAGATTGCCCAAACAGACTATACATTCCAAAAATGCTCAAGGCCATGATAAAATATTTACTCATAATAATTTTCTTTTTTTTTATAAATTTAATCTAAAGACTAACCTGTTGATATAATTATTAAAAATATTTTATTTAAAATAATCTAAAAAAGCTAATTACAACAACAAGTTAAAGCTATTAAATTTGTTTAAATTATTTCTTGTCCAGAATTAAACGTCTACCTTTCCATTGTCCCTTGTGTAACGCAGCTCCATAAATATCTACACCTAGTTTAGTATATGTAGTGCCTCCCGCTAATCCTTTTAAATAATCACCTGATCCTTTATATTTATTATTCCAAGTAAAGAGGAAATTAAAATCAAAATATTGAGTGATTGCATTATCATCGTTATTAGTCCATTTTACACCCATAGTAGTAAGAGTCACTTTATTATTAAATGGTATAGCTTTAACTATATCATACTTTAAATCACCATCTTCAATTAATCTATTTAATTCATTTTTTGTCGTACTATTTGGAATATTACTTACTAATGCTTTAAGTGCAGCATCTACTGCTTTATTATTTAGTTCAGACCATCTATAATTAATTTCATACTTATTATCAAAAATAAATATTGTTAGAGCTTCTTGACTACTTTGAGTTCTGTATGGAAAACTAGGCTTATCAGTTGGAAATTCTAGCATTTGCTTGCCAGAACCAGCATATTTCACACCATTATATTCAATAAAAAATGATTCATAATTATATCGGGCAACATCATACATTGGTACATTAAACTTATAATCAAACTCAATACTATTAATTCCTAATTCAATTTGCTCTGCATATGATTTCTGCCATCCTGAAATGCCTAAAATTTTAACTCTCTTCTGGAATCTTGTACTACAACCAATAGAAGAAAGTAAGAAATAATTTTGATTCCAAAATTTTACTTTTATTCTTTTCCCACCATCAAATAGTTCTGTATCTACTTCAGACTCTCCAAATATTTTCTCTAACCAACCTTGCTTCTTAATTATACTAATAGGCAAATTTTGTTTTATTAATCTAGGATTATCTGTCGTAAATGATGGATTAAGATTAGGTACGTTTGGAAGCGGAACATACATTCCTACTCCACCCCAGTCATCTATAGGATTAGGAATAAAGCGCATTATTCCATCATCAACCTGCTCAAGTTCACTTACGAATTTGCTATTCGCTTTTGATGTCATCAAACTAACTTTTCTAGCAGTTTGCAGTTTTTTCAAAGGAGCTGTATTTTTTAAATAATTATATAATTTTTGCTTATCCTTTGCATGGCAAAAGTAAAGCCCTGTTTCAGTATACTTATATAAGCTATCTGCCACATAAATCTCTCTATCTTCATTTAAAAGCGCAGCTAATGCAGGATCAGCAATTAATTCATCATCAAAATCAATTTCTTCTTCATTACTTAAAAACTTTGAAGTGATACCAAATTCAAGGTTCCTATTTTGAATTTTTTGTTTCTTATTCAGTAAGAACTTTTCCACTTTTTCTGAATCATTCTCGTCAAAAATGGGAGTTAATGGTTTGAACCCTCTATTTTGTACATATCGAATTTCTTTATTAAAATCATTTTGCCCTTGACTGTTTTCTTTATAGGATTTAAAGATATTCCTCAAAGTAGTTATACTCTCAATTTTAATAGTACCATCTACTAATTGTAATTTTTCAGCAATATCATTTTGATTTTTTATTTCTTGTTTATCTTCAAAATTATTGTCGCAACTAAAGAAAATAAGAGAGCTAATCATTGCTAATACAGATATTTTATATGTGTTCATTGATAATTTTATATGTTTCATCTTGAAATTATTTTATTATTTAAATTTTAAAAAACTTCTATTTTAACGAGCATCTTTTTTGGTTAAAAAACACTCCAACCTCCTCGAAAATTAAATGCAGTTTACCTTTATTCATGTTTTGAATTCTAAGAATTAATTATGTGGATCATGCCAAAAATAGTTTTTATTTTACAATATATAAGATTTTAAATACAATTATTACACAATAAATAAAAATAAACTTATATTAATGCTAAACAAAATATAACAAGCCTAATAAAAACACATTAAATAATTTTCATTCAAGAAAAGTTATGGAGGTTCGTTTTTTAGTTTCTTCGAATTTGATTCATCTGAAGAGGAAGAGGAAAACAACGAAACATCTACAAAAAATACCGAAGACGACGAAGGATAACTAAAATCTGATTCACATAAGCATAAAGCCTCCTTGATTATTCAAGGAGGCTTGTTTTTATATATTCATATCTAAATAGACATTACCGAATTCTATCTGAATCATTTATATTCTTGCCTTTAAATTCAGTGTCTTTCATTTTACCAAAGGAATATTTTATGGCAATTGAAATCTCATGAGAATCTATCAAATATCTTGCTTGTGAGTTTACATTATTAACAACAAACTGCTCTTCAATAACATTATTATTAAAAACGTTATTAAAACTCAAAGTACAATTCCAGTTTTTGAAAAAGGTTTTAGAAAGTGCCATATCAATAACAAATCTTTCATTTTTCTCAAATGCTCCTATATGTTGTTTGGTTAATCCCCAGCAAGAAACAGATAAAGTATATCCTTTTGGTAGTTTAAATTCGTTACTTGAGTAATAATACAAATAGGGTTTTGAGGATAAAAACAGAGCCGAATCATCTTCTATTTTTTCTAAAATGAAAACTAAAGAATTTGTCATTGTCCAAAATTCATAACTAAAGGGTAGCGTAAAGTCGGCTGAAAAACCTGACTCTCTATCGAAATTTTCATCTTTAAAAGTTAATATATTTTGCTCTTTATCATAAGTAAAACTACTATAAACAGGATTTGTATTTTGATAAAAACTTAGTTTAAGCGATTTATCATTATACTGAAAAACGGAAGAAATTTCGTTGCTAATAGTCGGGTCAAGATTGATATTTCGCGCATATACAAAATAAGGATTAATATAAGTTGTTCCTTGACTTAAAGAGGAATAATTAGGTCTAGAAATACTTTTAGAGTAATTTAAACTAATACTTTTTGTGCTATCTATCGGAAATGTAAATTCTGCTTTTGGGAAAAAATCGGTGTAGTTTTTCTCAATTAAAGGTGTTACATCCGTTTTATATCTTCCATTTGCATTAGTATTCTCAACCCTAAGTCCAACCGTAAAATCAATTTTATTTATTTTACCTGATAACTGACTATATCCTGCTAGATTTTGCTCTTTAAAATCATAATGACTCAGTATATTTTGATTTGTTTCATAGTCGAAAATATCAAAATCTGACTTTGAATTTGCAGAAGAATAAAGCCCTCCCACTTCAAAAATCATTTCATTTTTAAACTTTTTCTCTATATCAATTCTTCCTAAAAAAACACCAACTTTAAATTTTTGATCACGAATTTGTGTCAATCCAAACTCAGTATCGTTATAGTTATTTTGAACTTCACTAAACACTCCCTGATCAAAATTAGAATATTGAATACCTGCAAAAACCTGTGTTTCAATAGACTTAATCTTTTTTAAATAATTCAAAAATGAGTTCGAAAAATCCTTATTACTAGCATTATCAGTAAAAGTTAGAACGTTATTTGTAACATCCTCTTTTTATTATAAGTATTTGCATTTATGTCAAAAGTATCACTTTGCAATTTACTACTAACAGTAAACGACAGATAATCATCCTCATTTATTTTATAAAATAAACTACCACCAAAAACAAACTGTTTCCTTTTTGTAAAAGCCTCAACGTTATAATTCGAAACAATACTAGCATTCGGGATTGCATAATCGACACTCTGGTATTCCCAAGGTTGCAATTGGTTATAATTAAAATTAGCCTTCCACTCTAGTTTACCTTTCTTAAAACTAGAATTAAATCCAATATAATTATTAAAGTCTTTCTTAAAAGAAGCTGTTTCAGATAAAATGGTCCTAAACCCATCTTTTTTACTAAACTTTCTTGTAACTAAAATTACTGCTCTACCTTCGGCTTCGTATTTAGCAGATGGATTCTGGATAATTTCGATATTCTTTATATCGTCAACAGCTAGAGCATTCAAATCGTTTATTCCTACCTTTTGATTATCGATATAAATAAGAGGAGTTCCTTTGCCAACAATAGAAATATTCTCTTTGTCTGAACTTATAATAATTTTAGGCAGTTTAGACAATAAATCCATCGTATTAGGAATAGAATTATAAATAGAATTGGGTACATCTATTTTTAAGTTTCCGTTTTTATTGATAAATGTTTTTGACTTAGCATCAATAACAACTTCCTCTAACTTATTCGGAATACTATCTTTTGGAGTTTCATTTTGTGCATATCCAAATGCAGAAACAAGAAGACAGATTATAATTATTATTATTTTAATCATTTTTTAAGTAAATTAAGAATCCAATTCAAACAATCCTCTGTATCCATTATCGACCATGAATGTGGATTTTTGCTCCCGTTTAATTTCACGCCTTTACCTTGGCTTATAATTACATTTGCATTGTAATTGCCCATGATTCTTAATTGGTTGATCATTCCAACTATATCAATCCCATTCCAATCCTGCAAATCGCGGTGACGTTCATTAATTAGCCAGTTAATATCCAGATCAGTATACATTCTTATCGGCATGTTTTTTAAGTATCTTGCATTCCCTCCATCTTTTGCACCAAAAGAAAAAATAGAAGCTTCGATATATTTTTCAGGAAACTGATCAGGCGAACCACCATACAAACTATCCCAATTATCCTTTATCCATTTTGCTTCATTTGTCCCTGCTTCAGAAAAATTTCTTTCAATTTCTCTTTCGCAATATTTATAAAAACGAGCATGATCCAGCGGAGCATCTAGAGCAAAAATGCCTTTAGGAATTAAAAAGAATTTACTCGGATTCTTAACCGAATTTTCTGCATAAGTCAAAGAAATAATACCACCATTTGATAAACCTCCTAAAATAAAATTATCCTTAGAGACTTTGTGCTTTGTTACAATTTCATTAAAAATCTTGTCTAAAAAAGCAAAATCAGCTTCTCTACTATCTGTTCCCCAATTTATAGAAGGAATAATTACGACCATTCCTTTCTTAACAGCTAACTCATGCAGTGTTATTTGTTTTAATAAATCTTCTGTAGTTTCTCCTCCAGAAGGCAAAATTACCAATGCACCAATAATATCCGTTTTCGGAACCATTTTATAATAATGCAATGATTGAGAGTCTTCGTCATTGACATATAAATCATTGGTATCTAAATAATCTACCGTTACTTTTTCCATTTTTTGCCCATAACAAAATGTAATTCCAAATAGAATCAGCATTGATAATCGTTTTCTCATAATTTGTGTTTTTCTATATATTTCGATTGCAAAAATGCTCCTAAAAAATACTTTTGTAAGTTAATCGTAGGTTAATCGGGAGTTAATTCAAGAATTAAAAGATAAAAGACTTATTTTTGAAATGTATTTTTTGATAATATGAAACACAGAATCAATTTATTAATTTTTTTTTCGGCTATCGCCCTCGTGGTTTTATCTGTTGTACAATGCTATTTAGTAAAAACAACCTATGATTATAAAGTCGCACAATTCCATTCAGAAATAAAGAATGAAATAGCTAATATTACAAATGATTATAGCGATATCGATTCAACTATTGTCTTCAAAAAAGAGCTTCTTTACAAGCAATTAGCCGAGAATTATATTCATGACAAAAAAACAAAAGCAGATATTAAAAGTGCTTTGTTACAAAATGAATTTCGTAGCGAACTAACTCAAAAATTGCAACTGAAATTTGAAAGAGAAATTCCAAATTTTTCGATTGATTTTGCCATTGTACTCAACAAGTTTATCATCTATAATAATTCTAAAAAAGCAGATACTATTTTCTCTGAAAAGCCATTTATAAAAAACAAATTATATGGCAATCTGGCTTCGCTTGACAATGCTTTTTTAGTTCGAAATTATGCAAATACAGCAAGCGTAACTGCACAAACCCAAGATTATAATTTATTAACCGAAGACTCTATGTATGTTTCGGTTATCGATTGGGAAATGATAATATTAAAAAGAATGAGCATGATTTTGTTTCTTTCTTTACTATCTATTTTAACCCTGATAACACTTTTTGTAATTGCCATAAAAGCATTAATCAAGCAAAAAAAGGTAAGCGATATCAAAACTGATTTTATTAATAATATCACCCACGAACTCAAAACTCCTCTGACAACTTTGGCCATTTCGACCAAAATACTAGAGCGAAAAGACATTCGTGACAACGAAATTCATTTTAATTCTATTCTTAATACCATTTCTCGCCAAAACAACCGTTTACAGAGTTTAATCGACCAAGTTCTGGCAAACTCCTTAGAGGAGAATGAAATGGAAATGCAAAAAGAAAAAATCATTACAGAGCCTTTCCTAAATGCTATTATAGAAGATTTTAGAATTACGTATCCAAAGGTTACCGTTGAAACTCGATTTACCACAAACGATACGATATTGGTATTAGATAAATTTCATTTAACAACAGCCATCCTAAATGTACTCGAAAATGCTGTAAAATATGGTTCTAATACAATTACTATTAAAACAATATTAAACAAGAACGAATTCGGTTTGAGCATTCAGGATAACGGAATTGGAATTTCTAAAAACAAACATCTATTATTATTTGATAAATTTTACCGCGTAGAACAAGGCAATCTACACAATTCAAAAGGATTAGGATTAGGACTGTATTATGTAAACCAAATTATAAAAGCACATCAAGGAACAATTGCTGTAATGAGCGATTTAGGAAAAGGAGCAAAGTTTTACATTAGCATTCCGTTGAATTAAGTTTTCAGTCGCAGTTTCAGTCCTGATAACTATCGGAATCAGTTGCAATACTTACAATTAATAAAATGAAAAAAATACTTTTAGCCGAGGATGATTCAGATTTTGCAAACGTGCTTAAACAATATCTGGAACTATATGATTATGAAGTTACATGGGCAGAAAATGGGCAAGAAGCTTTAGCTATATTTCAAACTACAACATTTGACATTTGTGTGTTTGATGTTATGATGCCTATTATTGATGGATTTACACTTGCCGAAAAGGTCATTAAAATCAATCCCGAAATACCTTTTATTTTTTTGACAGCCAGAAAGCTTAAAGAAGACAAAATCATTGGTTTAAAACTGGGAGCAGACGATTATATCGTAAAACCTTTTGAAGCCGAAGAGCTTATCTTACGGCTGAACAATATCTTGAAAAGAAGCCAACAAAAATTATCGATTTTTGCCCAAGCAAGCAATTTACAGATTGGAGCTTATTTATTTGACACCAAACGTTTGTGTTTAAAAAAAGACAATATAACACAACAGCTTACTGAAAAAGAAGCTGCTCTTATTCATTTCTTTTACACACATAAAAATCAAATGCTAAAAAGAGAACAAATCCTATCATCGATTTGGAAAAATGACGACTTTTTTTCTGGCAGAAGCATGGATGTTTATATCAGTAAAATTCGAAAATACTTTAAAGACGATTCCCGAATTAGCATCGATAGTATTCGTAATATCGGACTGGAGTTTAAAATAATAGATTAATTACTCTCATATTTAGCTAATTTATCTAAAATCATCTGATAGGTTGGTGTTTCGATTTCGTATTTTAAACCTTCATTTACAACAAATTCAGTAAGCGACGAAAGCTCTGTTTTTTTTCCTGCCAACAAATCACGATGCATAGACGAAGTTGCATCACGAGGCGTTTTTTCTAATTTCAATATCGTTTGCATTACAATATCATTAGGTAAATTCAGTCCTTTTACAGCTGCAATCATAGTGATTTCATTTAATAACGAAACATATAAATTACGGCTAGAAGCATTTTCCATAATTTCACCAATATTCTGATTTAAATAAGAAGTAGCCGAAGCTAGGGATGAAATAAAAACAAACTTTTCCCAAACCGTATCTTCGATAGTATCTACTAAATAACTTTCGATTTTAGCATTCTCAAAAATAGTTTGTAACGCCTTCATTTTATAAACCGAAGCACTATCGGAACCAAAAAATAGTTTTTCGTAAACACCTATTTTTTTAATTTCACCAGGCGCAACAATCATCGAAACGATATATACACAACCTTGCAAGACTTCGTTATCTGGAAAAATAGTACTAATGCGTTCTGGAGCATCAACGCCATTATATAAAGGAAGAATAACCGTATTCTTGGTAATGCATTTTTTTATGACATCAAGACTTTCTTCGATATCATAGGTTTTAGTAGCACAAATAAGACAATCTAGCTTACCGATTACTTCAGGATCATTAGATACTACAGTTGGAAAAACAGTCGTTTCTCCTTCATCTGTACTAATTTTCAAACCCGATTGAGCAATAACTTCCATTGCTTTTCCTCTAGCAATAAAAACGACATCTATAGCATCATTTTCGGCATAAGCTTTCGCCAAAAGTCCACCAAAATAACCTCCTACTCCACCCAATCCTAAAATTCCGATTCTTGTTTTCATTATGATATTTTTTATACAAATTAAAAAGGTCGCTATAAATTAAAAACTTAAAACCTGCTTAATCGATAGTCTTTTAATAGTATTAACTAGTTTTAAAATAAGCTTCTACAATAATAAATACTAAAAAATAAAATTGTTAAACCAAAAGTAATAAATTCCTATTTTGAGTTTTTAGAAATAATTTGAAGAAGATTGTTTCATGAAAATAACTTTGATACTCTCACAAATATAAAAAAATGCAGACCTATAAGCCGGATTCTGTTCTTGTTATTACTAACAATACCTTATCATTTATCTAGACTTACAATTACTCATAAGTTCAAGCTATCTACCCTTCAGCAACGAACGAGAAGCTCTTAAATGCTGATATACTTGATATTTCACCGCATAGAGTTTACCTGGTTTCACTACAGCATTACCTGTACATACTTTCTGTTGCACTTGTCCTAACGCTATTTCTAACGCCGACGGGTGTTACCCGCTATGCTTCTCTGTGGTGTCCGGACTTTCCTCCCTTTTGATTTCTCAAAACGACGATAAGGCGGTCTGCGTGGCAAATTTAGCGTTTTTATAGGTTACTTCCGAGTATTACAAAATTTACTTTAACACTCTTTTACAAAGACTTAATTTTAAAATAGTTATCTTTAGTCGTCAACCTGTAAAATTTCATTTATCATGATTAGAATGTATCATTACGCAACTGTATCCAAGGCTTTGGATCAATTAAACGAAAAAGGATTTACTTATGATTTTAATCTAAATGAAGATGTAATTAAGAAAAATCCTGAAAAATTTGAAATCGTGCATGTGTATCGATACGAAGGCAACTCCGATCCTGGAGATGAAGCTGTGGTTTATGGAATAAAATCTACCTCAGGCAAAAAAGGTGTTTATGTTGCAGGATTTTCAGCCAATTCTGATTCTGAAACCGCAAAAATCTTAAGTGATTTAAGCATCAAAGGAAGATGATTTATTTAGGAACAATCTTAGTTGCTATTGGACAATGCAATTAAGTTAAAACATCTTTTATATTGAACTGAATAAATCTCTCGCAAAGACTCCAAGTCGCAAAAAATCATGTAAAAACTTGGCGTCTTTGTGAGATAAATTATAGTTCAAAAAGCTTAACTTAATGACATTTAGCTCATGCCTACACAAGAGAGATAATTTTTTCTTTAAGCCTTAATTAGCTTTGCATATTCGGCGATTTTAGCCTCGCTTATTTGTTTTGTAATTTCGAGTAATCGCTTTACTTTGGGTAGCAATGCATCGATATCTTCTTTTGTTACTATAAACTTTGGATTATAACGTGCTTCGATATAAGCACTTTTTAAAAGTTCGAATAATCGTTTTTCTTCGGGGGTATCATTGGGAAAAACTGACGGTAAATCTGATGAATATTTCCTTGTAAAAGAAAACAACTTAGTCAAATTATGCTGTTTTGGATTGGTTAACGTATGTACCAATCGAATCGTCTGAAAACTATTTTCGCAAGTTTGATGAAGGTAAAAAGAAACTATTCTATAGTCTTTATCATCATAACCATGCATAGCACTTCTGAAAAAACTATTTGCTCTACCAAATTTATCTTCAAAATATTCTTCTGCCTGTTGTCTTATTTCATCAAAGCGAAGTGGGCGCTGTTCTGCAAGAGTAAACTTTTCACTGTCATAAAGTACAACCCCTTCATCTTTTATCTGTGTATAAAAATATCTGCCTGTGTCGATATATTCATTTAATCGTTTTATATTTTCATGAATAAACTCAACTGGAGTTTGCAAATCTGGGTCTCTATAATACATATCATCAACTGTATCAAGCATTCGGGTTGCTCTTTGGTCGGTTACTCCATCTGTTACTACGAGTATATCATAATCGCTCCTATAAGAAGTAGGAATACCAAATTCTACTCTTTCGTCACGATCTACATATTCATTTCTTGCATAACTTCCGTAGAGAATAATCATTTGCGTTTTTGGAAGTCTTGCCGTTATTTGTTCTACAAAACGCAGAAGATCTCTTTGTTTCTTTTGTGGCAGATAGGCGATAGATTTCTTCATTATAAAGTAGTTATTATGAAACAAAGATAATTATATTCTTATTCTATTAGAAATGAAAAATTTGCTTTGCTATATGTTAGATAAAACAGAATAAAATATCAAAATGATTTCGGTATTAATTGGCATTAATGCACATTTACATTACTTAAATTATGGATGATTTTTACTTAATTAACCTCTACCTCAAAAGATTCTGTATATGTAATGGAAGTTTTTTCTTTATCATTAAATTTATAATTAACAACTGTTTCTATTGTATTAATTCCCTTTTTAATTAATACTTCTTTTACTTCAATGCCTGTCTGAGATGTTTTTTTAATGTTCGTTTAGCTTTTGTATTACTTACATTTTCAATCTTTAAAGCACGTTTAGCATTAGGTATATTTGCTATTAAATAGTGATATTTTAAGGTGTCTCCAACTTTTAAATATTGATTAACACCTTCTTTAAGCCGTCTTTTGTTTGCTATTTTATTTTGATAGGTTTCTATTAATGCTTGCCCTTTAAAATTTTCGACATTTCCTTTTTCATCAAAAAGAATAGTAAAAGCTTGCTTACCAGAATCAGCGTATAATGTGTAACGCATAATTTTTCCTGATGGAAAATTATCAATCCTTTCTTCAACGAGCTCATTTCCTTTCTCGTTATTGTGAACTAGTTTGTCATCAAAATAAGCTTTATCATCATTAATATAAAAACTCAAGGCGATGAAACCTAGTATCAGAGAGAACACTATTATTATATATTTCTTTTTCATTATTTCTTTTTGTTGAGATTTATAAGGCGCTTTTCCTAATCGATATTGATTAGTTCACATTTACTTCGAAAGTAATTGTATCTTTAAAGACAGGAGTGATTTTATCCTCAAACTTATACTCTACTATTGCACTAATTTTATTTATACCTTTTTTAATAAGAACTTCTTCTACATTAACCTTTGTTGGTGGGCGATGTTTTATAATTCTTTTAATATCACTATCATCGATACTCACATTTTTTACTTTAAAACTACGTTTGGTATTTGGTAAATTAGCTAATAAATATTGATATTTTAAGGTATCTCCAACTCTTAACATCTGTTTAGTTTTAATATTATTTTGATACACTTCTAATAATGGATATCCTGAATATTCCCTTACTCCTTTTTCATCATAGCTAATAATAAAGCAAGATTTTCCAGAATCAGTATACATAACATATTTATTTATCAATCCAGTTGTGTCATAAAAAGTACTTTCTAAAGTGATTTTGCTGTTTTCCCTATAGTGAAAGGATTCTAGATTACCATTATCATAATAGTAAGAACAAATCCCATTTGGCTCATTATCTATGAATTGACCTTCTGCTATTTTTATTCCTTTTTTATTGTATCGTGTGAACTTACCTTCGAAAATAGTATCTCCATTTCTAATAATATATTCTGATATATCTGTTATTTTTCCATCTGGACTGTATTCTTTTAAAGTATAAACTTTTTCATCTCTAAAATAAAAATGAAGTAGTAATATTGCAAAAAGTGCAACAGAAATTACAACTAGTATTTTTTTATTTCTTTTTTCATTTATTTTTTTTGTTGTGATTCATAAATATCTCTTCTCACAAATTCATTTTTATTTGGGTCACTAGGATTATTAACTATTTGAATATATTCAGTTTTTGAAAAGAGGCAGGAGTTGTATTATCTCTTTTTAGACTGCCCCCAAAAAGTTAGACACTATTTGGGGGCATTTTTATGGAAAGAAAAGTCAAGTATGATTACGCATTCAAACTTGAATGTGTAAGGTTAGTTATCGAGAAAGGATACTCCAGTGAAGCGGTATCTAATGAAAAGAGTATTAGTGAGTCAAATATTCGTAGATGGGTTAGCTTTTACAGAGCATATGGAACAATCGGATTGTTACCACGGAAGAATCGTGTCTATTCCATTGATTTTAAACAAAAAGTATTACTATCAATAGATAAGGATTTATTATCACTAAGGGAAGCTCGTTTAAAATTTAACATTCCCTCAGACTCAATTATTATCAGATGGAAAAGAGATTTTGCTAACTTTGGTTTAGAGGGATTATCATCTAAACCTAAAGGAAGACCCAGATCTATGAATTTTAAGAGAAAACAGAGAAAAACAGACAAACCCTTAACTAGGGAAGAAGAACTTTTAAAGGAACTGGAGTATTTACGAGCTGAGAACGAAATTTTAAAAAAGTTCAACGCCTTAGTTCAAGCCGAACAAGCCAATCAAAACAAAAGGCTCAAACCATAATGGAACTAAGGCATAAATATGATTTAGACCTCTTGCTAAATTGTACGAACATGGTTAGAAGTACTTATTATTACTATGAAAAAAGAAGTCAAGTAATTGATAAATACAAAGATGTTAAAGATTTGATTAAACAGATTTACAATCATCATAAGGGTAGATTAGGTTACAGGCGTATTACTTTATTAATCAAGCAAAAAGGAATTTTAATTAATCACAAGACAGTGTTGCGATTGATGAAAATTTTAGGATTAAAAAGTTTAATCAGAATCAAGAAGTACAGATCATATAAAGGAGAACAAGGAAAGATAGCTCCTAATATATTGCAGCGCAATTTTAAGGCTGATAAACCCAATCAAAAATGGGCTACCGATGTAACTGAGTTTAATATCTCAGGTAATAAATTGTACTTATCACCTATAATTGATCTTTTCAATGGGGAAATAATAAGTTATGATTTATCTGAAAGACCAAATTTTAATCAAATCACCAATATGCTTAAAAAGTCTTTTCGAAGAATATCAAATGATACTAATTTAATATTACACTCCGATCAAGGCTGGCAGTATCAAATGAAGCGATATCATCAGCTTTTGAAGGAGAAAGGATTAGTGCAGAGTATGTCAAGAAAAGGAAACTGCTTAGACAATGCAGTTATAGAAAATTTCTTTGGCATATTAAAATCAGAACTATTTTATATTATGAAATTTAAAGACATAAATCATCTAAAAAAGGAAATTATAGAATATATAAAATATTACAATAATGAAAGAATCAAACTGAATTTAAAAGGAATGAGCCCGATACAATATCGAGCTCATCATTATCAAAATTAATTATAAATTTGTCTAAACTTTTGGGTGCAGTCTATTTCTTACTTGCCTCTTCTTTTACAGATTTCCCTGCCTTTATTGCATTAGCCCCATGATCGGTTGCTGTCACAAAATCATCGGTTTTGTTTTCTTTTGTTGGTCTTCCTCCGTTAGTGCCTTTTCCTTTACTAGAACTGCCTTTTCTTTCAAATCCCAATACAATAATAAGAGCTTCAAATGCACCTCCAAAATCAATCCATGTAACATCTCTTGTACCTCTGCGTAAGGAGCTTGGATCTTGATTATTTCCTCCGTCAGAAAATGCTATTCCTCCAAAACGGAATGGTTTTTTATTAAAATTATAAATAACTTCTCCGTTATAAGTTATTAGTTTAGTATCTCCATCTAATAATAATCGGTTACCATTAACAAATGTCTTTCCCCAAGTGTGACCTAAATTAGAATAGTGGTCAATTTTTGCGCGCCCGTCTATCCAAATTAGCTCCCCTGTTATTTTATTCCTGTACCAATCAAATGGTGTTCTCCCATGCATATCAGCCAATTGCAATAAATCGTTATTATAGGCTGCATATGAAAAATACTGTCCAAGATCTTCATCATTTATAAAGCTGTCAAAAGTACATAAGTCGTCAAGGTCATCAAAATTTCCAAACATAGCAAATAGTGTATTATTGTAAGTTATTACTTCTTTTACAGCAATAATACATAAAAATTACCCTACTTACAACATTCAGCATCAATTATACATCCTTTAAAATGAATAATTAACCTGATTACTCAGATATATTCAAAAGATAGCGTGTTAATACTTTCCACTTTCGTTCGAATAAGATACAAAAGCATTTTAACTATTTTGAATTGCTTTGATAATCCCGAATTTAAAATTAAATAACTCAGTACTAATCAATCAACAAAGCTATTAATCGTGATCTAAATAACCTTAATAGAAGATAAAATTCAATAAGTTTTCTGATTTTATAAAGTAAGAATACTAAAAAGAGCTCACTTTATAAACTACTAAAAACACAATAAAAAAGACTATTATTGTATTAAAATCAACTTCATGAAATTAAAGTACATTTTATTATTAACATTCTTTTGCTTTTATAATTATTCTTATTCTTGTAAATGTGAGCCACACAACAAAGAAACAATGGTTGCTGAAGGGTTAAAAAATTATGACATTGTTTTTTATGGAGAATTATTAAAATCTGACACAATATCTGGAGATTTTACTTTTAAAGTTTTAGAACTATTTAAAGGAAAAATCAATTCAACTTTTATTCACGGAAATGCAATTGGAAATAATTGCTCATTCTTCCCAATAAAGAAAGAACTTTGGATTATTTATGCTAACTATAAGAACAACAATAAAATTACCATTAGTATATGTTCTCCTAGTATGGGACTAGAATCGTTATTAGGTGCTTATCCAACTCCACCTCTACCAAGATACAATGGGATAAAAGATATTGATCTTAGAGAATTATACCAAAAAGTATATCTTTTAGAGGATAGGAATCAAAATATTATAAATTGGATTCAACAGTTAGAAAGACTTAGATCATACAAAACCTCACAGAATATAATTTCTGAAAAAGAAAAAGCAGATCAAAAAATAGAAACTTACAGTAGTTATATTATTTTTTCTTTATTTATAAACATAATATTATTTTCTATTTTGATATTTATAATTCTAAAGAAAAAAGCTTTCGTTAAATAAACAAATTGGCATTACGAATTTCAGTAAGTTATTTTTTAAATATAGTACTCGGAATTCTATCCAACCATTATACCTTTAAAAAACTTTCTAAGAATTCAGTTACTACAAAATCTCTCAATTTCATAACGCCTGCAAAAGAAAAATTAGAATATTAGTTCTCAAACTCGAACAATGCCGAGCAGGCGAAGTAAATGTGCATGCAAAATTTAACCCCAAGTTTATCATTTCAAGAAATAAACCTAAGCGCAAATTTCTACAATTAGCCTTGGATCTAAACTCTTAACACCCCGCGGAATCCTCTGGCAGCATAATATGAATCTGCCCCGTTATGATATACAAAAACTGTATTATAACGAAAATCAGCAAAAAGTGCTCCTCCTAGTTTTCTGATATCAGCTGGTGTTACTATCCAGCTTGATGTTTTAGTATCAAATTTGCCAAGTTGCTGTAGCTCTCGATATTCTTTTTCGGTCAAGATATCAATCCCCATATGGGTTGCTATATTAACTGCGCTATCTTTAGGTTTGTTTTCTTTTCTTTTTTCCAGCGCTTCATGATCGTAACAAATGCTTCTCCGTCCTTTAGGGCTTTCGGCAGAACAATCATAAAAAATATATTCATCGGTAGCTTTATCATAACCAACAACGTCTGGCTCGCCTTCGGTTATTTCCATTTCATTTAGCGACCACATTTTTTCGGCATTTGCTTCTAATTTTGTTTGTACTTTAGACCATTCAATTGCTTGATGACGATTGCTGTTTTTCTCAAAACGAGTTTTTAAGATATCAAGTAATGTTCTATTTTGTTCTGCTGATAACTTTTTCATGTTATTCAATTTTATAAAAATTACTATTAAAAGATTCATCTAAATAATTCAATAAATTCATCTTATTTCAATTATACAATAACGAATGACTTTATTTCTAGCTAAAATAATTATTTTTTGATTACAAATTAACATTCTAAAATGAATAACTAAATACCTGAATGTTATCATTTCAAATAAAATTAGGCTCTATTATTTAATAGTAATTATTTAAAAATCAGTAACTACTTAAACGTGCAAAATCTTTCAATATTTAAATTTTTAAATCTTTAAATTATAATCTATCTTTGCTATCCAATAAACAATCTATGGAACAATTTGTAGTATCGGCTCGTAAATATCGCCCGCAGACATTTAAAGATGTTGTGGGACAAAAAGCGATTACCAACACTTTACTAAATGCCATAGAAAGTAACCACCTTGCTTCGGCACTATTATTTACAGGACCTCGTGGAGTTGGTAAAACAACTTGTGCACGTATTCTTGCACGAAAAATAAACCAGCCCGGTTATGATGATCCTAATGAAGATTTTGCTTTTAATGTTTTTGAACTTGATGCTGCTTCTAACAACTCTGTAGATGATATTCGTAACTTGATTGATCAGGTTCGAATCCCTCCACAAACAGGACAGTATAAAGTATATATTATTGACGAGGTGCATATGTTGTCATCGGCCGCTTTTAATGCTTTTTTGAAAACATTAGAAGAACCGCCTAAACATGCCATCTTTATATTGGCAACAACTGAGAAACATAAAATCATTCCAACGATTTTATCTCGTTGTCAAATTTTTGATTTCAAAAGAATTACCGTTAAAGATGCCAAAGAACACCTAGCTGAAGTGGCAACAAGTCAAGGTGTTGTTTACGAAGACGATGCGTTACATATCATTGCGCAAAAAGCGGATGGTGCAATGCGTGATGCTTTGTCTATTTTTGACCGAGTTGTTTCTTATTGTGGTACCAATTTAACACGTCAGGCTGTTACCGAAAACTTAAACGTTTTAGATTACGAAACTTACATTTCTATCACTGATTTTATCCTTGAAAATAAAATCCCTGAATTATTAATCGCTTACAATGACATCCTTGCCAAAGGCTTTGATGGCCATCATTTTATTGCTGGTTTAGCATCGCATTTTAGAGATTTATTGGTTAGCAAAACTCCTTCTACTTTATCTCTTCTTGAAGTTGGTGAACAGGCTCAACAAATGTATGGGATACAGTCTCAAAAAGCGAGTCAGGAATTTTTACTAAAAGGAATTGAAATTGCTAATGATTGTGATTTAAAATATAAGTTAAGTCAGAATCAGCGACTTTTGGTTGAACTTAGTTTGATGCAATTGGCCTCTATCAACTTTGATGGAGAAAAAAAAAGTTGAGCAATACATAATTCCGCCTACTTATTATAGAAATCCTACTTTCTCTATCACAGAAGTTAAAGCTCCTGTCGAAAAGAAAGAAGCACCTCTAGCAACGCATAATTCAACTCCAGATACTCAAAAACCTGAAACTGAAGCTCCAGAAAAAGTAGCTGAAGCTAAACCAGTAATACCAAATATTACAAAGCCAGGTGTTTCAGCATTTTCTTTATCAAGTATTCGTAAGAAAAAAGAATTAGAGGCTGCTAATAAATCTTATGTAAAGCCAACAACTCATTTACCTACTGAGGATTTTACCGAAACAGAAATGTTACTACAATGGAATAAGTATGCACAACGTTTAGGCGAGAAAGGTTTTAAGATAATGGAATCATTATTACTTATAAACGATCCTGTTTTAAACGGCACTTCTATTTCTATCGAACTACCTAATGAAGGCTCTAAGCTTGATTTTGAAAAAGAACTTAATGGCTTATTAGGACATTTAAGAGGACATTTGCATAATCACGATATTACTATTAATATTATTGTAAATGAGAGTTTTGAATTCAAAAGAAGTCTTAACGATCAGGATCGCTATAATAGGTTATTAGAAATAAATCCAAACATCGAACTTTTAAGAACAACATTTGGATTAGATTTACATACTTAATTAAGCTAAGTTCTGAGACTCTGAGACACTAAGGTTCAAAGATTATACGCAAAGACTACCAGTCCCAATAGCTAGAATGGCTAAAAAACTACTTATTCTTTAGTCCAAAATTATAAATTTTTGTCAGCCATTTTTCTTTTTGATTACTATTGGATGTTTTTATAACTCCAATATAACTTACTTTGACTGGTTTTACACCGCAAAATTCTAAAGTAGATTTCTTTAATTGATTTACGCTTGGTCTTCCAAAAAACAACCTGTAATACCAACCTGGCTGATCTAAAGTAGTAATAATATGAGCTGTTTTGTCTTTTAAGAGTTTATCCCACCAAACCGAATTTTCACGATACTGGAAAGCCATTCCTGGCAAAAAAAGCCGATCAATAAATCCTTTTGTAATTGCTGGCAATCCTCCCCACCAAACTGGATGAATCCAAACTAAATGATCTGCTCGTTTTATTTTTTCCCACGACTCTAATAAATCAGGCTCTAATTCGGTTCTTCTTTGATAACCGAATTGCAAATTGGGATTAAACTTCAGATTGGCTATTGTAATCGTTTCTACTTTTGCATCTGATTGCAAAGCTCCTTTTTTATAAGCTTCGGCTAAAGCAAAATTAAAACTTGCTGGATTAGGATGTCCATTGATAATGAGAATGTTTTTCATGTTCAATTAGCTTATTTTAAGATTAATTGTGCTGTAATTATTTAATGCTTCAAAGATTTCTTGTGCTGAATGTGTTTGATGACTGAAATAAATTCCGTTTACTAAATCTTCATTTAGCATCTTTTCGATATGTAAAACTGTAGAAAATGCTGTTAGCTCAGCCTGACCTTTAACGCTTTGTAAGCTTATTTTTCTTGTCTTATTCTGTGCTTTAATAACGATTTCAAAAATAGTTTGATCTCCATTTCCGCTCCCTCCAAACAATAGTTTTCTTTCTCTTAAAGACATTATATTAAAAATCTTAAGCGATTGAAAATAGCCCATTAAACTGGTGACAAATTTAGAATTATAGGTCATTTTTACCGAAACAGTCGGTATTTTTTCTATCTGATTTAAAATAAATAAATCTGGCACATCTAGATTATAAACCTGACGTTTTCCAATTCCGAATGAGAAGTTGTATTTTTCAGAGTTTAAAAAATGCTTGACATTTTGAGGTTTATTATTTTTATAGACAATAAATGGTTTACATACATTTTCTGCCAAAAAATTTGCTGAACTTTTCCCTGCTAAGTCTTTTATAGAATAATAAATATAAAGATTTGTTTCCTGAATTTTACTCTTATCTGGTTCTACCAAATCAACCAGATTACCAACTATCCCTCCCATCCAGCCGGAGCCAAAAACAATGTGACTATTTACATTTTGTTTGTTTGCTATTGCTAGATCATATGCAACTGTTAAATCTGGAGTAGGTTTTGTAATATCTATATAATCTAGCTTATTTTGTATTGCGTACTTTAAGATTTCATTATCACTGTCTTTTGTACACAATACAATTAGATCAATTTTATTATCAATAATACAGTCAAAAGTTTTTGAATTGTTTACATCAATAACCAAATCATTGATTGTATTCCCTAATTGTCGACTCCCAACAAATAAGTTATAGTTAGGATTTCTTCCTTTAAGTATGCGCAATATAACTTTACCAACTAATCCTGTTCCTCCTATTACTAAAATATTTTTTCTCATCATTACATATTGTTTTCAGCAAACATAATGACGAAACTGCTCTCGGTAACCAGACAAATGTCCTATAAAATTGCTTTCCGAATTCGGCTTAAGTGTCTTGGTGTAACTCCTAAAAAAGAAGCTAAATACTGTAACGGAATCAACTGAATATAATTGGGGTGATTTTTAAAAAGGGTTTCATAACGTTCTTTTCCTGTCAGTTTCTGAAAAGATAAAATGCGTTGTTCTAAATTTATATATTGCATTTCTGCTATTATTCGTCCCGTTTTTTGCCAATGAATACTATTTTCATAAAGATGCTCAATACTAGCATGGCTTATAACTTCGAGTTCTGTATCAAATAACGCCTGAATATTTTCTTCTGTTGGTTTCTGGGTAATAAAACTAGCAAAAGCTGCCATAAATTCATTCTCGAATGTAATACAGTTTGTGATTTCTTCTCCTTCAGAATTGATATAAAATGAGCGCAAGGCACCCGATTTTATCAAAACAATATCTTTAGCTATTTGTGATTCTTGAATTAAAAAATCTCCTTTTTTTAATTTCTTTCTAGTAATTAAACCATCTAATTTATCTAATTCGTTTAGAGGTAAAACTTGAAGAGATTGAAATATTGATTTCATTGTGTTTTATTATGAATGACAAAATTATTGCATTTTACGAATCGATAGCTTTTTCAGCTGAACTGAAAATATTTTCAATTCTTTTATCCGGAATTAACCATAATAATGCCACTATAAAATAACATGCTCCTGAAATCCATTCGTTAAAGAAAGAGCTAATGATTCCTATTACATATAAAACTACCGAAGTTTTCCCTTTTAAATCTTTCCCTAATGTTTTTGCTAATGCTGAATTTTTTCCTTCGCTAGAAACAATAATCTCTTGTAATATAACATATGCAATTGCTGACAACAATAATATAGCACCATACAATGCCATTGCTGGTTTAGCAAAATTATGTTCTCCCATCCAACCAGTTGAAACAGGAACCAGCGAAAGCCAAAAAAGTAAATGCAGATTAGCCCAAAGAATTTTAGCATTGACTTTGGTTACTCCGTGTAATAAATAATGATGATTATTCCAGTAAATACCTATATAGACAAAACTCAAGACATAACTTATAAATTTAGGGAAAAGAGGTATTAAATCCTTAAAGCTTTCTTCATGAGGAACTTTAATCTCCAGAACCATAATAGTCAGTATAATTGCCAAAACACCGTCACTAAAAGCCTCTAATCTCGTTTTATTCATAAAGTATTAAATAGTACAACTCTTGGCTGTAGTTAATAAAAGTACTATAACTATATATTCTTGCAGAACTGTTAAGCCTAAATTTACTGATACTAAATAAATCTCTCGCAAAGAAGTAAAGTCTTTTTCGTTTTCTTTGTGCCTTTGCGAGAAGATAATTAATTATATTTTTCCGTAATACATTGCCTTTACAATACCATCTGAAAGACCAATTTTAGGAACATAAATTTGTCGTGCTCCACTCCATTTCATTGCATTAAGATATATTCTTGTTGCTGGAATGATTACATCGGCACGATCGGGATTAAGCCCTAATTCAGCAATTCTTTGATCATATGTTAGAGAATTTAAGAAAGCATATTGTGAGTTTACATAAATATACGATAAGGGTTTTTCTTGCTGTTTGCCCGACATTTTGAACAATTTATTAATATTCCCCCCTGACCCTATAAGTGTAACTTCTTCGTATCCTTCTGTATTAGTTCTAATCCATTTTTCAATTTCATCCCATACCACATCGCAAACCATTCCGTTTAGTAATCGCACAGTTCCTGCTTTAAAAGATCTTGAAGTAACCAATTTTCCGTTTGAGAAGAGTGTAAACTCTGTACTTCCACCTCCAACATCTACAAAAAGATACGTTTGATCTGTTTTTAACAAATGATGTAAATCTGTTGAAGCAATAATAGCTGCTTCTTTTTTACCATCGATAATTTCAATCTTTATATCTGCTTTCTTCTTGATTATTTCTACCACTTCTTTTCCATTATAGGCTTCTCTCATTGCTGATGTTGCAAATGCCATATAACGTTCTACTTTATGTACTTTCATTAAAAGATTGAATGCCTTCATTGCGTCACACATTCTTTCAATATTTTCTTGAGATATTTCACCAACTGTAAAGGCATCTTGTCCTAAACGAATTGGCACACGTACTAGTGAGCTTTTATTAAACTGAGGTTCCTTCCCCTCTTGTTCTACAACATTGGAAATTAACAATCGCATGGCATTTGATCCAATATCGATTGCTCCATATTTTTTTATTTTAATCATTCTCGCTTATGATTTGAAATTTAGCATATTACTATAAAGACTATTATTGTTTTAAAACAACTTCTTCTATAGTATTTACTTTGTTTTGATAATATTTGTATGTTTCTAATTGTGCTCTAAATACGGCATGATGGTTTCTAGCTTTGTATTTATTATCTAATTTATAAGAATGAAAACGGACTTTTACATTTCCTTTCCAAGCAATATTAAAATTATCTATTAACTCATTTTTAATTGCTTGATCATAAATTGGACAAGTTACTTCTACTCTTCCGTCTAGATTTCTTGTCATAAAATCGGCTGATGATATATACACCTCGCTCAATCCTGCATTACCAAAAATATAAACTCTTGAATGCTCCAGATAATTATCAACAATACTTATTGCTTCTATATTTTCACTCATTCCAGGAATTCCAGGAATTAAAGAACAAATCCCTCTTACTTGTAGTTGAATTTTCACCCCTGCATTACTCGCCTCGTATAATTTATCTATCATTTTATAATCCGATAAACTATTCATTTTAAGCTTTATATATGTCTTACGACCTGCTAGCGCATGAAGAATCTCTCTGTCGATTAATTTTACAAATTTAGATCTTGTGTAATGTGGCGATACTATTAAATGTTTGTAACGGTGCACTCTGTAATTAATGTCAAAGAATTCAAATATCTTAGAAATATCTTTTAGAATTTGTTGATGACTTGTAAATAATGTAACATCGGTATAAATCTTAGCCGTTGATTCATTGAAATTACCTGTCGAAATAAATCCATATCTTTTGGTTTTTCCTTCATCAACTCTTTCAATCACACATATTTTACTATGCACTTTTAGCCCTTTAATTCCAAAAATAAGGTCAATTCCTTCCATTTGCATTTGCTCTGCATACGAAATATTCGAAGCTTCATCAAATCTAGCCTGTAGCTCTATTTGTACTATTACTTTTTTTCCGTTTTTAGCGGCATTGATTAACGAACTAATTATTTGAGAATTCTTAGCCAAACGGTATAATGTAATCTTAATTGATGTAACTTTTGGATCTAAAGCTGCTTCTCGTAAAAACTTAGTTACGTACGAAAACGACTGATAGGGTGCATTTAGCAAATAATCTTTTTTTCCAATTTTTTCCAATATACTTCCTTCCATACTCAGTCCTGGAATTGGCAATGGTAAATTTCTTTTATATAACAAATCATGTCTTCCTAAATTAGGAAAATTCATATAATCACGTCGATTATGATATCTTCCCCCAGGGATTATACTATCTGTGGAAATGATTTTCATTTTCTCGAGAAAAAACTGTAATGTATCTGGCTCAATTAATTGATCGTAAATAAAACGAACTGGCTCACCTATTCGTCTATCTTTTACTGATGTAGCTATTTTTTCAAGCATACTTTTACTCAAATCACTATCGATATCTAACTGTGCATCACGAGTAATTTTTATCATATGTGCAGAGACACTCTTGTAATCAAAAATGGTGAAAATGCTACTCAAATTATGCCTAATAACATCATCTATCAGAATAATATAATTTTTATCATCATGAGAAGGTAAAACAACAAATCTGTTTATGGTTTTAGGAATTTCGATTACAGCATATCTAACTTCTCCAGTATTGTTCATCTCTAAACGTACTGCCAAATAACCTAAGGTATCTTTTAAAACTGGAAACTCAGCTAAGTCATTTAATATGATTGTAACCAATTCTGGACTTAATTTCTCAATGAAAAAATTCTTTAAATATTCTTCCTGATCTTTTGTAATCTCATTTTCGGTAATAATAAAAATATTCTCTGTTTCAAGTTCTGCTTCAATATTGCTTAATATCCTTAAACTCTCTGATTGTTGCTGAATCACTATTTCAGTAATATCCTTAACTAATTGTTGAGCAGATATTCCTCCTAAGTATTTTTCGCCTGATATTCCTGAAAGACTTAATCTTCGGATAGCGGCAAAACGAACTCTAAAAAACTCATCTAAATTATTCGAAAAAATTCCTAAAAAACGTAATCTGTCTAAAAGTGGTACTGTAATATCAGCTGCTTCTTGTAATACTCTTGCGTTAAATGCCAGCCAACTTTTTTCTCTATCTATATATTTTTGTTCGTACACTGTATTCATTTTAAATCTTTAGGGAAAATGGTTTTTTGAGTTCTGCCTTTATCTATTTTGTCCCAACTTTCTGCTTCAAATTGTAATGATACAAAACCTGAAGTAGGCACATTGTCGATGAAAACATCCCCAAATTTATTAACAAAATTTGTAATAGCCTCGTTATGTCCGAAAAGAATAACACTTTCGAAAGTATTATTACACGATTTGATAACCTTTTCTAATTGTTTCTCATCAAAAGTATAAAGATCGTCTTTGTAAATAATACTTTCTATTGGATATGAAATATTTTGTGCAAAAATAAGTGCTGTTTCTACGGCCCTTGCAGCGGTACTACTCCACATCAAAAAGGTCTTAGGCAGAAAATTTGAAATATTAGCTGAAACGTTATGCGCATCATGAATTCCTTTTTTCATCAAAGGTCTATCAAAATCTTTCAAAGGTGCTTCCCAACTTGATTTTGCATGTCTGATTAATATTAAATTTTTCATATTACGGATACTATTTGTTTTACAAGGAATGTGTTTATAAATTTTATGACTTATATATCCTTTTTTGAATCACTACTAAAAAAAGATACTTTATGATTAAATCTCAAAAATAGCCTTAAAATTTTAGCTACAATTTACAAAAGAATTTCATAAAGACATCTCTTTTATTGATTTTTTATATTTCAGATTTTGTAGTTAAAAGAATTTATGATAGTAAATCATCATAATAAATTCTTAAATAATAATCTTCCAGTTTCGACCTCAATTACTCAAACTACGAATACTATTAAATTTTAACTTTTTGAAATATTTTCAAAAACATCTCAAAAATATTTTCAATAAAACATGTATTTAATCTATGATAAATGTATTTCGTCGAGATTTTTACCTCACGAACAAAACACACTAATAGACTGATTATCAACCATTTAAGTGTTGTTTTATTTTTTCATTTCGAGCTATTTTTTTAAAAAAAAGGGCTTGAAAAAAAATATATTTCAGAAAAAAAAGGGCTATTTTTTTTGTTTTTTATAACAAAAAAATACATTTCAACGAGTATTTGAGTCATTTGCAGGAAAAAAAAATCAATTAAAAATAGACTATATAACTTTGATTATGTTAAAAAATTAAAAATTTAATAAAATATAAAGCTAAAAATATGGGAACTAAAACTACTCTTAAAGCGACAACAAAAACTAATGGATTCTGTAAGCTAAATTTATATTCAAAAAAAGATTTAATTCATATAAATCCAGTTTCAAGAATTAATTCAAAATTTATTTTGGTATTAATTGTCATACTAACTTCAACATTTTCATTTGCACAAAGTGGTTCCTGCAAAGCTACCCTTGTTGTTGAAAATAATGGAAATAATAGAAGTACTCCTCCCAACGGAACTTACTACTCAATGATTCTTACCAACAATAGTTCATCATCAGACACTTACATTTTGGATGCTAAGAACATTAATGCCAGTTGTACCAATACCGATGGTAGTTCTACGGCTAAAAATGTAATTATTAATACTGATTTTATTGATTCGGAAAAAAATGCTATTAGCCAAATTACTGTAAGTGCTGGACAATCTGTAAATTTTTACATCCACGTTACTTTACCAATGGGAACTCCTGTAGAGAAATGGTCTTGCAACCAGATTACTGCAACTTCAAAAAACTGTACAAATTATTCAATTTCTACTGTTTTACATACCTACGTCATTAATCCTGCTAATGATTAAAATAAATATATCAAGTATTCCCTTAAAATAATTAAAAATGGAAAAACTATTACACTCTTCTAGCAATTATTTACGAGATATAAAAAAAATATACTTTGTAATATTATTTCTTCTGACATCTTTATTTGGTTTTGCTCAAACAATAAACACAAACAAAACAGTAACTGCAAACGCGACTAATTGTGGTGTTATTAATGTAAAAGTAGATATTACTGGTTCAAATCCTCCTACTCGAAACTCTGATGTAATTCTGGTTATTGATGTATCTGGTAGTATGGGTTTTGCCATTAATAATGACACAAAAACATCTATGGATTATGCAAAAGCTGCTGCTAAAGCTTATGTTACTCAAGCTTCTTCAAATACAAATAATCGAATTTCTATCGTATCATACACAACAACTGGTAAGCTAGAAATTGGTTTAACTAATTTGACTCCAGCAGGTGTAACTGCTATAAATGCAAAAATTGATGCATTGGTGCCTCTAAACGGGACAAATATCCAAGACGGTCTAGTAAAAGCTGAAACAGAATTAGAAGCCAATGGTAGATTTAATTGTGAAACTTCAAGAGCTATTATTTTGCTAACTGATGGTGTAACGAACTTAACGGGACCTACCGGTAGTACAAGTTGTAACACTAGCACAACTTCTACTTGTGTAACCAGTGCAATAACTGCTGCTACCAATGCAAAAACTACTATAAAATCTTCTATCACCTATAACAATCAAGTCTTTTCGGTTGGTTTATTTGGTGGTATTTCTGGTAATATAAATACTGTAGGAAGCGATCAATACGTAGCTAAATACACTCTAGATCAAATTCAAGGAAGCCCTGCTTATATTACACAAAGCGGAGCGAATTTAACCGCAATATACAATCAGATAGCAACTCAAATTTCTTGGGTTGCCCAAAGTTTAGTAGAAAAAGAAACCGTAATAGCTGGCTTTACAATAGGAGCCATTACAACAACAAAAGGAACAACCTCTACATCTGGTCAAGTAATTACCTGGAATGCCGATTTTTTAAATTCTGAAACTATTACATTAAACTATCAATTAACTCCAACTGGAACCGCATGTGGTACTCAAACAGTTAGTACATCAACTTTAAATTATCAAAATTCTGCCTGCGCCAGTGGTTCTACCCCTATAACATCACCTACTTACTTTGTTCCGTGCGCCCCAGTCATTACTGGAGTTTTAAGTGCCTGCGGTTCAACAACATTAACCGCAACTACAAACGCTACTTCTCCAACCTATATTTGGCTTAAAGATAATGTCGTTATAAACGGACAGACTTCTGCTACATTAGTTGCAACCGCAAGTGGTTCATACACAGTAAAAGTAAAAAATGGTAGTACAAATTGTGAATTAACTTCTGCAGCATCAGTGGTAACTATTAGCCCTGCAGCTGCTTTAGTAGCACCTGTAAATGCAACTCTCACAGGTTGTGGAACTAATGCAATTACAGGACTTCCTTTCAGTTCGGCAAGTGCAACCATAACCCTTGCGCAATTAAATACTGCTGGAGGATCATTAGCTAATAGTGGCTCCATTGGTACTTATACGATATCCTATTCTGATACTACAACTGGTACTTGCCCAATAATAGTAACGAGAACTTTTAAAGTTACTGCAGGTTGTGGTAATGTAACCGCCACTCAAACAATAACTATTCAAGATACGACGGCTCCTACTTGGACTACCGCTCCAACTGCACTGAATGTAACGCTTCAATGTAGCGATACTGCTGGTTTGGCTACTGCTCAAGCAAGTGCTCCTGTAGCAACTGATAATTGTGGTGGAACGGTGACTTATACTAAAGTAAGTGGAGCTTTCGCTGTTTCTTCAACTTGTGCTAATGCTGGAACGTATACTAATACTTGGATTGCTAAAGATGTTTGTAACAACTCTTCTAATACTTTTACTCAAACAATAACTATTCAAGATACGACGGCTCCTACTTGGACTACCGCTCCTACTGCGCTTAATGTTACGCTTCAATGTAGCGATACTGCTGGTTTAAGTACTGCTCAAGCAAGTGCTCCTGTAGCAACTGATAATTGTGGTGGAACAGTAACATATACTAAAGTAAGTGGAGCTTTCGCTGTTTCTTCAACTTGTGCTAATGCTGGAACGTATACTAATACTTGGATTGCTAAAGATGTTTGTAACAACTCTTCTAATACTTTTACTCAAACAATAACTATTCAAGATACGACGGCTCCTACTTGGACTACCGCTCCTACTGCGCTTAATGTAACACTTCAATGTAGCGATACTGCTGGTTTAACTACTGCTCAAGCAAGTGCTCCTGTAGCAACTGATAATTGCGGTGGAACGGTGACTTATACTAAAGTAAGTGGAGCTTTCGCTGTTTCTTCAACTTGTGCTAATGCTGGAACATACACCAATACTTGGATTGCTAAAGATGTTTGTAACAACTCTTCTAATACTTTTACTCAAACAATAACTATTCAAGATACGACGGCTCCTACTTGGACTACCGCTCCTACTGCGCTTAATGTAACACTTCAATGTAGCGATACTGCTGGTTTAACTACTGCTCAAGCAAGTGCTCCTGTAGCAACTGATAATTGCGGTGGAACGGTGACTTATACTAAAGTAAGTGGAGCTTTCGCTGTTTCTTCAACTTGTGCTAATGCTGGAACGTATACTAATACTTGGATTGCTAAAGATGTTTGTAACAACTCTTCTAATACTTTTACTCAAACAATAACTATTCAAGATACGACGGCTCCTACTTGGACTACCGCTCCTACTGCGCTTAATGTTACGCTTCAATGTAGCGATACTGCTGGTTTAAGTACTGCTCAAGCAAGTGCTCCTGTAGCAACTGATAATTGTGGTGGAACAGTAACATATACTAAAGTAAGTGGAGCTTTCGCTGTTTCTTCAACTTGTGCTAATGCTGGAACGTATACTAATACTTGGATTGCTAAAGATGTTTGTAACAACTCTTCTAATACTTTTACTCAAACAATAACTATTCAAGATACGACGGCTCCTACTTGGACTACCGCTCCTACTGCGCTTAATGTAACACTTCAATGTAGCGATACTGCTGGTTTAACTACTGCTCAAGCAAGTGCTCCTGTAGCAACTGATAATTGCGGTGGAACGGTGACTTATACTAAAGTAAGTGGAGCTTTCGCTGTTTCTTCAACTTGTGCTAATGCTGGAACGTATACTAATACTTGGATTGCTAAAGATGTTTGTAACAACTCTTCTAATACTTTTACTCAAACAATAACTATTCAAGATACAACAGCGCCAGCATGGACAACGGCTCCAACTGCGCTTGATGTTACTCTTGAATGTAGTGATACTGCTGGATTAACAACTGCTCAAGCGAGTGCCCCAGTTGCTACTGATAATTGTGGTGGAACAGTAACGTATACTAAAGTAAGTGGAACTTTTGCCCAAGGCAACTGTGTAAACTCTGGAACATATACTAATACTTGGACAGCTACTGATGTTTGTACTAATATATCAAATGTGTTTACACAAGTAATTACTATTCAAGATACAACTGCGCCAACATGGACTACCGCTCCTACTGCGCTTGATGTTACTCTTGAATGTAGCGATACTGCTGGATTAACAACTGCACAAGCGAGTGCCCCAGTTGCTACTGATAATTGTGGTGGAACAGTAACGTATACTAAAGTAAGTGGAACTTTTGCCCAAGGCAACTGTATAAACTCTGGAACATATACTAATACTTGGACAGCTACTGATGTTTGTACTAATATATCAAATGTATTTACACAAGTAATTACTATTCAAGATACAACAGCTCCTACTTGGACTACCGCTCCAACTGCGCTTGATGTTACTCTTGAATGTAGCGATACTGCTGGATTAACAACTGCTCAAGCGAGTGCCCCAGTTGCTACTGATAATTGTGGTGGAACAGTAACGTATACTAAAGTAAGTGGAACTTTTGCCCAAGGCAACTGTATAAACTCTGGAACATATACTAATACTTGGACAGCTACTGATGTTTGTACTAATATATCAAATGTATTTACACAAGTAATTACTATTCAAGATACAACAGCTCCTACTTGGACTACCGCTCCAACTGCGCTTGATGTTACTCTTGAATGTAGCGATACTGCTGGATTAACAACTGCTCAAGCGAGTGCCCCAGTTGCTACTGATAATTGTGGTGGAACAGTAACGTATACTAAAGTAAGTGGAACTTTTGCCCAAGGCAACTGTGTAAACTCTGGAACATATACTAATACTTGGACAGCTACTGATGTTTGTACTAATATATCAAATGTATTTACACAAGTAATTACTATTCAAGATACAACAGCTCCTACTTGGACTACCGCTCCTACTGCGCTTGATGTTACTCTTGAATGTAGTGATACTGCTGGATTAACAACTGCACAAGCGAGTGCCCCAGTTGCTACTGATAATTGTGGTGGAACAGTAACGTATACTAAAGTAAGTGGAACTTTTGCCCAAGGCAACTGTGTAAACTCTGGAACATATACTAATACCTGGACAGCTACTGATGTTTGTACTAATATATCAAATGTATTTACACAAGTAATTACTATTCAAGATACAACAGCGCCAGCATGGACAACGGCTCCAACTGCGCTTGATGTAACTCTTGAATGTAGTGATACTGCTGGATTAACAACTGCACAAGCGAGTGCCCCAGTTGCTACTGATAATTGTGGTGGAACAGTAACGTATACTAAAGTAAGTGGGACTTTTGCCCAAGGCAACTGTATAAACTCTGGAACATATACTAATACCTGGACAGCTACTGATGTTTGTACTAATATATCAAATGTATTTACACAAGTAATTACTATTCAAGATACTACTGCGCCAGCATGGACAACGGCTCCAACTGCGCTTGATGTTACTCTTGAATGTAGCGATACTGCTGGATTAACAACTGCACAAGCGAGTGCCCCAGTTGCTACTGATAATTGTGGTGGAACAGTAACGTATACTAAAGTAAGTGGAACTTTTGCCCAAGGCAACTGTGTAAACTCTGGAACATATACTAATACTTGGACAGCTACTGATGTTTGTACTAATATATCAAATGTATTTACACAAGTAATTACTATTCAAGATACTACTGCGCCAGCATGGACAACGGCTCCAACTGCGCTTGATGTTACTCTTGAATGTAGCGATACTACTGGATTAACAACTGCACAAGCGAGTGCCCCAGTTGCTACTGATAATTGTGGTGGAACAGTAACGTATACTAAAGTAAGTGGAACTTTTGCCCAAGGCAACTGTGTAAACTCTGGAACATATACTAATACTTGGACAGCTACTGATGTTTGTACTAATATATCAAATGTATTTACACAAGTAATTACTATTCAAGATACTACTGCGCCAGCATGGACAACGGCTCCAACTGCGCTTGATGTTACTCTTGAATGTAGCGATACTACTGGATTAACAACTGCACAAGCGAGTGCCCCAGTTGCTACTGATAATTGTGGTGGAACAGTAACGTATACTAAAGTAAGTGGAACTTTTGCTCAAGGCAACTGTGTAAACTCTGGAACATATACTAATACTTGGACAGCTACTGATGTTTGTACTAATATATCAAATGTATTTACTCAAACAATCACTATTCAAGATACAACAGCTCCTACTTGGACTACCGCTCCAACTGCGCTTGATGTTACTCTTGAGTGTAGCGATACTGCTGGATTAACAACTGCACAAGCGAGTGCCCCAGTTGCTACTGATAATTGTGGTGGAACAGTAACGTATACTAAAGTAAGTGGAACTTTTGCTCAAGGCAACTGTGTAAACTCTGGAACATATACTAATACTTGGACAGCTACTGATGTTTGTACTAATATATCAAATGTATTTACTCAAACAATCACTATTCAAGATACAACAGCTCCTACTTGGACTACCGCTCCTACTGCGCTTGATGTTACTCTTGAGTGTAGTGATACTGCTGGATTAACAACTGCACAAGCGAGTGCCCCAGTTGCTACTGATAATTGTGGTGGAACAGTAACGTATACTAAAGTAAGTGGAACTTTTGCCCAAGGCAATTGTGTAAACTCTGGAACATATACTAATACCTGGACAGCTACTGATGTTTGTACTAATATATCAAATGTATTTACACAAGTAATTACTATTCAAGATACAACTGCGCCAGCATGGACAACGGCTCCAACTGCGCTTGATGTAACGCTACAATGCAGTGATACTGAAGGATTAAATACTGCTCAAGCTAATGCTCCAGTTGCTACTGATAATTGTGCAGGAACGGTGACTTATACAAAAACTACTGGTGTTTTCCAAAGAGGAGTTTGTGGAAGTACAGGAACATACACTAACACATGGACAGCAACTGACAGTTGTGGTAATATTTCGGATACATTTACACAAGTAATCACTGTTGAAGATACTGCTATTCCAAATTGGATTACGCAAGTTGGAACATTAGACATTACATTACAGTGTAGTGATAATGAAGGATTAATCAATGCACAAAATCAAGCACCTACCGCTACAGCAAATTGTTCAATAGTAACTTATACCAAAACAAGTGGTCAGTTTTCACCATCACAATCATGTGCTAATGCTGGAACTTACACCAATACATGGGTTGCTAAAGACGATTGTGGTAATATTACTGCAGCTTTCACGCAAGTGATTACTATTGAAGACACTACTAAACCAACTTGGTCAACTAATGCAACTGATCTAAATATCACATTACAATGTAGCGATGCTAGTGGATTGGCAACTGCTCAGGCAACTTTCCCAACAGCAACTGATAATTGTGATACTGATGTAGCAAACATTACAAAAGTAAGCGGACAGTTTGTAGCATCTGAATCTTGTGCTAACTCTGGAACATATACTAACACTTGGACTGTTACAGATAATTGTGGTAATGTTTCTGATACTTTCACGCAAGTGATTACTATTGAAGACACTACTAAACCAACTTGGTCAACTAATGCAACTGATCTAAATATCACATTACAATGTAGCGATGCTAGTGGATTGGCAACTGCTCAGGCAACTTTCCCAACAGCAACTGATAATTGTGATACTGATGTAGCAAACATTACAAAAGTAAGCGGACAGTTTGTAGCATCTGAATCTTGTGCTAACTCTGGAACATATACTAACACTTGGACTGTTACAGATAATTGTGGTAATGTTTCTGATACTTTCACGCAAGTGATTACTATTGAAGACACTACTAAACCAACTTGGTCAACTAATGCAACTGATCTAAATATCACATTACAATGTAGCGATTCTAGTGGATTGGCAACTGCTCAGGCAACTTTCCCAACAGCAACTGATAATTGTGATACTGATGTAGCAAACATTACAAAAGTAAGCGGACAGTTTGTAGCATCTGAATCTTGTGCTAACTCTGGAACATACACTAACACTTGGACTGTTACAGATAATTGTGGTAATGTTTCTGATACTTTCACGCAAGTGATTACTATTGAAGATACTACTAAACCAACTTGGTCAACTAATGCAACTGATCTAAATATCACATTACAATGTAGCGATGCTAGTGGATTGGCAACTGCCCAAGCAACTTTCCCAACAGCAACTGATAATTGTGATACTGATGTAGCAAACATTACAAAAGTAAGCGGTCAGTTTGTAGCTTCTGAATCTTGTGCTAACTCTGGAACATACACCAACACTTGGACTGTTACAGATAATTGTGGTAATGTTTCTGATACTTTCACGCAAGTGATTACTATTGAAGATACTACTAAACCAACTTGGTCAACTAATGCAACTGATCTAAATATCACATTACAATGTAGCGATGCTAGTGGATTGGCAACTGCCCAAGCAACTTTCCCAACAGCAACTGATAATTGTGATACTGATGTAGCAAACATTACAAAAGTAAGCGGACAGTTTGTAGCATCTGAATCTTGTGCCAACTCTGGAACATACACTAACACTTGGACTGCTACTGATAATTGTGGTAATATTTCTGATACTTTCACGCAAGTGATTACTATTGAAGATACTACTAAACCAACTTGGTCAACTAATGCAACTGATCTAAATATCACATTACAATGTAGCGATGCTAGTGGATTGGCAACTGCCCAAGCAACTTTCCCAACAGCAACTGATAATTGTGATACTGATGTAGCAAACATTACAAAAGTAAGCGGACAGTTTGTAGCATCTGAATCTTGTGCCAACTCTGGAACATACACTAACACTTGGACTGCTACTGATAATTGTGGTAATATTTCTGATACTTTCACGCAAGTGATTACAATTGAAGATACTACTAAACCAACTTGGTCAACTAATGCAACTGATCTAAATATCACATTACAATGTAGCGATGCTAGTGGATTAGCAACTGCCCAAGCAACTTTCCCAACAGCAACTGATAATTGTGATACTGATGTAGCAAACATTACAAAAGTAAGCGGACAGTTTGTAGCATCTGAATCTTGTGCTAACTCTGGAACATACACTAACACTTGGACTGTTACAGATAATTGTGGTAATTTTTCTGATACTTTCACGCAAGTGATTACTATTGAAGATACTACTAAACCAACTTGGTCAACTAATGCAACTGATCTAAATATCACATTACAATGTAGCGATGCTAGTGGATTAGCAACTGCCCAAGCAACTTTCCCAACAGCAACTGATAATTGTGATACTGATGTAGCAAACATTACAAAAGTAAGCGGTCAGTTTGTAGCATCTGAATCTTGTGCCAACTCTGGAACATACACTAACACTTGGACTGTTACGGATAATTGTGGTAATGTTTCTGATACTTTCACGCAAGTGATTACTATTGAAGACACTACTAAACCAACTTGGTCAACTAATGCAACTGATCTAAATATCACATTACAATGTAGTGATGCTAGTGGATTGGCAACTGCTCAGGCAACTTTCCCAACAGCAACTGATAATTGTGATACTGATGTAGTAAACATTACAAAAGTAAGCGGACAGTTTGTAGCATCTGAATCTTGTGCTAACTCTGGAACATACACTAACACTTGGACTGCTACTGATAATTGTGGTAATATTTCTGATACTTTCACGCAAGTGATTACAATTGAAGATACTACTAAACCAACATTTAATGGAGAGCTTCCTACTGATATGCTTGTATCGTGTGATAACGTTCCTCAAGCTGCTAATATAACTGCATCAGATAATTGTAACCTTGATATTCCTGTAGTTTATACAGAAACAAAAAGTAATATTGAAAACGAATGTAGTACAAACTATATATTAACTCGCAAATGGACAGCTAGTGATTGTTCTGGTAATACCGTTTCGTTTACTCAAATAATTACAGTAAAAGACACTACTCCTCCTACAGGAACTGCACCAGCTGATATTACAAACCTAGTGAACATATCAGATATTCCTGTAGCGAATCCGAATGCTATAACAGACGCTGCTGATAACTGTAGCGAAACTGTAAACATAACAGTAAGCGATTCTAATAATGGAGGTACTAGTTGTGCAGGCGTTCCGTATATCCTAACAAGAACATACACCTTAACAGATTGTGCTGGTAATAAAACCATATTGGTACAAACAATAACAATTAAACGTGAAGTTATACAACCAAGAGTGGTCTTCCCTGATCAGGCTTGTAATGCTGATGACTCAACTGTTAATTTATTTGTTCCACTACCAAGAAACACAACTACTGTAGGTACATGGATAGATACTGATAACACCAATGCTTTACAAGGTAGCACTGTTACCACATTCGGACTTCCTGTTGGTACTTACTCATTCGAATATCAAATACAAGATGAAGTTTGCCCAAGAAGCTTATTTGTAAACCTTACTGTGAATGATGAATGTAAAGTACTAGGATGTGGAAACATATTAGTTCATAATGCATTCTCTCCAAATGGGGATAACTTCAATGATAAATTTGTTATCGACAATATAGATAATACAACCTGTTATCCTGATAATACTGTCGAAATATATAACCGTTGGGGAATACTTGTATTTGAAACTAGAAACTATAATAACACAACAAATGCTTTTGAAGGATTCTCAAGAGGAAGAACAACTATAAGCGAACCATCTGGACTTCCAACAGGAACGTACTTTTATATTCTAACTTATACTTCTGTTGATGGAAACGGTGCAATTCAAACCAATAAAAAAGATGGATATTTATATCTAACAAGATAAATAAATAAAAACACAACTTACTGACAATACATCGATTACATTGTCAGTAAGGTGTTTTTAGAAAAAAAAATCTGTAATTTTGATATACAAATGTATTGACCCATTTTTATCATAAACAAGAAAAACAATTGCAATAATAAAATAATAAATATCTACTATGAGAACAAAATTATTTTCTTTCGTTTTGATGTTTACAGCTATAGTAAGTTACGCTCAACAAGATGCACAATTTACACAATACATGTACAACACCATAAATATCAACCCTGCTTATGCTGGGTCGCGAGGAGCTCTAAGTATTTTTGGTTTATACCGTACTCAATGGGTTGGACTTGATGGTGCACCTGAAACAAGTAGTTTTTCGGTAAATACGCCAATTAACAACAGTAATTTAGGTTTAGGAATATCATTAGTCAATGACAAAATTGGTCCCACTAATGAGAATGATCTATCTGTAGACCTTTCTTATACAATACAAACATCTGTAAATTACAAACTGTCCTTTGGTATTAAAGCCACAGGTAATTTATTCAATCTAGATATCAATAAATTAAATCCAGCAGATCAAGGTGATCCACAATTTCAAAATTTTAATAGTGTCTTTAGACCAAATATTGGAGCTGGGGTTTATTATCACTCTGATAAAGCATACATAGGTTTATCAGTCCCAAACTTTATCGAAACCAATCGCTATAACGATAATGATTATGCCATTTATAAAGATAAAATCAATTATTATGTTATGGCTGGTTATGTATTTGATTTAGATAAATATGAAGATATCAAATTTAAACCTGCTGTACTTACCAAAATAGTAGAGGGAGCTCCATTACAAGTTGATGTTTCGGCTAATTTTATGTTCATCAACAAATTTGTAGTTGGAGTAGCCTACAGATGGAGCGCTGCATTAAGTGCTATGGTTGGGTTTCAAGTTAGCGATGGACTATATATAGGATATGGCTATGATCGTGAAACCACTAACTTAAACAACTATAATTCTGGCTCGCATGAAATATTCTTGCGCTATGAAATATTCAAAAACAACGGAAAAATTACAACCCCACGTTTCTTCTAAAAATATTTATTATGAAAAATTTCACAATCCTCTACATAACAATAATAAGTGTTTTTTCATTAAACAGTTATTCACAACAAGGCAAGATTGCTTCTGGAGACAAGAAATACGACAACTATGCCTATATAGACGCTATTAAGACCTATGAACGTGTAGCCGAAAAAGGATACAAATCAGAAGATATGTTCAAAAAACTAGGCAATTCTTATTATTTCAATTCCGAATTTGATAAAGCATCAAAATGGTATGCCGAATTGTTCGCAATGAATACTGAAGTTGAGCCTGAATATTATTATCGATATGCACAATCATTAAAATCTACAGGAGACGTTACTAAAGCCAATCAGATATTAGATTTATTTAATCAAAAATCTAAAAAAGACACTAGAGGTAAACTTTATGAAGATGATAAGAATTATCTTGAACAAATTAAATTAAACTCTGGGCGTTATAAAATTGAAAATGCTGGTATCAATAGTAAATACTCTGATTATGGAACTGCTTTTTATCAAAACAAAATCGTATTTGCTTCGGCAAGAGATACAGGTAGCTTAGGACAACGCAAACACAAATGGACAGGTGAATATTTTACGAATCTTTACGAATCTGGTGTTGATCAAGATTTTAACCCAAATACTCCGAAAAAATTTAAATCAAAAATAAACTCTAAGTTTCATGAATCTACTCCTGTTTTTACAAAAGATGGAAAGACCGTTTATTTTACAAGAAACAATTATATTGATGGTAAAAAAGGAAAAGATGAAAACAAAATTACTTTAATAAAAATATACAAAGCCACTCTCGAAAATGACCAATGGACTAATATAATGGAAGTTCCATTTAATAGTAATAATTACAGTACAGGGCATCCGGCATTAAGTCCTGATGAAAAAACACTATATTTTGCATCGGATATGCCTGGAACATATGGGCAATCTGATATATACAAAGTAGCTATTAATACCAATGGAGGATTTAGTTCACCAGAAAATTTAGGACCTGGAATAAATACTGAAGGAAAAGAAACATTCCCTTTTGTAACTGATGAAAACGAAATTTATTTTGCTTCTGATGGACATCCTGGACTTGGAGGATTAGATGTTTTTGTTGGAAAACTAAGCGATAAAGGAGTGAGTAATATCCAAAACGTTGGGTCAGATATCAATTCGCCTCAAGATGATTTTGCTTATGTAATTGACACCAAATCTCGAAGAGGGTTCTTTACATCAAACAAAGAAGGTGGTCAGGGATCTGACGATATCTATAAATTTATAGAAACAAGAAGATTGGCTTGTGTTCAGGAATTATATGGAACGATAACCGATTTGGCTACAGGAGAAATTTTACCAAACACAAAATTGACATTGTACGACAACAATTTTAAAATCGTAAACACAGGCTATTCTGATCAAAATGGAAATTATACTTTCCCTGTTGAATGTGGCTTGATATATAACCTAAGAGCTGAAAAAGAGAAATATACGACAAAGGAACAAAACGTAACTATCTTAAAAGAAAACGGCAGAACCCAACTATCTATTGCACTTGAAAAATCAGAATGCGTGGTAACAATTGGAGATGACCTAGGTAAATGTTTTGGTATAAAAATGATTTATTTCGATTTGGATAAGTCTAACATTCGTAGAGAAGCAGCCTTAGATTTAGAGAAAATTTTAGATGTTTTAAAAGAACATCCGACTATGAAATTAGACATTCGTTCGCATACTGATAGTCGTCAAACTCATAAATACAATGAAGCTTTATCCGACAGAAGAGCAAAATCAACCATAAAATGGCTTGTTCAAAATGGTATTTCTTCAAGCAGATTAACCGGTAAAGGTTATGGAGAGACACAACTTGTAAACGGTTGTTCTGATGGCGTACCATGTACTGAAGCTGAACATCAAATGAACAGACGAAGCGAATTTATTATTACAGCATTATAAATAATTAAATAAATTCCTAGTTTTATATTAATTCTTAAACCAGTGAGATTAACCTCACTGGTTTTTTATTTTTAGATAATATCCTAATTCTATTTAAACTCAAAGTGCACAAGGAAAAAAATACAAAGAGCACAAAAACTTTGCGAACCTTAATGAAAGTCTTTGCGTTCTTTGCGGTTAATTCTTCTGCCACAGATTAAAGGATTAAATGGATTCCAAAACTTTGCGATCTTTGCGGTTAATTATTTTATTTAATTCTCGCTTTAACGCAAAGCACACAAAGAAAAAAACGCAAAGAGCGTAAAGCTGTAGATTGAACTTTGCAAACCTTTGTCTGAACATTCATGCCCTATTGCGGTAAATTATTTTTACCTAATCAAAACTTTAGAACATAAAAAAAGCTGTCCATAAAGACAGCTTTTACACTACAAATTAAATAGCCGTTATTAATAAAATAACGGCTATAACCTCAACTTAAATAAACCAGTAACATAAAAAGGGTTCTTCTATATCTATTCTTAGATTCTAAAAAATAGATTCAAATTATATTTTTGCAAAAATATTGGTATAATATTTTCTTCCATTTACAGTATCTAGTTTTATTGCTAAACCAAAATGCGTATAATCTCCTTCGATATTACGTTTGTGCCCATCACTTGCAAGCCAAGCTTTTAATACAGCTTCTGGCGTATTATAATTATAAGCTACATTCTCGGCAACTTTTTTCGCACCTAAAACTTTAATAATATTTTCTGAACGTGCAACAAAATCATCATGATTAACCACTTTATTAGCAATCATATAAATATTATGCTCCTCTGATTTAAAAGAGATATGATTTATTGCTTTTAATTCATTTAACCCAATACTAACTCTATAATCATTAATCAGTTTCATTGTCTCCAGCTCCGACTGATTATAGGTATAGTTAGTAACAACTTCTGAAGAAACACTTGATTCTTTGTCTGAAACTGAATCAACAGAATCAGATGCACAAGAATTCATGGTAAACACTATTACCATAAGCGATAGAATATGAATTTTTAGTCTCATAATATCAGTAGTTTAAGTTTAAAGTAGATTGTGGGGCAAACTCCTTAAAAATGGTATTTTTTATAAAATTTGTTTCTTATCATTAGTTAAATCTACATCTTTTATCGCTGAAATACCAAAAAAAACCGATGAACTACATCATAAACTAGTTTAAAAATGTAATTTTCCTACATTTAAGACGAAAGACGTTCTATTTTCCATAAATAATCATCTTGAACCGTATACCTAATTCTATCATGCAAGCGATTAGGTCTCCCTTGCCAAAACTCTACCTCAACTGGAGTAACAAGAAAACCTCCCCAATGTTTAGGTCTTGGAATTTCTTTTCCTTCAAATTCTTTCTCCAGCTCTTTTAGATTTTCTTCAAGATAGGTACGCGATGGAATAACAGCACTCTGATTAGAGACAATAGCACCAAGCTTACTGCCATCGGGTCTAGAATCAAAATAGCCATCAGAGACAGCCTCAGGCGTTTTTGTAGCAATACCTTTTATAATTACCTGACGCTCTGAATTTGGCCAAAAAAAAGACAAACAAACATGTGGATTATTTTGTATTGCCTTTCCTTTTTCAGAATTGTAATTAGTGTAGAAAATAAAGCCTTCTTCAGAGAATTTCTTTAATAAAACCACTCTTGATTTAGGAAAACCATCCAATCCTATTGTCGAAACAGTCATTGCATTTACCTCATCGACACCTCCAAAATCTTCTACTTCATGAAACCATCTGTTAAAAAGGTTAATCGGATCTTCTGGAATAGTAGTTTCCAGTAATTCGCTTTTCTCGTAGGATTTTCTATAATTACTTAGATCATTCATATTTTTGACTTTTTATTTTTAGACTAGTTGGATTGCTAGACTACTTAGATTATTAGACTTACTTAGACATCTTAGATTAATTAGAATATTTAGACTACTTAGATATTTAGACTACTTAGATATTAGACTACTTAGATATTAGACTACTTAGATATTAGACTGCTTAGATTGTTAGACTCAATAGAGGCAAATAATATATAGACTATATACTATATTAATTACAACACATTTATTATCTTATTCTCTCATTTCCTCATTCTCACATCTAACATCTCACATTAAACAATGCTAAAATTCAAAGCTTTTTCCATCATCTCCTAATAATACATTTGGAAAAATAGTTTCTGCTTCTTCTTTAAACAATTCGATACTTTCATATCTAGTTGAATAATGCCCAAGAACCAAATGTTTTGCATTGGCTTTTAAGGCTATTGTAGCTGCTTCTTTGGCTGTTGAATGTAATGTTTTTGAAGCCAGTGCTTCTTCCGATTGCAAGAAGGTACTTTCATGATACAAAACATCTACATTATTTATAATCGGAATTACAGCTTCATGATAAACTGTATCTGAGCAAAATGCATAACTCTTAGGAGGCAGAGGATCTAATGATAGTTTTTCGTTGGCGATAATAGTACCATCGTCCAGCTTTATATCTCCTCCGTTTTTAATTTTCTGATAATAACACGTATCTATATTATAATGCTGAACTGCATCGACATCTAGTTTCCTTTCAGCTAATTTTTCCTGAAATAAAAACCCGTTAGTATACACACGATGATTTAAAGGAATTGTCGTTACAATTACTTTTTGATCTTCAAAAACGACTTCACTTTTATCTGACTCTAATTCATGAAAGTACAAACCATAGTTTGTCCATGAACTCGATAATTTAAGTTGTAATAATATGATTTCTTTTATTCCTTTTGGACCATGAATATGCAAATCGGTAGTACGTCCTAAAAGGCTAAATGTAGATATTAACCCGATGAGTCCAAAGAAATGGTCTCCATGTAAATGCGAAATAAAAACATGATTTATCTTAGAGAATTTGACCTTGTTTTTACGCAATTGTACCTGGGTTCCTTCTCCACAATCAATAAGAAACAATCTGTTTTTTATTTCTAATACCTGCGAAGTTGGATTGGTAAAAGTTCTTGGAGTAGCGGCATAACAGCCTAATATTGTTAATTTCAATTTTATTTTTATTTGTTTATTGGGTAAATCGTTTATGAATAAAACATCAAAATAAATCGACTAAACAGTTAAACAAATAAACAATTAACCCATATTTTAGAATCCTAAATCTCTTTCTATTTCATCCATTTCAATAATATCATGCGCCTCTAAAACTGAAGGAACAACAACTAAAGTGCTTGGAACTGCGTTATAATCAATATCAGAAACAACAATAACAAAAGATTTTTTAGCTTTTTTTGTTGCTTAGATAGCGGTAATAATAATTTGATATCGTTTATAGTTAAGTCTTTATGAGCTAACAAATCGATAATAATATTGTGATTCCCGAAGGTCTTAAACTGTTGCGTTATTTTTTCCAGAAAAGAAATAAAATCTCCCTGGGTGTCTTTAATTATTGTAGTATGTCCTTTTTGATCTACTTTCATTTTTTCAATTGCTATACATTCATTTATCCCAAATAAATCGTTTGGAATAACGAAGGTAGTTTCTTTTTGGAAATTATTGAAGTTTTGAAGCCAAAAGATAAATAACTGCCATACGAACAGCTACTCCATTTTCGACTTGATTTAGAATAACCGAATGTTCTGAATCTGCTACTTCCGATGTTATCTCTACTCCCCTATTTATTGGTCCGGGATGCATAATTACAATCTCTTTATTCAAAGAATCTAATAATGCTTTATCTACACCATATTGTTGTGAATATTCTCTTGTAGAAGGAAAAAAGTTAACATCCATTCTTTCATTCTGAACACGTAACATATTGGCAACATCACACCATTCTAATGCTTTACGCAAGTTAGGTTCTACAGTAACTCCTAAGGATTCAATATATCTTGGAATTAATGTTTTTGGCCCACAAACTTTAACCTCAGCACCTTGCATTTGCAAAGCATATATGTTAGATAATGCCACTCTAGAGTGCAGAATATCTCCCACAATTACTACTTTCTTTCCTGCAACATCTCCTAGTCTTTCTCTAATAGAATAACTATCCAATAAGGCTTGTGTTGGATGTTCATGTGCACCATCTCCAGCATTTACAATACTAGCTTTTACATTCTTGGATAAAAAGTAAGCTGCTCCAGGATTGGCATGGCGCATTACGACCATATCCACTTTCATCGAAAGAATATTATTTACCGTATCGATAAGTGTTTCTCCTTTTTTAACCGATGATTGTGCTGCCGAAAAACTAATAACATCGGCTGATAATCTTTTTTGTGCTAATTCGAACGAAAGTTTTGTTCTGGTACTATTTTCAAAAAATATATTGGCAATAGTAATATCTCTCAACGAAGGAACTTTTTTAATTGGTCTGTTAATGACTTCTTTAAAATGGTCGGCAGTTTCAAAAATTAGGTTAATATCATTCTCATTGATATATTTTATTCCTAATAAATGATTTACGCTTAATTCTTTCATTGTATTGTTTATTTGTTATTTGTTAAAATTGCTAATCGTTTCGTTTTGCGATTAAACAATGTAACGATTCAACTTTTTAATTAGTAACCAAGTAAACGACATCTTCGCCATCCTTCTCTTTCCAACTCACTATCACTTTCTCATTATTGATAGCATCTACCTGTCTGCCACGATAATCGGGCTGTATTGGTAAATGTCGGCTAAAACGCCTGTCGATTAACACCAATAATTCAATTTCTGCAGGTCGTCCGAAAGATTGAATAGCAGTTAATGCTGATCGAATACTTCGTCCTGTGAATAATACATCATCTATAAAAATGACTTTTTTATCCTCTACAATAAAATTGATTTGGGTTTTATTAGCTTCTAGTGGTTTATCTGTTCTTCGAAAATCATCTCTAAAAAAAGTAATGTCTAAATAACCTAATGTAATCTCAGGCGTTTTATATTCTTTTTCTAATAATTCTTTCAGTCGCTCTGCCAAGTAAACACCTCTAGGTTGAATTCCTACCAAAATCGTGTCTGAAAAATCAAGATGCTTTTCTATCAATTGACAGGCCAAACGATGTAATATGATAGTAACTTCTTTTGAATTAAGTAATACTTTTTGACTCATAGTAAAAGTGTAGTGTTTGGTTGGGCAAATATACAAAATCAGATTTTATTTGTTGGGGTGTTCGAGCGGGAAATATTTTTTTTTGATTTAAGAGTGAATTGGGAGGTTTTATTAGTAATTATAGCAAACATTATTTCTTATAAATTTAACCCAGAATCAAATCATATTAAGTTGTTTTTTACGGTTTCACATATTAGAATCAAATATCTTTTTTTTACATTTGGTTTATTTCACTCTAAAAATCAGTTACAATGAACAAATGCAAATTATGTGGTAACAAAGGAAAACTTGTAAAATCTCATATTATCCCCAAGTTTATGTTCAAGAAAATGAAAGATGAGGATAATGTTTTTTATGAAATAATTTATGACCCCGACACTAATACATCTAAATCAAAAAAAACACAAATAGAAGATTATGATAGAAATATATTATGTGAAAATTGTGATAACAAAATTTTAGGAGGAATTTACGAATCTTATGCTCAAAAAGCATTATATGGTGGAAGTTTACCCGTTGAAGTTTCCCCTGAATGCAAAAATTACAAAAATTCAGATGATGGCGCAGAATATAGTATATGTAAAAATTTTGATTATCAAAAAATAAAGAATTTTTATTTGTCAATCTTATGGAGGGCAAGCATAACTGATAGATCTTTTTTTAATCAAGTAAATCTAGGGAAAAAGCACGAAGAAAGAATCAGGGAGATTCTATTTAATAATGAAAAAGTCTCAGAAGATGAATATCCAATTGTAATAACTTCATTTATGAGAACAGAAAATACATTAGAAAACCTAATAGCTCAACCAAAAAGAATAAAAACAAAATCAGGACTAAATGGCTATATTTTTTTGATCGATAGTCTCCAATTTATTATTTACGTAAATTCTCATGAACACAAATTAACCCGTGAAATCAAGCAGATTTCATTAAAAGAAGAAGAAATGGTAACCCTACATCTACCTAAAGGAAAAGAGATAGAATTCTTAAAAATACTGATTAACAAATAATTAAAAGCTATGACAAACCAAAATTCACACTTAATACTTACATATCCAGAAGGCTTCTCTCAAGAAATCATCGATAGCGACATATCTAAATTGGAAGTAAAAGATTTAAAGATACAATTAGAAAAACATGAAACTGATACTTATGCAGCAATGGAATGGATTATACCAACTTTCTTTGCTACATTTATTCTTAAATCTTATTTTGAATCTTTCCTACAAGAAGCAGGAAAAGACCACTATCAACTTCTTAAAAATGCTTGCAAAAAAATGTTAGCAAAGGGAAACGCAACTCAAGTTCAGCTAATTTCAGCAAGTAAATCAACACAAAAATTATCTAAAAAATACAGTCAATCACTTTCTGTATCAATTTTGGCTCAAATGAAAACAAATCGGCAAATTAAGCTTTTATTTGACAATAATTTAGAATTAAGTGACTGGGAAAATGCTGTTGACGAATTCTCTGACTATATCTTAGAACATCATCAAAACTATCCTAACGACCAACTATCTAATAAAATAAAAAATTTATCCCCAAAAGTTTATTATATCATTTATGTAAAAATAAATCCTAAATCAAAAAAATTAGAATTTCACGACGATAACACTATGATGGCGGAATTATGAAATTTAAAATTAGATTAATTCATTTGTTCTTTATCGCAATTACCTAAAGTAAAGCGATTTACAATAAATTCTTTTCATACTTACAAAATATCGCTACACTGTAGCTTTATCTCAAAATCTGAATATTTGCTATAAATATGATGCTCCACTGGAGCAAATTCCCATCATGTTTTCTAAAACTAATAAAAAAAAGAGGCTATCCAAAAATTACTTTTGGACAGCCTCTTTGCTATTTAAATATTCTTTGTTTACTATTTCACAATTAATTTAGCTGTAAACAATTTACGAGAATGTATTTTTAGAATATAAACTCCTTTTGGTAAATCTTGGTTTATTAGAGAGAACTTATTGTTGTTTACATTTTTTGTAGCGTACAATAATTTTCCTTCCATATTATAAATCTCAATTTCATCAATAGGATATTCCGACTGAATAAAAGTTTCCGCATTACTACTAGTAGGATTTGGATATACTTTTAATCCATTATCAATTTTAAACTCGTCATTACCTAGAGAACTATCGATTACTTCAAAAGAAACCCTGTTTGATACTTCGTCATAAGAATCATTAGTAAACATTACCAAAAAGTAATTTCCTTTTTCAGTAGGTAAATCTGTGGTAACAATAGCTTTAGTTCCTTCCGAAAGTCCTTCAAAATAAGTATAACTCACCAATGGTTTTTCGTTAGGATTATCTCCTTCATGATAAATTCCCAACCAATCTTTTACAATTCCGGGAGCATCTGTCCATGAAGCTGTAATTTGTTCGCCAAGATCATATACGGGTTTATTAATCCATAATTCGGTAACTACCGCTCCAACTTTAAAGAATACTTTATTTCCGATAGCATTAAAACTATCCTGCAAATAATATTCGGCATAATAATATCCTTTTGGTAAGTTGTTAAATGATTTAGTGTCTGCAACTGTGGTAACATATTGCCAACTTGTTGACGTAACACCAGATCCTGGATTTACTCCCATTCTATATATACCAATCCAATCTTTTGTCAATTGTGGTCCATTAGTATAATTAACAACTATTGGTGTTCCAACAGAATATTCCGTATTATCTGTAGTTAATACAGGAACTGGCCCAACATAAAAATATTTACGTGGTGCAATTTCTGTATACCCTCCATTAGAGAATATTACGGCATAATAACGTCCTTTATTAGCCAATCCGTTAGGGAAATTAATAAATCCGCTTGGACTGCCATTTGTATATTGCCAAGTTAAAGATGGTGTCGATGATCCCGGTGTTTGCCCTTCTTTATACAATCCTATCCAAGTTTTTGTACTCGCTGGTGCATCGGTAAAATCAACTTTAATAGGTGCACTTTGCAAATAAGTTAAAGCATCGGTAACAATCTCAGTATTCACATTATTACTTCCAGTAACAGTAAATGCTTGAGCATCGCTCCAAGGAGACCATTCAAGATTGCGATCTCTGTATCTTAACTTCACATAATACTTACCATTAGGAAGCGAGTTTGAAGCCAAATCCATCTTGGTAATATCTACACCTAGATTTATATCAACAGTTGAATCTTTTTGAGTCTTATATTTTCCGTATAAATTTTCGAAATCGCGATATACTTCTTTTTTAATTATATCAAATGTTGGCGTTTGCGAAATTAAAAACTGACTTGTATTTAATAACTCATTTGTTGTAGTGCTATATGCTGAACCTGATATCGTTAAAGGTAAAGTAACATTTGCTGTAAAAGTATTTGTAATAGCTGGCTTTACTGGTGCAACTTTGTTTTTATACCTATGAAACTCGTCCATTAATTGGTTATTTTTCCATTTATCAACGCTTCCGATTGAATAGCTTTCGATATCCATTTTTCCGTTTGTAACATCAATATCTACAATTTGGTAAATCCAATTGCATATTGTTTTCTGTACATCTTCAAAGTCTTGTTCTGTAGATGATCCCCAATATTGATCCCACGCTGTTCCTCCCGAAATAATATTATAGGTTGGTGTGTTTTTTAATTGTCCTCTGTGATACAAATGATGGTGCGCCCCAATATGTATAGAATATTTTGGAGATGTTACCAATAAAGGAACAGCTGTATTACGAACCCATGTAGAGATATCTCCAACATATTGCTCTGCCTGATATGGTCTGTGGCTAAGTGAAAAAATCCACTCTACGGTATTATCTGTATTTGCGGCAGCAAGAACCTGTTGCAACCAAGTTAACTGCGCAGCTCCTGTATGCTCTGAGCTTAAACTGATAAATAAAACATTACCCGCTTGTTGTGCATAATAATTTTCTGTGCCTGATGAAATTCCTTTATAAGAAAGCTCACTAATATAGAAATGATCGTAATACGAATTCATACCAAGTGTTCCGTAGGTTTCATGGTTTCCTACTGTGGTCTGAATCGGAATATTACCTGATAACCCCCTATTCTTTTTAAAGTGTACGTTTTCGTAATGATCTAAAGTTCCTACATCGACTTGATCCCCCACCATAAATGTCATCGAAATATTATCTTCAGGAGATAATGTTGAACCCCATTTTTGTTTTATTTTTCTTTTTGCTGCCGATACTAATGAATCGTAACGAGGTACAGCTTTTAACTGATTATCTCCCATAATCAAAAAGCGAATATGTCCATCGGCAGTAGCCGCTTGCCCTGGATTAGGCAATGTTTTAAAGGAATAAACCGTTGAGACGTCTGTACCCGTTTTTATGCGGTAATAATATTTTGTGTTTGGCGAAAGGTTAATCAGTTTCGCGCTGTGGTAAAAATAATTCCCAGGATAGCCAGAATCTGTAAAAACATTGGTATTACCAGTAACTGTAACATTAAGATTAGCTTCAGTTGTTCCGTATTCTACAATAGTTTCTGGATTACTATCTGTTTTCCAGTTAACATAAACAGAGGTGGGAGTTGCGTTTTGTAAATAAGGAAATAGTTTTTGTGCTTGTGTAGTAAAGCCTATTCCTAAAAGTAATAGTAAAAAATAGAGTTGTTTCATGAGTTGTTGTTTCGTTGTTAGACGAAGCAAAAGTATTCTTCCAAAATGCAAATACTTTTAAGACAACATTACCCTTCTTTTATCTTTACTTCTCTTTATTGTAAAATTAATAATCCACCATTTATCTATAATAGGAACATGGATGACAAAGATCTGCCAAGGCGAAAACGCGGATAAAAACGGATTTCATCAGCTTCTTTACTTTAGCAAATCCGCGTCATCCGCGTTCTATTCTCTATTCTCTATTCTCTATTCTCTATTCTCTATTCTCTATTCTCTAATACAAAATACTAAGCTACAACTGTCTTTTTTTCTTTCCCAAAAGAAATCCAAGTTAGCTTATGCCACAACGCTTCTAATGGTCCTTGTTTATGTGTTTTAAGCCACCATGTACAGAATCCCAATTGGAGTAAAAACAAAACGATACCTATAAGCAATCCAAATGTTGCGCCTGTATATTGGTATAATCCTAAACCATAGCGATAGTAAATAAATGATCCTAAAATAGATTGAGTAAAATAACTTGTTAAACTCATTTTTCCAAAAGGAATTAACTTTATTAAAACTCTATTCACTGCTTCTTTTTGGTATAACAATACAAATGAGCTTACCAAAACAACCATAAAAGTAACGTTAGACCAAGAAGTAAAAATGATCAATAAACTGTTTACAATATCTTTGTTTGCAATAAGTACTGGTAAGTACGTTTTGAATGCAAACAGCGGAATAAATAATACAATTGCAAATAGCAATGCCTTTTTCCAAAATGCAATACTAGCCGCCGAAGCAACAAAAAGCTGTTTTCTTCCTGCAATCATCCCAAACATGAATAATGCTGGTGCCTGAAAAAATCTTCCGTTTTCCCATGACCAAAATACCGAAGCCCATCTCCCTATAGATATATTACCCACGGTGTGATCTACAAATGAATTTCCGCTTAAATAGCTATACATATCTCCATAATAAGCATTTGATCTATTAACAGGAAGTATATAATCAGGATTAAAAAGAATATTAAAAAAATTAAACCATTCCATTGGAAGCATTAATAAGAAAGTTGCTATTATCAATACATATTTGGTGTTTAAATTACAAACTGGAATTAATATTAATCCTAAAACGGCATACATCATTAATATATCACCTGAGAAAAATAGTGTATTTACTAATCCAAAAACAAATAATATAGCAAGTCGCCAAACATATCTCCATCTAAAATCATTTCCTTTTTTACGCTGATTGTCATATTGAATAAAAAAACTAAAACCAAAAAGAAGCGAAAAGATTGCATACGACTTTCCTGCAAAAAGAAAGAATAATGTATCCCAAATTATCTTGTCTAATACTTTAATAGGTTCAGGCAAATATTCCGGCAAATAATAAAAATCAAAGTGTTCTAAATTATGAAGTAACATAATCGCCATGATGGCTAAACCACGTAATGCATCTATGACTTCTATACGAGGAGATTTTAAACTAAAAGCATTTTCTGACATAATATTTTAAGGATTAATTTATAGTATATTAGCTCAAATATAATTTTATTTCGCAAAAATTCACAATCGAAATCCTCAATTATAATACAGTCTAACAGCCTAATTTTCAATTATTCTTAACTATTTTTCATAAAATTAAAAATCAAATAATAAAACATTTTATAGGAATTATATAACGTTCTTTTTGAGGTATTCGTTAATTTCACAAAGAGACAAATAATGATTGTCATTTTTAATTAATTTAAAAACACAAAATCATGAAAAATAAATTATCTACAATACTAGTCGCTTTAATTATATCATTATCTCTTAGCAGTTGTGAGGTCGTAGAAGGCATTTTTAAAGCAGGAATGGGCGTCGGTGCTTTTGCTGTAATTATTATAATCGTTTTAATAATTTACATAATCAGCAAACTCATAGGAAAGAAATAACATAAAAAAAGTCCCATCTGCAACAGCAAATGGGACTTTTAAAAAATATATTATTTAGTATTAAGAATACATTTTCACTCTTAATTCTTGAACTTTTTCATCATCTAGGTATTCATCGAATGTCATATAACGGTCGATAACTCCATTTGGCGTAAGCTCTACTACTCTATTACCTACAGTTTGAGCAAACTCATGATCATGTGTTGTAAAAATCACTGACCCTTTAAAGTTTTTTAACGAGTTATTAAATGCTGTAATTGACTCCAAATCTAAGTGATTTGTTGGCTCATCTAACATTAATACGTTAGCTCTTTCCATCATCATTCGAGATAACATACAACGTACTTTTTCTCCTCCTGATAAAACTCTACTTGTTTTTAAAGCTTCTTCTCCAGAGAAAATCATTTTCCCTAAGAATCCTCTAATAAAAACCTCATCACGTTCTTCTTCAGTTTTTGCATATTGACGTAACCAGTCTACTAAACTCAAATCATTTTCGAAGAAAGAATGATTCTCTGCTGGTAAATAAGCTTGATTTGTTGTAATCCCCCAATCAAAAGTACCTTCATCTGCTTTTTGATTGTTGTTTAAAATTTCGTAGAAAGCAGTAGTTGCACGTGAATCTTTAGAGAATAAAACAATTTTATCTCCTTTTGCCATATTCAAATCTACGTTTTTAAATAAAAGATCTCCATCAATTGAAGCACTTAAGTTCTCAACATTCAAAATTTGATCTCCTGCTTCACGATCCTGATCAAAGATAATTGCTGGATAACGACGGCTTGAAGGTTTAATTTCAGAAATATTAAGCTTACTAATCATTTTTTTACGAGAAGTTGCTTGTTTAGACTTGGCAACGTTGGCGCTAAAACGACGAATAAATTCTTCTAATTCTTGTTTCTTCTCTTCGGCTTTTTTGTTTTGTTGTGCACGTTGTTTAGCCGCTAATTGACTAGACTCATACCAAAAAGTATAGTTACCTGAATAATGGTTGATTTTACTAAAATCGATATCTGAAATATGTGTACAAACCGAATCTAAAAAGTGACGGTCATGCGATACTACAATTACTGTATTTTCATAATTTGCAAGGAAAGTTTCTAACCAAGCGATTGTTTCAAAATCCAAATCGTTGGTAGGCTCATCCATGATAAGTAAATCTGGATTACCAAATAAGGCTTGTGCCAAAAGGACACGAACTTTAATTTTACCTTCAAGATCTCCCATTAATGTATAATGGTGCTCTTCGGCAATACCTAAGTTAGACAACATCGAAGCAGCATCAGAATCAGCGTTCCATCCGTTCATTTCTTCAAACTGAACTTGTAACTCCCCTATTCTATCAGCATTTTTATCGTTATAGTCTAAATAAAGTTCATCCATTTCTTTCTTAACGGCGTACAATACTTTGTTCCCCATAATAACGGTTTCAAGAACTGTGTGCTCGTCAAACATGTTGTGGTTTTGGTTTAAAACCGACATACGTTTTCCTGGCTCTAAATGGATATGTCCTGAAGTAGGATCCATTTCGCCTGAAATTATTTTAAGAAAAGTTGATTTTCCAGCACCATTGGCTCCGATAACTCCATAAATATTTCCGTGAGTGAAAGTTGTATTTACTTCGTCAAACAAAATTCGTTTGCCAAATTGTACCGATAAATTATTGACTGTTAACATGAATGTCTATATTAATTAATTTTGTGCAAAAGTAGTGAAAAAGGTTCAGAGGAGCAAAGAAACTAGGTCGCTAAGTTTTTTTAATATGAAAACCGCTAAAAATGTTTTGCCACTCCCGATAGCTATCGGGATAAAAAAGATTAAATAGATTTAAAAAAAAGCTTTAACCCGAATGGAACGAATTCTTTTGTTGAGAGTAAAGACTACATTAATATTACTACCAGCATATGCTTAATTTTTAGCCCAAAAATAACCCCAATATTGTCATCCTGATGAAGGAAGGATCTCTGCTAGTAGCTCGACAAAGATTATAAAGTTTCTTGTGATTCTTCGACTCCTCTCAGCATGACAATATTTGAGGGAAACTATGCGAGCTTTGCACATCACATCCTACGCTTCGCGATTGTGAACATAATGGTTAATTTCACAACAACCACATTTAAAACCTTTGAACCTTTGCAACTTATAACCTCATAACCTTTTTTTTAGGTCTAATTACAATTTACTTTCTTTTTCCAAAGCCACTTCCAAGCTTTCATAATTATTTACCACTTTGGCGATAAGCCCATCTTTATTAATTATAAAGTGCGTAGGAAAAGCATTTAACTGCAACGTTTCATTCATGTATATCTTCATATTAGGGATCACTGAATATGACAATGGTTTTCTTTTCAAAATATTTTTAATTGCTCGGGAGTATCTTCCGCCAAACTCACAAAAAGGATATCTTCTCTATTTTTATATTTTTCAACCAAATAATTCACATCTGGAAATTCTTTGATACATGCTGCACAATGAATATACCAACATTTTATAACTACAATTTTTCCTTTCATCGTTTCGTTAGAAACCAAAATTCCTTTTAAATCCTTAAAAGAGAATTTAGGGAAAGGAGTATTTTCCATTTTAAAATTCTTATACGCATCAAAAGCCTCCTGATTAATAGTAGCTTTTATGCTTGTATCTGAATTGGGTTCGATTTTAAATAATTTATAATAATAAATACTATCATCCGATTGTAATCGAATGGGAATATTACTGCCATTTGCTAACTGATCTAAAAAAAAATCTTTAGGTATTTCTTTCGAAAGAGAATCAAGTGCTACAAAATCTCTAGAAAGCATAATGTTCTTAGTTTGATATGCCCACCAGCTGCTGTAGTCTTTTTGAATTTGTATTGGGTCAACTTCTGGATTTCCATATTTTGTTTGACCTGAACAATACGTAAAAATTAAAAATGTTAGTATAATGGTAATTGATTTTTTCATGAAGTTTTAATACAATAATTGGGATTCAAAAATAGGTAAAAAAACAGGTAAATTTCCCAATCACTATAAAGCAAAAAAAAACCTGGCACTTAGTGCCAGGTTCATAATGATCTCCTTTAGGTAAAAACCAAATAACAAATTACCTAAATTCAATGCATTTGTCCAAAATATGAAAAATCTAATTAAAAAATAAATAACCAAACTCAATTTTAACTGCCCCAATTTTTCATTTTTTTGAAATCTTAAAATCTTAATTTATAATCATTAATTCAAAAAGTTCATTACTTTAAATGTCTTTTTCGTTCCTTGTTTATCAGTCACAATTACTATAAACAATTGTTTTGTTGAGAAACTTCTATTCTCAAGTAATAAACTATTAGTATCTTGAATATTCTTGTAACTTAATATCGATTGTCCGAGCATATTGTATATCTCAACTTGATCAATACTACTTGCTTCATTAGATATTGCTAATGCATTATCTTTAAAGTATGCAAGTGTTTTATTACTTGTTAGTTCTATCTTATCTTCTGCTTTTAATTTAGCACTTTGTGTTGCAAAATAAGCCGCATATGCTTTAGATAATTCAGAGGAATTACCACAAGAAGATGCATCCCAGTTTACAGACCAAGTCATCAAACCTCTTAAAGAAGGATATGGTCCGCCTGGTTGCATAGTGTAGGTTCTTCCTGAAAAAGTAGTTCCAGTTCTTAGATAATTCATAGCATTAATTCCTTCAGTCGGCGTTAAATAACCACTACCTGCTGCACTTGGACAAGCTGGTAATGCAATAAGAACTTTTGAGGCTGGTAAACCATCAAAACGCATTCCTGTTGTACCAATGTTATAGCCTTTTATTATCATATCAGTTAGGCCTGTTACCATGTTTGCTTTCTTAGCTGAACCATAATATTGACCATCTAATCCGTTTTCTCCTCCTGTATTATACAATTGTACAGCTAACAAATCTAATTCATTACGTAAATTTTGAATGATCGGCAGAAAAGAACCAAAAGTATCATTATAGGTAGAATATCCTCCTTGTACATATTGTGTTTCTGGAGCCGCAGTTAATAAAAATCCAGGGCCATAATAAGCTTTTAATTCTTTGAAAGCATCTACTACGTTTTTTAATCTAGGATAAGCAGAAATACCCGCATAAGAAATATCTCTTAAACCTCCTGCACTAAAATTCATCGATCCACCTTCAAAATCAATATCAACTCCATCAAATTGATACTCATCAATAATTGCTTTTAGACCATTAACAAATATATTTTTTGAGTTACATTGTCTAAAACAACATGACCGTTTTGACCTCCAATAGAGACAATAACAGGAACCCCGCTATCTCTTAAGGATTTTATATCATTTTTCAACAATTGCTTATCGAAAACACCATTGGTCAAATATCTAGCGTCATTTGTAGTTAACACTGGTGTATAACCATCACGATTAACTGTTTCTACGAAAGAATAATCGACTACGTTAAACTTACTTCCCACCATTTGAGAAAAATATAAAAATGGAGCAGCAGTATTCTCCCAAGAATGTGCATATCCTAAAAGAACTTTAGACGGAAGCGGAATGAATATTCGTGTCGAATTAGTAATCGTAATCGATTGATTTAATAATTTTTCACCTCCTGCATTATCTATCGCTTTTACTATTAATGGATATGTTATATAAGCATTTGGAGTAAAGGTATAGTTGTATGCATTCCCTGTGCCTTTTGTCATAGGAAAATAGGTTCCGTTTATGCTTACCGAAACGCTTGAAATTGTACCATCGGCATCTGTAACATTAACACTTATTGGCACTGCTTGGAAACCTGAAGGCTGATTAATTGTTGTCGTTGCTGGTGAAACCCAAGTAATTACTGGCAATGAATTAGGACAAGTTGTTCCTGAACATTGTAAATAGAATGTTTTTGTATTTTCTGCAGTTGTACCACTTGAAGCCGTTACTGTAGCTTTCAACGTATAGTTTTTGTTAAAATCTGCTGCAACTGGTGTCCAATTTGCCACATATTCTGATCCTGAAAGTGCTGCAGTAATATTTTGTCCGTTGATATTGAATACAACAGAAGAAATAGTTAAGCTAGCGTCTACACTTGCAGTTGCTTTCAACTGAATCGCTGTTCCCGGAGCAATCGCTACAGTTGCAACTGAAGGAGCCGTAATAGTAACCTGAGGTGGTGTAACTGTATTTGTATTAAAGTTATAAACCTGAGGCGTTGTTGGCATAGCAAAGTTGGTCAGATTATTTGGAAAATACGCAGTATTATTATTTTCCCAAGCGTTTAATTTTAAACTTAATACTTGTGTATAACCTGCTGTAACTGTATTATCGTAGCTAAAAACTCCTTGTGCATCTGTTGTAGCAATAACACTTTTCCAGTTGTGCGTGCTATCTGTCCAAGGCACAACTAATTCTACTTTAGCCCCTGATACAGGAGTTACTCCATTCTTAACTGTTCCACTAATTATAGTACCTGGTGCAACAAGCTCTTGAGTAACGTTTAAAACTTTGCTTTGAGTTGAACTATTATCAACTGGAGTTTTAGTTTCTGATACCGCAACTACTTCGCTTGGTACGCTTTCGCCTGCAACTTTTAATGGTGCTACTGTTCCTGTATTAAAGTCATAGACTTGTGAAGTAGCTGGAATAGCAAGATTCGTTAAATTAGAAGGAGAATAATTAAGACCATTATTCTGCCATGAATTCATTTTTAAACTAGCAATAATTGTATATCCTGAGAATATTGCATTATCAAAACTATATTTTCCTTGTGCATCTGTAGTAGCCAGGAAAGTAGCATAAGGATGAGCATTATCTGTCCAATTAAAGATTAACTCTACTTTAGCACCTGCTACTGGATTTCCTCCATTCTTAACTGTTCCACTAATTTTACTAGCTGGAGCTGCATTTTGTGTAAAGTTTAAAACTTTACTCGCTGTAAGATTGTTGTAAACTGTAGATGCTGGTGAAAATGTTACTCCTGCTTTTGCAATTGTTACAGTATAATTTACTCCAGAGGCTAAATTAGCAATGCTATATGTTCCTGTAGTACTAGAAACTGCTGTAACAGTTCCTAAACTAGAAGTTACCGTAACCGTAGCACCCACAACTGGATTTGTACCATCCATCACGCTTCCGCTAATGGAATAATATACCGTTTGAGTAAAATTTAAAACTTTATTATCACTTAAAACTGGATATACTGTAGTTGCTGGCGAAAATGTCTGACCTGTTTTTGACGCCGTAACTGTATAATCAAGTCCTGCTGTTATATTACCAATACTATACGCACCACTCACATTAGAAACTGCTGAAAAAACGACACTTCCTGCGGTTGCTGTAACTGTTGCTCCTGCAACTGCTGTAGTTCCATCCAGAATAGTCCCATTAATTGTATAAAGTGGTTGTGTACCGTTTATAACAACATTAGCTTGATTTGCTATAAGATTTGTTAATGTAACTGGTGTAAAAGTATATGAACTTTTTAAAGCTGTTATTGTATAATTTGCTCCAGAAACCACATTATTAAATGTATAATTTCCATCTGGCGATGTAACTGTTTGTACAATAGCATTAGTTGCATCTTTTAACTGAACTGTTACATTGGGAACTAGATTTGCTCCATTTTTAACAGAACCGCTTACTATTAATGTTCCTATTACCGCGGCACGGAATGTATCATCTACCTGAGTCAATAATGAATTAGGAATCGCACCTCTTGTATCTTGAGATAACTCCCAAATCATTCCTCCACCAAGGTTTTTAGTTTTAATATATTGTGCTTTTAAATCAATTGATTGTTTATCTTCATAACTAATAAACTGTCGTAAAGAAGCATTATATAAGTAAGGAACTTTAGTTGTATTATCCCAGTATCTTACCCACCCTGCTGCAGTTGCAGTTGGTGTCACCATCATCGTATTCGGATCTAAATAAGGATGCGAATTTGTAACTGGATTCCCTACTAAATCACAAATTTCTATACTTCCAGATTTTTCGCATGCACCAGCACCATCCCAAGTTCCCGTTGGATTTTGTGGATTCGCACATCCAGAAACAGCATACCTAGGAGCAGCAACAAATAATCCATTAGTTGAATTAGTAGCTACATTATCGAATTTTTTTCCATAGAAAGGTATTCCCATTATTAATTTATTAGCAGGAATTCCAATAACATTCAAATATTGACTTGTTAACTCATCAAGCGATTCTGATTGAGTTGCGCTGTATAAAGGATCATTTGGATTTCCACTTGCATATAAAGGTGCATTGTAGCTCGTTTTATCATACCAGTTTCCACCAAGGTCGTATCCAAAATAAGTAATATAATCGCAGTAAGTCGAAAGATCCTCTGTCATTCCATATTGTGCTCTATTGTTTGGGCCTAAATATTGTGACGATACTTTTCGAACATTGTTTCCTGCCGCAATAGTGATTAGCTTATTTGGCATTGCCTGACGCATTGCTTTTAATAAATACACTAAATTTTTATTATCATCTGGGCTGTATTTTTGCGGAGGAACTGGAGATCCATTAACAATCTCAGTACCATCTGTTCCTCCAGAAAGAGGGTATTCCCAATCAATATCAAATCCATCTATAAAAGGATAAGTCACTAGAAAATTAGCCATATCTGCTGCCAAAGCTGCTCTAGCAACAGGGCTTGCAGAAATTGGAGAAAGATCCTGACCTTTTGTCCAACCTCCTACAGAGATCAAAATTTTTAAATGAGGGTACTTTTCTTTAAGTTTCTTCATATCATAAAAGTTCCCTTTTACAGGAGCATCCCATGGAATCCCACCTTCGGTGTGTTCAAAATCGGCATAGGTGTCTAAGCATTTTAATTTAGTATTCTCTGGCCGTGCTGGATCAAAAGTTGTTCCGTAGAAAGAATAATTTAAATGAGTTATTTTGCTTCCGTCAATCTTAGGGACATTAAAATCCCTAGCATAGATTGCCCATTGCGCATAGTATCCGACAACTTTTTTATTATGTGCTGGTTGAGCAAATAATACGATCGGAAACAGAAATAAAAACAGTAATCTGTAATAATGTTTCATAATTAATAAATAGGTTGGTTAATAAAAAATTAAAAAACCAAGTGCTTCATACGATTGTATTGATAATACAAAAACCAATAATCATTTTAAACAAATGGTAAATCACAAATCCAGATTACATCAAATGCAACTGAACTCTTTTAAATTAAAACAGATAAACTTGGGGCTTAGCAATCTTAATATAAATCTTTATTATATCTATAAACTTAAATGTCAATTTAATATAGATTCTGATTCGAAAAAAAATCCTAATCTAACCGCCTTACCATAATCTATCTCTCCTAGAAAACTATAGGAGAGATAATTACTAATTAATTATGGCAACTAAACTTCAACTAATTCAATTATTAATCACTCAAACTTTACTTTATATTTCTTTATATTATAATAATTTTTTTAAACTTTCGTAAACTGCCAATTCTACATCTCCATAATCTTTAGAGTTACATTTCTCTAATAATTCATTTAAAACTGTTGGTGCAACTGTTGCTTTATTATCCAAAACATTTACTAATTGTTGAGATAAATCACTAAGATTATTTGCTAAAGGCAAAATAGGTTGAATCAAAGGTGCATTTTCACTTAAACTTGCTAGACTAGATTTTAATCCAATCCATTTATTTAAAAATGCAGTAACTTTGGCTTTATTAGCAACCGATTTGTCTGCTAAATATTCTTTTACAACTACATCAAAAGCTATTGCATCTGAAGCATCTGGCGTGCAAGCATCTGCAAAAAGTGTAAATGGAGAATACGTTTGATACTCAACTCCACCTTTATTTCTCTTATATCCTTTTAATGGCTCACATACGTTAGAGAAATCACTTAATGCTGTAATATTTTGATTATTTGCTATGTTTCTTAAGATTACATCCTTGTTTCTAATATGGGTGATTCCTAGTTCTTCTAATCTAAATGAAACAACTGCTAATCTTTTGCGCAAGCTATTTAAATCTCTAACATCTTCTGCAGACCATAATCTTTCGGCAATAGCGGCTGTTCTTGGCCAAAGTCTTGAATCTATAGTTAAAGGAGTAACAAGTTCAGTCCACATTGTAGCTTCGCCACCTAATACTCTTGCTTTTTCTTCAGGGGTAAAATTGGCACTTTTAGGCAATGGATCATTTAAGTAATGAGCTTCTACACCTTGAACCAAATCAATATAATACCCATTAGACAAAACAGTTTTGTAACCATTTTTCACAGATTCAGTTAATGATTTTCCAACTGGCACTCCTTCGTTCGGACCTCTCCAAGCATGAATAATAGCATCTTTAGACATATCTTTTGTCATGATCTCTTCCCATCCCATCAACTGTTTACCATGTTTTTTAAGCATTGGTACTAATTTCATTGTAAAATAAGTTTGTAAGTCATGATTCGTTACTAACTTATTTTTCTTTTTAAACTCTTGAATTTTAGGGTTTGAATCCCAATCTTTACCTTCGTTTTCATCTCCTCCAATATGAAAGTATGCGCCTGGAAATAATGGACAAGTCTCATCAAATATTTCACTTAACAATTGGTATGTTTTAGGATTTGTTGGATCTAATGTAGGGCTAAAAACTCCTGCATTGCGTTCTATACTATATGTAGAAACTACCGCCGCTTTTGCACTGCCCTCTGAATTTCCATTAGAAATATTAATTACTTTACTTCCTATTTCTGGGTAAGCTGTTAAAATAGCAGATGCATGACCCGGAACATCTATTTCTGGCACTACTAGAATTCCACGTTCGTCTGCATATTTCACAATATCTTTAATTTCTTCTTGCGTATAAAAAAATCCATCCGACGCTAATTCAGTAAGCTTAGGATGCTTTTTTAATTGAATTCTCCATCCTTGATCATCTACCAAGTGCCAGTGAAAACATTCATTTTCACAGCTGCTAAGGCATCTAAATTTCTTTTAACAACATCTACAGGCTGAAAATGTCTTGCTACATCCATCATTAAGCCTCTCCATGTAAATCTTGGAAAATCTGAAATTTGTGAAACTGGAAAATAGTAAGAAGTACTATTATTTTGTAACATTTGTAACAATGTTTCAAGACCATGTAATGCTCCTAAATCACTTGTTGCATTAATTGTAATTTGATTTTGTTTTATATCAAGATGATAACTCTCGTCTTCATATAAACCAATCTTACCACTCTTAGTGCAATTTATTTGTAATTGTGCTGTAGGTGCCGAATTTAACTTAGTCAAAAAATCTTGTTCAAAAAACAATCCAGTTCTTCCATCTAATCGTCTTAAAAAACGAGTTGCTGCACTAAAAATTCTTGGGTTTGGATTTCCTGTGATATTTACTCTAAACCCTTTAGTAACGGCAAATGTACCTTGGTTTAAATTTATTGTTTGTGGCCATGGCATAAGGTTTAATTGCTCTTTCTTTATTTGAGCATTTGCAACTATCCCAGAAAATAATAAAATCAATATATATTTCATACTTTTTGTTGTAAAAGAGCCTTTTGCAATCAATAAATATTGACCTAAAAACTCGGGTAAAAACAAAACTCAGAAGAAAACCAATTTGAACCTCTTTATCGCTGAGATTATCATCTGAATTTTGTAACTTAAATTATTCTAAATACTCTTTAAAGCTTATTAATAATCAAAACGTTTAAAAGCTTCGATTGCTTCGTATTCTGCAAGACCTAAATCATCGTATAAAATCGCTGTGTTTTTGTTACGATCTTCAGCTCTAACCCAAAATTCTCTTGAGTCATTACCTTGAAACATCACTCTGTCTTTTTGAGATTGGTGATATAAAATAGCATGACGTTTTAATAATACTTCAGATGGACTTAACGGTACAGCCATGTCTATTTCATGAATATCCCATTCGTGCCAAGCACCTCGGTATAACCATAGCCAGCAATCATCCATATAAGGTTGTGGTTTTAGTTCCTTCATTGCAGCAAAAATGGCATTCAAACATACCTCATGCGTTCCATGCGGATCTGCTAAATCTCCTGCTGCAAATACCTGATGTGGTTTTATTTGGTCGATAATGTCTTTTACAATAGCAATATCTTCAAGACCTAACGGATTTTTCTTAATTTGTCCTGTCTCATAAAACGGTAGATCCAGGAAATGAGTATTTTCATCTTTTAACCCAATATATCTCGTAGCGGCATACGATTCTCTTCGGCGGATAAGTCCTTTTAACTTTCTTACTTCCAAGGAATCAATTTGATTTTCTGACTTGTTATTTAGAAAATCAATCACCGATTTGAAATTTATTTTTGTGTCTGAATCAGCAAAAAAATCATTACTTACCTCAGCAAACTTTAACGCCTCATCATCAGTAACGGCAATATTTCCAGAGGTTTGATATACAACATGCACATCATGCCCTTGTTTTATTAATTTTGAGAATGTTCCTCCCATTGAGATAACATCATCATCTGGATGGGGACTAAAAAGGATAATTCTTTTCTTAGCTGGATTAGCTCTCTCTGGACGATGTGAATCATCAGTATTGGGCTTACCTCCTGGCCATCCTGTAATCGTATGTTGTAATACGTTGAACATATTAATGTTCAAATCGTAAGCAGAACCTTCTTGAGCCAATAAATCGGACATTCCGTTATTATTGTAATCTCTGTCGGTTAATTTTAAAATAGATTGTTTTGTTTTTTGACACAACCAAACAATCGCTTTACTTTTTAATTCCTGATTCCAAATACACTCACCAACTAACCATGGCGTTTTAAAACGAGTTAGTTCAGATGCAGCTGATTGGTCTAAAACAAAAGTTGCATTACCATGATTTTGCAAAAATGTTGCTGGAACTTCAGAGCTAATATCACCTTGAATGGTTCTCTTGATAATATCGGCTTTGTTTTGTCCCCAAGCCATAAGTACTATTCTTTTGGATCTGAGAATTGTAGATACTCCCATTGTAATGGCCCTTTTTGGCACATTATCAATCCCGTTAAAATCGGAAGAAGCATCTACTCTCGTGATATGATCCAAAGTAATAATACGTGTTCCTGAATTTATATGCGATCCCGGCTCGTTAAATCCTACGTGCCCTGTACGGCCAATTCCTAATAATTGAAAATCTAGTCCTCCAGCATTCTTAATGTTCATTTCATAATCAATACAATATTGATTCAATTCATCAATCGAAACAGTACCATCTGGAATATTTACATTCTCTGGTTTGATATCGATATGATTAAACAAATGTTGATGCATGAAATGGTGGTAGCTCTGATTATTTTCTTTAGTCATCGGATAATATTCATCCAAATTAAAAGTGATAACATTGCTAAAACTCAATCCTTCTTCATTGTGCATTCTAACTAATTCTTCATATACCTTTATAGGTGAAGAACCTGTGGCTAAACCTAGTACACAAGATTTGTTCTTTTCTTGCTTTGATCTAATTAATTGAGCAATTTCCTGCGCAACAATTATCGATGCTTCGGTAGAATTCTTGAAGATTTCGTTGTGGATTTTTTCAAATCGTGTCTCTTCAAATTTACCAGCACTTTTATAGCTAATGTCTGGTTTAATTTCTATAGCACTTCTCATTTTTTATTTATTATAATATTTATTATAAAGACATGCGCGTTTAAAAGAGGCATAAGTAATTTACATTACTTATGCCACTTACATTCTTTCTTAAAAATTTGTTTTTTTTATTAGAAATTAGGACCTGTAGTATCCCACCAAAGTCTAGTTGCTCCGTTATCTGGACCACCAAGTGCCGCAACTCCAGATGCAACACCTTTAGGATTGGTTGCAGCTTCTGCTTGAGAAAAAGGTAATCTTCGAACTCCTAACTCAGTGCTAATTAAACCACCACTTCTGTTATTTGTAATTCTGAATAATTTAGGATATCCAGTTCTTCTAAATTCAGACCAAGCTTCTTGCCCATCAGGATAAGTAGCAATCCATTTTTGAGTGATAATTTTTTCAAGATTAATTTCTTTAGAAGCTCCCCAAGCAACTGTAACTTTACTTACTGCAACTGCATTATTTGCAGGATTAAGTGGATCTACATAATCTTTAGCAACTTTAACATTGTCTGTAATGTAAGTTGCAGCACCTTCAGCTCCATTTTGCTCAAAGAAGCTTTTATACCAGACTCATATAAATCTTTTGCATTACCATTCATATTCCATCCTCTCAAGGCACCCTCGGCTCTTAAGAAATATACTTCAGCAGTTGACATCCAAGTAACTTCACCTGTTCTGGTTCTTGGACCAGTTTGTGAAAATTTAGCATATGTAGATGGAGTTGGATAAAGAATCCCCGTTCTAACTCCTTTATATTCTCCAGGAGAAACCTTAGATGTTTCCCAATATTTAGCTATACGTGGATCTCCGTATCCTCCTAAGATAGACTCCATATCTGCACCCATAAACAAACCTCCCCAAGCATGACTCATTTGTTCTATCACATTAAGATCTAATGGAGATTTAATTTTCATTACATCCTTATTCGTCGTAAAAACACCAGTGGCATGATTAATTGCTTTTTCTGCTTCTGCCTTACCTAAGATTGGATCTACCTTAGAAATACGCATCGCTAATCTTAAACGCAATGAATTAGCATATTTAACCCATTGAGAATAACTCCCTCCACATGAAGACAAATCTGTCTGAGTAAACTTTGAAACCTCATTAGCATTAGCTCTTGTTGTCAACTCTTTTACTGCAAAATCTAAATCCTTAAACATTTGTTTATAGATATCTTGCTGAGAATCATAAATTGCTGCACCATCACCTCCAAATTTAGAATAAACAGCAGGACCATACATGTCTGTTATTCTTTGCATAGTAGCAACTTTCACAATAAGTGACCAAGCATAAAACTGATCGTATTTTCCTTTTGCTCTTTGTTCTACTTTATAAAGATTTGCAATAATGCTTACATAAGCATCATCCCATGCATATGAATTCCATGAATCTCTCAAAGAATAACTATGATTATTATTGCCATCAAAATCATTTGGAGTAGTCATATATCCAGACCATCCATCTGCTTCTAAACTTTGTTGTAACTGATATTGCCATGTAATATCAGAAATATATAGCCTAGTAAATGCAGGTTTAATTAACCCTTTTATATTATTAAAGTTTTGTTCTAAATCCACTGTAGTTGCACCTACTGGATTTTGATTTAATTCCTCAAAATTATCTGTACAACTAACAGCTGCAAGTAAAGAGAAACATATTGCTGACTTTTTTATTAAATTTAATGTCATGATTGTAAGATTAGAAAGTTAAGTTTAAATTAAGACCAATACTTCTTGTTGATGGCATTCCAAGAACATCAACACCTTGTAAACCTTCTCCTGTACTTAAAGCTACATTTGGATCAAAAGGGGCATCTTTGTAAATAAAGAACAAGTTTCTTGCTATTAATGATATACTAGCCGATTGAACAAATGGTAATGTTTTTTTGTTAAAAGTATATCCAACAGATATTTCTCTTACACTTACATTTGTAGCGTTATAAACATATTCTCCACTTACTCCATTTCTACCTGCAGTATTTGTATAATAAGCAAAAGCATCCATTGAAGTTACAGGAGTTCCATCACTAGCTCTTACACCATTAATTTGCTTTCCTCCAGCATTTCTAGCATCTCCTGAAGCTTTTGAAACACCATTAAAATCATTCATTGCTTCGGTTAAACTTAGAACATCACCTCCAAAACGTCCATCAAGTAAGATATTAGCTGTAAATGAACCAAACTTAAATGTATTTGACCAACTTAACATAAAGTCAGGATTTGCATTACCTACTTCTTCCCAACTTGTTCTTTGAATTGTTCCATCATTATTAATCAATATTCTACCTTGAGCATCTTTTTTGAAATTAACTCCTTCAATTACTCCAAAAGGTCTTCCTTGAATTAATGAGTATCTATAAGAATTTGATCCTGGATCAGTAAGTACAATTCTTCCATTATTCGTTTCAGAAGGAATATCATTCACTTTACTCTTATTTTGTGAATAATTAATTCTAGTATCCCAACCAAATTTAGCACCTCTAATAATATCAGCATATAAAACAACCTCAAAACCTTTGTTTGAAATACTACCAGCATTAATTGCATAGTTTGCAAAACCATCAGGATTAGTAGGATCTGCTGGAACTTGAAGAAATTGATTTTTAGTATCCGAATTGTAGTAAGAAAGTTCAAATCCTAATCTGTTATTAAACATTCTCCACTCTGTACCAAGCTCAAGCTCGGATTTCAATTCATTTCTTAGAGATGTTCCTCGTTTAGGCCCTACAGTAGGGTTTAAAGGAATACCTGCGATAACATTAGATGTAGGACTAGTCATAGTAGAGGCAATATCATTACCAACTTTTGCATAAGTAGCACGAACTTTAGCAAAATTAACGAAGTCAGGCATTGTTGACATTTCACTAATAATACCTGTTAAACCAACTGAAGGATAAAAATAATCAGGATTATCAGTATTTACCAAAGTAGAAGACCAGTCGTTTCTTCCTGCAAGATCTAAAAACAAATAATCTTTGTAACTAAAAGTTGTAGCAGCAAATACTGATTGAACTTCTCTTTCAGCTCCTGATTGAAAATTTCCGTTGTTATTAATAAAGTTTCCAAGAGTAAAGATATTATCATTTGCAAGTCCTCCACCAATTCCTGAATCAAGAGTAATACCACGAGATTTAGAATTATTAATACTTGCTCCAAATGTTCCATTAAAACTAAAATCGTCGTTGATTTTTGTATTAATTAAAGCAATAAAATCAGCATAATTTTGCATACCAACTGTAGTAACATCAATATATCTTCCTGTAGGATGAACTAAAGAAACAGCTGAACCAGCATGCATTCCTTTTACAAAATTACTTTCGTTTCTGTTGTAGCTATATCTTGAAGTTAAACGAAACCAATCATAAACCTTATAATCTAAAGCAATCGATCCATTAAAAAAATTGTTAGTATCTACAGACTTTTGCTTATTAATTTGCCAATACGGATTTTCGTTATTTTCATTAATTACAGCAAAACCTGGGTAATTTTGCGTCATCATATTTGTAACTGGATTAAAAACTTCATAATTCTTTAAATCATTTAAAGAAAAAGCTCTTGGATGACCATAAACTCCTGTAATTGGATTAAAATATATCCCATTTACTGGTCTGTTATCAATTTTTTGAGACACATAATTTGCTGTAACAGCAACATTCAATCTATCATTAAAAAATTTACTTGTTTGACGAATTCCAAAGTTGTTTTTCTTCAAACCATTACCTGGCATTATTCCTGAACCAGTAGTATTAGCATAAGTTAAAGAAGTAGAATTACCTTCGGTTGCTTTTGAAAAAGACATTGAAGTAATTTGTGTATTTCCTGTTTCAAAAAAATCTTTTATATCTCCTTCTACTTTTTGCTTTGCTCCCCAAGTTCTTGGATCTCCTACATTAGAAGTGTAATCAGATTGAAATTTAGGCAAATAAGCAACACTTTCAAAAGTACTTACTGAGTTAACATTAAAAGTTTCTGAACCTTCTTTTACTTTTTTTGAAGATAACAATATTACTCCATTTGCACCTTGACTACCATATAATACAGAAGCTGCGGCACCTTTTAAAACTGTCATTCCTTCATAATCATCAGGATTTATCAAAGACACAACATCTCCACCATCTCTGTTACCTCCTGCTAAATCTCCAAAAGTACCATTTGGTTGCACCCCACTTGAGTTAAATAATGGAATACCATCAATAACATATAAAGGTTGATTATTTACAAAAGAAGAATTTCCTCTAATTACTACCTTAGTAGTACCTCCAGTACCAGAAGAACTTTTAGTAACAGCAACACCAGCAATTTTACCAGCAACCGTATTAATAAGATTCGCATCTTTTACTCGAGTTAACTCTTCTCCTTTAAGCTCTTGAGCTGAATATGATAAAGCTTTTTTTGCTTTTTTGATACCTAGTGAAGTTACAACAACTTCATTTAATATATTCGAAGCTGCTGATTTTAATTTAACATTAATTGTAGTCGCATCTCCAACTACAATATTTTGTGTTTCTAAACCTACATAGGTAAAAACCAATGTTTGTCCTTTTTGAGCTTCAATAGAGAACACACCGTCAAAATCGGTAACAGCTCCTCTTTGCCCTCCTTGAACTGCAACAGAAGCCCCTGGCAACGGCATTCCATCAGAATCTGTAATCACACCTTTGATATTTTTTACCTGAGCAAGTGAAACTTGCGCCGTAAAAACAATCATAAAGATTAAGAAAATTTTTTTCATGTTTATTTATTTTTGTTAGTTATGGTGTAAATTTATTCTTAAGGGATTGTTAAAAAAAATAAATTATACCAACAGCAACAAACTTTAAACGAACGACACAAAATAATCAATAATACGCTATACGAAAACGTTTTCATACCGAAAATATGACGTATTTTATATTTTTTTTAAAGTTTTACTCAAAAAATAGTTGATTTTACTAACTAATTGTTTAAAGTTGCAGAAATATTCTTAGCCATCAAAAACCTACTAAATAAGTGAATACGATTAATAAAATGAAATTTGATATTAAACTACAAAATCACCTATGGTTTTGGAGTGTTTACTTTTTGTTAAATTTTTTAAGATGGGGAGCTTACTTTAATGACTACCCTTATTCATTTAAATCAAATCTCATTGAGTTTTCATTACATATACCTTTAGTATATTTTAATCTATTTGTTTTAGTACCACGTTATGTCTTAAAATCAAAATATATAAAATATACATTTAGCTTAATGCTGAGCTTGTTTGCTATTTATTTAATAAAAACTGCTCTTACCTATTATATAATATCACAAGATATTTGGCCAGAAGCAAATCGAGAATACAAACCTTTTGAAATAAATCATATCGTTGCAGTATGCATTGGTGAATTATACGTAGTTGCGATGGCATCTTCTGTCTATCTAACACTTACTTGGTTGAGAGAAAGAGAAAGAAATCGATCATTGAGAGAAAATCAATTTAAAATAAAATTAAAATATCTAGAAAACCAGATACAACCTCATTTTTTCTTTAATACTCTAAATAACTTATACGCATTATCACTAGAATCATCAGATAAAGTGCCAGATGTAATTATCAAACTTTCAAAATTAATGGAATATGTTTTATATGACATAAAAGGAACCAAATCTGTTAAATTAATTCAAGAAATAGATTACATCCATAATTACGTTGAAATAGAAAAACTCCGATTCGAAAATGTTGAACTTAGTATCAATTTAGAATCAGATATAGACGAAGTAGAGGTTCCTCCATTGATATTCATCTCATTAATAGAAAACGCTTTTAAACATGGAGGGCTTAATAATCCTAATTTAAAAATAAAAGTAAATTGCAAAATCATTGATAACAAAACTCTGGATTTTGAAGTAATAAATAATTTTGTACATTCACAAAATCTTAAGACAAAAAAAGGGATTGGCTTAGCTAACACGCAAAAGAGACTAAAACTAATCTATAAAAACTGTTACAATTTAGAATACAAAACTAAATTCAATTATTACATAATTCGCTTGCAAATACCTATTAATAATGAAGATTAAATGCGTATTGATTGACGATGAACCATTAGCAATCAAAGTTCTACAAAACTATTTTACAAACTTTACCGATTTTGAAATTACCGGTACATTTGTTAACGCACTTGAAGCACTAGATTTTATAAACAATAATAGTGTCGATGCTGTATTCTTGGATATTAATATGCCAATGATGACCGGCTTTGAACTCATTAGTTTAATAGAAAATAAAACTAAAGTTATCATAACTACTGCTTTTAGGGAGTTTGCAGCAGAAAGTTATGACCTTGAAGTACTAGATTATTTAGTAAAACCTATTCCGTTACCTCGATTTATAAAATGCATCAATAAAATCACAACCGAATACAATTTAAAGAATAACATTAAAGTTGAAAATCATCGTGTTGAACCACATCTTTTTATTAAAGTAGATAAAAAAATGATAAAGATAAATATTGATGAAATTTTATTTGTAGAAGGAATGAAAGAATACATTAAGGTTATAACTCTTGATAAAACGTACATCACACACAAGTCATTAACTGCATTGTCGGATGAGTTACCTGCTGATAGATTCATGCGCATTCACAAATCATATCTAATTGCTGTCAATAAAGTAAAATCTATTGAAGGAAATCGCATACAAATTCAATCTTTCACTTTGCCAATAGGTAGGAATTATAGCAAAGATGTAAAGAGCAAAATATTAGAATAAACCACTCACAATCATCTGTTTTACGTATTCAAAAAATAACACTTTGTTGAATAATTCATGCCGTTGGTATAAATTTAACATTATTTGTCCCGTTTTATTTTTTTTTCATCGAGTTAACAAATATATTTACGCTCGTCAAAAAACAAATAAAAACAAATAAAAACAAATAAAATTAACCTTATCACATTATGAGTTCAGAAAATGTACAAACAAAATGGGGACAATTTATTCCTCTAGTGGTCGTATTCTTCTTCTGGGGATTCGTTGCAGCTAGTAATGATATATTAATCCCAGTATTTAAAACAGCCTTTAATTTATCACAAGGAGAGAGTCAGTTAGTATCATTGGCATTTTACATAGCTTATACTGTTGGATCTTTAATATACATGGGGATTTCTTACTTAATTAAAGAAGATTTAGTTAACAAAATTGGTTACAAAAACGGTTTATCATTAGGTTTAGTAATATCAGCTTTAGGAACTTTATTATTTTATCCAGCCGCAAATACAGGATCTTTTCCATTAATGCTATCAGGTTTATTCATTGTAGCATTAGGATTCTCATTACAACAAACAGTTGCAAACCCACTAGCAATCGCTTTAGGCCCTATTTCAACAGGTTCACAGCGTTTAACTCTAGCAGGTGGTATCAACAATCTTGGAACAACAATTGGTCCGTTAATCGTGAGCTTTGCCATCTTTGGATCAAGTGTTGATAAAACAACAACTTTAAGTATCGAAAGTGTAAAAATTCCTTATTTAATCCTAGGATTTGCTTTCTTATTGGTAGCTATATTATTAAAATTCTCATCTCTTCCAGACAGACCTGCTTTAGTACAAGAAGATGCCGCAATCGAAGGCTCAATTGCAAAAAAATCAGCTTTACAATACCCACAATTAGTAATGGGGATGGTTGCAATCTTTTTGTATGTAGGAGTTGAAGTATCTACAGCGAGTAACTTACCAGCTTATATGGAAACCAAATTAGGTTTTTTAACGCACGAAGTAGCACCATATATCTCATTATACTGGGCGAGTTTAATGATTGGTCGTTGGACAGGTGCTGTTGAAGCATTCACAAATGACCTTAGCTTACAAAAAATATTACGTTTCTTAGCTCCATATTTAGCATTTGGTGTATTCTTAGGAGTAAATGCAATCGCTAAACACGATTTAACACCATTCTATATCTACGGATTAATCATTTTAGTACTTATTGCTGCTGATATCGCAAGTAAAGGAAATCCAGCTAGAATGTTACTTATATTTTCTACACTAGGAATAATTGCTCTTGCAATTGGTATGTCTACTCACGGTATGGTCAGCGTTTACGCAATTACTAGTGTTGGTCTTTTCTGTAGTACATTATGGCCTTGTATCTTTACATTAGCTGTAAGCGGACTAGGAAAAAACACCAGCCAAGGAAGTAGCTTCCTAATCATGATGATCATGGGTGGTGGAGTTATCAGCTGGTTACAAGGTTACGTTTCTGAAAGTATCGGAATCCAAGCTAGTTACATCATTGGTGTTTTATGTTTTGCTTACCTTGCATTTTACGCTTGGAAAGTAAGCGGAATACTAAAAAAACAAGGAATAAATTTCGACAAAAAATTATCAGGTGGTCACTAATAAACACCAATAAAAATAGAGAAAGTCCCATTGCAAAATGGGACTTTTTTTTTTACTTAAACCTTTATCTAATTTGTCAATGCTTAAAATAAAACAACTCCTTTTAATAAATACTTGTTTAATTATTACTTCAGAAAAGAAGATAGATATTCTTCTATAGGCTCTAAATCCATACCTTTTCTTAATCTATTTAATTTTTCAGGTTCTTTTAATGAATATGGAACAGGAAAACCTGTATCCCAAACAACCTGAGTACCATAAAGTTGTTTCTGTTTTTTATTTTTTGCTACTCTGTCATATAAATAAGCATAATTCCTACGACTGACATCTTTACTTTTTAATTTTTTTCTCATTGATTTCAAAACCTGTTGTTGGAAAACAATATCATGATCCGAATGCTGAACGATTACCCAAAAACTAAGAGCCACTTCTTTACCGTTTTCTTTTATTCCAGGAAATTGTTTATTCTTAAAATATTCTTTTATTATTTTAGTATTCTCTTGAAAAACTATTTCCGCAACTTTATTTATTGAATCAAAATACTTTTTATCACCTAATCTTTTTAAGTCATATTGCTGAATTTCTTGATCATTTTTATATCGTTTAACCAAATCTAGTTTTTCATTTTGAGTATATGGCACTGATGTTTTACAAGAAATACATAATCCTATAAATAAATAAAAATAAACATACGTAAATTGCTTTTTTATCATTTGTTGTTTTTTTAATGGTTCTTTATCGACATAATAAGTTTCTTTTTCTTGGAAAACTTAAGATTTAACTTAAGCCATAAATTACCAAGATATAGTTTTTAAACATATATAAGAGTTCAATTTATACTTTTATAAAATTATACTTCATTAAAAAAAGATCTCATTTTTTTTGGTAACCCCAAAAAAATCAAATCAATCATTTTCATCCTATATCAGATACTAAAAAGCATAAAAAAACCGCCAAGTTTTTACAAGCAAGGCGGTTTAAAATAAATTAAAGGAAAACTATTTATTTCCTTTCTCAAAATCAGCAACAAACTGCGCTAATCCGATATCTGTTAATGGGTGTTTCAATAAACCATAAATTGCAGAAAGAGGTCCAGTCATAACATCAGCACCAATTTTTGCACAATTTACAATATGCATAGTGTGACGTACCGAAGCAGCTAAGATTTCAGTTTCATAACCATAGTTATCATAAATTAATCTAATTTCCTCTATAAGCGCTAAACCATCTGTAGAAACATCATCTAAACGACCAATAAAAGGAGAAACATAAGTAGCTCCAGCCTTAGCAGCCAATAAAGCCTGTCCAGCCGAGAACACCAAAGTTACGTTTGTTTTAATTCCTTTGTCAGAAAAATATTTCGCAGCCATAACTCCTTCTTTCGTCATTGGCAATTTAACCACGATTTGTTCGTGTAATTCAGCCAATTCCTCACCTTCTTTAATCATTCCGTCATAATCCAAAGCATTAACTTCGGCACTAACATCACCTTCAACAAGGTTACAAATGTCAACGTAATGTTTTAAAATATTATTTTTTCCAGTAATTCCTTCTTTAGCCATCAATGATGGGTTAGTAGTAACTCCGTCTAAAACACCTAATGCTTGTGCTTCTTTAATTTGAGCTAAATTAGCTGTGTCAATAAAAAATTTCATATGTATTATATTTAATTGTGTTCCAATATTTGGGCGTGACCCAATTTCCTAAATGCGCCATCTACAAACCGCTTATTAGGCGCCTTTCGTAAATCTGGTCGGGCTATACGCACTACTTCGGTAGTTTACTCCTATCCCTCACGCAATATCATTACAAAATTACAACTTATAATGATTCATTAACATCTTTTCATAAACTTTATCAGGAAGAATGCGCTTCAAAACAATAGAAAATTTCTGCATAAACGCTCCCACTTTATAATGTCCTTTTGGATTTTTGGCTTGCATAATTTTGTAAATCGCTTCAGCCATTTCATTAGGATTTCCACCCGTATCAACATGCTCATCCATCGTTTCAAGCGTACGCCCGTACACCGTTTCGTAAGCAGAACCTTTTATTACAGGAGCATGATAACGACCAGCAGCAATATTAGTAGCAAAATCCCCTGGAGCAACATTGGTAATATTAATACCAAAAGACTTCACTTCCATTCGTAAAGCTTCAGTAATTAGTTCAAGCGCCCCTTTAGAAGCCGAATAAACACTTCTATAAGGCAATCCCATATATCCAGCAATAGAAGTGATATTAATAATCAATCCTGATTTTTGCTCACGCATTTGTGGCAAAACAGCTTTCATAACCTCAATAGGACCAAAAAAATTAGTCTCAAAATTATTTTTGATTTCTTCAGTTGGAATTTCTTCCAAAGGGCCAGTAATCCCAACACCTGCATTATTAATAACAACATCTAAACGCCCCGTAGTTTGAATAATTTTCGCAACAGCGGTCTTAATTGACTCCACATTACGAACATCCAAAGCGACTAAAGGAAAAACAGAATTTAAAACCTTCTCAGGAGTTCTACTCGTTCCATACACCACAAATCCTTTATTATGTAAAAATTCACCAATAGATTTTCCAATTCCCGAAGATCCGCCTGTAATCAGCACTACTTTACTCATATTGTAGATTATATGTTATTGATTAAATATGAAAAGCTATATAACAATAAGTATTTAGCTAATTGAATACCCTTTCAGAGAAAATGATATAACTTAGTAAGGTCCAAAAATAAAAAAATCTCCCCGAAGGAAGACCACATTTAAATTAATTTCAAAAAAAAATCTGAATAAAATTCAGATTAAATAAAAAAAGGCAAGCGACCTACATCGCATCGCTCAACCACTTACCCTTGCTATGTTCCCATCCTGGGGGAGTCTGCAGGAGCAGATCGTGTAGGACTTGCCGGTGCAAATATACAATCTTTTTATATTTTTGCAAGAGCTTTGTGCCTATAAAAATAACATTGTATATTGCCTACTACAAATTTTAGACTATGAAAAAACATAACATCCTATCTTTCATTTTATTAGCAACAACACTAATTGGATGTAAAGAGACAAAAAAAGGTGAAAATTCTATATTTTCTTTTGAAGATTCTAACTTTCCAGTACATTTTCTTACAAATCAATCCGTTTCTTTGGGAGTTTTGAATCCAGATTCGAAACAAATCGATAGCATTGCATACTTTGTAAACGATAAAAAAGTGGGATCGGTAAAAGGATTAAATAAAGTAAACTTTGAACTAAAAGATCAAAAACTAGGATATCAAAAACTAAAAGCAGTAGTTTATTTTGGTGGAGAAAATTCAGAAGCAACTTCTAGAATCGAATTAGTTTCAAGCGTACAACCAAAATTATTAAAATATAAAATTGTAAACACCTATCCACACGACGCAAAAGCATTTACTGAAGGTTTAGAGTTTTTTAGAGATACCCTTTACGAAAGTACAGGACAAAAAGGAGATTCTTATTTTAGAAAATACGATTACAAAACAGGTAAAGTATATAAAGAGATAACACTAGATAGTAAATATTTTGGAGAAGGAATCACCATCATCAACAATAAACTCTACCAATTATCTTGGCAAGAAAAAACAGGTTTTATATATGACATCAATACATTAAAACTTATAAAAACATTCCCATACGATAAAGATATTGAAGGTTGGGGAATGACAAATGACGGTAAATACATCTATCAAGGAGATGGAACTGAAAAGATTTGGAAAATGGATCCAGATACTCAAAAAATGATTGATTACATCAATGTTTACTCAGGAAGCTCTAAAATTAAAGCCATAAACGAATTAGAATTAATCAACGGAAAATTCTATGTAAATGTATTCCAAAAAGATGCTATCGCTGTTGTAAACCAGACAAGCGGTGCTGTTGAAGGAATTTTAGATATGTCAGCGTTACGCAAGCAATTAGCCCCAAGCATAACAATCGATGATGTTCTAAACGGAATTGCATACAACCCAAAAACAAAAACCATTTTTGTAACAGGTAAAAACTGGGATAAAATGTTTGAAATAACTGTTTCTGAATAATACAAAATAAATCATGACAACCCTTATCATCAATATAAAAGAGCTAATACAAGTTCGAGAAACTTCAATTTCTAAAGTTTCTGGTGCCGAAATGGCAATTCTTCCAACCCTAAAAAATGCTTATTTAGTTTTAAAAGACAATCTAATTGCAGACTTTGGTACAATGGAAAATATTCCAGAAATAAAAGCCGATTCTGTTATTGATGCCACAGGAAAAATGATTCTTCCTACCTGGTGTGACAGTCATACTCATATTGTATATGCTGGCAACAGAGAACAAGAATTTGTAGATAGAATAAATGGACTTTCTTATGAAGAAATCGCTAATCGTGGTGGCGGAATTTTAAATTCTGCCAAAAAACTTAACGAAACTTCAGAAGACGAAATATACAGCCAATCCAAAGCTAGACTAGAAGAAGTAATACGATTAGGAACTGGAGCTGTCGAAATAAAATCAGGCTACGGACTTACTGTTGATGGAGAGTTAAAAATGTTGAGAGTCATAAAAAAACTTAACGAAAATTATCCTGTAACTATAAAAGCAACTTTTTTAGGAGCACATGCATTCCCTTTAGAATTCAAAGAAAATAAAAAAGGATATATCGATGAGATTATCCACAAAATGTTACCTGAAATAGCCAAAAACAAACTAGCTGATTACGTTGATATATTCTGCGAAACAGGTTATTTCTCTGTTGAAGAAACTGAACAAATCATGGAAGCAGGTATTCAAAATGGATTAACACCAAAAATCCATGTGAATCAATTCAACTCAATTGGCGGTATACAAGCAGGGGTCAAATATAAAGCCCTTTCTGTCGATCATCTAGAAATAATGACTCCAAAGGACATTAAGGCTTTAAAAGACTCCGAAACGATGCCGGTAGCATTACCATCATGCTCTTATTTCCTAAGTATTCCATATACGCCTGCTAGAGAAATGATAAAAGCAGGATTGCCTTTAGCATTAGCCACAGATTACAACCCCGGCTCTACTCCATCAGGTAATATGAATTTTGTTGTTGCAACTGCTTGCATCAAGATGAAAATGACACCCGAAGAAGCTATTAATGCTGCTACAATAAATGGAGCATATGCAATGGGAGTTTCAGATACTCATGGTAGCATAACAATAGGCAAAAAAGCCAATCTAATAATCACAAAACCTATTACCTCATATTATCAACTGCCTTATGCTTTTGCTAGTAATTTAATAGAAAGTGTTTTTATTGAAGGAGAAATTTTTAAATAACAGATACAAAAACCAAGCAAAAGCTCAATTACATTAAAAAACTCTAAAAGAACAACTTAGACTTGGTTTCAAGTAAATAAGTCAGTATCTTTACTTTTTAAAAAATAGCTTTTTTCTTATGAACACATTAGGTAACATAATTGATTTATGCAAATTTAGCTTGAAACAAAAAGGTTTCAATACTAGCATATTCATGGTTCCTAATGTCAACGTTACAGTTACGTTTCTTAATTCATTTAAATTAAAAATCTTCCCGAATTATTAAGCACCCGCGAGTGTGCTTATTGAATCCTATAAACTTTATTTTTTTACATTCCAATCATTCCCAATACTAATTGGACAATGATACTCGCTATATAAAGTTTTATTTATTCCCATAAATTTTAGGATCACGGTTCTTTTTAAACTATTTAAATAATTAAAAAAAAATTAAGATCATGGCTAAGGTAAATAATATGAAAGTATCTACTAAAGATTTAAAGGCGAAGAAACAAGAAAAAGCATTAAAAAAACTAGAAGATAGTCAGAATAAAAAAAGAAAATCTAGATAATAAATTTCAAAGAAAAAGGGCAGTAAAATTAGTTTTACTGCCCTTTTTAATATTAAGTACTTTTTATTATCTTAAAGTGAAACTAGATTTAGAAACTAATTCGTCATTATCAAAAATATTGATAAAATAAGTTCCTTTTTCAAAGTTTTTACCAGGTAAATCTTCAGACACATCAACTGTTTTATTCTCATATTGAACTTTTGTTTGAAAGCTATATACTAAAGATTTATCACCAAATGATTCTGTCTTTTTATCGCCTAAAACATTGTTTTTACTATCGATAACTTGCACATAATAAGTTTTATCTCCAGATTTAGCAATTTGATTTTCAGCAATTGTAAAGCTAATTTTCAATACATCAGCTCTACTAGCCTTATCTGTTTCAATTTGTTTTCCTGAACTTCTTAATTTATAAGCAGCCGTTTTTGTATTTAGAATAGATAATTTAGATCCTTTTTCAACTGTTTTAGCTAGTTCTTCATTTTGACCAACTAATACTTCATTGAATTTTTTAGACTCTCCTAGAACTACAATTGTACTATCACGTTGAACAGTTAAGACACCATTTTGTTTTTTCAACTCATCGTTTTCAGCTACTAAAACTTTCATTTTACCTTGCATAGCTTGAACTTGAGATCTAAACTTAGATACATCACCTTTCGTTTTATTCAAATCATCCATTAAACCAACTACTTTGTCTCTTTCTTGAATTAATTCGTCAGACATAGATGTGTTTTCTGCAATTGCAGCATCATAAGTTGCTTTTAACTCTTGTAAATCTTTCATAACAGATTCTTTTTCTGTTAATGTTGTAGTAAGCTCATTTTTAACAACATCAGAATCAGATGTCATCTTAAATATATACACTAAGCTACCTACCAATAAAATTGCTAAAACCGCTATTACTGCCTTTAGACTTGAGTTGTTGTTCTTTTGATTTTCCATATTTTTAATAATTTTTATAAACAAATTTAATAATTAATATAAGCTAATAACGTAAGTTGCTACAAATATATTATTTTTGGGAAATATATTTTTTTTATGGAAAAACTAATCCCTTTTACTATTAACGACTTAGCCAAAGTTACAAATCACAGAAGTGGTGAAATAAAATTTGGTGAAAAAATGCTTATAGTTCCAAAAGGTACTGACGTAATTAATTTTCTTAAAAATTGCGAAGCAAAATATGTTCTTTTAGGAATTCCTGAAGATATTGGTATACGCGCCAACTACGGAAGACCTGGAGCTGCATCTGCTTGGGATAGCGCCATAAAGAGTATTGCAAACATTCAACACAATCGATTTTGCAAAGGCAATCATATTGTAGTTTTAGGACAAATTGATGTACGCCAAGAAATGAAAGAAGTAGAACATCTTGATTTCAATGACATCGATGATCGATCAAAACTAAGTCAACTTGTAGAGCGAGTTGACAAAGAAGTTTCACATGTCATATTTAACGTTATCAAAGCAGGAAAAATCCCAATTATCATTGGCGGAGGTCATAATAATGCCTACGGAAACATAAAAGGTGCCGCTCTTGCTCATGGCAAACCTATAAATGCAGTTAATTTTGATGCACATTCTGATTTTAGAATTCTAGAAGGAAGACATAGTGGTAATGGATTTTCATATGCCTACGAAGAAGGATTCCTAAAAAAATATTTCATATTTGGTCTACACGAAAATTATACCTCAAAAAGCGTGTTAGATATTATCAAAAAAATAGAAGACCGCGTTCGATATAACACCTATGACAGCGTAAAAATTCGAAAAGAAAAGGACTTCAATGCCGAAATGCAATTTGCTTTAGACTTTGTGAAAACAGATATCTACGGGATTGAGATAGATTTGGATGCAATTCCTAATATTGCAAGTAGTGCCATGACCCTAAGTGGTTTTTCTATTGAAGAATTACGACAGTTTATATCTTATTTTGGACAACATCAAAACGCTGCTTATATTCATATCTGTGAGGGAGCACCTGATTTAGGCGAAGAAAAAAACAATCATTTAATAGGCAAACTAATAGGCTATTTAGTTACAGATTTCATAAAATCTAACTATCAAAAAATCTAATTAATACCATCATTTACCAAATAAACTTATAATCAAATAAACGATTAACTGAATAAACCTATCTTTGCACAGAAATTTAGTACTTAAAACTAAATTCTTAATACCGAAAATATGTTATTCGAAGACTTATCACTTTCAAAAAGTATACAAAAAGCCGTATTTGAAGAAGGCTACACAAACCCTACTCCTATCCAGGAGCAATCTATTCCTATTGTATTATCAGGAAGAGATTTAATAGGGTGTGCTCAAACAGGTACTGGAAAAACTGCAGCATTTGCTATTCCTATCATACATCAATTACACCGAATTGTAGGCTCATCAAAAAAGGCAAAACAAATTCGCGCACTTATAGTAACACCTACAAGAGAGTTGGCCGTACAAATTGGACAAAGTTTTGAAACTTATGCTAAATACACCAACTTAACTCAGCTTACAATATTTGGCGGAGTATCTCAAAACCCACAAGTAGATGCTCTTAAAAAAGGAGTAGATATTTTGGTAGCAACACCAGGAAGATTACTTGATTTACAAAAACAAGGATTCTTAGATTTAGATCATTTACATGTTTTAGTGTTAGATGAAGCTGATCAAATGCTAGACATGGGTTTTATAAATGATGTAAAAAAGATTGTAAAACTTACTCCAAAAAACAGACAAACATTATTGTTCTCGGCTACAATGCCAATTGCAATTCGTGAACTAGCTGAAATGTTCTTAAAAGATCCTGCAAAAGTCGAAGTTTCTCCTGTATCATCTACAGCAGAAAATGTAGAACAACGTGTTTATTTTGTAGAAAAAACAGAAAAAAGAAACTTACTATATCATTTAATAAAGAATGAAGAATTGTCTAATGTTTTGGTTTTTTCTAGAACAAAACATGGAGCCGATAATGTTGTAAAAGCACTTAGAAAAAACAATATCGCTGCCGAAGCAATTCACGGTGATAAATCTCAAAACGCAAGACAACGCGTACTTGATGCTTTCAAAAATAAAGAAGTTGGAGTTCTTGTAGCTACAGATATTGCAGCACGTGGAATTGATATTGATCAATTGCCGTATGTTATCAATTTTGACTTACCAAATATTCCTGAGACATACGTTCACCGAATTGGTAGAACAGGTCGTGCTGGAAACGGAGGGATTGCGATTTCTTTTTGTAGCAAAGACGAGCATGGGTATTGGAAAGACATCCAAAAACTAATAAAAGTTGATGTAAAAACCGTAACTGATCATCCTTACCAATGGCACGCTGGAAGTCCAGAAGCAACTGCAACAGACAAGCCTAAAAACTCAAACCGAAGCGGTGGAGCACATAAATCAAGAAAATCAAATGCATCTAAACAAAACAAAAAACGTTGGTATTAACCAACGTTTTTTGTTTCTACAATAAGACAATTTATAATCTTGAATAATTTTACAGATTCAAAAGGCTTAATTATAATGTCATTTATACCTGCAGAAATTGCTTCATCAGTAATTTCATCTTTATCAAAAGCCGTTAAAGCCACAATAGGCGTTTTTATGCCTTTTAAGCGTATTTTGCGTGTTGTTTCAAACCCATTCATCATTGGCATATTAATATCCATTAAAACAACGTCAAAATCCTCTATATCTAATATTTCTAAAGCAGCATACCCATCATCAACAACTGTACAGCTATAATTATTCTTTTCAATAATTTTTTTAGTAACAATTTGATTTATTAAATTATCCTCAACAACTAAGACTTTAAACATTTGACTGCAAGTTAAATCAACCTGAATTTCATTAATTATACTTTTTGTTTTCTCTAAATCATGCTCAAAAACGATTGTAAATGTAAATACCGTGCCTTTTCCGATATTACTTTCTAACGAAATAGTACTTCCAAATAGCCCCAACAATCGTTTTACAATTGTTAATCCCAGACCTGTTCCTTGATAATCTTCTTCGTTCCTACCGACTTGTACAAACTTCTCAAAAATTTTATCCTGATCAATAACAGCAATTCCCATCCCAGTGTCTTTTATCTGAAACTCAATAAAATTTGCTTTACCAATAACTTCAACCAAATTTGCGATAATATAGACTTCCCCATTTTTAGTGAATTTTAAAGCATTACTCACCAAATTCATCAATACTTGAGAAAATCTCAACTTATCGCCAATTAAATATTCTGGGATATCTGGATCAATAATTACAGTAATCTGATTGTTATTTTTTTGAGATAAAAAAGACAACGAATTTTTAATCATATTAATCTCATCAGACATATTAAAAGTCCAGCTTTCTAGTACAATTTTATTTTCTTCAATTTTATTGATCTGAAGAATATCATTAACTAAAGATAATAAATACCTAGCAGAGAATTTCAAAGAACTCAAATGCTGACTTCTTGCCAATTCTTTATGTTCTTCCAGTAACATATTAGTTATTCCTACAACACCATATAAAGGTGTTCTTAATTCATGACTGATTGTAGATATAAATTGTGTTTTAAGAACTGAAGCTTCTTCTGCTTGCTCTTTGGCTTTAATAAGTTCTTCATTTGCAAATAACAACTTTGCATTGGACTTCTTTTTAAAAATAACGTTTTTATACAGCGTAACTATTAAAATCAGAAAAATACATGACGTTAAAATAAATAATAAAACTATTATTCTAGATTTCTTTAAACTCTGATCTTGAAGTCTTTTTTCAATTTCTATTTTACCAATCTGTCTTTTATACTCATCTAATTCTAGATTAAAGCCTGCTCTTTCTGCTTTTTTTAATTTTTCTTCATTATATATTTTTTCGTTTATTTCATTGTGCTTGATAATATACTTATACGCGCTTTTGTGATCTCCAATTTTATCCAAAAACTTAGAATACTCAATATACGAATACAATAAGTCCGATTTTTCAGCACCAGTAATTCCGCGTCTAATTGCTTCAATAAAATAACTGTGAGCTTTAGCATTATCTTTAATATGGGAATAATACATTCCGTTAAGCATATTAAACACAACAATTGTTGACTTATTGGATCGCTCCTTATGATGCTCCTTTATATAATCAAAATATGGTTGGGCTAATTTAAATTCGTCAATATCAAAATACGCCCATGTAATATTTAAATTAATTAAATAAACAAGTGCGGTATCTTTCTCTTTTTTACTGTACTCGAGAGATTTTATATAATACTCTATTCCTTTTTTGTATAGTTTTTTTTCAAAACAATACACATTACCTAAGTTATTATTAATTCTATTTTTTAAAACATTATTAGTTGTTTTATTAGCAAAGGAAAGCGCTTTTTTATAGTAGAATATTGCTTTGTCAAATTCTGAAAACTCATTGTAATTTGTAGCAATAATATTGTATGAGACAGCAATTAAGTTATTATTTTTAGCCATTAATGCTTGTTGCAATGCAACACGTGAAACAATCAATGATTTTTCAAATCGGATTCTTTTAAATACTTAAGCGCTACATTAGTGGTTTTTAAAATTTCATCCTCAGATGGTAATTCTGTTTTTGCTAATACTGGTTGCCCTAAACAAATCATCCAAAAAAAAACAAAAAGAATACGATTTACAGGCATAAATAGATAAAATTTTATCAAATATACATTTAAAAATAAAAAAAAGGAGTTGTATTCTATAAATAAAATACAACTCCTTAAAATATAATTATAAACAGAGAAGAATATCTCCTCTTGATAAAAATGTCCTTCCTTAAATCTCTTTCAGTTAACTATCAATCTCCTCAGGAGCATCAAAATTAATTTCTTTATCACCTTCCCATTTTCCTACTACCGATGTCGCAAGAGCATTTCCTAATACATTTGTTGCACTACGAAACATATCACAAAAGTGATCAATTGGCAGGATTATAGCAATTCCTTCAATAGGAATATCGAACATTCCACATGTAGCCGCAACAACAACCAAACTAGCCCTTGGCACTCCTGCAATACCTTTACTTGTCAACATTAAAACCAAAAGCATTACCATTTGAGTTCCTATGTCTAAATGTATACCATAGAACTGAGCAATAAAAATACTTGCAAAAGTCATATACATCATACTACCATCAAGATTAAAAGAATAACCCAACGGCAACATAAACGAAACAATTTTATCTTTTACTCCAAATTCCTCTAACTCTTCAGTTAATTTAGGAAAAACAGCTTCACTACTTGTAGTCCCAAAAGCAATTGCAACAGGTCCAGTAATACGTCTTAATAATTCAGTCATTCTCCCTTTTAGAAAAATATAACCTACTAAAATTAAAACAACCCACAAAGAACTAATCCCGATTAAAAATGATCCGAAAAATTTAAAATATGTAATCGCTAATTCTCCAGCATCTCTTACTGCAAATACCCCAGCAATGGCTCCAAAAACTCCAATTGGAGCAAAGTTCATTACGTAGTTTACCATTTTAAGAACAATATGTGAGACTTTGTCTAAAGCATTTATAACAGGTTTCACACTGCTTCCTAATGAAGCTGCTGCTAATCCAAAAAATATAGAAAAAACAACAATCTGCAATATTTCATTAGTTGCCATTGCCTCAAAAATACTCTTAGGAACGATATGCTCAACAAAATTTTCAAATGATAAAGTTGTTGTTTTAGCTGTTACTTCAGTCGCCGCAGTCATATCAACATGATCTAATTTTAACCCAACTCCTGGCTGAAGGATATTGATATAAAACAACCCTATTAACAATGATACAAAAGAAGCTGTAAAAAACCATGCTAAAGCTTTTCCTCCAATTCTACCTACTGTTTTTATATCCCCTAATTTAGCAATTCCAACAACTAAAGTTGTAAACACCAAGGGAGAAATTATCATTTGTACCAAACGAATGAATATAGTAGCTAGCATCTTTATCTTATTACTAAACTCTACTGCTGCTTCATGTGAAATTGTATTATGCAATATAATACCTAATGTAGCACCAAGAAACATTGCGATAAGAATTTGCCCAGTTAGGCCTCTGAAAAAAGATGTTTTTTTGGTTTCTGTTTTATTATTCATCAAGTGTTTTTTTATTAATTAAATATAAGACGCTCTCCTGTCTTACGTATTTCTCTAATATGTTTTGTTTATCAAATGAAAATCTGCAAGAACTATTGCTGCCATAGCCTCAACAATTGGTACAGCTCTAGGAACAACACATGGATCGTGGCGCCCCTTACCGGTCATTGGTGTGATATTTCCTTTATTATCCAATGAGTCTTGAGTTTGCATAATTGTTGCAACAGGTTTAAAAGCTACTCTAAAGTAAATATCCATTCCGTTACTAATTCCTCCCTGAATACCTCCAGATAGATTGGTTTTGGTAGTTCCATCAGTATTATATAAATCATTATGTTGACTTCCTTTCATTTCTGACCCCGAAAAACCACTTCCATATTCAAAACCTTTTACAGCATTAATAGAAAGCATAGCTTTCCCCAATTCTGCATGTAGTTTATCAAAAACAGGTTCACCTAAACCCACAGGTACATTTTGAATCACACATGACACAACACCACCTACGGTATCTCCTTGTTTTCTTATATCTCTAATATATTCTTCCATCGTTGCCGCTTTTACTTCATCAGGGCAACGAACGGGATTACTTTCTATTTTAGAAAAATCCAATTCCTGATATGGCGTATCTAAATGAATTGGTCCTACTGACGAAACATAAGCATTAATCTTAATATTTGGTAACATTTGTTTCGCAATAGCTCCTGCAACTACTCTACTGGCTGTTTCACGAGCAGAGCTACGACCTCCACCACGGTAATCACGAAAGCCATATTTCTTATCATAAACGTAATCTGCATGACTAGGTCTGTAATTATCTTTTATATGCGAATAATCATCTGATTTCTGATTTGTATTCGGAATAATAAAACCAATTGGAGTACCAGTAGTTTTTCCTTCAAAAACCCCTGATAAAAATTGCACATCATCTGGTTCTTTTCGTTGAGTTACTATTGCCGATTGTCCTGGTTTTCTTCTAGACATTTCAAACTGAATTGCCTCAAGATCTAATGTTATTCCAGAAGGACAACCATCAATAATTCCGCCTAAAGCTTCCCCATGTGATTCTCCAAATGTTGTAATTTTAAATAGTGTTCCGTAGCTATTTCCCGCCATTGTAATTAGTTTTGAGCAAATGTAAGTTTTATGAATTAAATTAAAAAATTTAAAATTGGTATTATTATCTAAAGATTAACTTGCATAATCATCACGATTTCTTAAAGTTGAAGGAAAATTGATAACTTTTTATTAAAAACAAATCAATAGTAGATTCTTTAAATTTGTTAAACATCAAATTGAAAAAAATTGAAAAAAAGAAATGTTGAAGTTGTAGTAATATCAGATGTACACTTAGGAACCTATGGAAGCCATGCCAGAGAACTAAGCAATTATTTATCAAGCATTAAACCAAAAATACTAGTACTAAATGGAGACATAATTGATGCATGGCAATTCCGCAAATCCTACTTCCCAAAGTCTCATTTAAAAGTAATTCAAAAAATTATTGGTTTCGCTTCTAAGGGAACAAAAGTATATTATGTAACTGGAAATCACGACGAAATATTAAGAAAATTCAGCGAAATGACTATGGGTAGTTTTGCTCTAGTTGATAAATTAATTCTTGAATTGGATGATAAAAAAGCTTGGATTTTTCACGGAGATGTATTCGATGCTTCTGTACAGCACTCAAAATGGATTGCAAAACTTGGTGGAATAGGTTATGATTACCTCATTTTAACCAATCGTTTTGTAAACTGGTGCTTATCTAAAATAGATAAGGAACCTTATTCTTTTTCAAAAAAAATCAAAGCCAGTGTAAAAAAAGCTGTCAAACATATTTCTGATTTTGAAACTACTGCAACAGACTTGGCAATAGAAAAAAAATATGATTATGTAATCTGCGGACACATACATGAACCAAAAATCATAAAAAAAGAGAACAAAAATGGATCAACACTTTATCTAAATTCTGGTGACTGGATTGAAAACTTAACCGCATTAGAATACCACAAAAAAAGATGGAAGCTATTTCATTACTCCCAAATGAATTTCCAAGAAGAAGAGAATCTTTTTGAAATGGAAGACAACATAAGTAACCAACTAATTACATCACGTTTTATCCCTAAATAAATTTATCATTATTCATTAATGAAAATGTTTTGAAAACTAAAAATGTGAATTATGAAACAATTAACAAATTTTCTGTAAATTTAACTTATAATTCATATAATAACTTTGTCAAAATAAATACTTACTTATGAAAAAAATAATTTTGTCAGCTATTATGCTGCTAGGATTGGCATTTACTGCCCAGGCACAAGATATTTCTAAAAATGCACTTGGTTTGCGTTTAGGAGATAATCACGGATTTGGAGGAGAAATTTCTTACCAAAGAGCATTATCTAAAAATAATAGAATTGAAGCAGATTTGGGTTGGAGAAACAGTAGAGACGTTGATGCGTTTAAATTAGTAGGTCTTTACCAATGGGTTTGGAACATAGATCAAGGTTTTAATTGGTACGCAGGTGTCGGTGGTGGTATCGGTAGCTGGAGTCACGATTACAACCAATATAAAGACAATGGAACTTTTGTATTTGCTGCCGGAAATATAGGTATTGAATACGGATTTAAAGAAGTACCTATCTTACTTTCATTAGATGCAAGACCAGAAATTGGTTCTGGATATTATGACGATGATAATTTTGGATTTGATATCGGATTAGGAATCAAATTTCAATTTTAATAAAATGTATTTATAAAAAGATCCTGTAGCTTAAGCTACAGGATCTTTTTTTTTATTTAATAATAATGTCTTTTTTAGAATTTATTTTAACAACCGCATAAGGATAAGTAATCACCTGCATTACCATGCTATCAGGAGCAGGAGCAGTTTCTTTAACAGTAATAACGATATTAGTATCTGTTTCTTCCACTTTTTCAACACCAATAAAATAGCCTCCAGTATTTTTCTCTCCCATATTCAAGATAACATAATTTGATTTATTAATATCATCTTGGTTTATTTTGCCTTTTAAAGACTCATCACTTTTCAACATCATGATTTCATTGGGTTCGCTTAAGATTTCAAAAAAACGAATATTTCCACCGCCATCACTCTGTTGTGTTAATACTTCATACAAACCCGTGCTTTTGTCTACAGATTTAGTAGCCCCACAAGAAATCACAAAAACCGAAACAAACAATCCTAGTATCTTTTTCATTTTTAATTATTTAAATTAATAATTACTTAATTTCCTTATAATTGTTAATCGCTTTTTGATATAAAGCTTCGTACTTAGGTAAGATATTTTTAATATCAAATTTCTTAGCAACTTCTAAAGCATTTGCTTTAAACTCATTTAAAGTTGCATCATCTTTAAGAATTTTTAAGGCATTTACAGACATTTCTTCGACATTACCAACATCGCTTAAATACCCAGAATATCCATCAAAATTCACTTCTGGCAATCCACCCGAATTACTTGAAATTACAGGAACTCCGCAAGACATAGCTTCAAGTGCTACTAAACCAAAACTCTCTGTTTCAGAAGGCAATAAAAATAAGTCCGTAAAACATAAAATTTTATCTACCTCATTACTGTTTCCAAAAAAGATTACTTTATCGTAAATTCCTAATTCCTGACATAAAATTTCGGCTTTTTCCTTTTCAGGACCATCACCAACCATCATCAGTTTAGCAGGTATTTCTTTCTGAATATTATAAAAAATCTTAATAATATCCGGAATACGTTTTACTTTTCTAAAATTACTAATATGAGTAATAATACGCTCATTTTCCTTAGCCATAACATAACGATGACAAGGAGCATCTGGGTCTTTCTTTACTTTATCCAGTTCAATAAAATTAGGAATCACCTTAATTTTATTCTTAATATTAAATAATTTCAAAGTATCATCTTTTAAACTCTGTGAAACCGAAGTCACATAATCTGATTTATTGATACTAAAAGTCACTGCAGGTTTATAAAAAGGATGATTCCCTACAAGAGTAATATCAGTCCCGTGAAGCGTTGTAATCATCGGGATATGAATTCCTTCGTTTTTAAGCATTTGCTTCGCCATATAACCAGCATATGCGTGCGGTATAGCATAATGTACGTGGAGCAATTCAATCTTATACAACTTCACCATATCAACTAATTTGCTGGACAAAGCCAATTCATATGGTTGATAATGAAACAAAGGATATTCTGGAACATTTACTTCGTGATAATGTACATTAGGATTCAAGAGTGCTAACCTAACAGGCTGGCTATAAGTTATAAAATGAATTTCGTGACCACGTCTTGCTAATTCAAGGCCGAGCTCAGTTGCCACGACTCCGCTCCCTCCAAAAGTAGGATAACAAACTATTGCTATTTTCATGTATTAATTTTAGTACTACGAAAGTACTCAAAAATAGCGTTTGATAGAAGTGAAATTTAAGTTAAAAAGTAATTCCATCGATCCAAACAAGCATCTAAAGGCATTTCAAAACCACTAAACTATTTTTTATTCTTTTTTAGAAGCAGAATCATTTTTATTCAACAGAACCACCGAACCCGCTGTACACTAAATCCGTACAGAAAAAACGCGGGATATCGTTTCCATCGGGGCTAGGTGATAAATTATGTTTTTTCATAAGAAACTCATAATAAATTTTAAAGATAACGAATCACATAAAACTCCTTAATACAACATATTAATTTCATTCTGAGACACAAAAAAAGGCATGAAATATAATCTCATGCCTTCAATATTATTTGGGTATCTTCTTAGAAAAAACGACTGTGCCAGCTATCAGCTGCAGGAACTTCCCATGACTCGTTGTATTCTTCTATATTATTTACAAGATTATTAAAAACAATCGTATTCTCAGATACTGATTTATCTTTAACCATTTTCTTAAAATCAATCAAAGGTTTATGCGCAATGTGCTCACCAAGTTTAAATGTAACGTTCATTTTATCAAGTAAATCAACATTATACTTCTTCTCTAAACTCTGAATAAATTCAACTGAGCTATCAATAGAACAACCAGTCGCAGCTTGCACATCTTGATTTACAGCCAATATAATAAATCGATTGTATTTCATTTCATATGAAGCTTCTAAACTTGTTCCGTGTGCTGCCCAACCTTCAACAAAGGATTTTAAGTCAGTCTCTATTTCAGAAAATTCCTCATCAGAAAATTTTCTGTTTGATTGATAAATCCAAATTCTGGATTCACCAGGTAAATTTTCAAAAGGGATATACATTTTAATTATTTTATTTTATGTTATTGTTTTTTTTGTTTCAGGTTTCAGGTTTCAGGTTTCAGGTTTCAGGTTTCAGGTTTCAGGTTTCAGGTTTCAGGTTTCAGGTTTCAGGTTTCAGGTTTCAGGTTTCAGGTTTCAGGTTTCAGGTTTCAGGTTTCAGGTTTCAGGTTTCAGGTTAAAAAAACTTTTCAAGTTTTTTTAAAACCTCATAACAAAACTTTTATCACTCTAAACCTCTGTCCCTTTGAACCTCTGTTCCTTTGAACCTCTGTTCCTTTGAACCTCTGTTCCTTTGAACCTTTGCTACTTTGAACCTTTGCTACTTTCAACCTTTGCTCCTAAAAACTAAAGATCCTGTGCATTTGCAATCAATTCTGCAATGTCTAAAACTTTTACAGAATCTTCTTTTTCCTGGTGCTTAATACCATCAGTTAACATTGTATTACAAAACGGACAACCTGCTGCAATAATATCTGGTTTAGTTTCAAGCGCATCTTCTGTACGCTCTACATTAATCTCTTTTGTACCTGGTTCAGCATCTTTAAACATTTGAGCTCCACCAGCTCCACAACACAATCCGTTTGCTTTAGAGCGTTTCATTTCGACCAACTCAATATCAAGCTTCTCAATTAATGCTCTTGGCGCTTCATATATCTTATTAGCTCTACCTAAATAACACGGATCATGAAAAGTAATACGCTTTCCTTTAAACTGGCCACCTTCAATTGTCAATCGCCCATCATCTAGCAAAGACTTAAGAAATTCAGTATGATGCACTACTTCATATTGACCACCCAATTCAGGATATTCATTTTTTAATGTATTAAAACAATGGGGACAAGCTGTAACTATTTTTTTTGCTTCATAAGCATTCAGAACTTCAATATTCATCATAGCTTGCATTTGAAACAAAAATTCATTTCCAGCACGTTTTGCAGGATCACCAGTACAACTTTCCTCTGTACCAAGAACCGCAAAAGAAACATTTGCACGATTTAATATTCGAACAAATGCTTTTGTGATTTTCTTAGCTCTATCATCAAAACTTCCTGCACAACCTACCCAAAATAAAACTTCTGGTTGTTTTCCTTGGGCTAGCATTTCTGCCATTGTTGGCACAACTAAACTTTCTGACATCTTCTTTTTTTGTTAAATCGGTTAATCGCTAATCTGATTATATAGCTGTAAAAATTAATTTAATTGCTAATTCACTAAAACCGAAATTTATTTTATTTAAACGATTAAAAACAATCAATTAAATTATCCTAATTTTCATTCTTCCAATTCAATCTATCTTGCTGATTGTATTGCCAAGGCGCCCCATTATTTTCAATATTTGTCATCATTGCATTTAAAGGCATTGGCGCAGCACTTTGCTCCATAACCAAATAACGACGCATATCCATAATAATTGATAATGGACTAATATTTACTGGACATTCTTCAACACATGCATTACAAGATGTACATGCCCACAATTCTTCAGGAGTTATATAATCATTTAATAATGACTTGTTATCTGGAACAAAAACTCCTTTATTAGCATCTATATTATTACCTACTTCTTGCAAACGATCTCTTGTATCCATCATAATTTTACGAGGAGACAATTTTTTTCCTGTTTGGTTTGCAGGACAAGCTGAAGTACAACGACCACATTCTGTACACGTATATGCATTTAATAACTGTACCCAATTCAAGTCCTGAACATCGCTCGCACCAAACTTACTAGGAGTGGCATTTTCATCTACTGGAGCAGCTGCAAATGGATCAGCATTAGGATCCATCATCAATTTAACCTCTTTTGTAACCGACTCTAAATTATCGAACTGACCTTCTGGATTCAAATTAGCAAAATACGTATTTGGGAAAGCCAATAAAATATGTAAATGTTTTGAGAAATATAAGTAATTCATAAAAATAAGAATACCTATAATATGCAACCACCAAAATGCTTCACATAACAGCATCACCAACTCATTAGACATCCCGTTAAAAATTGGCGCTATAAACTGACTTACAGGAAAACTACCTGCTTTATGAAAGTGCGAAAATCCTCCTGGAACATTTTGCAAATGCAAATCAGAAGCATTCATCAACAAGAATAATGTCATTAATATTACCTCAAAATACAAGATATAATTTGCATCATTTTTTGGGAACCCATTTAAATCTGGATTAATAAAACGCTTCAATCGAATAACGTTTCTTCGTATCCAGAAAACTATTACTGCTACCAAAACCAATAAAGCTAATATTTCAAAAGAACCTATTAGTACATCATATACTGGACCTAAATAGGGTGCAAAAACTCTATGCGTACCAAATAAACCATCGATGATAATTTCGAGTAATTCGATATTTATGATAATAAAACCAACATAAACAACAATATGCAATACTCCTGCAATTGGTCTTTTTACCATTTTAGACTGACCTAGAGCAATCATAGCCATGTTTCTCCAACGTGCTTTTGGATTGTCTTTACGATTTACATCTACTCCTAAGTTTATGTTTCGAATAATTTTTTTCACACTTGACGCAAAAAAACCAAAACCAATAATAAGAAGAATGGCAAATAAAATATTATCTAAATAACTCATATTTTAAGTTTATTTTTTAGAAATCGAATCGTTAACTGGTGCAACGTATGGCTTGTTTTTCTTTCCAAAAAGCGAAACATTTACATAACGTGTTGGCGATAAACGTACATCTTGTAACAATAATTCTAATTCTTTAGAAGTTGCTTGCAGGTTATTATAAAGCGCTTCGTCTTTTAATAATTTACCCATTGTACCTTTACCTGAGTTTAATCCATTCATTAAACCATCAACTTTAGCTAATGCTTGGTTTAAACTTCTAACCGTTTTACCTAGATCTGCTTTATTTAATGAATCAGACATTTTAGCAAAATTTCCAGACATTTTATTAAAGTTAGTAACAACTCCATTAATTTGTCCTTTATTAGTATCTAAAATTGAATTGATGCTTCCAGAAGCTTTATGAAATTGCTCCATTGTTTTACTTAATTCAGCTAAACTCTTTTTTAGGTCTTCCTGTCCTTTTTGATCAAGAACATTATTTAAACCTGAAACAAGTTTATCAATATTAACTAGCATCTTCTCTACTTTGTCCTGAACTGGCGCTAATTTATCAGCCAAACCTGCTGTTAAACCAAGTTTAGTTGTTCCTTTAAATAATTGCCCCTCTACAGCAGGCTCTTTATCATTAAAGTTTGGATAAATTGCAATTTGCTTTCCTCCTATTAATCCAGGCTCATATATAGAAGCCGTACTTGATTTAGAAATAGGAAAATCAGTTTTTAATTGTAATTCAACCAACAATTTCCCAGTAGCTTCATTAATTTTAATACCATTAATTTTACCAATTGCTAATCCGTTTAAGGTAACTGGTGCAGATGTAGCTAATCCTTCTACATTATCGTATTCAACATAAAATGTCTTGTAATCAGTAAAGAGGTCCTTGCCTTTTAAAAAGCTGTACCCCCAAATAAATAATAAAATTGATGCAATGACTAAAATAGCCGTTTTAATTTCTCTTGTTAGTTTCAAAATGTAAGTGTTTGTACAAATTTAATATAAAAATATTGAACTTGTAATTATTATTTAAGCGAGTCTTGGATACTAATTTTTTCTCCATATTTAAATGCAATCAAAAAAGCTGAGTCATAGCCCTTCTCTTTTGCTTCTTGCAAATATTTTTTTGCTTGATTATAATCGGCTGTTTGTTGATAGGTATATTTATAAACATTATTCTCATATACTACAGAAACTCCAGTTAAGCCTTTAAAGTTTGCTGGTGCTAATGGTGTCTTTTTTATACTAGCCAAAAGTTGTACCTTATATATAGAACCATCTGAATTAGATTTTATCGTATTTTTTTGAGGAGGAGCTGTATTGGTCGTTTTTACAGGTGTTGAATCTTTTACTGGTTTTTCAACATTTTTTGAAACGGGTCTTTCCTCAACAGGATCAGCAGAACCACTACCAAAATATTCTTTCTTATAACTTATGATAGCCCCTGCAATTGCTTTTGCATATTCATCTTGTCCGTCTTCTGAGTTTAAGATATCTCCCTCAGCTGGATTTGAAATAAAACCTGTTTCTACTAAAACTCTTGGCATATACGCCTTGTGGAGCACCATAAAAGGAGCTTGTTTTACACCACCACCACGCAATTTTTTCCCCATTAAACCAAATGCATCTTCGATTTTACTAGCTAATGCAATACTATAGTCTAAATATTCTTCTTGCATCAAGGTCATTCCAATCATAGATTCTGGTGAACCCGGATCAAATCCTTCGTATTTTTGCTTGTAATCTTTCTCTAATGTAATAACCGAGTTCTCGTTTTTTGCCACCTCAAGATTAGAAGCCGCTTTATTCATACCCATTACATAAGTTTCGGTTCCAAATGCAGCGGTATTTTTATTTGCATTACAGTGTATAGACACAAAAATACTTGAATTGGCTCTATTAGCAATGTTAGCTCTTTCGATCAAACCTATAAATACATCTGTTTTACGAGTATATATTACATTAATATTAGGATAAGACTCTAATATTTTCCCAACCTTTAAAACTATTGACAAAGCAATATTTTTCTCAATACGCCCACTATAAACCGCCCCAAAATCATGATCTCCGTGTCCTGCATCTAAAGTTACTTTAAAAACATTAGATTGACTGTAGGCACAAAATGAAATTATAGTTAGAAAAAAACTAAATATTACCCTATTTTTGTTAAATATATCCATATAATCTAAAAGTTAATTTTAATAAAATACAACTACTATAATTTTTTTAATTGATTATTTTTGACAAAAAATTATATGTAAGTTTGACATGTCAAAAAACAAGCCATATTTTTACAAAAATAGTATTTAAACCTTTGCATACAAACTTATTTAATATCGTTTTATTATCATTTTTCCTAACATTAGGATGTGGTAATATATATTCACAAGACACGAACAAAAAAAAGAAAGCTATAAACGCTAGTATACAGCCAGATAGCATAAAAACTACAACTATAGACTCCGTAAAGGTCGATAGCATAAAACCAAAAAAAGCTTTTTTGGATGGCAAAGTAAGATACAAAGCCAAAGATTATGCTAAGATTGACCAAAAAAGAAAGCTTATTACCTTATATAATGAAGCGGAGTTATATTACCAGGATGTTGAACTAAAATCAGGCATCATTGTTTTAGATTACGAAAAAAACGAAGTTTATGCAGGTCGTCTCAAAGATTCGGCAGGTGTTTATACTCAGTATCCCAATTTTAAACAAGGAGCAAGCGCCGTTGAACCAGATTCAATTCGATTTAATTTTAAAACAAAAAAAGCTTTAATCTGGAACTCAAGATCAGAACAAGGCGAATTTAGAATCAAAGCCAGTATCACTAAAAAAGAAAATGACTCTGTTTATTTCTTAAAAGGTGCCCGTTTTACAACATCAAAAGATGTTGACAACCCTGAATACTACTTTCAAACAAATAAAGTTAAATTTATTCCTGGAAAAAAAGTAATCACTGGATTAACCAATATGGTAATTGCCGATGTACCTACCCCTATTGCATTACCATTTGCTTATTTTCCTATGTCGTCTGAAAAAAGCATCTCTGGTATAATTCTACCAAGTTATAATGACTCCAACACCCGAGGATTCTCATTGCAAAACGGTGGTTATTATTTTGCTTTAAGCGATAATTATGATTTAACGGTTTTAGGTGATTATTATACAAACGGAAGTTATGCCATGCGTTTCGAATCGGCCTATGCAAAAAGATATAAATATAGAGGTAATATAAATGTTCGTTTTGAAAACTTAATATCTAGCGAAAGAGGATACCCAGACTACTCTAGACAAAACATTTACAACATTCAGTGGTCACATTCTAAGGATACAAAGTCGAGTCCGAATTCGAGTTTTTCTGCTTCGGTAAATATGGGTAGTAGTAAATATTTTAAACAATCTATTAACCAAGCTAATATTGGATCTAACTTAAACAACACTTTAAGCTCATCTGTTTCTTATAGCAAAACTTTTAATACGCTACCACAAATACGTACATCGTTAACTGCGACACACTCTCAAAACACACAAACCGAAGTCATTAATATGACTTTACCAACATTAGAAGCGAGTGTTGACAGAATATACCCGTTCGCAGGGAAAAACGGAGTTAAAAAAGGATTCATTAAAAACATTAACTTCCAATACAACCTAAGTGGTAAAAACAGTATCGTAACAACCGATTCTCTATTTTTCAAACCTCAAATGTTTGATGATGCAAAAATCGGAGCTAAACACAGTATTCCGATAAGTACTAACTTTAAATTATTCAAATATTTTAGTGCAAGTACAACAGCAAATTACCAAGAAGTATGGCAAACGAAAACTATCCAAAAGTTATATGACGCAGATCAAAACAAAGTAATTGACAAAACTGTAAATGGTTTTGACGCATATAGAACCTACTCGTTTAGTTCAAGCCTTGGTACAACTATATACGGTACTTTTAATTTTGGTGAAGACAAGAAAATAAAATCGATTCGCCACGTAATGCGTCCATCCATTTCTTATGGATATACTCCTAGTTTCGATAAATATTACGATACCTACTCTGCTGATGCAACAGGAGCTACGATGAAAGAATACAGCCGTTTTGAAGGAGGTATTTTTGGAGCACCAGGTAACAACAACTCCAATATTATAGGATTTGATTTAAGTAATACTTTTGAGGCAAAAGTTACTGATAAAGACAGTACAAAAACAGAACCTAAAAAAATAATGTTGCTTAACAATTTAAACTTCTCTACAAGTTATAATTTCAATGCTGACGGAATTACATCATTTGCATGGCAACCATTAAGAGTTAGTGGAGGAACACAGCTCCTTGAAAACAAAATGAATATTAATTTTGGAGCTACATTAAATCCATATGCAATTGATAATGCAGGAAAACAAATGAATGTTTTCAACATCGATAATGGAGGAAGCTTATTCAGAATGACTAGTGCAAATATGACATTAAACTATTCTATTTCGAATAAAGAAAAAAGTAAAAAAGACGATTCAAATAGCCAAAACACAAGAAACGGTGGTCGTGAAGATGATTTATTTGGAAGAAGCACTGATTTAAATGATCAACGTAAAAGCCAATTTGACGGCTCAGAAGAAGAGGATAATGAAATAACTCAATTTTTCAACGCAAAACTTCCATGGGATATGACACTTGCTTACTCTCTAACATACGGAAATGCCATGAGAGAAAACAAAATCATTGGAAACTCTATAATGATTTCTGCTAATATGGATATTACCCCAAAATGGAAAGGTGGTATCTCTACAGGATATGATTTTGTACAAAAGGGAGTTACTTTTACCCAACTTCGTTTTGAAAGAGATTTATTAAGCTGGAGAATGGATTTTAACTGGACTCCAATAGGTCCATATTCAAACTGGAATTTCTTTATCGGAATAAAATCTGGAGTTCTTAGCGACATCAAATGGAACAAAAGAAGCACTATTAACAGATAAGCTGATTCTGCTACAAATAAAACACATTTAATATAAATTGATACAATCATGAAAAAAATCATATTTACCGAAAATGCTCCAGCTCCAATTGGCCCATACAACCAAGCTGTCTTAAAGAACGACACTCTTTATGCATCTGGTCAAATTGCTATTAATCCTCAAACAGGAGAATTAATTACAGATAATATTCTTGATGAGACCAAACAAGTAATGGAAAATATAGCTGCTATTCTTAAAGCTGCAGACATGACTTTTGAGCACATTGTAAAAGCAACTATTTTTATAATGGACATGAATAATTTTGCCGCTATCAACAGTGTATACGGTTCTTATTTTGACGAAAAAACTGCTCCTGCACGCGAAACAGTTCAAGTTGCTTGCTTACCTAAAAACGTAAATGTAGAAATTTCTATAATTGCAATACGATAAAATTCAGGATTAATGTGCCGAAGCCTCAATGATAACTACGGCACATTATCACATCTCTACAAAAGCACATCTCTTACCTACTACTTTCCCTATCTTTTCTCTAAAGAAACACTTTAAGCCCTTTATAAAGCTGAATCCCTATATTCATTCTATTTTTTAACCGATTCTTTTTTTTACCTAAAACAGAACGATATCTTATATATTTTTATCATGAATAACAAATCAGATTCATGATTCCTTTATATATAAAAACAGATTGAAGTGTAATTAGAAATAAAAAAAACCGCCTCAAATAATTGAAACGGTTCGTTATAAAATTTAATATGGATTTTTACAATTCTAACGCAATAGCATTTAGTAATAATTGTGCTGAAGCTTCGTTAGTCGCCAATGGCACATTATGTACATCACAAACACGGATTAACATATTAATATCGACTTCATGAGCATGACTTGCTAACGGATCCTTAAAAAGAAAACCATATGTGTTTTCCCTTCTGCTACTCTTGCAGCTATTTGGGCATCTCCTCCCATAGGACCTGAAAGCATTTTTCGAACTTTAAAACCAGCATTTATAGCTTTACTTCCTGTAGTTCCGGTTGCGATAAGTTTAATATTTTCCTTAAGTAGGAGTGTTTTATTTTTATTTAAAAACTGAACCATGTCTGCTTTTTTACCATCGTGGGCTATAATAGCAATCTCCATACTTTTCATTTACTTTTATTTATTAGAAATATGATATGCGATAAGTCCATCGATTGGACGTCTTAAAACATTACCTAATTGCAATTCGTATTTATCAAAAGTCTCTTGTAATTCATCTTTTAAATAGTAAGCAATTGAACCTACAAAATGAACTGGAACTTCTTTACAATTATCAAATTGTCTGATGTAATTCTTAACAAATGATTTCATCCCTTTAAAGATGATTTTTCTGCAAAACTCAGAATCTTTGTGCTTGATTAAAAACTTAGCAAAAGTAGCCAAATATGCATTTGGATTTGGTTCTTTATATAATTTGTTTTTAATAAAATCTGGATCCATGTTGTATTCTTTTGCAAATTCAACTGCTAAATCCTGAGGCATTTTATTAAAATAATATTTTCTGATTAATTCTTTTCCAAAAACATTACCACTACAATCATCCATTGCGATATAGCCTAATGATTGTACTTTTTGATATAATTGTTTACCATCAAAGTAACTACAATTTGACCCAGTTCCTAAGATACTAACAATAGCTTTCTCTCCTTTTGGAGTAGTTGCATATACTGCTGCATAAGTATCTTCATGAACATCAACAATTGCGTTAACGAAATATTCTTGAAAAATTTGTGATAGAGCAATTTTCATTCTATCTGTGCCACAACCTGCTCCGTAAAAGAATAAATGTGTAGCTGTATTTTTATTTTGTAATATATCAAAACGGTCATTTAATCGACTTACGATTTCATCCCCATTAAGAATTTCAGGATTTAATCCTAAGGTTTGTGTTGTGAATAATATCTTGCCATTATCATCAATTGCTATCCAATCTGCTTTAGTAGAGCCACTATCAACTATTAATTTCATTTTATTTTATTTAGTTTTCGGTTTAGTTTTTCATCTTACAATATTAAGTGTAATTATTCACATTATTGAGAGTCAAACAAAATAATAAAAAATCCCGCTATCTATTCAATAACGGGATTTTGAAATGTATATAAAATTATTTAAGACCTGCGATATGCACAGATAAATCAATTAATTTACTAGAGTATCCATACTCATTATCATACCAAGATACTAGTTTAAAGAAAGTAGAATTTAATCCAATTCCTGCATGAGCATCTACAATAGAAGTTCTAGGATCAGAAATAAAATCTTGAGAAACAACTAAATCTTCAGTATATCCTAAGATACCTTTCATTGTAGTTTCTGAAGCTTTTTTCAAAACTGCCATAATCTCTTCATAAGAAGTTTCTTTAGCAACTTTTACAGTTAAATCTACAACAGAAACGTCAGCAGTAGGAACACGCATTGACATACCTGTTAATTTTCCGTTCAATGATGGAATAACTTTTCCAACAGCTTTAGCTGCACCAGTTGATGAAGGAATAATATTTAAGTTTGCTGCACGACCACCTCTCCAGTCTTTTCTAGAAGGACCGTCAGTTGTCATTTGAGTTGAAGTTGTCGCGTGAACAGTTGTCATTAAAGCTTCTACGATTTCAAAGTTATCATGAATAACTTTAGCTAAAGGAGCTAAACAGTTTGTAGTACATGATGCATTAGAAACTACTGTATCTGTAGCTTTTGCAGTTTCATGGTTTACTCCCATTACAAACATTGGAGCATCTGCTGATGGAGCAGAAATGATTACTTTTTTAGCACCTCCTGTAATGTGAGCATTTGCAGTTTCGATAGTTGTGAAAAAACCAGTACATTCAGCAACAACATCTACATTTACTTCATTCCATTTAAGGTTAGCTGGTTCTCTTTCTGCAGTTACACGAATATGATTTCCGTTTACAAAAAGTTTTCCTTCTTTTACTTCTACAGTACCGTTAAAACGACCGTGAACTGAATCATATTTTAATAAATAGGCTAAATGATCTACATCAAGCAAATCATTGATTGCTACTACCTCTACATTATCTCTATTGAAAGACTCTCTGAAAACGATTCTTCCAATTCTTCCAAATCCGTTTATTCCTAATTTTACTTTTGACATTTTTCTAAATTTTTATTTATTTTTTGTTTATTCTACTTATTTTCAAAGTCTAATTTCCTCACAATAAACTTCAATTTTATTTTTATTCTAATTTTTATGTTGACATGATCTCAGAAACGCGTAGCAATTCTCTATCTATTTCTGATTTACCTTTAATAGCTTGCTCCAAAGGTGTTAATGATACTTTATCATTTTGCAATCCAACCATATAATTTGATTTTCCTTCAAGCAAAGATTCTACAGCTTTTACACCTAATCTACTTGCTAGAACACGGTCAAAACATGAAGGTGAGCCTCCTCTTTGCATATGTCCTAATACAGAAACCCTAACATCATATTCTGGTAAATTAGCTTCAACGTAATCTTTTAATTCAAATACGTTTTTACCAATTTTATCTCCCTCAGCAATTACAACAATACTTGATGATTTTCCTGAAGCCTTACTTTTTTGAAGTGATTCTAGTAATCTATCTAACCCTAAATCTTCTTCAGGAATAAGAATCTCTTCTGCTCCTGCTCCAATTCCAGCGTTAAGAGCTATATGTCCAGCATCTCTTCCCATAACCTCTACAAAAAACAGACGATTATGTGAACTTGCCGTATCACGTATTTTATCTATACAATCTACAACTGTATTTAAAGCCGTATCATACCCTAAAGTGTGACTCGTACCAAAAATATCATTATCTATAGTTCCTGGGATTCCCATTATTGGGAAATTATATTCTGAGTTGAATAGCAAACCTCCGGTAAAACTTCCGTCACCCCCTATTACAACAAAAGCATCGATTCCTGCTTTTACAAGATTCTCATGTGCTTTTTTTCTTCCTTCTGGAGTTTTAAATTCCAATGAGCGAGCCGATTTTAAAATCGTTCCTCCTTTATTTACAATATTATTTACACTTCGAGGTCCCATCTCTTTGAAGTCCCCTTCAATCATTCCTTGGTAGCCTCTATAAATTCCGATACATTCGATGTTATGATATGCACAAGTTCGAACTACTGATCGAATAGCTGCATTCATTCCTGGTGAATCTCCTCCTGATGTAAGAACACCAACTTTTTTTATTGTTTTTGGCATTATTTAAGTATTAAAGTGTAAAATTAACAAACATTCACCACTATTCGGGCTATATTTATAATAAGTTAATAGAATATGTTAAATTCAAACGTTTTCGTTAATAAGTTTTCGGATACTAAAAAAAATCAATAAAATAAAAAAAGTCATTTATTTTAATTAATAATTTAAAAATAACAATACTTGACTGAAGTGTTAAAAATTTGAATACAATCAAATTTAAAGATAAGAAAATTAAGAGGGGTAAAAAAAAGATTAACAAAACTAAAACACATTAACACATGTAAGTTTACTAATCTTCTTCAGGAATTAATCCTTGGGTATTTGGTTTTACCTTTTCTTTTTCTTTTTTATTAGTTTTCTTTGACTTTGAGAAATCAAGATAAGCTGGATCTATAGACGAATCCTGAAAATCATCATTTGAATTCGATCCTTTAATGGCACGTTCTAATTTATGATTCTTAAATATCTTGTTTACCAATTCTTTAAAAGTATCAAAATCGACTTCGTATGAGACTCCCATACCTTGGGTGTAACCAATTCCTTGTCCTATATAATTAATATCGTTTTCTCTATTAAACAAACGCAAATTCATGCTTCCGTCTTCATTAACTCTATACTGCACTTCAACATCACCTACAATCGCAGATTCATTAATTCCACCTACTGGTACTCCTACTTTTCCGTTTATGGTAATTCTTTCATTAATTTGTGACGAAATCGTCGCCGCAAATTGACCATCTGCTTCCTGACCAAGTCTTCTATCTGCAGAAGTATATGTAAAACCGATATCAATCTTATCGCTATCAGAATGGATTATTCCTCCTAATAAATTACTAGCAGTTTCAAACAAACTACTAGAAAAATCAGATTGACTCACTCCTTCAGGACTCAAGAATCCTCCAGAAGACAATAGATAAAGTGCTTGTGTTTGTCGAACGTCTTTATCTACTAACTTATATTGAATTTCCGATTTTAATACATTACTAACTGTTGGGAAATCGATATTAAAATCGGGCTCAGGACTTGTTAAATCCCCACGAATACCTATCACCACCTCTACGGGTACTTTTTTACTAAAAGAAGAATTCTCAAGTAATACCGCAGGGTTTGCAGATGTTTTATAAACTGCTTCAAGATTTAACTGTGCCTTCATCGGATTACCTTCCCACGAAATCGAGCCTCCTTTTTTTACAATAAACTTCTTATCGATTAATCCTCCGTATTTAAAATTATACGTCCCTTCATATGCCTGGAAATCCCCCCACATATTGAACTTACCTAACGTATTTATTTTAAATAATAACGACCCAAATCCCTTACCTTTCATTCCGTGTCCAGAATTTCTATCTAAGATTACTTCAACTTCAGCATCTGGTGTAATATCAAAATCAAACTCTAACTCAAGACCATTATAATTTCTTGTAGTTTCAACAATTCCATTTGCTAAATTGTATTTTTCTTTTGCAGTAACAAAATGGATGAAATTATTATCACTCATTGTTTGCGCATCATTGATTGGAATTTTTACTGATGTTCCTTTCTCTGATTTTGCATCAACTTTAATAAACAAAGACGAAGTTGGCCCTTTAATCGTAGCTTTACCATTAATGAATGCCGTACCAAAATAAGCAGCATCTTCACTATCTTTTGTATCTAATGCAAGTAATCTTTTCGAACTAATATCCAAATCGAGTTTCCAATCGGTAAAATTATCGTGTTCTACAACTCCATTTAAAATCCCTTTAGTGCCGTATTTAGTATCCGTAATTGTATTATTTCTTAACAAAAACTTTTCATCAGTTACATCAACAATAGTTTTATCATTTAATTGATAATCAATATTCAAATAAGGAATTGTCATTCCTGCTTTATCCAAATACAAACGTCCGTTTACATCTGGCCTTTTTAAATTACCAATTATCGCAGCGTTTCCAGAAACATAACCTCTAATATTAGACAGCACATCGCCTCCCAAAGTATTAATTGCAGCTAAATTGAATGAATCAAATTTTAATTGTAAATCAAGTATTGTTTCTTTATTAATAATCTCGAAGGTTCCAAATAACTTGAATAACTCCGATTTATCATTTTCTACCGATGAATTTATTGTAAACTTCCTTAGGTTTTCATCTCCGGCAATATTAAAATTCAAAGCACCTAAATCAGTCTTATTCACATTCAATTTATTTATTTGAATTGAAGCAGTTGGTTGATAAGCATTCTTTTTTTGCTTAAAATTAATCTCTCCATTAATATCACCATTCAAAACAAATTTTTCATTAGTTGGCGTGATTTTATTAAGATCAACATCTTTAAAACTTAATTTCAAGTCTTTATAATCTCCATCTTTTATTTGTCCAACCAGCTCTATTTGCTGATTTTGGTGAGATAAAATAATATTATCGATATCAAAGTTTTTAAATTTCTTATCGAAAATTATTTGATTGTCTGGTTCGTCTTTTTCATTCAAATACCACATAGAGTTCTTGAATCTCAACTCAGATTTATTTATTCCGACAATGTTATTTTTGTTCTTATCAATAGTATGATATAAATTAAAGTTGAAAAAATCTTCTCCTTTTGAACCTCCTTTAAACTCTGATCTTACAAACAAAGTATCGTTCATAGTGACATTAATCAAACTAAAATCACGCACTTTATAGTACTTAGTTTTAATACTATCAAGTTCTACATAGGCATTATATAAAGGATTTTTATTATCAACTGAAACTCTTATGTTATCAAAAGTATTCTGTTTCGCTTTTATCTGAGGTGAATTAAACTTAAGCTTAAACTCTTGCTTATCGGCATCAATTTTACCTCTAACAATCGTATTAGTAGCAAGTTCTATATTTGGATAGAATATTTCGATTATTTTATTATAAACAATAAAATCAAAGCGTAAAAACTGCCCTTTACTCACCTTCAATGGTTTATAATTAGCATATAAACTACCCACAGAGTTTGTTACTAAACTTTCTAATTGATTAAATTTAAATTTACCTACAATTTGGCCATTAACAACATCAGTCGAATTTATAGTAATCGTGCGTATTTTATCGGCATCAAAATTTGAACTAATATTGACTTGATCAAAAATATAAGTCGATTTTGGATTTTGATAAACCGCATCGTTAATACTAATGTTTCCTTGAAGATTTTCGATTGTATTTCCAGCAACCTGAACCACAACATCTCCTTTAAAAACGGATACAGAATCTTTGACAAATTTCAGCTTATGTAAATCAGCATTTTCAACATTAATATGAAAATCATATTTACTATCTCTTCTGCTTAAATCAACCAAACCATCAAAAGTCATATTCAAGTTTGGATCATTTACAGAAAGTTTCCCTTTATAATGTGGTAATTTAAAATTACCATTTAATACAATATTACTATATGTATAATTATTATAATTAAACTTCTGAACATCTCCTTTAATTACAGTATTTAAGTGCTTATCGGTAAATCCTTTTCCATCAACATCAATATTAAGTGTTGTTTTTCCTATATCTTTTCTACCAAGTAAAGCGCCTACATTAAAATTTTCTAAAACAATATTTCCTGCATATGACGCTTTATCAATAAAGTTGATTTCATTCATATTTAGATCAACAAGACCGTTTCCTAAATCGGTTGTCATATAAAAATCAACATCTAATGCTGTTTTAGATACTTTTGCTTTACCATCAATTGTAAATTTACCAATTCGTTGCAACTCTTTAGGTAATTTTTTCCCTAATACATTTGGTAATAAAACAACCAGATTATCATAACTAGAAGAGAGTCTGTCGAATTTTCCGTTCATTAGAAACTCTTGGTCATTTTTTCCAAAAAGGTTTTTAAAATTAATGTTTCCAACAATATTAGATTTATGCAGATCCGATAATGTAAGTCGTTTCAGATTCAAATCATTTAAAGTTCCATCTATTTTTGATTTGACACGGAAATACTGATCTTTACCTAACTCTTTATAAAAATAACGAATGTCATTTGAACCTATATTAGCTGAATCTAAGGCAACATCAAATTGAACTTTATCAGTAAATTTAGCAAAATCCTCTATGCGATAGTTTAGTGTAGCTGCACCATATATTTTAGAATATTTAGTTAAAATAGAAAGCTTTTCAAGCTTCATTTGTTTCTTAGTATAACTAAATCGTGATGTTAAATTAGCAACATACAAGCCTCTATGATCTAAAAATGATAGTTTATGAATCCTTGTACTCACATCAGGTCCATGAAGTTTAAAATCACTTATATGTGCATTTAACTTTGTAAAATCGACATCTTTTGGAACTAGACGATTTTCATCTGTTAAAATAAAATGCCCATTAGTAATGTAGGCATCTTTTGCGGTAAGCAAGAATTTTTTTGCGTTAGGAGGTGTTGGTTTTCCCGTTTCAAACGAATGAATGAAGACATCAAGGTTGGTTTTCTTTTCGTTTTTATAGGTTTTCAAATTAAATAGCAAACCGGTCAAACGAATTTCGCCGAAAATTAAATCGCCATCAAGAACTCTTTTAACTCCTAAAATATTTGTTTTAATTAAATCAGAATAGATTAAAGTATCTTTATGGTGATCCATTATTAAAACTTTCCTGAGTTTTACTCCACCAAAAACACTTACAGAAACTTTATCAACAGATATATGTGTACCAAAATCTGAGTTTAATGTGTCTGTAATATAATTTGCAATTTTGGTCTGAACCACAGGCAAAGACAATGCGATACCCAATACTAACAAAAGTAGAATTAGTCCGATTAGGGAACGAGATACTATTTTTTTAATTTTTCTGATACCGATTGTATTTTTTAGTTTTTCTTTAAATTTAATTTAGAGCAAACAAAGGAAGGTTCCTTTGATAAAAATTCTTTAATTTTGGCTTCTACATTTAAATAAAAAAAAATCAAAATTTGATTCGTCAAATATAATTCAAAATTCGTGCCTTTACATGCAAAATCCTGAGGTTTTTATTCTTGCTATCGAAAGTTCTTGCGATGATACAGCAGCAGCTGTCTTACTTAACGACAAAGTACTATCAAATGTTGTTGCCAACCAGCTGATTCATACACAATATGGAGGTGTAGTTCCTGAACTTGCGTCCAGAGCACACCAACAAAACATTGTACCTGTTATTGATGCTGCACTTCGTAAAGCAAATATAAAAAAAGATCAATTATCTGCCATAGCATTTACACAGGGTCCTGGACTCATGGGTTCACTCCTAGTTGGAAGTTCATTTAGTAAATCATTAGCACTCGCTTTAAACATTCCCTTAGTGGCTGTTAACCATATGCATGCCCATATTTTGGCTCATTTTATTGATGAAGAAGGTTACGACAAACCAACTTTTCCTTTCTTAGCATTGACAATAAGTGGTGGCCATACTCAGGTTATTAAAGTAGATGGCTTTTTGACATGCAAATTATCGGGGAAACAACTGATGATGCCGTTGGTGAAGCATTTGATAAAAGTGCTAAAATATTAGGTCTTCCCTATCCTGGAGGACCACTTATTGATAAATACGCTCAATTAGGCAATCCAAAAGCATTTCCGTTTACTAAACCAAAAGTCCCTGGACTTGACTTTAGCTTCTCTGGTTTAAAAACAGCTATTTTATATTTTATCCAAAAGAAAAAATTAGAAAACCCAAATTTCATAGAGGAAAACCTAAACGATATTTGCGCTTCTATTCAATATACGATTATCGAAATTTTAATGGACAAATTAAAATTGGCTGTTAAAGAAACTGGGATTACTCAAATAGCAATTGGTGGTGGTGTCTCGGCTAATTCTGGCATAAGAAACAGACTGAAAGAAAGCGAAAAAAAATACGGTTGGAAAACTTACATCCCTAAATTTGAATACACTACCGATAATGCTGCAATGATTGGAATTGTAGGTTATCAAAAATATTTATCAAAACAATTTGAAACAGCCGCTGTTGTTTCTAAAGCACGAATACAATTTTAAACTATGCAATTATTCTACAATCCAAATATTAACGAAACAACTCAAGAATTTTCTTTTGACAAAGAAGAAAGTAAACACATTATAAAAGTATTACGAAAAAAAGATTCTGATATATTACATGTAACAAATGGATTGGGCTATTTATTTGAAACCGAAATTACTTTGGCTTCTGATAATAAATGTACTGTAAAAATAATTTCGTTTGAAAAAGCTTCTGAACCTAAATATCGTCTGCATCTTGCGGTTGCTCCAACCAAAATGAATGATCGATACGAATGGTTTCTGGAAAAAGCTACTGAAATAGGAATTCATGAAATCACTCCAATAATTTGCGATAGATCTGAGCGTAAAGTAATTAATATCGACCGTTTTGAAAAAATTATTTTATCTGCAATGAAACAATCCAATGAATTGTATCTTCCTAAACTTAATGAAGCTATTTCGTTTAAAGAATTTATAAAACGTAAAAATGAAGGACTGCAGTTAATTGCACATTGTGAAGAAACCGATAAAAAATCACTAAAATCAATTTTAAAACCAAATGAGAATATCACATTACTTATTGGTCCTGAAGGAGATTTTTCAGAAAAAGAAATCGCTTTAGCACTCGAAAACAACTTTCAGCCTGTTTCATTAGGTAATACAAGATTACGCACTGAAACTGCAGCACTAGTTGCTTGCCATAGTGTTGCTTTTTTTAATGAAACCATTTAAATATAAAAAATACTAATTTTTGACTTTGTCATTATGAAGAAACTTTTTTTGCTTTTTTTATTTATCTCCATCTCTTCTTTTTCACAAGAAATTGCATTACTAAAATATAGTGGTGGTGGTGATTGGTATGCAAATCCTACTTCATTACCTAATTTGATAAAGTTTTGTAATGCAAATATTAATACCCGAATTAAAGCAAAACCAGGAACTGTAGAGCCGAGTAATCCAGATTTACTATCCTACCCTTTTGTTCATATGACTGGTCACGGAAATGTTGTTTTTAGCGATGCCGATGTCACAAATCTTCGCAATTATTTATATGGCGGAGGATTTCTTCATATTGATGACAACTATGGAATGGATCAGTACATTCGAAAAGAAATTAAAAAAATATTTCCAAATAATGATTTGATTGAACTTCCAGCCAATCATGCTATGTTTCAGAAGCCATTTCTTTTCCCTGCGGGCTTACCAAAAATTCATGAGCACGACGGAAAAAGACCTCAGGCATTTGGTGTTTTCATCGAAAACAAACTTGTATTGCTTTATACCTTCCAATGTGATCTTGGTGATGGCTGGGAAGATGCAGAAGTACATAACGACCCACTCGAAGTACGCCAAAAAGCATTAAAAATGGGTGCAAACATTATCAATTATATCTTTACCAATTAAAATAAATCAAGTGCAATTAACACACGAAGAAATACAATTCGAAAGAAAAAATTTTCCAATAACTTTAGTTTGCGATCATATTTATTTTCAGCAAAACATTGGCTCTCTTTTAGAATAAGTGAAGCTTTTGGAGTTGAAAACATTATTTTTTTAGGAAAAGATATTCCTCTAAATCCAAGAAAAATCAATAAAACTTCAAGAAGCACTCATCTTCATGTTCCTCACATTGTAATTGAAGATACTAATGAGCTTATCGATCATTTACTTCAAAATAATTTTGAAATTATTGCTTTAGAAATTGCAAGCAATAGCAAACCCTTAAACGAAGTAAAAATACCTCAAAATCAAAAAATAGCTCTTTTAATTGGAAGTGAAATTGATGGAATTTCGACTGATCTTTTAAAAATTTCAAACCAAATTGTTCATATTAATATGTTTGGAAAAAACAGTAGCATGAATGTTGTTCAAGCTGCCAGTATAGCTTTATATGAATTAACTTCTTTGTAAAGTTAAACTTCTTAAGAGCAATGGCATTTTCGATAAAAAAAGAAGACGTAATTAAATATTAACCTGATGAATTGAGATCTTTCAATTTATATACTCATGAATGGATTGATAATTTAAACTTCACATTCAAACCTCAAGACTTTTTGCCAGATTCAGGTTCATACATACAAGTAGCAAAAAAATTATTCAAAAATGCTGGTTGGAATGGAGATGGTGAAATACAACTCATTTGGGTACCTCCTTTTATGCTTTCGTCTGGATTTACTCTAAATGAAGAAGCATTAGGGATGATAATATGGCATGTTAAACAGGAAGGAGATGGAATTTCATGGTTGTTTTCACCTAAAAAAAATTTCCTCCAATTAGACATTAAAATGCTTTATAAATTCTCTAAACTGATTTTCTAAAAAAAACTTCACAAATAACACAAAAATTAACATTATAACTCTCACTAAAGACAACAAAGCAAGAATTTTCCTTATAATTTACAATGTTATTTTTTTGTAAGAACTACGCCATACAAGGGATTGCAAAATTCTGACAAACAAAATAATAATAAAATTTTGCCTGTTAAAATATTTGTTATAAAATTGTGTTAATTATTAACTAAGCTAAAATTTTATAACAAAACCCCAAACTATTATGAAAAAAATTGCTTTATCCACATTTGCAGTACTACTGCTATTCTCGTGTCAAAACAACGACCAAGCTGAATCTACAACTCCAGAAGCTTCAGCAGTTACTTTACGTACTTGTGCAACTCAAAATGTACTAGAAGCTCAATTAAAAGCCGACCCTACTTTGGCTATTCGAATGAATGAAATTGAAGCATTTACGCAAAGTAAAATGCTAAGTGGTAAATTGGTAAATGGAAAAATTCAAATTCCTGTTGTAGTAAATGTGCTATACAGAACTGCTGCAGAAAATATTTCTGATGCACAAATCCAAACACAAATTGATGTCTTAAATAATGATTTCAATGCCGCTAACTCTGATTATGGGAGCGTTCCTGCATTATTTGCTAATGTAAAAGCTAATGTTGGTATTAGTTTTGTTTTAGATCAAATCATCAGAAAATCAACAACAAAAACTTCATGGGGAACTAATGATGCCATGAAAAAATCTGCTTCCGGCGGTCTTAACCCAACATCTCCAACTACAAAGCTTAACTTATGGGCTTGTAAAATTGGTGGTGGAATATTAGGTTATGCTCAATTTCCTGGCGGATCTACTGCTACAGATGGAGTTGTAATCGATTCTAAATATTTCGGATTATCAGGATCTGCTGCCGCTCCTTATAATTTAGGAAGAACTGGAACTCACGAAGTGGGTCACTGGATGAGCTTACGTCACATTTGGGGAGATGCTAATTGTGGAACTGATGGAGTAATGGATACACCAGTGCATAACGCAGCTAATTATGGAGTACCTGCATATCCTCACTATAGCACATGTACAGGAACTCCTGTAGAAATGACTATGAACTACATGGATTATACTGACGATGCTGGAATGTATATGTTTACTGTAGATCAAAAAACTAAAATGGCTACCATATTCTTAACTGGTGGACCTAGAGCTTCTTTCGGCATCTAAAAATAAAACCCTATAACTTAACATGTTAATAATTATTAAAAGCGAGATTTAATTATCTCGCTTTTTTTAGTTTATAAATGTAATCTTTCCCTCATTTTTTCTATATTTATGCTCTAAAGAAAGATAAACTATGATTACATCTAAAGTAATTTCAAACGGGATTTTAAGAGCTATTGCAACTATTTTGGGAGTATCGCTTATTTTGTATTTTTTATATCAAATACAAACTGTCATTGTGTACTTATGTGTTTCATTAATATTGTGTTTAATTGCAAACCCGTTTGTAAAATTCTTAAAAGAGAAATTAAAATTCAGTAGTTCATTTGCTGCTATAACAACTGTTGTTTTCTTTATCTTATTAATGATTGGATTCATACTATTGTTTGTTCCCTTAATTATATCACAGGCTAATAATTTATCTCTTCTTGACACTAAAAGCCTACAAGAACAACTTATATTAATTGAACGTGATTTTGAAAATTATTTCAACTTACAACATCTTGATTTTCAATCTCTATTAAAAAACCCAGAACTAACTTCTAAACTAGACTTTAGTTATTTTACGTCCTTCATAAATTCTATCCTAAATATGCTTGCTGGTTTTGGTATGGGATTAGTATCTGTATTCTTTATTACATTCTTCTTTATTAAAGACCAAAACATTTTTAAAGAAAACGCAAAAAGAATACTTCCTGATAATAATGAAGATAAAATCATTAATTCAATTACCAAGATAAACCATTTACTAACACGTTATTTCATAGGCTTGTTACTACAATTAACAGTCGTATTTATTCTATATTTTATTGTACTTGTAATTTTTGGAAGTGAAAATGCATTTGTAATTGCTTTTTTATGTGCAGTGCTAAATATCATTCCTTATGTGGGCCCGATAATAGGAACTATTTTAGCAGCAATATTAACTATGTTGAGTTTAATTGGTGGAGATTTTCAAACAGAGATTTTACCAAAAACAATATATATTGTAATTGGGTTCTTATTGGTTCAAGCAATAGACAATAACATTAGTCAACCAATTATTTCATCAAAAAGCGTAAATTCGCACCCGCTGGAAATATTTTTGATCACCTTAATTAGCGGAATAACTTTTGGAATCGTAGGAATGATTATTGCGATCCCTTTTTATACTTGTCTTAAAGTGATAGCCAAAGAATTTTTTCCTAACAATAAAATTGTTATTGTACTAACTGAAAAAATATAACCTTGAATTTAGCACTTTTACATCCTTCTGTTCAGGATTTTATAAATAAAAAAGTAAATGAATCTATTTCTAAATTAGCACTTCAAAAAAATCCTTTTCCAGAGATTGAATGGCTTGCTATTTTAAATCAGATTGAGGCTAAAACTAAAGCGAAAGATAAATTACCAACTTGGTTTGCTACCGAAAATATACTTTATCCAAGTAAAATTTCTGTAGAGCAAACTTCTTCTGAGAAAACAGCACAATATAAGGCCAATTTAGTATCTGGTGATAGTTTAATCGACTTAACAGGAGGTTTTGGTGTTGATGATTATTATTTTTCCAAAAAAATAAAAAACATAGTTCATTGCGAGATAAACCCAGCTTTATCAGCAATCGTGCAACATAATTTCAAACAGTTGAAGATTGACAATTGTACGTGTTATCCTGAAGATAGTTTTGAGGTGTTGAGAAAACTAAATAAAAAATGGGACTGGATTTATATTGATCCCTCTAGACGAAACGATGCTAAAGGTAAAGTATTCATGCTAAAGGACTGCTTACCGAATGTTCCTGATTTATTAGATTTTTATTTTGAAAGCTCAAATTGTATTTTAATAAAAACGGCCCCTTTATTAGATATAACTGCGGGACTTTCTGAACTAAAAAATGTAAAAAACATTCATATAATAGCTGTAGAAAATGAAGTTAAAGAATTACTTTGGGAAATTCACAAAGACTATTTAGGAAATATAACCCTTTGTACTGCTAACATCTTAAAAGACAAAACGGAGTCTTTTGATTTCACATTAAACACAGATCTGGAATTTGTTAGCTATGCTTTACCTCAAAAATACTTATACGAACCAAATAGTGCTATCATGAAATCAGGTGGATTTGACGAAGTCAGCTCATTTTATAAAATAGACAAACTACATAAACACTCTCATTTATACACTTCAGACGAGTTAATTGCATTTCCTGGAAGAACTTTTGAAATTCAAGAAGCTATTTCGTACACCAAAAATGAAATGAAACTCCACCTTTCCAATCAACAGGCTAATATCACTACCCGTAATTTTCCTGATAGCGTAGAAACCATCCGAAAAAAATGGAAAATAAAAGATGGAGGAAATTTGTATTGTTTTTTTACAACTGATAGAAATGACAATAAAATAGTTTTAATTTGTAAAAAAACACAATAACAATGAAACAACTAATTACTTTAACTTTTTTCTTACTAACATTTAATTTATTTGCACAAAAAGATTGT